>NC_019792.1:3094178-3788356 GCF_000230715.2 Natronobacterium gregoryi SP2
GCGATGCCCGCACTGGCAAACAGCATCATCAACCCGAAGTAGACGATCACGTCGTTCTCTTCGACGACCGTCGTCGCTGCCGAGCCGATCTTGGCACCGAGGGCGCTGCCGACGAGGAGCATCGAGACGACAGCGAGGTCGACGCTGCCAGACATGCCGTAGGTGAACGTCCCGTAGGCCCCCGAGAAGAGCCCGGCAAACAGGCTCGTCCCGACGGCGGCGGTCAGTGGCGTCCCGATCAGGTAGTGGATCGCCGGCATCCGGATGAAGCCGCCGCCGACGCCGATCAGTCCCGAGACGATTCCGACGCCGCCACCCGCCCCAGAGATCGTCCACAGCGAGGCCCGACCACCGGACGTCAGCGAGATCATCGGAGGAACGGTATACGACTGGATCTTCTGGCCGATCGGCGGGATGTTGTCGTCGTCGACGTCCTCACCGTCGTCATCGTCGTCCTCGAGGTTGTAGGCCCGCCGGAGGAACAGCAGGCCGATCCCCGCAAGCAGGAAGATGTACGCGAGTCCCGTGACGAGTTCGGCGACTCCTAGCGCCTCGAGAGCGAACACGAGCCGACTGCCGAGTTCGATCCCGATCGAGAGAACGACGAACAGGACCGCGCCGAGCCTGTAGTCGACTTCCCCGACATCGTAGTGTTTGATCACGGCGATGACGGAGGTGCCGAAGTAAAACGCCAGCCCACTGCCGATCGCGACGGAAGCGGGGTAGTCGAGGATCAACAGGGTGGGCGTAATCAAGAACGACCCGCCCATCCCGAAGAACCCGAACAGAACCCCGACCATGAAGCCGAAGCTCACGAACAACGCGAGCAGCGACAGGCTGAGTCCGAGTAGCTCCATCGGTCAGTTCACCGTTCTGGCGTGGACTGTCTTGGCGATCGACTCGAGCCAGCCGTACGCGACGTAGAGGACGATCGCCTGCACGAGGATGAAACCGACGACTGCAACCGCGCCGGCCACTCCACCTTCGATTCCGAGCATGTGCGTATAGATGACTGTATTTCGGCGTTAGTCGTCCGCAACGGCACTGTCCTCGGTGGCTGCACAGCGGTTGGGTCCGAGCTCGAGTTCGTTGCGTTCGTCCTCGTCGTCGGGTTCGTAGACACCGAGGTTCGTCTCGATGACTTTCTCGTAGTTCGGCGGCTTCGACGGGAGGTTGTCGAACATGTGCTCGACGAACGCGTCTTCCTCGAGCTGGACGATCTCGTTTTTCGCCCAGATGTCGCCGACGGTCGAGAACATCGGCATACCGGGGTCGACGTCGATGTACTCGCCACAGTCGGTCACCGAGAAGTGCCCGGGCAGGATCTTGACGTGGTCGGGCATCGTTCCGATCTTGTGCTGGAGCGTCTGGTACTGGACGCGGGCACCGTCTTTCGCGTCGTCGCCAGCGAACTGGAGTTCAGTTCGACCGATCGACTCGACGAACAGCGTGTCGCCGGTCAGCAGGGCCTCGTCTTCGACGAGGTAGGAGGTCATGCCGGTGGTGTGGCCCGGCGTATGAACCGCCTTGATGGCGATGTCGCCGACCATGACCGTCTCGTTTGGCTCCAGACCGTCGAAGTCGTAGTCGGGATCACGCGTGTTCGCGGGCCCACCGAGATGGTAGGGTACGTCGTACTTCTCGGCGAGGTCTCGGCCCGCGGAGATGTGGTCGGCGTGGATGTGGGTGTCGAAGACGCGTGCGATCTCGTAGCCGCGTTCGGCGGCGGCACTTTCGAAGGCATCGGTCGCACGCGTGACGTCGACGAGTGCAGCCTTCCCCGTTCGCTTCGAGCCGACGAGATAGCCCAGACAGCCCTTCGCACGACGCTGCAGCTGAAGGATCTCGAGGTCGTCGCGTTCGGTCGAAATCGAGACGACGTCGTAGACCAGGCTCCACTCTTCCATCCCGTTCTCGACGTGGGCGACGTTTTCGAATCCCTGCTCCTCGAGAGACTCGGCGAAGAGTCCGGCCGACCGACCGCTTGCACACGTGACGACGACGTCGTCGTCTGTCTCGTACTCGTCGGGGTCGAACTCGCCGACGAGTTCGTCGTCACTGCCGGAGTACTCGACGTTTTCTGCTTCCGCGATCCGCCAGTCTTCGTAGTCTTCTGGTGCTCGCGTGTCGAAGAGCACGTCGAAGTCGTTGGCTTCGATTCGGTCTCGTAGGTCTGCTGCCGAAATGGTCTCAGGCATACAGTAGAACTCTCGAACTGTCCAATATTAAGACTTCAACCAGCCAGAATAATTGGGGCTTTCGAGCGACCCGCGACGAACTAGCGGCAAGAACGTACAGAAGTTGCCGCAACCGGGCGATTGTCCCCGCAAACAGCGGCTGGTGAAGAGAACTCCCTGGACTGATGCGGTGAATTCGCCCGATCGTTCCGGGCGGCAAAACTATACTACCGGTTCAACCGTCGACTGCTGTGTCGAACTGACCCACACGACTGGGTTGGCCCTGCAGCGAAGAGGTGGGGCCGCCGCTACTCGTCGGCGGGTTCTGTCGGCGAGTGTGCGTGGCCCTCGTGTTCGACTGCCGTCGCAGCGAGTGCAGCGGAGAGTGCTGGGACATCCGCATCGGTAACGGGACCGTCGGTCTCGAGTTCCTCGAGCGAACGCGGGAACGCTCGCAGTTCCTTGTGGATCGTGATGCCAGCGTTTGCGCCCTCACCCATCGCGATCGGAATCTGGCTGTATCCTGGCGTGAGGTCACCGACTGCGTAGACGCCGTCGACCGACGTTCGGCCGTAGTCGTCGACCGCGACGGCACCGTCCTCGGTCCGCTCGAGGTCGAGTCCCTCGACGACCTCGTCGTGGTAGTCAGAGCCGTACATCAGGAACCCGCCGCTGTAGGCCCGTACCTGTCCGTCCGCGAACTCGAAGGACTCGAGCCAGCCGTCGTCGCTTTTGTTCATGGCGGCAATTTCGGCGGTGACGACGTCGACGGGATGGTGCTCGAGCATCGTCGCCGTCTCGTCGCTCCAAGACGGGTCCTCACCCCGGGTGAGCAGATCGACAGCGTCGGTGTAGTTGAGCATAATCATCGCGACGCGTGCGGCAGCATCGCCGGCCCCCATCACGTAGACCGGTTCGTCGACGAACATGTAGGCATCACAGAGCAGACAGTAGTGCAGTCCGCGGCCGGTCGGAGGCAGCGGCGGGTCGGGTCGTTCGTCGGCAAAGCCCGTCGCGAGGACGACCCGACAGGCGTGATAGGATGCATCGCCCGTCTCGACGCGGAAGCCGTCGTCGGCCGAATCGCCAAGCGGCGTCACCGACTCGACGAGTCCCCGTTCGAAGTCGGCTCCGTACCCTTGGACCTGCTCGCGAGCGGTCTGTAACAGTTCGTTGCCCGACGTCTCCTCCGTGATGCCGATCACGTTGTGGGTCTCGCGCATCATCGCGGCACGCCCACCACCTCGGTCGATAACCAGCGTATCGAGCGACAGCCTGGTCGTGTACAGCGCACTCGTCAGCCCGGCAGGTCCGCCACCCACGACTACGACATCGTAATCGAATCCGTCATCCGTAGACATGTGTCTAAGGAGTGCCGACGGGTGAATAAAAATGTGTCTTCGAAAGCCTGGCGCTGCAAGTCGGTGGCTGCTGTCCCCTACTGCAGGTACTCCGCCACCGTCCGTTCGGACACGTCGTCTCGACCCGTCGCGGTCATAGCCAGTGCAATTCCGGGCGTCGAGAGACCAGCCTCCTCGAGCGTCCGGGCTTCTGCCGTCGCGTCCGAGAGGTCGTGTTCGTAGTACAGTTCGTTGATTCGATCGTGGTAGTGTCGAACGAGGTCGAGAGCGAGGCGTTCGACCGATCGCCGTTCGTCGTCGCCTGGCCCCTCGCCGGTCGCCAGGCGGTCGAGTTGTTCGACTACCTCGGCAGGATCGTCTCGGTCTGCAGATTCGACCATACGCATGGCTCGGTATCGAATCCACTTATACGCTTTCGACGAGTCGTCGCGAAAAAAGCGAGATGCGACGCGACGTCAGGCTCGACCGCGACGGTGGCGTGTCCGTCGTCCAGACTGCTGTCCCGACGTGCCGACCCAAACCGTGATGCGGCATCGGCCCGTGAAGTGGGATGTCGTCGACGTTAGAGCTCTTTCAGGGTGAACCACCAGTCGTAGGATTCGTACTCCGCTGTGTCGGCTTCGGCGACGCGTGCTTCGACCTCCTCGACGGTGCCAGGCGGCGAGAGCAGTGCCTTGTCGCCGAAGTTCTCGTTCTCCGGCCAGTTGGCCGGCAGTGCGACATCTTCCTCGTCGGACGTCTGGAGTGCCTCGAGCGAGCGAAGTACCTCGTCGACGTTTCGGCCGATCTCCTTGGGGTAGTAAAGCACTTGACGGGTGACGCCGTCGGGGTCGACGAGAAAGACCGCACGAACCGTCGAAGTGCCCTGGCCGGGATGCACCATCCCGAGCGTGTCGGCGACGTCGCCGCTCTCGTCGGCGATGATCGGGAAGCCGATCTCTTCGCCGATCTCCTCGTCGATCCACTCGGTCCACTTGATGTGCGAGTGTACCCGATCGATCGAGAGACCGATCAGCTCGGCGTTCAGGTCTTCGAACTCCTCGCGGCGCTGTTCGAAGCCGACGAACTCCGTCGTACAGACGGGCGTGAAGTCACCGGGATGGCTAAAGAGGACGAACCACTTGCCTTCGTAGTCGTCCGGGATTGTCTTCGTGCCGTGTGTCGTCTCTGCCTCGAGTTCGGGGAACTGGTCTCCGATGAGCGGGAATCCGCTTTCGTCAGTCATTGCAATCTATCTTACGCCACCACCAATTATAATACTTCTTTAGCAAGAAATAGTTTCGACTACTCCATCCTTCTCGAGGAGAACGGGCGATTATTTCGCTACTCCGGAACGGTAACGTGGGTAGTGGTGACAGTCACAACGAACGAAAATCGGGGGCGGTATCGAAACGATCAGTTCGCCCGCTCGGCACCCATCCGCCGGAGGAACTCGAGGAGGACGCCCAGTCCCTGCCGAACGTCGTCGTCGAAAATCGCTCCCATCAGTCCCAGCAGGCCGACCTTCTTCGGCGGCTCTTCATCCGTGAAGGCACCGAGTCCAGCCTCGACGGAGTCGATTAATTGCTCGTCGCCGAGCTGACAGCCCAGTACGAGCATGTTCCCGAGGTTCTGTCCGAGCTGGTAGGGTTCGAGGTCGGAATCGGCGTAGGCGTGGCTCATCCCGGCGACGATCATCCGAAGCTCCGTGAGCGACCGTCGGTTCCCCTGGACGACCGAGATGGCTTCCGGGACCAGGTCCTCGGCGAGGTCGTAGGTCACCTCGAGCAACTCGAGCAGTTCGATCAGCGTCTCCTCGTTCTCGCCCAGCCGTTCGAGCAGGGTGAGCGTCTCTTCGCGCTCGAGTGCCGTCCGGAGCCGGGCGAACGTCTCGCGGTTCTCGCGGACGACCGTCTTGAGCTCCGGCACCAGGTCGCCGGCGAGGTCGTCGACGACCTCGAGGGTCTCGAGCAGTTCGACGAGCGTGTCGGCGTTCTCGCCGACCCGCTGGACGAGCACGAGCATCTCCTCTCGCTCGAGTGCCGTCCGAACCTCGGCGATCGGCTCCCGGGAGTCGTGGGCGGCCTCGCGCAGTTCGGGGGCGAGATCCGCCGAGAGCTCCTCGACGACGACGAGCATCTCGAGCAGTTCGGCCAGTTCCTTGTCGTGTTCCTCGAGCGTGCGCGCGAATTCGGTCGCGTCGGCGTTCTCGAGTGCGGTACCGTCGACGGCTGCCTGTTGGTCTCGTTGTGCCATGTTACGGAAGCGGGTCGTAGCCTTTCATCCAGGCGTCCCAGTAGACCGACGGGAGGACGTTGACGTCCATGATCCAGTTCATCTTGCTCTCGACGGGTGCGGAGATTGGCTCTTCGTAGTCGAACTCCGCGAGCATCGCTTTCCCCTTCTTCGTGAGCAACGGACAGGCGGCGTAGCCGTCGTACTCCGCGAGCATCGCTTTGTCACGGATCATCGATGTCAGGTTCTTGCTGACGACGTGGGCCTGTTTGCGTGCGGCCGCGGCCGTCTTCGAGTGCGGTGCGTTCTCACAGTCTCCCAGCGCGAAGACGTCGTCGTATTCGTCGTGCTGGCAGGTGTGTTTGTCGATGGTGACGTACTCGCCGTCCTCGGAGCCGTCAGTTAGCGGCGATCCCTCGGTGATCGCCTCCTGGCCGAACTGTGGTGTCACGGGTGCGTAGAGATCGTACTCGATCTTCTCGCCGTCGGCACCGTGGACGACGCCCGCGTCGGGGTCAATCTTCTCGACGGAGACGTTCTCTTTAAACTCGATGTCGCGCTCGTTCCAGATCTCGTAGAGCTTGTCACGATAGGGCTGGACGCCAAAGTGATGTTCGGCGTTGCGGGTCATGACGACCTCGACGTCGTCGCGGATGCCCTTCCGTCGGAAGTAGTCCTCGGCGAGCATCGTCAGCTTCAGCGGCGCACCCGGACACTTGATCGGCGTATCCGGCTGCGTGACGAGGAAGGTTCCCTCCTCGAAGTTCTCGAGTGCGTCGCGCATCTCGAGGGCTGCCTCGTAGTGATAGAACGGGTAGACCTCGTCGGTCTCCTGCCAGGCTTCGAGCAGGCCGGGCGTCGCGGTCGGATCGAGTCGGTGACCGGTCGTGACCACCAGATAGTCGTACTCGAGATCCGCGGTTTGCTCGAGCGAGACCGTCTTCTCGTCTGGATCGACACCGACGACGGCATCGTGGACGAACTCGACGCCTGGCTTGAGGAGGTCGTCGACGTGTTCGGACTGGTCGGGCTCGAGGTACCCGAACGGAATGAGGTAAAACGAGGGCTGGTAGAAGTGTTCTGTACTCTTGTCGACGACGGTGATATCGGCCTCGTCCGCGTCCAGTTTACGACGCAGGAGGTTTGCGGTCATTGCACCGCCGGAACCGGCACCTAACACAGCTATTTGTGTCATATACCTCTAAATAATGGTCTGGTATCACCTAAAGCTGCGTCTCCAATCAACACTGCTAGCCAGTGCTCACAGCCAGGCACCGTCGGGGAAAATATTGCAGGAACTCTGCGTCGGTGACACACCAGGCGACGGGACACGGGCTGTCGGTCCGCAGCCCCGAAACTCCAGAGAACGGGTCGTAGCCAGTCAGAAACGACAGATCAGTCACGTTCGGAGCAACGAACTGGTCGACACTCGAATACCGCTGTCCAGCAGTGTCACTCGACACTCGTTTCGATCGGTGCGTCGATCATGTTCCCCCACTCGATCCAGGAGCCGTCGTAGTTCGAGACGTCTTCGTACTCGAGTAGTTCCGAGAGGACGAACCAGACGATCGACGATCGTTCGCCGACGTGACAGTAGACGATCGTCTCTGTATCGGGGAGGATATTACGGTCGTGGAACAGTCGTTTGAGGTCGGTCGCGTCCTTGAACTGACCGTTTTCGTCGATAATCTCGGACCAGGTCACGTGGGTGGTGCCGGGAATGTGTCCCGCCGTTCGTGCCTCGGGGAGGTCTTTGTTTGGCGGCTGGGTGACGGTGCCCTGGTACTCGGCTGGTGAGCGGACGTCGACGACCGTAACGTCCTCTGAGAGTGCAGCCTCTACGTCGGTCCGGTAGGCACGAATTCGGTCGTCCGGAGTGGGTGCGTTGTACTCCTGAGTAGTAACGTCTGGTTCGTCAGTCGTCGTCCGGCCCCCGATCTCCTCCCAGTACTGCTTGCCCCCGTCGAGTAGCCGTACGTCCGTATGTCGATAGTACTTGAACAACCAGTAGAGGTACGCCGCGTACTGGTTGTGGTGATTACTGTAGACCACGATCGTACTGTCTTCCGTGATGCCGCGGGCACCCACGTACTCCTCGAAACAGCGCCTGTCGGCGATTCCACAGCCGTTGACGTCGATGAGATCACCGAGAATGTCGACCTGGACTGCTCCCGGGAGGTGGCCACAGTCGTACTCGTTGTCGGCTTCGACGAGTCGCAGCTCTGGCTCGTCGCGTCCGAGCTCCGAGAGTCGTTCTTCGACCCACTCGGGCGAGACTAGCACCGGTGAGCCGTTACTAACGACGCCACAGACGTCTTCGTCGAGTTTGTAACACGTCTGGCGGCCGTCGTGAAGTGCGGGCGAGGAGTCGACGAAGCCACCGTCCTCGAGTTGGTCCAGTCCGTACCGGACTGTCCGCGAGGAAAGCATCGTCTCCTCCGTCAACGCCTTGAGCGTCATCGGGCCGACGTCGGACAACGTCTTGTAGATGAATTTCGAACTCGGCGGCAACTCCTCGAGAGGAGTATTAGTGTGGTCTTCCGCCATGATTACTTGTCGATAGTAGGACGGATGCCCATACAGTTCTTTCGCCTCGACAATCTCGGGACGGACGAACACAATATTGCATGCTTTTACGAGCATACTTTCGTAAACTACGCGAGGCTGCCGGCAACAATTTCGCTTCTCACCGGTGATCGAACGGTCTGCTCGGATGGTGTTCGGAGTCTACAGCATCGACCGGATCGAACGGTCGAAATCGCCGTTCACTGCTGCACGTCTCGGATTCGGATGGCGGATCGGGACGAGATCTCGAGTAACGAGCCCTCGCCCGTTCACATTTAGGTCATTTATCTCGACTTCCCCACTCTCGGTGATATCCGGCTTCGTCGAGAACGACATCGATGAGACGACGCCAACCGGAACGTCGAACCGACCTACCGAGGGCTCGAGCCTGCGATTTGCCTGGATGACACCAGATACATACTCGCCCGGACCGAGTCGAGCACATGGTCGCACTCACGCCCGACTGTCGGGAAGCCGTCGACGACTCGAGAACGAAGCAGGTCGCCCTCGAGTGTCTGCTGGCTGGAATCGAGACGGCACATCCCGAGGTCCGCGTCGAGGAGACGATCTCGCTTCGAGAAGAGACGCTCGAAATCGACGGTGCCGAGTACGACCTCGAGACTTACGACGACGTGGTGCTCGTCGGTGCCGGTAACGCTGCAGGACAGTTCGCGGCCGCGCTCGAGGATCTCCTCCGGCCCTCCCTGACCGCCGGGGCCGTCGTGACCGACGATCCCGTCGAGACGGAGGTCGTCGACGTACTCTCCGGCGATCACCCGGTTCCGAGCGACGAGGGGGTCCGGAACGCACGGACGGTCCTCGAGTGTGCTCGAGAAGCGAACGAGGGCGACCTCGTCCTTGCCTGTTTCACCGGTGGCGGGAGTGCGTTGCTCGCGGCTCCGGCGGGGCCGTTGACGGTCTCGGACCTGCAGGCAGTGACCGAAGCGTTGCTCGCCTGCGGTGCGTCGATCGACGAGATAAACGCCGTCCGGAAGCACTGTTCGGCGATCAAGGGCGGCCAACTCGCACGCGCCGCCGCGCCAGCGACGGTCGTGACGGTCGCCTTGAGTGATGTCGTCGGCGACGATCTGAGCGTGATCGCCAGCGGCCCGACGGTGCCCGACTCGTCGACGTACGCCGACGCCCTGTCAGTCGTCGACCGATACGACCTTTCGGTTCCGGACTCCGTCCGCGAGCTCCTGCGGGCTGGCGTCGACGGCGACCGAGCCGAAACGCCCACTGTCAGCGACCCCGTCTTCGAATCTGGACGAACGCACGCTCACGTCCTCGGCAACGGACGAACGGCACTCGAGGCTGCAAGTGACGCCGCGTCGAAGCACGGGTACAACCCGCTGGTACTCTCCTCGCGTGTACGCGGCGAATCACGGGAGGCCGCACTCACCCACGTCGCGATCGCCGAGGAATGTCGTGAACACGGAACCCCACTCGAGCCGCCGGCAGTAGTACTGTCGGGCGGGGAGACGACCGTAACGCTGGGTAACCAGTACGGACGCGGTGGACCGAACCAGGAGTTCGTCCTCGCCAGTGCACTCGCACTCGAGAACGACGGGATCGTCGTCTCGGCGGTCGATACGGACGGGATCGACGGCACGACCGACGTCGCCGGTGCGATCGCCGACGCGACGACGATCCCCGAGAAAGCGGGACGCGACGCTCTCGATCGACACGACGCGACGTCCGTTCTCGAGTCGGCAGACGCGGTCGTTCGAACTGGACCGACCGGGACTAACGTGAACGATCTACGCGTGATCGTTATCGATGGTGATCGATCCGAGTGACGACTGTCGGCGGCTAATCGGCACCTGGGTCGGTCCTCCATCCGCTGTCGTGAGTCCTCGACAAAAGTTACACTCATCTGGTCTATTTCAGCATATGAAAGAACCCATACATAGATATGGGTGCACACGCCGGACGGTCGACTGACCTACATTACGAGCGTATCACTGTAAACCCCGAATACTTTTTTACGAGAAGTGCCGACACGTCGGTAGTGAGCGAACGAGCCAGCGACGACACCGAAAGCGTAACGTGTGGCTGCAAGGTCGGTCGGATCACCGACGAGCACGAGCTCTCGGACCTGGACGACCAGCTCGTCCGGTACTGGACAGACAGGACAGAAGAGCGCTACAGCACGCGGGATCTCGCGGAACACGTGAACCAGCAGGTCCTCGCGTCGGCGCTCGACGACTCTGGCCTGCAGTACAGGGACGGCGAAGTAGAAAACACCTATCGACTACTTACCGACGACGACGTCAGTAGCGGGACGCGCGTCCAGACACGCAAGGAACTCGAGCGCGAGGGCATCCCCATCGAAGCTGTCGAGAACGATTTCGTGTCCCACCAGACCGTCTACAACCATCTCACCGACTGTCTCGAGGCTTCGCTGGAGGGTCCTTCGGACGAAGAACGTCTCGAGCGGGGTCGAGACAAACTCGGTGCCCTCCGGAATCGGACCGCTGCGGTCACGAAAGATACTATCGAACAACTCGCCCGCAACGACGTCCTTGCTGTCGGCGAGGTCGACGCCCTCGTCACGATCACGATTACCTGTGAGGAGTGCAAGACGCAGTATACGGTCAGGGACCTCCTCGATCAGGGCGGCTGTGACTGTCGGTCCGGCGAAGAGTGACAGACGGGCCACGATTTCTTTCTCGAAAACTCACGCCGAACCGGCGGAGTTAAATGGTGCTTTATTTTATGTGACTGTTTACGTTTATGTTTACTATTTCGAGATTTGGGTGGTGCCGATTGGCTTTCGACCCCGAGTCGCATCGAACGCGTCTTCGTCGCTTTTCCGCCAACTCTAAACGGCGACTGATTGATCGCCCCTGTCGTGTCGGCCGATTCGGCACAGCAAAAGGGAGCGGCCACTACTGGAGTAACTCTCGGGCGCCCACCGACTGCAAAAACGGCGAGAGAACAGGCGTCCAAACGTGTTTCAAACGGCTTCGATCGCGCGAAAGACTGCTGGAACGATGATCCGCAACTTTCTGACTCGAGACGGCGCAGACAGTTAGTCTCCCCTGGCCGGCGTCGACGGCGGGGAGCGACGGTCGTCGAGACTGAACGAACCGAGCAACTCGCGTAGGTGCTGGGCGTCGGCCTCGAGGTCGGTCGCGGTCGTCGACACTTCGTCGATCGTCGCCGTCGTCTCTTCGGCCGCTGCAGCCGCACCTTCCGCTTCGGTACTCGTCTCGGTGGAAACGTCCGCGACGGCGTCGACGAGCGTTGCAAGTTCCTCGGCAGCAGTCGCCTGGTCGTCGGTCGTCGACGTGATCTCCTGGATGCTCGCGTCGACCTGCTCGATCCCCTCTGCGATCGTCTCCTGCTGGGACTCGAGGTCGTCGACGAGCGACGCGGTGGTTCTCATCTCGTCGTCGACCATCCCAATCTCGTCGACGGTCGTCGCCGTTCGCGTGCGGATCGACTCGAGCGTCTCCTCGATGTCGTCGACCGCGTCCATCGTCTCCTCGGCGAGGGACTTGATCTCGTTTGCGACCACGTTGAAGCCGTCGCCGTCGCCCTGTGCCGTCGCCGCCTCTATCGAGGCGTTCAGCGCGAGCAAATTCGTCTGGTCGGCGATGTCGTCGATCAGCGAGATGATCTCGCCGATCTGTTCGGTCTCGCGGTCGAGTTCTTCCGCCGTTTCGGCGACCGTCTCGGTCGTGTCGGCCAGCGAGTCGATAGTCGTCGCTGCTTGTGAAGCCATTTCACGGCCCTCGTCGGCGAGGCTCGCGACATCTTCGGACTGGTCGGCGATCTCCGTCGTCGTGGCTGCGACCTCTTCGGTCGCGGCCGAGAGATCGCTGACCTCGCTCGCCGCAGCGTCGAGATCTGTCGTCTGTTCGGTCGCCCCGTCGGCAATCTCCTGGACCGACTCGGCGACGTCCTCGCTCGCGATCCGGATCTGCTGGCTCGAACTCTGTAGCTCCGTGGCCACGTCTTCGACCGTCCGAGCCGATGTCTGAACTTCGGCGATGAGTTCACCCATCCGATCTAGCATCTCGTTGAACGAGTCGGCGATCGCCTCGAGCGCCTCGTCTTCGATCTGTGGGTCGAGCCGACGGCCGAGATCGCCGTCAGCACAGGCGTCCATCACATCGGAGAAGCGTTCTGCCTCCGCGACCAGTCGCTCGTTCTTCTCTTCGACCTCGCGGCGCGCCTCCTGGACCCGCTGGCGTTCTTCCTCGAGTTCTTCGGCTCGCCGTTCTGCCTCCTCCTGGGCGTCCTGGGCGCGTTTCTGCTCGGCCTCGAGTTCCTCGAGGTTCGTCTCGAGCGAGTCACGCATCCCTGCGACGGTCTCGTATAGCTGTCCGACCTCGTCGGTGCGTCCGGTCTCGAGGTCGACGTCGAACTCCCCGTCACCGATTCGTTCGGCGCGGTCTCCTAGCCGATGAAGTGCGAGAGCAGTGTTGCCGCCGATAACGATCCCGAACAACCCCAGGTTCATAAAGAAGACGACCAACAACCCAGTCACTGCGGCGGTCGCGCGATCGATGGCACCAGCCTCCGACCCCGAGTGGACGTAGACGCCAAAGAGCACGCCGAAGGCGAGCGTGACCAGGACGACACACCCGAGTGCTGTAGCGATCTTCGCGCTGTATTGCTGGCGGATTCGCTCCGGAACGATCGTCTCTACCCCCATTTAACATCACCTTGATACTTTTGCATTCCGTTCATGGCTGTCTCGTTCAGACGACTAAGAACGAAACCGGATAATTGTTGTTGCCAAACACGGTCGTAATTCCCGAAAATAACTAACTTATAGCCGACATAGATAACCGATCATCACAAATTTGGTGGGGGCTGGTCCCTGACCGAATCGCCCGCCAGTCACCTCTACAGACCCGTCGGAAGTTCGAAATAACTCGTCTCGAGCCCCCACTCCTCGACCAGTTCCTGCAGCGCTCTGACGCCGAACGTCTCGGTCGCGTAGTGGCCCGCCAGGAAAACGTGGATGCCGGCTTCTCGTGCCTCGTGGTAGGCCTTTTGCTTCCCCTCGCCCGTCACCAGCGCGTCGGCACCTGCCTCGACGGCCTCGTCGAGCCAGTCGGTGCCGCTGCCGGTGAGAACCGCGACATCCTCGATCTCGTCGGGACCAAAGTCGAGCACCTGTACCGGCTCGCCACCGGTCTCGAGGCTGTCCTCGAGTCGATCACGGAGGCCGTCGGGCGAGTAAGGATCGGTTGCGGTTCCGCGCTGTCCGACGTATTCGGGGCCGAGTTCACCGAAAGGTCGGCGATTCTCGAGATCGAGGACGTCGGCAACGCCGGCAGCATTACCCAGTTTCTGGTGGCCGTCGAGCGGTAGATGCGAGACGTACAGCGCGAGGCCGTTCTCGACCAGTGGTGCGATCCGGTCGTAGGTCCGGCCGGTGACGCGATCGAAACCGCCCCACGAGATGCCGTGATGGGTGACGAGCACGTCCGCGTCGGCATCGATCGCCCGGTCGAACGTCTCGCAAACGCCGTCGACGGCGAAGGCGACGTGTTCGACCGACGCTTCGTCGGGGCCGACCTGAAGTCCGTTCACGCTCGCGTCCAGATCGGCGTAGTCGTCGATACACAGCGTTTCGTCGAGTCGATCGGCGAGTTCCATCAGTTCCATATTCGTCTTTCACTTTCTGCCGAGGGTTTGTATGCTTGCGGTGGCGGGACGGGTACCGATTTATGTCACGATACCGAACGAGCAGCTATGTCCCGTCAAACGATCTCCCACGAGGACGGTGCAATCTACGAGTTCACTCCCGACCTCGAGCCGATTGCAACCGTCGACTCCGGTGCCGAACTGACGATCGAGACTCGTGACAGCTTGGATGGCGCGGTCCAGTCCGAGGACGACATCATCGAGTCGGTGCCCGAGGAAGTAAACGCCGCGACGGGGCCGATCGCCGTCGAGGCCGCCGAACCCGGCGACGTGTTGCGCGTCGAGATCGAAGCCGTCCGAGTGACGGAGGATCGAGGTCGAGTGATCACTATCGACGGCTTCGGCCTCCTCGACGGGTACGACGAGATCGAGGCGCCCCGAAGCCGGATCACGCCCGTCGAGGACGACTCGATCGCGTTCGACGATCTCGAGGTACCGATCGACCCTGTCGTCGGCACGATCGGCGTCGCACCCGCAGACGAGTCGTACACGACGCTCGTCCCCCACGATCACGGCGGCAATCTCGACACAACCGACGTCACCGGCGGGAACACGATCTATTTCCCAGTGTTTCAGGAAGGGGCGATGCTCGCGATGGGTGACTCCAAGGCCGCCATGGCTGACGGTGAGATGTGCGGCACGGGAGCGGAGATCGCGACCGCCATCGACGTTACCGTCGAAGTAATCGACGACCCAAACGTCGCACTCGAGCGCCCACTGCTCGAGACGGACGACGCCTGGAAGACTGTCGCGAGCGCCGACACGCTCGAACAAGCCTGCAAGTTGGCGAATCTGGACGCGATCGAACTGCTCGCCGCGGAACACGGGATCGACGAAACCGACGCCTACGCGTTCTCGAGTCTCGTCGCAGACCTCGAGATCAGTCAGGTGGTCGATCCACTGGTGACGGTGAGAAACGCTGTCCCACGGGAGTATCTCGCCGATCCGTTCTAACGACGGAGAGGTCTTGTTGAAACCCCCAGTTGGTGATCAGTTACGGAGGCCGTGCTGACTCGATGGAAACGCTGCTATGCCACGAGAGCGTGAACCAAGCATGGGGCACAAGAGACCGACCTGTATTCCGTGCCGTCGAGCACGTGGTGCTGACTGGTCCAAGTACGAAAGAAGCCAAATCATGGGCGTTACAGTCTGGCTGTCGCGGCGCGCGGCAGTCGGGAAGGCCCGAATAGGCGAACCTCTGGTTCACGCACTGGCGCCCCGTGCGAGAAGACACTGTTCGAGGAATCGAGACACGACCACAGTCTCAACTGGAAGTGACGGAAGATCTGTGGACCGCCAGTTCGGTGGCCCTCATACGGAATGCTGTACCGATGTCCCGGCGCGACCGCAGGCGGTCTCGCGGTCGCGCCGGAAATAACTGACAGCGAATCGATCAGTGGCTGGCCAATGTCCGCGTGGGGACTGCTATCGCCCGACAGCGACCGCACCGCATCAAGACTCCGACCGCCTGCCGGATGGGCAGGAGCCAAGACCCGTTGTGGCCCAACCATTTTATCGATAGCGGTGGTTTGGTCGATCAGCAGCGTTTCTATCGGGGAATATAGAGGATAGATTCAGCCCAGCGATGTTGACGTTCTGAACAGACTTTGGCACGTTTCGCTACGTGCTCTCACCGCCCGACAATGGTGTTACATTCAGAAAGTAGTATTAACGAATAGTGCGTGAACAAACTAGAGGATGAGTAGGACGTTGCAGCGTTCCCGAGTAACTGTTTTGTTCCTGGTGATCGTCTGGCTATTTTACGGGCTTCGGTTAGGAGTCGAATCCATCTACGGCGAGGAGTTCGTTCTTTCACTCTTTGTAGTGCGCTTCTCTCATCTAGAGTATGTATGGACCTGGGTGACTGCGCCACTCGGACACGGCAATTTCGCACATTTACTGTTCAACAGCATGCTTGCATTGTATCTCATCCCTCCAGTCGAACGGGCGTTGGGTCCCGCAAAAACGAGCGTGGCTTACATTGTGGGTGGAGCACTCTGTGCTGTCATCGGGACCGTTCTGGTCGTTCTCGTTCGAGTCCCGTTCCTGTCTGATGCTACCGCTACCGGCGGATTGGGTTCGAGTATTGGGTTGTTCGTTCTCTGGGGACTGAGTCTCCGCCACTACTGGTCGCATCGGAATCCGCCGCTGGCCGAGAGTGGCATTATTGTCAAAAACTCCACTCTTTTTGGTATACTGTTAGTCATTAGCCTCGGTGGAATTGCTTTCGATATTTGGCGGAAATCAGCCGGGGTACCATTTCCGGGACTAGGCCACCACTACCACGCTGTCGGACTTGTACTTGGAGCGATGATGAGCGAGGTAGCTTTGTTCGACTAGCAGCCCCAGTCATGGGGGCTTATATCCGCCCGTGCGTAAGCCGTAGGTATGGTTGGAGACGTTGAGATCCCACACCCACCGGAGTTGGAAGACGTCGACCCAAACGACTACGAAGATGCCGAAATCGTAGGGGAGACAGACTACAAGCGGGACGAAATAGCGGACCTGCTCCAGGAAGGTGCGTGGGAACAAGCGTGGGAGCGATGGGTATCGGATACCGACCTGACCGAAGACGAATATATGATCGTAGCAGATATTGGACTGATCCAGAAGTTCGATTTCTTTTGGGATTCTTTCGCCGATCGAGTCGGCTATCACGCGCCAGGGATTCCCGAGGATTGGCAAACGCGAGAGTATCACCCCGACCTCGAGACTTGGGGAACCGTGTCTGCAATTAATGCGGAACTCACAGAGCTGGGGCAACTGGTCTGTGAAGTGTTGAAAGAAGACTATATCGAGTGGGAATCCGATTACGAACCGCCGGACGACCTACCCGACTTCTGAGTTAGACGGACCCGAAAGTCGTCCGTCCGTCCCGAAACTGACCGCCGATAGTCGACCTCGTCGGCGGCACTACTGGTCGCATCCCCGTACACGCCGGGATAGACTGCCGCCAGTTCCAGTGGCTTGCGTGGTTCGACCTCGAGTGCCAGCCAGTCCGTACGGCAGGCCGGGGTCGAGAATCTTTTCGAGTCGACCGTCGAATCGTCTGCGTGAGACACAACTATTGGCGTTCCTCCCAGATATCTCATACAGGGGCCGGGCTCGAATACCTGCAGATAAGGCCTTCGTTCCCGTAGTTGTGGTTCGAACGTCGGATCTTTCGACGAAAGTACCAAATAGCGTTTACACTATCCTATCTTTGCTGGTGTATGGAGAACACTCCCAACACGACGTATCGACGACGAGTCCTCGGTTCGATCGGAATCGGAACTGCAGTCAGTCTCACCGGCTGTCTCGGTGATGGGGAATCGACAGAGCGAGACGAAGACGACAACAGCGAGGAGGTAGACGAGCAGATAAACGACGGGCCCGAACAGGACGACGGAGACGAAGAGACACTCGAGCAGGTGGAATTCCCGGACGGAGAAGAGTGTGGGATCTGTAATATGGTTGTCGGGGAGCATCCGGACTGGAACGCCCAGTTGGTCCACGACGATGGTCACCGGGAGTTCTTCTGCTCGGCCGGCTGTATGGCCGCCTACTACGGGGCTCCGGCGGAGTTCGGCGGTCCCGACGCCGAGATCGACGGCGTCTGGGTCACGGACTTCGAGACGGGTGAGCTGATCGACGCCTCGGAGGCGTCTTTCGTGCGTGTGGCCGATCCCGATCACGTCGACGACATCATGATGCGGAACCCGACCCCGTTCGCCGACAGGGACGACGCCGACGCCTTCGTCGACGAGTTCGAGGAGTACGACGAAGACGACATCATCGAGTTGTCGGCGTTCGACCGGGAACTCGCGGAGTTCTACCGGAGCGGGTTCTTCGAGGACGACGAGAACGGCGATGGCGACGGCCACGACCACTGATACGGACTGCTGTACCGATGTACCGGCACGACCGCAGGAAGGCTCGCGGTTGCGCCAGAAATGACTGACAGCAAACCGTATGACCTGGCCGCATCGATCGGTGTCCGATGAGCACACTCCCCGTGACGCTCGCCACGTTTCCACGAGCGGTCGCCGATTCGCTCGAGCCGTGGCTGTCGGGGAGAGTTGCAATCGCCACCGGAGAGTGGGTCTCTCCGGCCCTTGCACCGCTTTTGCTCGTCGTCATCGTCCTCGCTACGGTCGGAACGACCGTCCTCTTTGTCGTCGGATTCGGCAGCTACCTTCGCAGGCGAACGGTCAGGTACCGGCTCCTGACGGTCGTCCTTGGACTCCTCGTAGTCCGATCTGCCGTCGGCCTCGGCACGGTGTTCGCCGTCGTTCCGATGACCGTCCACCACCTCGTCGAGCACGGGATCGACGTCCTGATCGCGACGTCTCTCCTCTATCTGGTCGTCAGGGAGAGACCACCTGGGACGGCCTACGGGGATGGTGAGTGAGCACCCCACTCACTGCACGGTCGTCGCTGGCGGCACGTCCTCCTCGAGTGCGTCATCGAGTGCTGCCGTCACACACTCGGAGTCGTCGGGTGGAGCGAGAACGGGGTTCGACGTCGCTATGCGTCGTGGTTCGTCGACGACGGCGATAAACGACGTGACGGACGCCCCCACAGTTACTTTTTCGAGTGTCGTCTACTCCGGTATGGGAAGCAATACCGACGGCGGCCGGGACTACAGTCTCACGGAACTCTTCGCTATCAAGTTCGTCTTGGCGGACGTCGTTATCATCGCGGCGCTGTTGCTCGCTGGACCGATCTCTGCAGTGGTGATTACGGGGCTGTTCGTTCTCAGTTTCGTGCTCGTGTGGTCTCTCACGCAGCGGGACCGATCTTCGGCCACCGAGGGGTCGGCCGCGGACGTCAGAACGCACGCGGGCGAAGCGTCCGATCCAGTCACGAAACTTCAACGTCGGTACGCCGCGGGCGAACTCTCGGACGACGAGTTCGAAGAGAAACTCGAGCGCCTGATCGCGGCCAACGAGCGAGCGAAAGCGGCTGACGTCGAAACGGACGACCTGGAACTCGAGTTCGAGCGGTGAGCCGATCGAGGGAAACACTCAATCGGCAGTCGGCCATAGATGCGCTCGATGACCGACTACGAGGGGGTGATCCTCGACGTCGACGGAACGATCGTTCGGGGCAGCGAATTGATCCCCGGTGCTGACGACGGCCTCCGGACGCTCCAGACGGTCGACTGCTCGAAACTGCTGTTCTCGAACAACCCGACGCGTGGAAGCGTCCACTATCGAGAGAAACTCGAGCCCCACGGGTTCGAGGTCGATCCCACGTCCGTGCTGACCTCGGCGACCGTCACGGCAGAGTACCTCTCCCGAACTCACTCCGACGAGTCGGTCTATCTCGTCGGCGGGGATCGCCTCGCGTCGATCCTCACGGATGCGGGGCTCGATCTGGCGGCCGAACCCGGCGACGCCGAAGTCGTTCTCGGCTCGTTCGACGACGAGTTCTCCTACGGGACGCTCTGGGAGGCCCTGCAGGCGCTCGAGGGCAACGTGCCGTTCTACGGCACGGACCCCGACACGACGATCCCCGTCGGCGATGGAACGATTCCCGGGTCGGGGGCGATCCTCGCGGCGATGGAAGCCGTCGCCGGCCGCGACGTGGACGCGATCCTCGGGAAGCCGTCAAAGATCGCCGCCGACGCCGCAAAAAAGCGTCTCGAGGCCGCGCCGTCCGACACCCTGGTCGTCGGCGATCGCCTCGATACCGATGTCGCTCTCGGGAACCGGGCTGGGATGACGACCGCCGTCGTGCTCACCGGCGTTACGGACCGATCGGACCTCGATGACGCTGCCGTCGAACCCGATCACGTCCTCGAGTCGCTGGGCGACCTCGAGTCGATACTTTAACGTGTCAGTCGATCCGATTCGAAGTCGTTCTTTTCAGGCCGGAGCAGCGCCACTGTGACCGGCCGGTCACCGCCCGTCAGCGGATTCCACCGATGACAGATCGAATCGAGAACGCACTGGCACAGTACAGCACCGAGAGTACGGTCGTCCGCGAATTACACGACGTGCCGCCCTACCGGGTATACGAGATCCGATTCGGCGGCAGGCCCGCAGTGGTGAAAGTCGACGCTCACCCTCGAGGACACGCAGCGGACGAGGGACGCGTCCACGAGTACGTTGCGACGAACACGTCGGCCACGGTTCCGGAGGTACTGGCCGTCGGAACCGACCACTACGTCACGGCCTGGCGACGGGAGTTAGCGGACGCCGCCGAGGCCGTCGAACCGGGGTGGGCGTACGCCGCTGGCGAGTGGCTGGGAACGCTCCACGCCGACACTGTCGGCGAGTTCGACGGGTTCGGACGGCCGCGAAACGACGCCGGGAGCCTCGGGGTCACGCTACACGAGACCTGGATCGACGCCGTCACAGCGCGCATCGAACACCATCGGCGCTATCTGGCCCCCAGTACGGCGACGTGGCCGACGCCATCGGCCAGTTCTTCCGAGAGCATCCAGCGGTCCTCGAGGGCGCCGGCGCCCCCGTCCTGTGTCACGGGGACGTCCACCCCGAACACCACGTTCGGACGGGGGACGAGGAGGTCCTCGGTATCGACTTCGAACACGCACTCGTCGCTCCCGCCGAATACGACTACTGGCGGACGGTGATACCGTACTTCGAGGCACGCGACGGCGTCGACGAGCGCGTCGAGCGGAAGTTCCGGGACGGCTACGAATCCGTCCGATCGCTCCCCGACGACGGAGCGCAGCGACGACCGCTGTACTCCCTGCTGAACTCGGTCGCGTTCCTCGAGTCGCTCCACCTCCAGAAAGTCGTCGACCCGGAAGAACGCGACGAGATGGGCGGCCGGATACGGGACCGGGCACTCGAAATACTCGAGGAGGTCCGCGACTCCCGCGGATAGTTCCCTGTGGGGGACCACTCATTTCGTCGCCGCCGGGAAAACATATTTGTTCGAACGCATCGATAGACTCACATATGAGGGACAAACTCACGAACGTGTTCCGGCGTGCCCGGTACGCGGCGATCGGTGCGGCTATCGGCGCCGCGATCGGTGGCGTGTTCAGTCGAAACGCAGCGAGCACCGGCGGTGCGATCGGTGGTCTCGTCGGTGCGACCGTCGCGGAGACGCGTGACACCGCGAGCAACTACGTAGAGGAGGCGAAAAACCGGAACGTAGAGATCAACTAATCTCGGCCGCGCTGTATCGCCTTCGAATAGTCATTCTTCCAATACATGGGCGACCTCGTCACCCCACCGTCGCTCGAGCGCGGCAGTCAGGTCGCAGTCGTCGCACCGTCGTCGAACCCCACGAGCGAGTTCCCACACGTCTACGAACTCGGCCTCGAGCGACTCCGGGCGGTGTTCGACCTCGAGCCCGTCGAGTACCCGACGGTTTCGATGGATCAGGAGACGCTGGCGAACGATCCGGAAGCGCGCGCGAAAGACGTGATGGACGCCTTCGAAGATCCCGAGATAGACGGCGTCATCACGGTCATCGGCGGGAACGTCCAGATCAAGATCCTCGAGCACTTAGAGCCCGAGATCCTCCGGGAGAACCCGACCCGGTTCTACGGCTACAGCGACAGCACGAACCTCGCGCTGTATCTCTGGAACCTCGGCATCGTCTCCTACTACGGGCCGACGGTGATGGTCGAACTCGGGATGGACGGCCACACGTTCGATCACACCGTCGAGTACACCGAACGTGCGTTCTTCGAGGAGTCGTTCGGCGAGATTCGTCCCGCCGAGCGATTCACCGACGAACCCGGCGACTGGATCGATCCCGACTCCCTCGAGGAACCACGAGAAACCGAACTCAACCCCGGCTGGCAGTTGGCCGGCGGCGACGACCCCGTCGAGGGCCGGCTCTGGGGTGGCTGCCTCGAGGTCCTCGACCAGCAGTTCCTCGCCGAGCGGTACCTGCCCGACGAGGCGGAACTCGAGGGAACGATCCTCGCGCTCGAGACAGCCGAAGAACTGCCGGAACCGACCTGGGTCGAAGGCGTGCTCCAGGCGCTGGGCGAACGCGGACTGCTCGAGCGGTTCGCCGGTGTCCTCGTCGGTCGACCTGCGAGCAGATCCCATCTCGAGGATCGGCCGCCGGAACGACGCGAACGCTACCGAGAACAACAGCGTGACGCGATCACGGGCTCCTTCGCAGAGTACAATCCCGACGCACCAATCGTCTTCGATGTCGACTTCGGCCACACGTGGCCGACGACGCCGATTCCGATCGGCAGTCGCGTCGAAATCGAGCCGGAAGCGGCAACGATCCGCTTCGAGTAATCAACTGTCCCCGTTCTCTCCCTCGAGTGCCTCTTGCTGGAGTTGTGTCTCTTGTTCCGTGGTGACTATCAGATCGGGTACCGGCGTCGGCGCGTTGTCCTCGTCGATTGCGACGTAGACGAAGTACGATTCGGTCGTCTTCTCGCGTTCCCGCGTCCGGAGGTCTTCGCGTTCGGTGACCAGCCGCACCTTGACGCTCGAGGTGCCCGCCTCGTAGACGTAGGCCGTGATGTAGGCCGTGTCGCCGACAGGGATGGGCCGCTCGAAGTTCATTCGATTGACCCGTGCGGTGACACAGGTTTCGCCTGCGAACCGCATTGCAGACATCGCCCCCACTTCGTCCATCCACTTCATGACGTTGCCCCCGTGAGCGACCTCGAGCATATTTCCGTGCTGTGGCTGGACCATCTCCCGGTTCTCGACGACCGTTTCGCTGAGATTCGTCATCGACCGACGTTTAGCCAGGAGCGCATTGACTCTTTCACTCTCCATCGGTCGGTTCGATACTGGTAAAAGTCGCGGCCTAGTTGAACCACTAATGAGCGATGGAGGCGACGCCGACGTGCCGGAGCCACCAGACCCACCCGAGTCGGGCGGTGACTCCGGTTCCGTCGACGTCCTCGGAACTGCACACGTCTCGCAAGCGAGCGTCGACGAAGTTCACGAGACGGTCGACGAGAAACGACCCGACGTCGTCGCGGTAGAACTGGACGAAGGCCGCTACCGCCAGATGCAAGGCGGCACACCCGACGACCTCGAGGCCAAGGACCTGCTGTCGGGCAACACCGTGTTCCAGTTTCTGGCCTACTGGATGCTGTCGTACGTCCAGTCGCGGCTAGGCGACCAGTTCGATGTCGAGCCCGGTGCCGACATGCAAGCGGCGATCGACGCCGCCGAACGAAACGGCAGCGGCGTCGCGCTTGTCGACCGAGACATCCAAGTGACGATCCAGCGGTTCTGGAGTCGTCTCTCGTTCACGGAAAAACTGAAGATGGTCGGTGGACTGGCGCTTGGCATCACCGATCCCCGGACGCTCGGGATCACCTTCGGTGCCGTCCTCGGACTGTTCGTCGGACTCGTCGGAACCGCGTTCGTCGCCCCACTCCTCGGCTACGGCGAGACGCTGCTGTTCGGGATTACCGACCCCACGACGCTACAGTACGTCGGTTCCCTCGGCGTCGGTGCCCTCGTCGGCGTCTTGCTCGGACTGCTCTTTCTCCCGTCGCTCGAGTCCGCCGGCGACGACGGAATCGTTGCCGGCTTCCAGTTGCGTCTCGTCGCCGGAGCAGCCGTCGGAATCGTCGGCTGTCTCGCGCTCGTCGCAACCGAGACGTTCGTCGGACCGCTGTCGGCGACGAACTTCGAGACCGCTGGCGTCTACTCGATCCGTGGCAGCGTCGGACTGGTCGCCGGTCTCGGACTCGGCGTGCTCGCCGGTGCAATCTTCGGATTCGTCCTCGAGAGTCTCGGCGGCGACGTCGAAGACGTCGAAGAGATCGACATCGAAGAGTTGACCGACGGCGACGTCGTCGGTGCGATGATGGAGGAGTTCCGTCGGTTCAGTCCACGCGGTGCAAATGCCCTGATCGACGAACGTGACGCCTACATCGCGCACAAACTCCACGTGCTCCGCCAGCAGGGCTACGACGTGCTCGCGGTCGTCGGTGCCGGCCACCGTGCAGGAATCGAACGCTACCTCGAGAATCCCAGCGAACTGCCGCCGATGGAGTCGCTGACAGGGACGGCCTCGAGTCGCCGGTTCTCGCCGCTGAAGATATTCGGCTATCTGGTCATGGTCGCGTTCTTCGGGTTTTTCTTCCTGCTTTTGATGGCCGGCGTTCGGAACACGTTCCTTCTGCAGATTTTCCTCGCGTGGTTCCTGTTCAACGGCATCTTCGCGTTTACGCTCGCCCGGCTTGCGGGAGCACGCTGGACCAGCGCGGGGGTCGGCGGTCTGGTCGCCTGGCTCACGAGCATCAATCCGATGCTCGCACCTGGCTGGTTCGCCGGTTACGTCGAACTCAGGCACCGGCCGGTCAACGTCCGCGACATCCAGACGCTCAACGAGATCGTCGACGACACCAGTCGTCCCATCGGCGAGGCTGTCGGCGAGATGTTCGACGTTCCCCTCTTTCGGCTGATCATGATCGTCGCTCTGACGAACGTCGGGAGCATGATCGCATCGTTCCTGTTTTTCATCGTCGTCGTTCCCTGGCTCGGCCAAGACATCGGTGGTGTCGACGCGCTGATGAACGAACTTCTTCGGGGTGCGCGTAACAGCCTCGAGCTCCTTCGGGGGCTGATTACGTGACCGTCCGCGACAGCCGCCGCTCCGGAGCCGAACTCACGTTCAGCGACAAGGAGCTGTTCGATCTCGCGGTGGCCTGGGTCGTCCTGAGCGTCGCGTTCGCGCTGTTGCTCGCGCCGATTCACCGGGTGGCAGGTGTCGGCGTCGGCGACTTCGCCACGATGATCGCGTTGAGTTTCGTCACCGTCGGCGTCGCGTTTCTCTTGCACGAACTCGCGCACAAGGTGGTGGCGATCGAGTACGGGCAGATAGCCGAATTTCGGGCGGACTATCAGATGTTGTTCTTGGCGATCATGAGTGCACTGATCGGCTTTCTCTTTGCCGCGCCGGGTGCCGTCTATCACCGTGGACGGATCACCAAGCGGGAAAACGCCATGGTCGCACTGGCGGGCCCCGTAACGAACCACGTCCTCGCCGTGCTCTTCTTCCCGCTTATGGCCTTCGGAGGGTTCCTCGGCCAGATCGGACACATGGGTGTGCTCATCAACCTCTTTCTCGCTGCCTTCAACATGCTCCCGTTCGGTCCACTCGACGGGAAGACGGTCTACGACTGGAACACGACAGTCTTCGCTGGCGTCTTCGGGATCAGCGTGCTACTGCTCGTCGGGTTCTTCGTCGCCTTCTGACGGCGAATCGGCTCGCGGTCAGTATTCGCCACGAGGGTATCGCCGAAACCGAACTCTTCGCTAAGCGTCTGCGGACCTGTGAACGGGTTACTGTAACCGACATTCCTTCAGTATTGAACTCCCTCCACCGTTGAAGCCGTCGGTTTTCTCGCGTACGTCGTCGGAGGTTTCGTCGTCCAGTGTGGTCTTGCTGGTGGTGACGTACCCGCCTTTGAAAGCGTGGTCTACGACGTACTGTGCCGACAAGAGGAAGGTGTCTACGGTGTCTTCGAGGAGTGCGGCGTCGTCACTGTCCACGTCGAGTGCAACGAGGACGGTACGCCGCACCGCCACCCCTTATATATAGGGGCGGCTGGCTGTTAAATATTGGGAGTCGGTCTGCTACTGTAGCGTGGTTCGATTCCCAGTTGTCGGCTTCATCCGCACGGCTAACGTCGTTGGTTTTCGCCTCGTACTTTCTATAATGTGGAGTTTGAGTGGTGAGACACCATCACGAGCGTCGAACGGCGATCGAATCTGGCGGTCTTCAGCCGAGTCCCGTGCCCGTTAGTCACTCCAAGCCCGCTTCCAATGGTTCGGAGCGAACGTCTTCGCAAAGACACCTCACGCATCCCCCAATCATTGGGAATGTCGGTCCCCGTTTATGCCACCTCAAGCAGAACCTCTCTCTGGAGCTATGAACGCTGATACGTTGCAGACAGAACTCGAGGATGCAGGCGAACTGATGGTTACCGTCGAAGGGATCGACAAACCGCTCGAACTACACATTCACGACACGGAAATCGGGAGCGAAAAGATCACGCTCGAACTGGTCGACGGTGAACTCGTGTTCGATCTGGACTCGGTCGCCGCCTACTGGAAACACCAGCATTCACTCGACGATTACGGCCTGTAAACGGTCTCGAAGTACGTGATCGAGAGGCGCTCGCGCTCTCCGCTATCCAGGGCACACGACAGCCCACCTCTTGATCGGACTCTCCTCTCATACTGTCAGACAGAAGTCAATACGAAGTCAGTCGCGGATTCGGGGCCGTCTCCACCAGTGACAGCCCCAACAGAGCGACCAATCGTCACGTCGTTCTGTCCGACAGTATCAGCCACCCCGAGTTCCGCCGACAGCGTCACGGTTTCGGCGGGGTGGACCGTCGGGCGGAGTTCATACTGGCGTCGGCAACGACGCTCGGACTGGCCTGTCTGGCCCTCAACTCGATCTCGAGGTCTCCGGCCCTGTCGTCCTCGTGCTGGTGAGGGAGTTCGTCACCTCGAGAGTGGTTCCGTCGCCGCTTGCGTCGGCGACCGAGTACGCGATCGCGGGGACGCCACCGTCGCCGAACCGGTGGAACTCGACAGCGCTGTCCGCGTCGGTCAGCGCCAGTGTGTCGACGCCGGAGACGGGTGGCTGGTCGACTCCGTCCACGTGTCGTCGGCGTAGACGAACGGTTCGATCTCGGACGATCCGTCTCGTAGGGTGTCGACTATGGCGGTAGCCGTCGTCCCGTCGCCACCCTCGAGTGTTCCGACCCTGTGGTCAGTCGTCCCCTCGACGAGTCCTGTCCCCGTGTCCGTGGCTCGACGGACGGCCGTGACGTTCGATACCGGGCCGCCGTGGTGCTGGTGCTAGAGGTACTGTCGGCCGCGAGCGAGACTATTTCACCCGAACCTTCGTCGGCGGCGATCGTCACCTCGAGAAACGACGTGTAACGGTCGAATTCGGCCGCCACCTCGGGGTATTCGGGATCGGCGACCGTACCGGAGAGGACGAACGTCACGGCACCGACGACGAACGCGGCACCGTCTAGTAGTGTCCCAAGTCTACTCTGACTAGTGCGCTCTACTCCTGATACTCAAGGACATAAGTACGTAAAGACATTCGGCGGTTCGATGTCGTCAAGCGCGGTCAGTGCAGCCTCTTGAAGTTCATCCAGTGTGTTGAACAAGCGGTTGCCGAGTGCTTGATTGAGTCGTCGCCAGCACTCTTCCACGGGGTTCAGCTCTGGTGAACCCCGTGGAAGGTAACACAGTTCGATCGGAGTTCCTTCGGCGAATGCCTGCACCTTGTTCGCCGGTTTCTGGATACCCCGATCTGCTAAACTAGAACGGATGGCGTCCGGGGTGGCGGAGGCACCGGTACGCCGTTGCGGTACTCCGTCTGATACGGATTGCTGTAAGTCATTGCCGGTGCAATCGCGGTCAGTCTTGCGGTTGCACCGGTAAATCGTTACAGCAAACCGTCTGAGTTGTCGTTTCCCTTTCCAGAAACGGTCAGAAGAATCGAGAGCAGACGCTTCTTGAAAAGCGGTAGCTACATCTATTGACTCATACTTGTTTCGATAACTAATAAAGACACTCTACTTTTGAGGTATAGTTTTGGGGCTTCTCTCCTTCGGTAGGAACGCACCATGTCGAAGATACGAACAATAGTGTACGGCGTCGGAGCGACTGGACAGAACGTCACTCGGCACCTCGCAGAACGGGGAGTCGACATCGTCGGTGCGATCGGCCGAGTCGAAAACGTCGGTGCGGACCTCGGGACGGTCGCGGAACTGGATCGGGAGTTGAACGTCGAAATCAACGACGACGCCGACGACGTCCTCGAGAATACCGAAGCCGACGTCGCGATCGTCTCCATCGCCTCGACGCTGGAAGAGATGTATCCACATCTAAAACGGTGTCTGGAGGCCGGCGTCAACGTCATTACGACCTCCGAAGAGACGCTGTATCCGTGGTATACGTCGCCCGACCTCGCCGGGCGGCTGGACCGAATTGCGATCGAAAACGATGTCACGTTCACTGGTGGCGGGTATCAGGACATCTTCGAAGTGAACCTCCCGGTCATGTTGACCGGCGCATCCAGGAAACTAGACGGTGTCGACGGCACGAACCGGTACAACATTGACGACTACGGTCCGGCAGTCGTGGAGTACTTCTTCGGTGGGAAAGACCGCGACGATGTCGAGGAGAAACTCGAGCGTGGTGGGGCTCCCGAGAGTCTCTTTCGAACGACTCTCGAGGCACAGATCGCCGAACTAGGACTGAGCGAAGCCGACGCCTCCCAGAAAGCCACACCGATCGTCGCCGACCGGGCGGTCGAATCGGAAGCGCTCGGTCGTACGATTCAGGAAGGAGAAGTCCTCGGCCTCGAGATCGACGTCACCATCGAGACGCACGAAGGCATCACGTTTACCGGGACCGAAATCGCGAAAGTGTACGATACCGAAGAAGAAGACCGAAACGAGTGGGTCATCGAGGGAACGCCGGAGATGCACGTTGTGGATCAACCGACTCCGGTAGAAGTTGGAACGAGCACGCAAATTGTCAATCGACTACCAGACATTATCAACTACGAATCCGGGTTCGTCTCCGTCACCGAACTGCCTCGACCGAAATACCGGGTCGGCCCGCTCGAGACATACCTAGATTGATACGAACTGCTGTACGATGTCCAAGCGCAACTGCGAGCCGCCTCGAGCCGTCGAACTCGTAACGACCGTCTCGTACGGGTTGCTGTCAGTCAGTTCCAGCACGACCACGAGCCCTCCTGGGGTCGCGCCGGGACATCGGGACAGCAGTCCGTATCAGTCCTCGTCTGTCGTCCCGATCGATCGGACGAGGGTTGCGATCCGCTCGCGGTCGCGCTGTGGATCGATGGTGAGTTCCGTAGCGACCGATCGATCGAGTTCGGACGGGGCCTCGAGTGGGAGCGTGCCGCCCGCCATTTCGAACGTTTCCGTGGTCGGCCAGACGGCGACGTGCGTTTCGGCCGGGAGCTGTTCGGCTCCAGCCGACGTTGCCTCGGCCGACAGCGGGTAGGAGACGTCGAGGACG
The DNA here is from genome assembly GCF_000230715.2 of Natronobacterium gregoryi SP2. Lineage (GTDB taxonomy): Archaea > Halobacteriota > Halobacteria > Halobacteriales > Natrialbaceae > Natronobacterium > Natronobacterium gregoryi. The sequence continues at coordinate 3,123,144 of NC_019792.1, forward strand.
AACCATCGCCCTGTGGTGCCGTTGCTGGCTTGAAACGAGTGTTTGTCGCGGGTCTGTTCGACGATTACCCCCTCGTCCTCGATGGTGCTGACGAACTGTCGTTTTGCCTTCGGTGCTGCGATCGAAAAGACATCCGCAGGCGAGATACCGAGTGCACCTAGTGGCGGTGAGAACGATAGATCGACGCCAAACAACGATCGAATCGGTATCTTGCTGTCGCTTGCACGGATCGCTGGCGTGTCGACGGGCTCGTAAAGCCGCGTCTCGGCGGTGATCGTCGCCATCATCACGCTCGTTTCGGCAGTACGGGTTCCGAGTGGCTGCCACGCGTCGGCGAGCGACTCCGGCAAGTCAAGCGACATCGAGTGTCCCTACGCGAGCGGTCCCTTTCGATGTGTTGCTCCTCGACCACGTTGGATCGGGCGACACTCGACTCTCGACCGCGAGATCAGTCGCCGGTCTCTTTCTCTCGCTCCCGCTCGAGGCGCTGACACCCGACGACCAGCGAATCGGGCAACTGATCCGCTGTCGAGTGAACCACATCGAAAACGGTACCAACGTCGTCGAAGTTGGGCCCTCGAGACGCAATCAGGGAGTCTGGGTCCCAGTCGACGAACCCCTGGTCTGCAAGCAGCGGGAGGTGCCAGTGGTACAATTCCTGCCGAAGCTGGTCGGAGTTGACTGGGACGTTCGGGTTCACGGCGCTTTCTGGCAGCGAGACTGATTCGTCTGGTGGCACGTCGTGCAGTGAAGCGATGAGCTGACGGCGAGGTTCGGCTGCCATCGCTTCGAATACGTCATCCCACTTCTCGGTGACGCGCCGCCCGTTTTCTACCCGGATGTCCATGTTTCTCATTTACATGGTTTGATCGAAACCATCGTATATAAATTATTATCCTAACGGTACGGGACGAGGAAACGATGTCGAACGTCTCCGGTTCGGCGCGAACACTGGGCCGACGTAGCGAGACGCTCGTACGGATCGCTGTACCGGTTTGCCGGTACGACCGCTGCGGGTTCCGGGTGCACCGGTCAAGCTTTCAGGAACCCGTTTCACTCCGCACCAAGCCCTTCGAAACAGAACTCCTTTAGCGGGGTTTACGGTCTTCACCTGGGTCAAGTGATTCGGGGCGCCAAAGGAGTCTCGTCATCAAGCGAGAACAGGGGTCTCGCGGACATCGCGGAGCTTTGCTCCGCTCGATCACGAAAATCCCTGGTTTTCGGACGACCCCGAGGCACTCGGCCTGTCTTTTCTGTAGATCGACCGCCGTTCGCTCGCCGCAGGCGTCGTCACCACGGAGATGCCGACGGTCACGACGAGACCGACTCCCATGCCAACCAGTCCGGCGGTCCAGCCCATATAGGAGCCCTGTAAGACGGTCGTGACGACGGCGGCCAGCGCCGGAACGAGTTCGCCGACGGCGGGCACAACTGCGAGAAACTCGAGTGTCGCCACGATCGAGTCGACGAAGATGGTTCCGAGGTAGAACGCCTGACTGACGACGATGCCGGCCGTCATCCCCGCACGCGTCGTGTTGTGCCAATAGAGGGCGACGAGCACCGGTAAGGCGAGCTGGGCGAAGCCGCTGAAGGCTGCGTCGCCGAGTTCGAACAGTGTCGCCGGATTCCAGAGGCTGGCGACGAATGCCGCCGTCGCGAACACGACGACGCCGATGCGGGCGATCAGGTCCTCGCGCAGTTCCGAGACGTCGCCCTCGAGGTAGGGGCGATAGATGTCCCGCGTGAAGTACGACGATCCTGACAAGAGCATCGAGTCCGAGGAAGACATCATCGCGGCCATCGCGCCGGCGATGACGAGCGCGGCGAACCAGACGGGCGTGTACTCGGCGAGGACGGCCGGGAGGACGTTGCCGCCTTCCGGGACCGTCACGTCCAGTCCGCGGGCCCACGCGCCGAGCAGGAACGACGGGACGAACAGCAGAACACAGAGGATCGGCCACAGCGCGAACGAGCGTTTGAGGACGGTTCGAGAGCCAGCGGCGAAGAACCGCTGGTTGACCTGCGGGAACATTGCCACACCGAAACCGATCACGATTGCCGTCGAGAGCATCCACTGGACCGTGTAATGGTCGCTACCGAGCGTGAGATGGTGGGCCGCATCGGCCTCCAGTGCGGCGGTAGCGACGCTGGGGCCGCCGACGGCCGCGAGCACCCAGATCAGCGCAACCCAGGTGGTCACGAGCATGAAAAGCCCCTGGAACGTGTCGGTCCAGGCGATCCCGCGCATCCCAGCGACGACGACGTAGAGAATCATAAAGGCCGTAATTAGCCCTGCTCCGACGGCGTAGGGCAGTGCACCTTCGGTCAACGCCTCGAGTGCGGTCCCTGCACCGACCTGCTGGAGCATGACGTAGGGAAAGAGCCACAGCAGGCTGATGCCCGCGATCAGTCCGCGGAGTCGCCTCGAGCCAAAGCGGTCGCCGATCATCTCCCCGAGAGTGACGTAGCCGCGTTCTCGGCCGAGTAGCCACTGTTTGTAGCCGATAGCGTACCAGAGGATGGCGAAGATGATCCCGTCCATCAGTCCCATGACGAGGATCCACTCGGGGCCTTCGTGGTAGGCGACGTTCGGTCCGGCGAAGAACGTAAAGGCCGACAGCAACGTCGCGAACGTGGTAAACAGCAAGACGACGGTGCCGAGCGTTCGGCTGGCGAGATAGAAGTCCGCGGCCGTCCGGTCGGTCAGTCGATAGGCGACCAGTCCGATCGCGAGCGCGAAGAAGAGATAGCCGACGACGATTGTGAGCTGTAGCGGTGCCGTCACGGCGAGTCACCGCCGCTTTCGGCTCGCGTCACGTCGGTTTCGGGTTCGATGCCGATACCCCACGCACGTCGGGTAAACAGCCAGAAGACCACCGATGCGAGAAACAGCCACCCGACGTGCCACCACAGCCATAGGGGCAAGCCTGCGACGATCGTCCCGTCACCCCAGCGGAACCACGGGATTGCAAGAGCGCTCAAGACGATGGCGACAATCACCCAGGCTGTGAGTTCCGGACGGCGCATATCGGTTGGACCGGCTCGACATTGATAATATTTACTATTCAATAACTATTATTGAAGATATTTATTCATCAGTGCGTAGCTTCGACCCCTCTTTCGATTCTCAGTCACTAAAACCACTCTTTCAGGTAGGAAAAAGAGTATATATGTCGGTCAGCGAATGAGAGTTATCCCGAGATGGCCCGTATCTTCCCCTTTCGCTCGGAGACGTCTCCACAAGAGGGAGCACCGCGCGTCGTCGACCTCGAGGGAGAAGACGCCGACGCGGTGTTTAGCGCCCTCTCTTCGACGACGGCCCGGGAGATTTACTCGCATCTCGACGCCCAGCCGGGGACGCCAAGCGACATCGCCGACGCGATCGATTCCTCGATCCAGAACGTCCGGTACCACCTCGAGAACTTAGAGGAAGCCGGCCTCGTCGAGGTCGTCGACACCTGGTACTCCTCACGGGGCAACGAAATGAGCGTGTACGCGACGACCGATGGGCCGTTGATCCTCACCAGCGACGAGTCGACGGCCGAGAAGCTCAAGACGGCGGTGTCGCGGCTGATCGGTGGGATCGGCGCACTCGCTGGTGGGAGTCTCCTCGTCCAGTATGGGGCGACGCGATGGCTGGCCTCCGGGACGGGAGACGCCGGAGACACGACATGGACTGCACCTGCGCCCGACGAAGCGCAAGCGCCAGAGACGGCCGACGAGCCCACTGACGACGCTGATGAGGACGTGGAAGTCGCAGGAGTCGAAGAGGAGACAGCCGACGACGAACCAGTTGCTGCCGAAGACGCCCCTGACATCGAGCCGTCCGCGGACGACCTCGATTTCGAGGCCTACGACGCCGTTCCGGACGCCGGTCCAGAAGCGGCCGATCCCGTCTTCGCGCTGCCGCCCGGACTGCTCTTCTTTCTTGGCGGACTGGTCGTGTTGCTGGCGGGTACCTGGTTCTGGTACTGGTATCGCCCGGCGTACTGATCGGGCCACAGGAGATTCTTCGGATGTCAACAGCTATTTGCCCGTCACGACCCAACTTGGGACAAACCGATCTCTCTCGCGATTCAGATCGTCGCGCCGCCCCCTTTCGGGGGCAGATCTCCAATGGAAGACACCTCGAAATACCTCATTCACGCAGACGTCACGGCTGACGGGGTCGTCGAGAGAAGCGACGTCGTCGGCGCTATCTTCGGACAGACCGAGGGACTGCTGGGCGACGAACTCGATCTCCGCGACCTCCGACAGTCACAGAAAGTCGGTCGTATCGACGTCGAAATAACGAGCACCGGCGGCAAGTCACACGGCCACCTCACGATCGCTACGAGCCTCGACAAGGTCGAAACTGCGACTCTCGCCGCCTCTCTCGAGACGATCGACCGCGTCGGCCCCTGCCGCGCGAACTTCGAGGTGACCGAACTCGAGGATGTCAGGGCGGCAAAACGCAAGGCAGTCGTCGAGCGCGCGAAGGAACTGCTCGAGACGGGCTTCGACGACTCCGTGATGACGTCCGAAGAGATTCTCGCGGAGGTCCGCCAACACGTCCGCGTCGAGGACATCACCGAGTACGAAGCGCTCCCCGCCGGACCCCGGGTGACCGACAGCGACGCGATTATCGTCGTCGAAGGTCGATCGGACGTGCTTACCCTGCTGCAGTATGGTGTCAAAAACGCAATCGCGGTCGAGGGGACCAACGTCCCCGACGCCGTCGCCGAACTGACTCGCCACCGGACGGTTACCGCCTTCCTCGACGGCGACCGTGGTGGCGACCTCATTCTCGAGGAACTCGCTCAGGTTGGCGACGTCGACTACGTGGCCTTTGCTCCGACGGGCGAGTCTGTCGAGGAACTCGACCACCACCAACTGTTTACTGCCCTTCGGAACAAGGTTCCCTACGAGACGGTTTCGGGACTGAACGAACCACGCGAGGCCGTCGCTGCAACCGACGGCAGCGCGACACCAGCCCCGACGCCGGCAGGCGATCGACTCGAGGCCGACGCGCCGATCCAGTCCGGCGAGTCGGCGACGGTCGACGCGAGCGATGCGTCCTCGTCGACCGTCCCGTCTCGACCTGCGTCGAAGACCGGTGTCGGTGACGCCGACTCGGAACGGGAGGCCGGGGCGCAAGAGGGTACCGACGAGGTCGAGCCTGAAACGATCTACGACCACGCGAACGCGGTTATCCGTGACGGAACCGAGCGCGTTCGGTTCCTCGACGACGACGGTGAGACGTTCGACGAGGCCGACGCGAGTGAGGCGTATACGACTCTCGAGGACGCAGAGACGGTTCCGACGACGATTCTACTGGACGAGATACTTGATCAGCAGTTGCTCGATTTGGCTGCCGATCGGGGTGTCGAACGAATCGTCGCCCGCGCGCTCGGTCAGTTCACCAACCGTCCTGCAGACGTCCATATCCACGCGATCGACGACGTTGCCGACGAGACGCCGTGATCAGCGCCCTGACTGACAGCGCATACCAGACCCACGACGGTATGTCGGGCCGATTCGTTCATGCTCCAAGAGTCCGGACTGCCACTGATGACTCCCCCTGGCTGGGTTGCACTGGCACTTCTCGGTGTCTGGGTGCTTGTGATGTTCGCGGTGCCGTGTGTCGCTGCGTATCATCAGTGGCGCTGGACGAACGGTCTCACTGACGGCGACTGTCCGTTTCCGGACGAGGCGACTGTGCCGTCCGAGGAGTCCGTCGACGACTGATACGGACTGCTGTCCCGACGTCCCGGCGCGACCGCAAGCCCTCCTGCGGTTGCCCGGAACTGGCCGGCAGCAAACCGTATGAGCCGATCCACAGGGTGAGCAAGGCGAGTACCCCGGGGCCGGACGGAAGACGCTGTCTTCCGTGATGAGGAGACGCTTCACGTCTCGAACCACTTGGCCCCGAGGCGACTGGCCTGTCGTTTCCCGGGAAGTACTCGGAGACGAGCCTCGAGACACTCTCGTTGTCTCTCTGTCGAACCGCGACCCAAAGCGGTTCACCGGAACGTCGTCGAGCAATCTGTCGGACCGCAGCCGTCTGAGCGAGATCACCCGAAGATGGCGAGCGACGAAACGAGCGCCGTGGCGACGACCGCACCCGACAGCGTCGCGAGGAAGTTCACACCCTGATTGCCGAGCAGTTTTCCTTCGAGGGTCGCCCCGAGGAGACTGTCGACAGTCATCCCGACGAACCCAGCTACAAGGACGATTCCTGCTCCAACGGCGTCGACTTCGGGGAACAGCCACCAGGAGATACCAGCGACGATCGTCGCACCGACGATGCCAGCGATCTCGCCTTGCCAGGTAACGCCACCGTCGGTCCCGGGCTCGACGGGCTCGAGGGTCGTGATCAGGCGTGGCGTCTCGAAGACGCTCCCGATCTCGCTCGAGAGCGTGTCGCTCATCGCAGTTGCGACGGAGCCGGCAAACGCAAACAAAAAGAGGGTCGGGTCCGGCCCGCCGGGCAACAGCGTCGCCGAACTGGCGGCGTAGCCGAGAACCGCTGCGAGTGCGACGGCGGCGTTGCCAAGGACGTTGCCCGAGCCACGAGCGCCGTCGTTATCCTCGGCGACGCCCAGGGTTTTCTTTCGTTCGTAGCGGAACTTGGTGGCCAGGCCGCCGATCGCGAAGAACGAGATGAGAACGACGAACCAGCCGTATCCGCCGAGGACGATCGTCAACAGTCCAAGGAGAACACCGGTGACCATTCCAGCAACCGAGGCTGTCTCGAGCGCGTAGGAGACGTATCCCAGCGCGACGGTGACTGCCAGCGCTGCAACGATTTCGGCGGCACCGAGTGTGAGCTCGAGTTCGGCCAGCAGCCACAGCAAGAGCCCAACCGAAACCATGACGATCGGATCGTCGTAGAGCAGGAGAACGTCTCGGAGCAGGGCGGCGAGCAATGCGCCGCTGGCGGCGAGGAAGACGATGCTCGGCAGCGCCGCTTCGACGGCCGCGACCGAGTCAGTGATCGCGAACGCTGCGGACTGTCCGACGACTCCCGCGGCCGTCGCTGCGAGGGCAAATCCGGTGACGTGGGCTCCGTCGTCGTCGGTCAATACCCGGACGAACTGTTCGGCGAGATTGCCGTACCCGACCAGGAAGACGGTACCGACGAAAACGGGGATCGACATCGGTGTCCCGACTGCGAGCAGCCCGAGCGCGACTCCCGCGAGGATAAACGTGAACAGGCCGTAGAGCCTGCTGTCCTCGTAGTCACCGGGATAGGCGAGCAGATCGAACAGCGGGCCGTCAGTGATAGCGAGCGTGCCGAGCAACAGGACTGCCGCGATCACCCCGGCGACTTCCGGTCCCAGTAGCGGGACGACGAGCGAGAGCGTACAGAGGGCTGCAAAGACGCCGGCTCGCCGAACGGGTTCCGTCACGATATCGGTCCCTTTCTATCGGGTTTACTTGAAGGTTCCCGAACTCAAATCGATACCGCTTCCGGGCAATACGAATCGTCTGATACGGATTGCCGTAACTAGTGCTTTGGCAAACCTGAACGGATGAGTGAAGTCGAATGCGGTCGTCTGGGTTCACTCATCAGTCGACGCTTGGCGGAGTACTAGTTACCGTCAATCGCCAGAACGGAGTCGGAGATCAGGAGCAATTGACGACAGTAAACCGTATGGCCGATCGTTGTCATGACGGCGAAGACGGAGCCGCCGCTACAGCGCGACGACGAACCGTCGACGGCAGACCGTCCGGGAACACAACCTGTATGAGAGCGGCCATGATAGCTGCCGTCGTGGGCCTGTACGAACGCTATCTCGCGCTCCGGATTCGCCGCTACGACGCCGCCCCGCCGGACCACGTCGCACTCGTTATCACGGAGCGCGACCTGCTCGAGCAGGGTGCCTACGACACCCTGACCGATTTCTTCGAGTGGGCTGTCGACTACGCGTCGCTCGTGACCGTCTACGTAAGCGTCCTCGATCTCGAGGCCGTGCCGGCCCTACGGCGGGAACTCGAGACGATCGACGCGCCCCGCGAGGTTGCCGTCCGTGGTCCCGACGACAGGATGCCGGCGGACGCACCGATCCAGATCGGGATCGGGCTCGGCGGCAAACACGAGTTCACGAGCGCGGTCCAGACGCTCGCGGAGAGCGTCGACGCGGGCGAACTCGAGCTCGACGCGATCGACGACGAGGCCGTCGAGCGCCATCTCGTCTTTCCTGCAGAGCCGGATCTGGTGATCAAGACCGGCGCGGAACGACTCTCGGATTTCATGATCTGGCAGTCCGTCTACTCGGAACTGTACTTCACCGACGTCAACTGGCGGGACTTCCGCAAGCGGGACTTCCTGCGGGCGGTCAAAGAGTACTGTAACCGGTCGCGACGGTTCGGGCAGTGACACGGGGACTCTCCCTGCCTGGCGACGGCTAGAAGGCTCAAAATCGACTTTGAGTCGACGGCCGAACTACAAGTTGGTGTGCGCTGGTTCCCGAGAAACGCCAGTTCTCGCCCAGCCGCCGTCGGAGCACGCGCCGCCAGCGTCGGTCCCGACCAGGTCGGCCAGTGATATCGGTCCAGGCCCGTCTCGATACGATCATGTAGAAAGTGTTTAAGAACGTCACCCGTAACAGTTCGAGCAGTGAGTCTATCACGTCGCCGGACGGAACGGCGAGAGAACCGATAGACGACGTCTTCCAAACTCGATGCCCCTACTCATGTTCGACTCACTGGCCGGGTTCCCGCTCGAGGACCCCATCTACGTGTTCACGCTCTCGCTTGCGGTCTTTCTCGTTGGACCGTTACTCATCAAGCGACTCGGTCAACCGGGAATCGTCGGCATCGTTCTCTTCGGTGTGGTGATCGGCCCCGACGGAACCGGGCTGGTCGCACACAGTGACGCGATCGAACTGCTCGGGACCGTCGGGCTGGTCTATCTCCTCTTTACCGTCGGCCTCGAGCTCAACCTCAGGGGGTTCTTTCGTGCACCCGAAAACGCCGCTCTCTTTGGGCTGGCGAGTTTCTTCCTGCCACTGACCGCTGGCGTGGTCGTCTGTACGACCGTGCTCGGGTTCGAGTTCTGGCCGGCACTCTTGCTCTCTGCGGTGTTTGCCTCCCACACACTGCTTGCCTACCCCATCGTCAACCGCTACGACATCACGCAAAACGACGCCGTGACGGCCGTCTTCGGTGGCATTCTCTTTACCGATACGCTCGCGCTGACGCTGCTGGCGATCGTCCTCGGCGTCGCCGAGGGTGGTGGACTCTCACCGCTTTTGATCGGCCAGGTGGTCGGTTCGCTCGTGATCCTGTTCGCGACAGTCTGGCTCGTCGTCCCACCGATCGCACGCTGGTTTTTTTACAACCTCTCCGACGAGAGCTACTTCGAGTTCCTCTTCGTCCTCGTGGTCGTCTTCGCAGGCGCGAGCCTCGCCGAGATCCTCGGCCTCGACGGCATCCTTGGGGCCTTCATTGCTGGCGTCGCTTTCAACCGCCTGATTCCGCAGGGGAACACGCTGATGAACCGTATCGAGTTCGTCGGCAACGCCTTTTTCATCCCGTTTTTCCTCCTTCACGTCGGCATGCTCGTCGACGTCGGCGTTATTCTCGACGGCCCACGGACACTCCAAGTCGCAGCCGTGATCGTCGTGACCATGCTGGTCACGAAGTTCGTCGCCGCCTGGGTCGTCGGCGGCATTCTCTCTTTCGACCTGACCGAACGCGCCGTCATGTTCGGTCTCTCGAGCGGACAGGCAGCCGCCGCGCTAGCGATCACTCTCCTCGGCGTCGAAGCTGGCCTCTTCGGTGCTGCCGAACTCAACGCCGTCGTCTTGATGCTACTCGTGACCGCGCTGGTCAGCCCGTGGGTGACCGAGCGGTACAGTCAACAACTCGCGCTTTCCGACGATACCGATCTGGAGGGTGAAGACGTCGCCGACCCGCGAATCCTGCTCCCGCTCCCACCCGACTCGGAGAATCGACGCGACCTCCTCGAGTTCGGGTTCGTGTTGCGCGACGACTCCGGAACCAACCCGATTCATCTGCTCTCGGTCGTCCGGCCGAACTGGAGCGGTAAGACGGAAGCGAACGTCGAGACCGTCGAGCGCCAACTCGACGACCTCGCCGAGTTCGCCTACGCGGCTGAAGCGCCACTCGAGATCGAAACCCGGGTCAACCACAACGTCGCGTCCGGGATCGCACGCGGCGCGGTCGAGACGCGGTCTGACCTCGTCATCCTGGGCTGGACCCCGAGCAAGACGTTCGGCGAGAAGGTGTTTGGCAGCATCATCGATCAGGTGCTCGATCGGACCACGATCCCAGTCTACGTCACGCACTTTGGCCACCCAGTCAACACGACAGGGCACATCCGCGTGGTCGTCCCTCGAGGCCTCGACCACCACGATGGATTCTACGAGGGTGTCTACAAGATCAAACGGCTGGCAGACAAACTCGGCGTTCCGATCACCGTCTACGTCTTCGAGGAACGAACTCACCGCTACGAGCAGTTGTTCGATCTCGTAGAAATCGACATCTCGGCCGAGTTCGAGACCGTCTCGGACTGGGACGAACTGCAGTCTGACCTCCAGACAGCCTCCGAACCGACCGACCTCGTCGTGACGCTGTCGCCACGAGGCGGCGGCGTCGGTTGGGACGACGAACTCGAGACGCTTCCGAACCGACTCGTCGAACTGCCGTCGCAATCGTTCGTCGTGTCCTACCTCCGCGAGGGCGAGCCCGACTACGACTCGCAGTTCCTCCGGATCGACTGATACGGTTTACTGTAAGTCATTTCCGGCACAACCGCGACCCTGGCGGCGGTTGCGCCGGTAAATCGGTACAGTAATCCGTATGAGACGGACTGCTGTAACTCGTTACCGCCGGTCGCCGACCTGTTCTGGCGATCGGCGGTAAGTGACGCCAGGAAACTGTCTGCGCTCTGTGGGGTCGATAGCGCGATGAGAGTCCTCGCCGTTAGTCAGCGACTGGCTCGCCGTCGACGTCTTCGGCCATCGAGAGTTCGCCCTCCACGGGCCGTTCAGAGGTCGGCAACGAGTCGCGAAAGCGGTCGACGACCGACCGGGCTTCGGGCAGTTCCGTCTCGCCGAGCGCGCCCAGCAACGCGAGTGCCCGCCGCGCTCGAGTGCGCCGCCACGATTCGGCTCGGTGTTCGTAGGTGCGAATGCCCCGCAGGAAGTCGGTCTTCGAGAACTCCGGCCAGTAAGGCGTACAGAAAAAGACCGCGGCCTCGTTGCCGTTGGCGTGCCACGGCAGGAAGTTCGAGGTGCGTTCGTCCCCACCGGTCCGGATGATCAGGTCGACGTCTCGGACCGGTCGGTCGTACAGCTGCCGTTCGATCGTCTCGACATCGATCTCGTCGGGCTCGAGTTCGCCTGCCTCGACCTCGCTTGCGACGGCTCTGGTCGCCTCGAGCAGTCTCGAGCGACCGCCGTAGGCAAGCGCGATGTTGAGCACAAACCGGTCGTAGTCGCGGGTGCGGCGTTCGGCGTAGTCGACGACTTCTTGGACGCGTTCGGGGAGCAACTCCGTCTCGCCGATCGCCCGAATACAGACTTCGTTGTCGTGGACGCGGTCGGCGTCGGCGAACTCGCGGAGTTTCTCACAGAGTAAGTCGAACAGCGCCTCGTTTTCCTCGTCGGGTCGTTCGAAGTTCTCCGTCGAGAACGCATACAGCGTCAGTTCCTCGACGCCGATGTCCTGGCACCACTCGAGGACGCGTTCGGTCGTCTCCGCGCCCGCTCGGTGGCCCTCGGAAGCGTCGCCGCCCTGCCGGCGGGCATACCGGCGGTTCCCGTCCTGGATCACCGCGACGTGTGTCGGCGCGCCGTCGATCTCTCGGGAGAGCAACCGCTCGTAGACCGCGTCGACGCGCTGGTGGAGCCACCGATTCATCAGTCGTTTCGATGACACCGACGACTATGTGTTTTTTGTGTTATTTTCTGCTACTGTGACTGCGGCGCAGTCTTTAGTAGGCCAGCAAACGACCCGTAGGCGACAGCCAAATCGTGAGCGCTATCAATGCAGCGGTCCACGTTCCAACAATGGCAGACGCGCTCGACGACGACATCTATCAGCGAACGAAAGCACTGCTCGAGCCGGGCGAGATCAAACTCAACGGTGCAGTCGTCCACACGGAGTACGACGGGGGCGATGACGTCAAGATGATGCAGGCGACAATCGACGTCGGCGACGTCATTGCGGCCCACTCGGGGCACGATCCGAACGACTGTTATGTCTACTCGGGGAACGACGATCCGGACTTCTCTTCGAACCAGCACCAGGGGCTTACACTCGACGACGAGGAGTTCGTCTGGGAGTGCCAGCAACTGTTGCGCGACGGAAGCTTCGATATCGTCATCTACTATCGGGCCAGCGCCGATCACGGGGCGATTCTCGACGAGATCCAAGAGCTTGGGTTCGACGTGACGGGCGTCGAAGGTGAGTGAGACGGGTTCCTCTCCGTCGTCGACGGTACGACCGCAGGCAGTTGGCCGTACCGACCCAACCGTAACAGGCGACCGCCCGAGTGTGTCGGTCGACGCCGATCGCCACCGAACCGACGTTCGCGTCGTTCCAGTACAACTATGATCCAGACCACGTCCGACCCCGCGAACTCGAACGCGCCCGCCGCCGACAGCGGCCCGACTATCGGTCCGACGGTCCTGTGTTTTCTCTTCTCGAGTCGGTCCCGGGCCACACAGTGTCTTCCAAAGACCGATAAACCCGCAACGCCCCGGTCAGACTGCCGATCGACGGTGAGACCACGGGGTAGACCGGCCCGGCGACGATCACTCGCGACCGGTCCCGGTCCGTCGGAATATTGGATAGCTTTACGTAGACGAGATTCCAACCTCCGACAAGTGATCGAGGACGTGCTCGGCGAACTCGACACCCGGAGCGGTGATCGCCCGTGACCAACGCCGGCGTCGTCACTGCCGCACGAGTAACTCACGATAGCGGTAGTGTCGACGACATCGCTGCCGCCAGTCCGGAGAGTCAACGGACTGCGGTCACGACGCTTTGCTCGCTCCCCGAGATCGAAGAGGGATACGTCCTCTCGACGTGCAACCGCGTCGAAGCTTATGCCGTCGCAAACGACAGTGCAGTCGGCCAGGCAGCCCTCGAAGAGTTCTTCGCCGGCGTCGACGACGATGCCGTCGTCCAGACCGGCCACCGGGCGAGCCTGCGTCACCTTCTGCGAGTCGCGACGGGCCTCGAGTCGGTCGTTCTCGGCGAAGACCAGATCATCGGACAGGTCCGCGACGCCTACGAAGACGCCCGCAGTGCCGGCGGTATCGGCCCGATGCTCGAGGCCGCCGTTACGAAAGCAATCCACGTCGGCGAGCGTGCTCGGACCGAGACCGAAATCAACGAGGGCGTCGTCTCCCTTGGCTCGGCTGCGACGAAACTCGCTTCGAGAGAACTCTCCCTCGCGGGAACGACATCGTTGGTCGTCGGTGCTGGCGAGATGGGACAACTCGCTGCCCGGAGCCTCGCCGACGCCGCCGTCGACGAACTACTGCTCTCGAACCGAACCGTCTCGCGTGCCAGACATCTCGCCGCCGAACTCGAGACCGACGCCGGCGAGGACGTCGAGACTCGCGCACTCCCGCTTGAATCGCTCTCGATGGTTGCCAGCAGCGCGGACGTCGTCGTCACTGCGACCGGCAGCGACGACCCCGTCCTCGGACCCGGGCATCTCGAAGACGGCGACGCCAAGCAGGTCGTCGTCGATCTCGGCCAGCCCCGCGACGTCGCACCGGCCGCCAACTCGCTCCCGAACGTCACCGTCTACGATCTCGACGATCTCGAGTCAGTTACCAAGGAGACTCGACGGCAGCGTGCCGAGGCTGCCCGCGAGGTCGAGGTGATGGTCGACGAGGAACTCGAACTGCTCCAGGAGCAGTACAAGCGCGCTCGCGCCGACGAGGTTATCGCTGCGATGTACGAATCGGCGAACCAGATCAAGGATCGGGAACTCGAGAAAGCGTTTTCTCGACTCGAAGACGACGGACTTTCTGACGACCAGCGCGAGGTCGTCGAATCCATGGCCGATACCGTGGTGAATCAACTGCTCGCACCACCGACACGGTGTCTACGCGAAGCGGCCGCCGAAGACGACTGGGAGACGATCAACACGGCCCTGCAGCTGTTCGACCCCCACTTCGGTGACGAGATCGAGCCGTTGCCGTTCGACGGAACCCCCGCCGGAGACGTTTCACTCGAGGCCGACGGCGACTGAGCCGCTGTCATTACGTCTCTGGGCGATCTGGATCGTCCCGCAGTCTGTCGAAAACAGCCGACAGCAGTCCGTTCGAGACGGTGGTTTCGTCTCTCACACGATGTCTTCAGTACAACCCGACTGTCGTGTGCACAACCGTTATTTGAGTGGGTTCCGTTCCCGTGGATATGGCTGACTTGCTTTCCGACGACGAAATCGAGGAGCGCATTCCCGAGGAGTGGCACCGCGAGGACGACGAAATCGCCAGAACCTACGAGTTCGACGACTACCTCCACGGCGTCAACTTCGCCCAGATGGTCGGTGAGATCGCCGAAGCCCAGTTCCATCATCCCGAAATCGTCGTTCGCTACAAAGAGGTCGAGGTTCGCCTGACGTCTCACGAAGAGGGCGGGATCACCGATCAGGACGTCGAGATGGCCGAACTGATCGACTCCGAACGAGAGAGTGGGGCCTGAACAGCCACGCGATTATGCAAGCCCACTACGCGTTCCGGGTGACGATCCGTCTCGAGAGTACGACGCCGTCGGTGTCGATCGATCCGGCAACGGCCGAGACGACTGTCACCGTCTACCGACAGGCTCCAGAACCGGAGACGAAAGGGTGGCTGTTCTTCCGGAACGCCCTCTGGCGCGGCGAGGTAGCGGACCACGAACACGCACGCGGGCTCGCCGAGGAGTGGCTCGGTGACGGCTTCGAGGTCGAGTCAGTCGCGTTCAGCGAACTCCGGACCGACGAGGCCTACCTCGAGGCGTTCGAGGACGCAATCGCGGCGGATCTCGGTGCGTTCAAGGCGTCGACCGTCTCGGAAGTACGCTCGAAGTATCTGGGCTCGAGTATCAGAGTCGTCGACGGTTGAGACGGACGTGTGTAATTGTAACTGAAACTATAACTGGAACTGTGTCCCAACGACCCCGACTCGTCTCGAGGTCGCTCCGTCACTGCCGCCCGACACTCCGTGGTGTTCGTCGCTCGCCCAGAGAACCAGAACGCATATAGTTCAGACCGCCTTACAGTTCGGCTCAATGGTCTCCGAGTACGATTTCTGGCTGCTCGATCTCGACGGAACTCTCGTCGACGTCGAGTGGTCGTACACTCGCGGCGTGTTCGACAGGGTAGGTGACCGGCTTGGACACGAGTTCAGTGATCGCGAGGCCGAGATCATCTGGAACGGGCTCACCGGCTCTCGTGACTACCAGCTCAGAGAGTGGGGGATCGATCCCGGCGCATTCTGGGACGCGTTCCACGCCGAGGAAGACCCTCTCGTTCGCGCCGAGCAGACTTACCTCCACGATGACGCTGCGTTCGTCGCCGACCTGGACGAACCGGTTGGTCTGGTCACACACTGCCAGGAGTTCCTCTGTGAGCCCGTGTTGGACGAACTCGACATCCACGACTGGTTCGACGCGAAACTGTGCTGTACCGAACAGACGGGGTGGAAGCCAGACCCCGCGCCGGTCGAATACGTGATGAACGAACTCGGTGTCGGCTACAACGGCCACCAGGGTGTCCTCGCGGGTGACGGGGCATGCGACGTCGGTGCAGCCTGGAACGCCGGCATCGACGCGATTCACGTCGAACGAATCGGTCACGAACGACGCGGCCGGTGTGTGCTCGGTGACTACCGCGTCCAGTCGTTCGACGAACTCGAGTTTCCCCAGTGACGCCGTCCGGACAGTCACTGCAAGTCAGTGCGTACCCGATCGCACGACGGTGGCCGTGTCGGCGTGGTTCGGAACGCCGTCGGTGCGAACCGCGACCGGTTCGATCGGTGCGCGAACCGTTTCAGACGGTTTGCTGTCAGTCAGTGCCGGCGCGACCGCGAGCCCGCCTGCGGTCGCGCCGGGACGTCGGGACAGCAGTCCGTATCAGTTGTTACTGTGAGTCCGGTTCGCCGGCTCGAGTTCGTCGTTGACCAGCGTCTCGTAGGCCCGCCGGAACCGTTCGGACAGTGCCTGATGGGAGATTCCCAGTTCCTCTGCCAGTTCCTCCATCGAGATCCGGCGAGGAATCTCGAAGTACCCGTACTCGAGGGCTGCCTCGAGCGCTTCCCGCTGTTCGGGAGTTAGACGTGTGTCGATTTCCGTTCGGTCGTGGACGTCGGTCACTCGTCGAAGATCCGCGTCGATCCCCTGGTCGGCGAGTCGGTCGTAGCCGGTACAGAGTGCGTCCCGGTCGGGGAACCGGGTCTTGATTTGCCACCAGCCGTTTGCTCCCCAGGCCTCGAGCAACGAGCCGCCGTCGACGAGCAATCCTTCGTAGAGTCGGTGGATTCCCTCGCCGTCGGCGAACCGGACGTCGAATAGCAGTCGCTCGTCGGTCTCGACCAGCAACTCGGTGGCGACCACGACAGGATCGGTCTCGAACGCGCTTTCGATCCGCTTGCGGTCGGCGTCTGCCACCCACAGTGATGGCCGACTCTTCGAGACGGACGACTCGAGTTCGAACGTCGCGTCCGGAACGTGTTCGAACGTCGTCTCGAGTGTCGTATCAGCCGCCGAAAGCCGGAGTTCCGCGATCGTCGACATTACGACTCGTACATTGGCCGTCCCTAAAAACCGCTTTTCAGGCTGGTTTGACCGTCTGTATCGCTGAAACGAGGGCTACTGGTCGCGCTGTGAGACGGCGTCCGTTTCGAGCAGCGCCTCGAGTTCCGTCACGCTCGATTTCGCCGTCCGATCGGGGTTTGCGAGTACGCGCACCGGTTCCTCGCCGACTGGGACGAACTCGAGGTTGAGACGGTCGGCCGTTTCGGCCAGTCCGAGTGCAGCGTCGGCATCGCCTGCGGCGACCTTTCTGGCAGGGCTCTCGTGAGCACGCAGCGCGAGGTCGAAGCCGTCGATGGCCTCGACGATGTCGTGTCGGTCCGTGCCGCGGTCGTCTGCCAGGTCGGTGATGGCTTTGCCGAGGCTCGTCCGCAGCCCAGAGTCGGTCGTTCGGTTGATGAAGCGGAGGTCCTGATCCACGAGAGCTGTGATCCCCTCGATCTCTGCTGGGTTGCCGGGACGGACGATCAGTCCCCACTCGCGGTTCCACCGGCCGAGTTCGACGGCGTTGGCGTCAGCCTCGTCTTCGTCCGCTGTGGCCACTGTGACGTTTCCGACTGTCGGTCCGGCGACGACGGCGACGTCGGGGACTCCCTCACGGAGGCGGCGCAGTCCCGGCCGCGACCCTGCTGACAGGTATCGCGGGTTCTCGAGTCGATCGAGCAGTCGGTTCAGCGTCGGGTCGTCCTCGCCGACGCCGAGCAGAGACGGTGGCCGAACGTCCGGCGAGAACAGGGTGGCCGTCACGGACTCGCCGGCCTCGAGGTAGTCCGTCTCGGGAGCGACTTCGACGACGCCGTCGGCTTCGGCGAGACTGGTCGTCGCACCGCTGCCCTTGTCGACGGGGTAGACGAGTGTCTCGCCGTCGGCGTCTTCGACCAGTCCGACGGGCATCAGTCGCAGGCGACCCTCGCCGTACCGCTCCTGGGTGGCCATCCGTCCCTCGACGGTTGCCGCGTCCGGTGCCGGCAGGCCTGCGGCCTGCCGGATCGCCGGCGCGACGAACGTTCGAAAGATCATCATCGCCGAGACGGGGTAGCCGGGCAGGCCGACGTACGCCGAACTGGAGAGCCGACCGACGAGCACCGGTTTCCCCGGTTTGACGGCGACGCCGTGAAGCAACAGTTCGCCTCGTTCCTCGATCACTCGATAGACAACGTCGACGGCGCTGGCACTGGTCGACCCCGACGAGAGGACGAGATCACACTCTTTGGCGGCCTGTCGGAGAATTCGCTCCATCTCGTCTTGCTCGTCGTCGGCGTGCGGATAGAGGACTGGCTCGCCGCCAGCGTCTTCGACCCCCGCGGCGATCGTGTAGCTGTTGACGTCGTAGATCTCGCCGCGGTCACTGTTTAGGTCCTCGCCTGGCCGGACGAGTTCGTCGCCGGTCGAGACGATGCCGACGGTCGGTCGTTTACGGACCGGCACCTCGTCGATGCCGAGTGCAGACAACAGGCCGATATCTCGAGGTGTCACTCGTGTTCCGGGCCCCAGCGCACGTTCGCCTGCAGCGACGTCAGCGCCAGCGAACATGACGTTGTCTCCCGGCGCGACGGAGGTTCGTACCAGCACCGCCGAGTCGTCCGTATCCGTCCGTTCGACGGGCACCATCGCGTCCGTGCCCGGCGGCATCACGGCACCGGTCGAGATCTCGACGGCTTCGCCCGCCTCGAGGTTCACGTCCGGTTCCGCTCCAGCGTGTACCTCGCCCACGATCTCCAGGCGAGCGGGGTCTGCCTCGTCGGCTCCGAACGTGTCCCGCGCCCGAAGCGCGTAGCCGTCGAGGCTCGCACGGTCGAACCCTGGCACGTCCAGTTCGGCGTCGAGACGTGCGGCCAGCACGCGGCCGCGGGCGTCCTCGAGCGATACTCGTTCGACGCCCCCCTCGAGCGACAGCGACGCGATCGCCTCGCGTGCTTCCTCGGGAGATGCGAGGTCGCGAAACTCCTTGCGTTCCATGTCGGCCCTTCGGCGTCGGGGGTAAAAACATCGGGCGGTTCAGACGGACCGCTGTCGGTCACTTCTGCCGTGATCGTCCAGGCCAGTCCAGTGGCCGCGCTCTTGTTCGTACAGGAACCGCTCAGACGATCAGTCCGACCCGGGCGTCGATCCAGCCGTCACTTACCACGTCGAGGTGGTACGTGCCACTGTTCTCGAGGGGCTCTCTGAGTTCTAGTTCGATTTCACCGCGCTCGGTCTGTTCGTAGAAGACGTCGGTGCCGTCCTCGTAATCGAGGTCGGCGTGGCCGAAGGTGCCGTGCTGGAGTTGCAGTTCGACGATCAGCTCGTTTCCTGCCTCGGCCTCGAACGTGTAGGTGTGGCTGCCCTCGACTCGTTCGTCGGCGATTTCGACGTCACCGACGGTATCGTCGAGACAGCCGGCAAGCACTCCGGCCACGACCGAACTGCCCGCCACTAACAGTCTTCGTCTCTCCATATCTGATGCTGACATTCTGAGTAAATAACGTCTCTGGCAGTGTCGACTGTTTCGGGCCCGGTCCCGGACGGACACGTCGTCGCAGCAGACGACGTGCGCTCCGGCATCGAGACAGTCTCTGCTAGCCGAAACAGTCCGGCCGCCAGTTCACCAATCGGCAGTCGACCGCGAGCCCACGACGTAACTGTCTTTGATTAATTACACCGGATATAGACTACGATATCTCTCAATAGTGCCCTATTCCAATTACAATGATATCCAAAGCTATTTCACTGTCGCGTTCGACGTGGTATCTATGGCGATACAACGTCGTCGGTTCGTCACCGCGGTCGGCAGTGGTGCTGTCGCCGGCCTCGCCGGCTGTACGGCGCTCGGCCGCGACGACGCCGGTGACGCTAACGGACCGGAGATTAGCGGCGAAACGCTAACGCTGACCACGACGACGAGCACCTACCACACGGGACTGCTCGACGAACTCAACGCTCCGTTTCAGGACCGGTACGGCGTCACCGTCGACACCGTCGCGCAGGGAACCGGGGCCGCCCTCGAGACCGCACGCAACGGCGACTCGGACGTCGTGATGGTCCACGCCCGGTCGCTCGAGGACGAGTTCATAGAAGGGGGGTACGGCGTCAACCGCCGCGATCTCATGTTCAACGACTTCGTGGTCGTCGGTGCGACGGACGATCCCGCGTCGATCGCCGGCAGCGGCGAGACGACCAGCGCGTTCGAGGGAATCGCCGAGTCGGGATCGACGTTCGTCTCCCGTGGCGACAACTCCGGAACGCATACGAAAGAACTCGAGGTCTGGGAAGCAACAGGAGTTGCAGACGAGTTCGGGGAGTGGTACACGGAAGCCGGCCAGGGAATGGGCGAAGTGCTGGTCCAGGCGGACCAACAGGGTGCGTACACGCTCGCCGATCGGGGCACGTACCTGTCGATGCAGAGCGAACTCGACCTCGAAATCCTCGTCGAGGGGCCGATCGAGGACGGACCGGAGATGCTGATGAATCCGTACGGTATCGTCGCCGTCAATCCCGCCGTTCACGACACCGTGAACTACGACCTCGCGATGGCCTACATCGGCTACGTCACGAGCCTCGAGGCTGAAAAGATCATCAGAAACTACACGTCCGAAGGCGAACAGTTATTCTTCCCGGAAGCCATCTCGGAAGAACCGAATTTCGAGCAGTACGTCCCCGAAGAATGGGAGCGTAACGAGTAGGTCGAGATAGCATGCTGCTCGAGCCGACACTTTGGCCCGCTCTCGTCGCCGAGTTCCCGTTCGAGTGGCACTACGTCCGCAGTATCATCTACGTCTCGCTGTACGTGAGCCTCGTCGCGGTCACGTTGAGTACGTTGTTCAGTCTCCCGGTCGCACTCCTGGTCGGATTCAAGGAGTTCCCCGGGAAGGGCCTGGTCACGTCGCTGATCAACACCGGGATGGGGTTTCCAAGCGTCGTCGTCGGCCTCGTCGTGCTGTTCGGAGTCTCGAACCAGGGGCCGCTCGGAGAACTGAATCTCGTGTTCACGCGAGAAGCGATGATCATGTCCCAGTTCGTGCTCGCGACGCCGGTCGTCACCGGCGTCAGCCTCGCGGCGGTAAGCAGCGTCGAACAGAACGTCCGCGACGCGGCGTTCGCGATGGGCGGCACCCGGGCAGACGTCGCGCTGGTGACGATCAAGGAGGCACGGTACGGCATCGCGACGGCAGTCCTCGCGGGCTTTGGCCGGGCGATCAGCGAGGTCGGCTCCGTCCTCATCGTCGGCGGCAACATCGTCGGCCCCGACGGACACTCGAAGACTCGGACCCTGACGACTGCGATCCAGCTCGAGGCACGCCAGGGTCAGTTCGAGACCGCGATGATACTCGGTGCGGTTCTGGTCGTCCTCGTGTTGGTCGTCAACGCCGTCGTGGTCAGACTCGGCAGCGGTAACGGGGGGCGATACTGATGACACTCGAGGCGACCGACGTCTGCTACGGCTACGACGACGAGGCGGTCCTCGAGGAGGTCTCCCTGTCGGTGAATCGTGGCGAAGTGCTCGCGATCATCGGGCCGTCGGGCGTCGGGAAATCGACTCTGTTACGGCTGCTCGCGCTGTTCGATTCTCCCGATCGCGGACGAGTGACGTACGACCGCAACGAGGTCTGGACGGCACCCGAACGGCAGCGCCTCGAGTACCGCCGAAAGATCGGCATGGTGTTTCAGGAGCCGAGCCTCTTCGACGCGAGCGTTCGTCGCAACGTCACGTACGGGCTGCGCGTCAGGCAATCGTGGCGCGACCGACTCCGCCACGAAGTCGCGAGTCTGGTCGGAACGCAAAACGGGACCGGTGACGCGATCGACGCTCTCGAGACTGTCGGCCTGCGTGAGAAAGCAACCCAGGATGCAGCTTCGCTCTCGGGCGGCGAGGCTCAACGGGTGGCGTTCGCCCGCGCGCTCGCGTACGATCCCGACATCCTCTTGCTCGACGAACCGACTTCGGACCTCGATCCACGGAACACGGCTGGAATCGAAGACGCTGTCTACCGGGCTCGAAACCGGGGCATCGGCGTCGCCATCGCGACCCACGACATGCACCAGGCCGAACGCATCGCCGACCGAGTGGCCGTCCTGCTTGGCAACGACGTGATCGAAGTCGGAGACACGGAGCGGGTGTTCGAGGACCCGGCAGACGAACGCACGCAAAAATTCATCGACGGAGAACTAATCTACTGATGTCCATCGAAAAAGGATACCGCACGACACTTTCGGTCGACGGCGTCACGATCGATCGCCGCGACGTCGAGATGCTCGAGGCGATCGACGAGTACGGATCGATGCACCGAGCAGCAGAGGAACTTGGCCGATCTTACGCACGCCTCCAGAACCGCGTCGTCGAGATCGAAGAGGCAGTCGGCTCGATCACCGAACGCCAGCGTGGCGGAAGCGGCGGCGGTGGAACGGAACTCACCGAAACTGCCCGCGAACTTCGTCGACAGTTCGAGCGCCACGACGCCGAACTCGGTGGCGTCGCGCAGGTCATCGAGTCCGTCTTCACCGGCACCGTCGGAGAGCGAACGGGAGAACTCGCGACCGTCGACACGCCGGCCGGCCAGATCGTGGCACTCGTTCCCAAGAATGCCACGTCCGTCCAGGTGAGCGTCCGTTCCGATGCGGTCGTGTTGACCGATCCCGGCGGGACACCCGACCCCGATCGGACCAGCCTCCGGAACAGCTTCACCGGCACCGTCACCCAGACCGTCCCCGGCGATGCAATCGTCAGGGTGACACTCGCCCTCGAGAACGACGGGGACACAGACCGCGAGCTACAGGCGCTGGTTACACGAGCGAGCGCGAACAGTCTGAAACTCGAGCCCGGCCGGGAGGTCGTCGCCTCGTTCAAAGCGACGGCAGCACGGGCGACTCGGATCGACGACGAGTCGTAGTTCTCGGACAGTATTCGGGGCGGCCGAGACGAACACGCTCCGCGAGTGGTGAGCTTTCGACTCGCAGTATAGTATCGTGGTCATCGATTCGTCCGGCGGGCTACCGGACGTCGTCACCGTCCGTCGAGAGGTGATCGACCTGCTGGTCGAGTTCGTCGATTAGTTCGTTCAACTGGACGGTCGTCTCGACGATCTCCTCGAGTTCGCTCGAGACGCGTTGCGATCGCTCCATGGCCGAGTCGGTCATGCTCGCGATCTCTTCGGTGCTTGCGGCCTGATCGTCGGTCGCCGTCGCGACCTCTTGGATACCCGTCGCGGTCTCGTCGATCGACTCTTCGATCTGTCTGAGATTGTCGACCGTCTCTTCGACGAGGGAGACGCCGGCCGAGATCGCCTCGTTTGCGTCTTGCAGGCCCTCTACGGTCTCCTGGGTGTCGTCCTGGATCTGCTCGATCATTCGCTCGACGTTGGTCGCCTCCGCTTTCGATTCTTCGGCGAGAGACTTGACTTCGTCCGCGACGACGGCGAACCCGTCGCCCTCTTCGCCCGCGTGGGCAGCCTCGATCGAGGCGTTGAGCGCGAGCAGGTTCGTCTGGTCGGCGAGCCCGTTGATCACGTCGATGATCTCGTCGATTCGCTGTACCCCCTCCCGGAGCTGTTCGACGTCGTCGGTGACGGCATCCGCCGACGATTCGACGTCGGCCATCCGATCGATCGCTTCGCCGGCAGTTCCCATCGTCTCGGACGCCAGACTCTTGGCTCGCTCGCTGGTTGCACTGACCTCCTCGGCGTTGGCGGCAATCTCTTCGACCGTCGCAGAGAGTCCGGAAACCTCGGTCGCGATTTCGTCCATCGAATCCGCCTGTTCGTCCGTCAAGTCGTTGATCTCGTCCGACCTGTCGGAGACGACCCTGGAACTCTCCTGGAGCTCCGCTACCGCGGACTCGACGTTCCGCGAGACCGCTTCGCGACGCTCGAGTTCGTCCTCGACCCGGTCCGTGTAGGAGTGAATGTACGTATCCATCGCGACCTGCTGGTCGAGGTTCAACACCTTGAGCACCGACGTGGTGCGTTCGACGACGTCGTCGATCGCGTCCGTCGCCGCCGACAGGGGGACGACGGGCTCGTCTTCGGACTCGGACGGCTCGGTGACGGAACCTTCGGTCGCTACGGGCACCGACGATCGGGACGCCTCCTCGAGTTGCTTTGTCGCGTCTTCGGCGATCACCTCGAGAATCCCCTCGTAGTAGATGGAGTACATGCCGAGGAAGAGCTTCGGGCCCAGATCGAGCATGTCGTGGAGTTTCCCGATGCGCGCTCGCCTGTCGAAGTACGACTGATCGTAGGTCCCGGAGCCGAGATCGGTGAGGTAGACCCGCTGACTCTGTTTGAGCGCGCCGACGGATTTGGTCGTCGAATCGAAGATATCGGCTGTCTTCGCGTGTGACTGCAAGTGATCGTAAAACTCTTCGACGAGGTCGTCGGTGATTTCGTCGAACAGTGGTGCCATCGACTCCAGTCTCGTCGCGTCCGCTGAGTCGAAGCCGGTGAAGTCTTTTCGCCACTCGATTTCGTCTCGATCGATCCCGATGTCGTCGGTCAGTTGGGTTCCGTCGACCTGCTGGCGATCGTCGTCGGTTATCTTGAGCCGCGGATTGGTGCCCATTCCGGGGCACTGTTTCGATACTTCTCTTATAGATTTTTTCGCCCATTATACATCGTAGGTATTACTGAGAGACGTTCGTAACGCGTATTTCCACGACGAATTCTCGTTTCCGGTCGCTCCGAAACCGAACGTGATCGTGGCTACTTGACTGCCCGAAACGAAAGTTACAGTCACGTCCAGCCGACCTGTAGTCGGACCGCTGTCGGTTGGTGAAAGGCTCCGAGTGCTCTCACACTCGTGAACGGCGAGGTGAACGCCAGCGTCGTGGCTCCGTTCTCAACCGGTGTGGCGACCGACGACGCAATCGCCGGCCTCAAACCGGTAATCGAGGTGTCCAAACGCCGCCTCGAGCAGCCTCTCGTGGCCGGGAACAGACTCGAGGACGCGTTTGCCGACGGACGGGTGAGACGGTTTGCTGTCAGTCAGCTCCGGCGCGACCGCACGCCCTCCTGCAGTCGCGCCGAGAAATCGGTACAGCACTCCGGATGAGACGATGGCCGATTTCAGGGGTTCACTTCCCAGTCCTGGACGGCGACTGGCTCGCCTTCGGGTATCCCCTCACGGTCGTCGTCGACAACCACCCAGCCATCCGCGAGTGCGACGCTCGAGAGCACGCCCGACCCACTGGCTCGAGTCGGAGTTGCGGCGTACTCGGGTTCGTCGTCGACGGCGTCTCGTTCGTCGAGTTGTACCCGTGCGAACGTCCGCGTTCCGGGTTCGCTGGGGATCTTTCGCTCGAGGACCGCCCTCGTAGTTGGGTGGGGGTCGGGCGTCGTTCCTGCGAGCCAGCGCAGCGTCGGTCGGAGGAACTGGACGGCGTTGACGATACAGGCGACGGGATACCCAGGCAGAGCGAGGACGGGTGTTTCCTCGACGATGCCGAGACAGACGGGGTGGCCGGGTTTCAGGCCGACGCCGTGGACGAGCACCTCACCGAGATCGTCGATTACCTCCGGCAGGAGGTCGCGCTCGCCGACCGAGGAACCACCGGTCGTGACGACGACGTCTTTCGTCAGATCGCGCTGGATCGCCACCCGGAGTGACTCGTGGTCGTCGGTGACGACGTCGCGGTACGTCGCGTCCCCACCCCAGCGTTCGACCAGCCGCGAGACGGTGAGGCCGTTGGTTTCGATCACCTCGCCAGGGCCGGGATCGCTATCGACGAGTTCCTCACCAGTTGGTACGACACCGACCGTAGGACGCTCTGTGACCTCGACCTGGGCGTATCCCACCGATCGGAGGAGACCTAGATCCGACGGGCGAAGGCGGTGGCCAGCGTCGTAGAGCTGTTGGCCTGCGTCGACGTCTTCGCCGGTCGGGGCGACGTTCTCGCCTTCGGCGACGGCGTCCTCGACCTCGAGTTCGCCAGTGGCCTCGAGTTCCGAGACTCGTTCGATCATCACGACGGCGTCTGCACCGTCGGGCAGCGCGCTTCCAGTGTGGACGCGTGCTGCCGTCCCCGGATCGACGGTCGTCCCGTCGTCTTCGGCACTGCCGACCGTCCGAAGGATCTCGGGTGAGCGTTCGCTCGCCCCGAAGGTGTCCTCGGCGCGAACGGCGTAGCCATCCATCGCGGCCCGCCGGTAGTGGGGGACGTTCCGGGCCGACTCGAGGGGGGCGGCGAGGACACGCCCGTCTGCTCGGTCGAGTTCGACGCGCTCGGTCCCGGTGGCTGGCAACTCGTCTTCTGCTTGCTCGATCGCCGCTCGGAGGACCTGCCGTGCCTCGTCGATCGGCGTCCGGACCTTGAAACCGGCCTCAGTCCGCTCGCTGTCAGTTCCTTTCATACTCTGAACCGGGTCGGCAGGGATCAAAAGCGTACGGGACCTCGGGAGTCGAGAACACGCGTTCTGGGAGTGGCCGCTACCGCGGCCTTTTTCGTATCGGCGTTCGAACCAGTAGCTATGTCCGCGCTCCGTGACGCGTTGCGGGATCTCTCCGACGACGTCTTCTTCGACTTACTCGAGAGCGACGAAGCCTACTTGCTCGTCGTAGACGTCCCGGGAGTCACCGCCGACTCGATCGATCTCACAATCGAGGACGGCACGCTCTACGTCGACGCCCAGCGGGAGAAAGAACTTCCCGCCGACTATCAGTACCTATCGGAGAACCGGTCGCTCTTTTTCGACGTCTCTCTCCCGGTCCCCGACGACGCAGTTGCAAGCAACGCGGAGACGACGGTCGACCGCGGCGTCCTCGAACTGACGCTTCCCAAGCAGGCACCGGACGGAAAGACGACGATCGAAGTCGTCGACAACGAGGAACGCGGCCCCGGGGACGGGGAGAGTACCGACGACGAACCGAGGTGACCGAGACTGCCCACTCTCCGTGCGTACAAACGGTTCGTTCTCGTCGCCTGGCAGTTTCTCCCGCTGTTGATCGCGTACGCCCGTGACCGTCGTCGATTCCTCCTGTTTGGCGGTCGAAGGCAGGTCGATCCCGAGACACATCGGTATCGCGCCAACGTCTTGCTCGAGTCACTTCTCGATCTCGGACCGACGTTCATCAAACTCGGTCAGTTGCTGTCGACCCGACCCGACGTCTTGCCCCCAGCGTACATCGACGTGCTCTCGTCGCTACAAGACGACGTTCCGCCGGCAGAGTGGGACGGCGCAAAGGAGGTGCTCGAGGACGAACTCGGGCCGGTCGACGACCGGTTCGTCTCCTTCGACACCGACCCGATAAGCGGTGCGAGCCTGGGACAGGTGTACCGCGCTCGGATCGACGACGACGGAACGCGCGAGGTCGCAGTCAAGATCCGGCGACCCGGCGTCGAAGAACTCGTTCGGGCCGATCTCCGCGTCATTCACTGGTCGCTGCCGATCCTGCTGTACTTCGTCGACGACGCCCGAGCGTTCTCGCTCGAGAACCTCGCCGACGAGTTCTCGAAGACGATCCGCGAGGAGATGGACTACGAACGCGAAGCCGAGATGCTTCAGGAGATCAAGTCGAATCTCGCCGTCGACGACCGCTGTGTCGTCCCCGACGTGATCGAGAGTCACTCGAGTCCTCGCGTTCTCACGATGGAGTACATCGGCGGAACGAAGATCAACGACGTCGAAGAGCTCGACCGCCGGGGGATCGATCGGGGCGAGATCGCAGAGAACCTCCAGCGGGTGTATATGCAGATGATCATCGACGACGGCGTCTTCCACGCAGATCCTCACCCCGGAAACCTGGCAGTGACAGACGACGGGCGAATCGTCTTCTACGACTTCGGTATGTCCGGACGGGTCGACGAGTACCTCCAGGAAAAGATAGTCGACTTCTATGCGGCCGTCGCGAACCAGGATATCGAGTCGATCCTCGACGTGCTGATCGAGATCGGGACGCTCTCGCCGGACGCCGACCGGGCGGTGATGACCGACGTGATAGAACTGGCAATCCAGGACGCCCGCGGCGAGGACATCGAGCAGTACCGCGTCCACCAGGTCATCGGCCGAGTCGAGGATTCGATCTACGAGTTCCCGCTTCGGTTGCCGAAGAACCTCGCGCTCGTCCTCCGTGTTGCAACGGTCGTCGAGGGCGTCTGCGTGACGCTGGATCAAGACTACGACTTCATCGCGACGGCGACCGACTACCTCATCGAACAGGGGTATCGGGAGGAGTCGATCCGCCGATATATACGCGAGTCTGGCGAGCAGATACTCCAGTCCGCCGACTCGCTGACCCGGATCGCCCCCAAAACCGAACGCGCCCTCGATCGACTCGAGCGAGATGACCTCTCCGTCCGAGTCGGCGTCGAAGATTCACAGAACGTCTTCGAGAACCTCGCGAAACGGCTCATCTACGGGATGTTGTTGACGATGTCGTTGTTCTCGATGGGCGTCCTGTACGCTCTCGAGGCTCCCGAAGCGTCGCTCGTCGCCGCAGCGTTTTCGGTGGTCGTCGGGATTCAGCTCTACCGGTCGTTCCGTCGGGTTCGCGCGATCCGGGCCCGACCGCAGTTCACGCGCCAGAGCCTCCGCCAGCGCCGCGGAGACGAGTGACAGCTAGCGCTCTTTTCGCTGGTCGGCCACCCGTGAGTTACGAGCGACTCGCTTTCTGCCGCCGACCGGGACGTCCCGACGGAACGTCCCGAGCGACTTCGTCCGCACGACGCCGGCAGTGACGCCCGCCGGCCCCGTTTCCGACGGACCGCAGATAGCGGGGCTCGGCGAGTTCTGGATCGGGTTCGGGTTGTCGACCGACGAACTCGAGGAGGGAGGGGTGACATCCTCCCCGTCGTAAACGACGGGGCTTCCCCAGCACGAGGAAACCCGGCCTGTTGCCGAGCAGGTTTCAGGACTGCCTCTCCCGAGGTCGGTGGAACGGGGTTCGTCCCTCGCTCGGGAGCGTCCTGTGGCACCGTCACGTGTGCTCCCATCCGCAAGCGAGTCATTGACGCCCGGTTTCTCAGGGCGTCTCTCTCCCAAGCGGTCATGCCTCGCGGCACGGTCGGTTCGATCACACTTCCCCGGCCCGTAGACCGGGTTCCCGTGCTGACGAACGACGCGAACCCCGCATCCGATGAACCGTGGTCCATCCGACCGTGGGAACCTTCGCCCCGGAAAACCCAGGACGTTGGTTTCAACGCGTCTCGTACTTCCGCGCAAGTGCCGAAAGCCGACGTAAACCTTGCAAATACGTACGATGCGGTGCGTACTAAGCGTTGGGGTTTCAGACCGGTCGGCGACGGTGGATTGAGTAGTCGAGTGATGCGATTCACGCCCGCCGTGAACGGCGGGATTCTCTCGCTGTTTAAAGATAGCACGGATTGGGGGCGTGTTCGAGGGCTGATCGTCAGCGGAGACAGCGACCGAACAACTCGGTTCGACACTCCACCAGCGCCTCCAGTGTTCCCTCCTCGAGCGAGGCGATGACCACGTTGTCGCCGACCGCGGGCGACGCACTCGTCCAGACGTCGCCGATTCGCTCCCGTAACTCGCCGGCTTCCCGGTCAACGGCGAACAGCGAGCTTCCGGCCACGTAAAGAGAGTCGCCGGCGACGGTCGGCACACTCCTGTAGATATGGTCGCCCTCTGAAGAGCCGGTTTCATCGATGGTCCAGACTGGATCGCCCGTGGCCGCGTCTCTAGCGACGAGTCGGTCCATCGCCGCGTAGTAGACGATGCCGTCGGCGACGGCGGCACCGGTGGGGACGACGGCGTCGTCGGCGTCCGTTCGCGTCCACTGTTGGTCCCCCGTTTCCGTCGAGAGGGCGGCGACGCCGCTCTCGTCGGCGTCGATCCCGACGAACACACGTCCCTCCCCGGCCGTCGGAGCACTGTAGACGGGGAAGCGCTCGCTCCACAATTCTGTCCCGTCAGCGGCGTCGACCGCCACGACTCCGCCACCACCTATCGCAGCGTAGACGATACCGTCGTCGACTGCCGGCGGGTAGACGAGGTGGTCGTCCCAGTCGTCGATCTCGTAACGCCAGCGCTCCTCGCCGTCCTCGAGGTCGATCGCGTAGAATTCGGGCTGGCTCTCCTCCCGTCCGTGACGATGAAAGCCGGTGTAGACGACCCCGTTGCCGACACCTGGCTGTGCGGCAATGGAACCGAGCTGGCCGTCGCCGACGTTGTCGAACCGCCAGCGTTCGGTTCCAGCGTCGTCGGTGTCGCCGCTCTCGAGAGCCACCAGTCCGTTCGCGGTCTGGAGCAACACAGCGTCGTCGACGATTGCGAGCGAATCGGTGTGACTGTGCGTTTCCTGCATCTGTGCGGTCGTGGTCGCGACGGTCGTCGTCCACTGGTGTGTACCCGTCTCGGCGTCGACCGCATCGAGGACGGCGGCCTGTTCGCCGTCATCGCGGTGTTCGGTGTACGCAAGAAAGACGGTTCCGTTGGCCATTACCGGCGAGCAATCCGGGCTGCCGAGGTCCGCGTTCGCGTCGTACCGCCACGCAGTCGTCAACGGCGGATCGGGGCCGTCGGTCCGCGTCGCCGTTCGAGCGTCGTCCCGGCCGCGCTGGGGCCAGGTGGCGTCGCCCGCTGGATCGGCGTATCGCGTCGAACACCCAGCGAGGACCGCGCTACCGCAGGCCGCGAGGAGCGTGCGTCTGGAGGGCATCGCTATCGACGTTCGGACACGCGGCTGATAAGTGTTGGCCGTCGATAAATAGACGGCTGCCCATCAACACGCCGCCCAGAGCGTCCCGACTTCGTCCTCGCGTTCGTCCACCCGTTCGACATCCTTTCGGAGGTCGAACGCCCGATACGTCTCCTCCTCGAGCAGCCGCTCTGCAAACGTCGCGGGGACGGTTACGCGCCGACGCTCGCCGTCGACGAGCAGGCCGTCCGGGCCGAACGAGAACTCGAGGTCGTAGCGGACGACGGGCTCGTCGTGATCTTCGAGAACCGGGTGGATTGCCTCGAGTACGTCCGCGACGTAGTCGAAGACCAGTTCCATTCCGGGCGTGTCGGCGGTCTCGAGATCGATTCGAACGGCCGGGGCGAGTCGCGTCTCCATCGTTTCGTCTCCCTCTTCACCTTCGAGTACGTCGATCCCTCGACCCTGCGGCGGCTGCTCGAGGTGAGTCCCTCGCCCCGCCGGGAGGGCGTCGGCGAGTGCTGTGTCGAGAGCGGCTGTGAGTTCCGGCCGAGAGCCGCGGTTCCGACGCCGGTAGATCACGGTGGCCGCGCCGAGCAGACCCAGCACCGCGAGTCCGGCCAGAAGACGGCCCGTTGGCTCGAGTCCGCCGTCGATCATTCCTGTGGGAGATCCACGGCGGATTCAGGTGACCGTTTCGTTTCGATTCGGCTGCCGTGGCACGGCTTCCAAGTGACCTGTTAACGGGCTGAAGCCGCTCGGAGCGTATTCCAAACGGTTTATGACCGTCGGTTGATTACCCCGGGACATGGCGAAGCAGCAAACCGAAGTTCGCGACCTCCAGGAAGGCAGCTACGTAATGATCGACGACGCACCGTGTAAGATCAACGGCTACTCCACCGCGAAGCCGGGGAAACACGGCAGCGCTAAAGCCCGAATCGAAGCCGAAGGCGTCTTCGACGGCAAGAAACGATCGCTCTCCCAGCCGGTCGACGCGAAGATCTGGGTCCCGATCATCGAGCGCAAACAGGGCCAGGTCGTCTCCGTCGACGGCTCCGACATGCAGATTATGGACTTAGAGACCTACGAGACGATCACGATGCGCGTCCCCGAGGACGCCGACCCCTCGCCCGATGAGAACATCGAATACCTCGAGATGGAAGACCAGCGAAAGATCATCTGATGTTCCCCGGGGCAACTGACGAACGCGGGGGGAGCAACGCCGGTGTGGCCCGCGAGGACGCGAACTTCGTGGTCGTCGGTGCGCCCCTGGACGCCACGACGACCTTTCAGCCGGGGACTCGCTTTGGCCCCCGGCGCATCCGGACGTTTGCGGAGACCTTCGACGATTACGACCGTCGAACGGACCAGTACTTCTCCGAACTCGACGTCGTCGATCACGGCGACGTTCGGGCCTGGGACGACGTTCCCGACTACCTCGAGTGGCTCGAGGGGACGCTGCGCGATATCGTTTGGGACGATGCCGTCCCTCTCCTTTTGGGGGGCGAACACACAGTCTCGCTTGCGGGCGTACGCGCCGCCGACCCCGAGGTGTTCGTCTGTCTCGACGCCCACCTCGACCTGCGCGACGACTACGACGGCAACGACCTCTCTCATGCCTGCGTAACCCGTCGCATTCTCGAGGACGAATCGGTCGAGGAAGCGATTATCCTGGGTGCGAGAACGGGCAGCGAGCCGGAGTGGGAGCGAGCGGCCGAAGACGACGTCACCGTCGTTGCGCCCGCGGATGTCGCCGATTTTACCTTCGGCGACCGTCTCGAGGGACGCGAAGTCTACCTGAGTGTCGACATCGACGGGGCTGACCCAGCCTACGCGCCCGGTACCGGGACGACGGAGCCGTTCGGCCTCGAACCCCGTGAGATGCGGGCGGTCGTCCGCGAGGTCGCCCCACAGGCGACGGCCTTCGACGTCGTCGAAGTCAACGACCGCGACGACGGCCAGGCCGCCTCGCTCGCGGGAAAACTCCTCCGAGAGTTCGTCTACTCGAGTGGAGCCGACTCGTCTTCCGCCTAACGGGTCGCCGCCGATCGGTGTTCGTTTCCTACCGGGACCAGCAGCGTTATACCAGTTCCCGCGACTCATCCGTGTATGTCGATCAGACCGTACGATCCGGCGTCGGATGCCGACACACTCTGGGAGCTGAAACGCGCTTTCGAGACTGGACTCGGCTCCGGGACCGGTGGCGAGCAGAAGGCAGCCACGTACGCCGCGAAGCTCACGGACGACTACCGTGAGGGATACCTCGAGTGGGTCGAACGTTGTATCGAGCACGACGAACGAAGCGTGCAGGTGGCTGTCGCGGACGACGGTGACGGTACCAGCGACGACCCCTCACCCGATCCGGTCGGCTACGTCTTCCTTTTGCCCGACACCCACGCCTATATCTGGGACGCCGCCGTCCTGAACGAGATTTACGTCCGCGAACAGTACCGCGGAACGGGTATCGCCGACGAACTGATGACTGCCGCCGTCGAAGCCGCTCGCGAGCAGGATCTCCCGCTCGAGCGACTCGTCCTCGACGTCGATCGGGAAAACGAGCGTGCGCAGGCGTTCTACGAGCGCCACGGGTTCGACCACTGGGGCGAGATGGTCGCTCGAGACCTCTGATCGCTGTATCCGCGGTTTCGGTCCGTCCGTCTCCGGTCACTACGCCGTTCTTTCTACCGGCCTGTTGGTCGAAACGTTCGTCACTGGAAATCCACAGAGTGACGGAGGAGAGTCGTGCGGTCGCAGTCGGTTTCCACCGGCGCAGCCCTTATCGGCGTCTGGGGGTTGTGCTATGGTATGACTTCTGCATCGTTGACCGAGTCACTGCAGGAAGTCCTCGCGCTCTTCGACGCGGGTGGGGCACCGCTGACGACGACGGAGGTCACCGAGCAAGTCAGCTGCGGCCATCAGAGTGCCGACGAGCGTCTGGAGCGACTCGTCGATCACGGCTGGCTCGAGACCAAGACGGTCGGTGGAAGTGGACGCGTGTGGTGGCGGCCGGCTGCGGCCGACGATAGCGAGGAGAAAGAGTCCGAACGGAGGCAGGGAACACAAACTGCCCGACCCAATCGCCAACGCGACGAACTCGAGGGTGAACTCGACGAGGTTCTCGAACGCATCTCGGATGGGTTCTACGCTCTCGACGAGAATCTCCGATTCCTGGTCCTGAACAGTCACGCGATGGACGTTCTGGGACTAGACGAGTCCGCAACCGGGACGGACATCCGCGATATAGTCACCCTCACCGACCCCTTCGAGAACGCACTGTCGAACGCTCTCGAAACGCAAGAGCCGGTCGTTCTCGAGGACTACTACGATCCGGTAGACAGGTGGTTCCACACCGCTATCTACCCATCGGAGTCGGGGCTGTCGGTGTACTTCCGTGAGATCACCGACCAGAAGAACCGCGAACGAAAACTGCAACGATACGAGAAAACGATCGAGACGATCTGGGACGGCGTCGTAACGCTCGACGACGACGACCGATTCGTGATGGTCAACGAGGCGTTCTGCGAGATGACCGGCTACGAACGCGAGGAGCTACAGGGTGCACCCGCGACGCTCGTCCACGACGAGACGATCATCGAGCGAGCCACGGCGACGACCGGGGACTCCCTCGGAGACGAACGGGAGTACGTGTCCCTCGAGTTCGAACTCGAAACTGCAAGTGATGAGACGATTCCGGTCGAAGGACGATTCGGCCCGTACGAACTCGCAGACGGGTCGGTCGGCCGGACAGGTGTCTTCCGCGACGTTACCGAGCGGAAAGAGCGTGAACGGGCGCTCGAGGAATCCGAGCGGCGGTACCGAACGCTCGTCGAGCACTTCCCCGACGGTGCCGTAGGTCTGTTCGACGAGGACCTGAAGTACACCGCTATCGGCGGCCGTCTGTTAGACGGCGTCGGCGTCGACGAAGCGGACCGGATCGGGAACAGCGTCTACGAGATCTATCCCGACGCTCTCCTCGAGGAAGTCGAGCCATACTTCGAGGCTGCCCTCGACGGTGAGTCGAACTCGTTCGAAGTCGAGTTCCACGACCGGTGTTTTCATGCCTACACCCTCCCGGTCAGACGCGCCGACGACGGGATATTCGGGGGAATGCTCGTCGTACAGGACGTCACCGAACGCCGGGAGTACGAGCGACAACTCGAGGAGTACCAACGATGGACCGAGACGCTCATCGAAAACTTCCCCAACGGTGTCGCCGCCCTCGTCGACGAAGACCTCCATTACGTCACGTTTGGGGGGACACCGGAGGGAGATGTAGACGCTTCGAGAGACGAACTCGAGGGGGCTCCGGTGCGTGAGGTGTTACCTCAACGACTGGCGAATATCGTTGTTCCACACTACGAGGCTGCGCTGAATGGCGATCCCTCGGAGTTCGAAGAGACGATCGACGACCAGGTCTATCAGTTCCGCTTCGTCCCGGTTCGAGACGACGATGGAGACGTCTTCGCCGCCACGGCGACGTCACAGGAGATCACCGAGCACAAAGAGCGCGAACGGGCGCTCGGACGGCGCGCTCGCCAGCAACAGGCCGTTGCCGACCTCGGACAGTTCGCACTCGAGACCGACGACCTCGACGAACTCATGTCCGAAACGGTCCAGCAGGTAGCGGACGTACTGGACAACGAGTACTGCAAGGTGCTCGATCTCCGTCCCGACGAGCAAGAGCTGTTGCTACGCGAGGGCGTCGGCTGGCACGACGGGATCGTCGGTGACGCGACGGTGTCCGCCGTCGAAGCAGACTCCCAGGCTGCGTACACTCTGGCCAACGATCACCCGATCGTCGTCGAGGATCTCGAGACGGAGACGCGGTTTAGCGGTCCCGATCTACTGCGGACCCACGACGTTCACAGTGGGATCAGTACCATCATCGGACCGTTCGGAGACGCGTGGGGTATCCTCGGTACTCACGACACCGACCGTCGAGCGTTCACCGACCAGGACGTGACCTTCGTCCAGAGCGTCGCCAACATCCTCGCTGAAGCCATCGAGCGCAACCAGTACCAGCAGGAACGCGAAGAACTGGTACGGGACCTCGAGAAGTCGAACGAGCGCCTCGAGGAATCGAACGAGCAACTCGAACGGTTCGCGTACGCCGCCAGCCACGACCTCCAGGAACCGCTGCGGATGATCTCGAGCTATCTCCAACTGATCGACCGTCGGTACCGAGACGCCTTCGACGAGGACGGCACGGAGTTTCTCGAGTTTGCTATCGACGGTGCCGACCGGATGCGCGACATGATCGACGGGTTGCTCGCGTACTCGCGGGTCGAAACAGCGGGTGATGCGTTCGAATCGGTCGACTTGAACGACGTTCTCGAAACGACTCGTGATGATCTACGGCTCCGAATCGAAGAGAGCGACGCCGAAATCACGGTCGACGACCTCCCGCGTGTCGAGGGCGACGCTGGGCAACTTCGTCAAGTGTTCCAGAATCTCCTGAGTAACGCGATCGAGTACAGCGGCGAACAACCACCCCAGATCGACGTCACCGCCGATCGCGAGGGCACCGACTGGGTTGTTTCGGTTCACGACGACGGGATCGGGATCGACCCGGACGAGCAAGAGCACATCTTCGAGGTGTTCGAGCGCCTGCACGCACATGGGGAGCACCAGGGTACCGGTATCGGCCTCGCGCTCTGTCAACGCATCGTCGAACGCCACAACGGCGAGATCTGGGTCGAATCCGAACCCGGCGACGGCACGATATTTCGCTTTACCCTTCCGGCCACTGAGACGTGACGGGCCGTGAGTTACGGTGGACTCATACGGTTTGCTGTCCGCCATTTCCGGCCCGACCGCGAGCCCGCCTGCGGTCGCGTCGGGACATCGGGACAACAGTCCGTACTACTCTTTCTCACTCTCACTGACCGGGACCGGGTTCGACTGCAGACACGCCCCGTCGTGCTCCGTCGAAGACGATCGACAGTTCGTACTGGTCACGCCCACGGTCTCCAATCGAGAAACACCGAGCATACAATCGGAGGTTTCTAGTCGGGCCAGCATCCTACACCCGACAACACGTGATGTCGGTTACGACGGTTATACGACGGACGACCGAGCTAGACGTTCTTCTCTTGACTGCCGGAATCTGGTTTCTCGCGAAGTTCATCCGGTATGCGTTTCCGCCACTCTTTGGTCTCTTTCAGAAGAGCTACGGCGTCTCGAACGCCGTCCTCGGAACGGCGTTTACCGGCTTCATGCTCGTCTACGCACTCATGCAGTTTCCTTCCGGCGTTCTCGCCGACCGACTCGGCTCCGTCACCGTCATCACGGCAGGCGTCCTCGTCGCGTCGATCGCGTCACTTACTCTGGTCGTCGACTCCCCGTTCGTCGTGCTCGTCGTCGCGATGCTGCTCATGGGCGCAGGCACCGGAGCACACAAGACTGTCGCCGTCCGACTGCTCTCTCGAGCGTATCCAGCCCGGACCGGTCGGGCACTCGGCGTGTTCGATACGCTCGGCACGTTCGGTGGCGTGGTCGCGCCCGCGGCCGTCGTCGCCGTCGCCGGGATGACGTTCGCCCTCGGTGAGAGCTGGCGACTGGTCTATCTGGCTGCTGGCATCGTCGGTCTCGGATTTTCCGTGGCGTTCTGGCGACGCGTTCCGGCACGAGTCCCCGACGACGAAACCAGCGGCGGTGCAACTTCTCTGACCGTCGGAATTGCCGAACTTCGACGATACACACCGCTGTTTTTCGACTGGCGGTTCTCCGTTTTCGCACTGCTGACTGTGTTGTTCGCGTTTACGTACAACGGCCTGGTCGCGTTCGCCCCGCTGTATCTGACCGACGAGGCCGGACTCACGGAGACGACGGCAGGGCTGCTGTACAGCGGTCTCTTTCTTGCGAGTCTCGTCCAGTTGGTAACGGGCGAACTTAGCGATCGACTCAGCCAACTGCCGATCATTGTCGCGACCCTCGGCCTCGCGACGCTCTCGCTGGTCGCGTTCGTCTCACTGACCGGATCGGTCGGTCCGGTCGTCCTCGGAAGCGCACTCGTCGCCGCTGGGATCGGTGCTCACGGGTTCCGCCCCGTCAGGGGAGCCTACCTGATGTCCGTGCTCCCCGACGAAGCAGCGGGTGGTGGACTGGGTGTCGTCCGGACTCTGCTGATGGCTGCCGGAGCCGTTGCACCCGCTATCGTCGGCGTCCTGTCCGAACACGTCGGGTTTCGGCCGACATTCTGGCTGCTCGCGACGTCTGTCGGGGGTGCCACGCTACTGGCGCTCGGTCTCCTGGTCGCTCGACCGCAGACTCGTTGCGCCACAACCGTCGACTGACGAGTTGACCCGGCCCAGACCGGGCTCGACCCAGCAGTTGACACTACCGGCCAGCGTTATCGTGAGAACTCGCCGCGTCCGTGTGGCCACTTTTTTCGGTGACTTCTTTCCGACAGTATCGGCCGTATCCCGCCCCTAGTGGCGGGCCAAGCCTGAACTGATGGGTCGAATCTGGCGGTGTCGCTCGATTCGACCCGTCAGTCGACGGTTGGGACGGTACTAGCCGAATCTCTCGACAACATGCAGTGCCGGTCGGACGCGAGTGCAGGATGCCGTCGTCGACAGTAGGAGTGACGGGTTTCTCACCGTCACCCATCCGGATCGTGGCGTCGACGCGAGACGACCGAGAGGCTGACGCCGAACGTACCCCGACTCGAGGAGTGACGTGCTGTCAGAACGCTCGCTTTATTTTCTCGAAGAACCCGTCGGCGACCTCGATCTCGTCGCCACCGGCTTCGGCGAAGGCCTCGAGAGCTTCGCGCTGGTTTTCGTTCAGGCTCTCGGGGGTGACAACCTGGACCTGCACGTGGAGGTCGCCGTCGCCGCGCCCGCGCAGGCGAGGCATTCCCTTGCCCTCGAGGCGGAACGTCTCACCGCTTTGAGTGCCGGCAGGAATTTCGAACTCTGCGGCACCGTCCAGGGTCGGCACTTCGACGGTGTCGCCGAAGGTCGCCTGTGGGAACGAGACTGGAAGCCGGTACCGGAGATCGTCTCCTTCGCGCTCGAACTCCTCGTGCTCGCGGATCGAGACGTCGATCAGCAGGTCGCCGTTCGGCCCGCCGTCGGGGCTCGGTGCGCCCTCACGTTCCATCCGCAGGGTCTGGTCGTCCTGAATACCGGCAGGGACTTCGACGGTCAGCGTCGCCTCGTTGCGGACGTACCCCTCGCCGCGACACTCACTGCAAGTCTCGGAGTAGAGCGTCCCCTCTCCCTCACAGCGCCGACACGTCGTCGTCTGCTGGACGCGCCCGAGCGGCGTCTGCTGCACCTGCCGCTTCTGGCCGTGACCTTGACACTCCGGACAGGTCCGGGCGTCTGCATCGGGCGGATGGCCCTCGCCGTGACACGCCGAACAGGCCTCGGGTCGCTCGATCGTAAACTGCTTTTCGACGCCCGAGTAGGCCTCCGCTAAGTCGATCTCGAGTTCGGTTCGGAGATCACGGCCCGACCGCTGGCGACGGCCCCGGCCACCGCCACCGAACACCTGCTCGAAGATGTCGCCGAGCCCGCCACCCATGCTGCCACCGCCCATCCCACCAAACGGGTCGCCGCCCATCCCGCCAGCGCCAGTACGGTCGCTCGCGTCGAAGCCGTGTTTCTCGGCCTGCTCGTATCGCTCGTGACCCATCCGATCGTAGGCCTGGCGTTTCTCTTCGTCGGTGAGAACCTGCTTGGCTTTCTGGATCTTCTTGAACTTCTCTTCGGCGTCAGGGTCGTCGCTGACGTCCGGGTGGTATTCGGTGGCCTTCTCCCGATAGGCCTGTTTGATTTCGTCGGTGGAGGCGTCCGAACTCACACCGAGTACGTCGTAGAAATCCTCGCTCATTCGTTGTCCACCGGTAGTCCATTGAGCCACTTGAAACGAACGCTCGATGGTCGACTCGGCGAGAACGCACGGCCTAACTGACTAGCGGCTGAAACAAACTGTCCGCTTCCGACAGTGTCGAACTCGGGGCGTTGCTTCCGACCGAAGACTGGCGTTTTGCACGACTTACTGTAGTCAACTCCCGTTGATCGCCAGAACGGGGTCGGTGATCTGCGGTAACTAGTACTCCGCCAAGCGTCGACTGCTGCGTGAACCCAGACGACCGCATTCGGTTTCACCCATCAGTTCAGGCTTGGCCCGCCACTAGTACTGTCCCAAGTCTACTCTGACTAGGGCACTCCACTTCTGATCGAGAATCGTGATCGGTTTTGGCCAACTCTCAACTAGTCGGTCCATGCTTGGGATAGTACTAGTACCGTCCCAACCGTCGACTGACGGGTCGAACCGAGCGACACCGCCAGATTCGACCCTTCAGTTCAGGCTTGGCCCGCCACTAGTGACAACAATCCGTATGAGACGGACTGCTGTACCGCTTTACCGGCGCGACCCCAGGAGGGCTCGCGGTCGTGCCGGAGCTGACGGACAGCAAACCGCCTCCGTTCACGCGTTACTCGTCGTCGTCTTCCTCGAAGTCGACGTCTTCGAAGTCGGCATCGACGTACTCCTCGTCGTCGGCATCTGCACCGGCCGCGCCGGCACCGGGGTTCGGGCCACCGCCCATCCCGCCCATATCACCCATGCCGCCGGGACCCGCTCCTGCAGCGCCGCCGGCTGCGCCGCCAGCAGCGCCGCCGGCACCCGCTGCGCCCTCGGCCTGCTGGTAGACTTGCTTCCCGATCTCCTGCAGTTCCGTGCTCAGGTCTTCGGTCGCCGCCTCGATCGCCTCGGCGTCGGCATCGTCGTCGTCGATCGTCGCCTCGAGGTCTTCGACTGCCGCCTCGATCGATTCGCGGAGTTCGGCGTCGACCTGTTCGTCGTTCTCCTCGAGGAGTTTCTCGGCGCGCTGGATCGTCGCCTCGGCCGTGTTGCGGGCCTCGATTCGCTCGCGGCGTTTCTGGTCCTCTTCGGCGTGTTCTTCGGCTTCTTGCTGCAGGCGGTCGATCTCGTCGTCGGAGAGACCGGCACCACCTTCGATGGTGATCTCTTCGCTCTCGCCGGAGCCTTTGTCCTCGGCGGAGACGTTGACGATCCCGTTCTCGTCGATCGAGAACGTGACCTCGATCTGGGGTGTTCCGGCTGGTGCCGGCGGGATGCCGGTCAAGTGGAACTCACCGAGCAGTTCGTTTTCCTCGGCGATCTCGCGTTCACCCTGGAAGACCCGTACCTGGACGGTCGTCTGGTTGTCCGCCGCGGTGGTGAAGATCTTCGACTCCTCGGTCGGGATCGTCGTGTTCTTCTCGATCAGACGCTCGAAGAGACCGCCCTTGACCTCGATGCCCAGCGAGAGAGGCGTCACGTCGAGCAAGACGATATCGTCGACTTCGCCGCCGAGGACACCACCCTGGATCGCCGCGCCAAGTGCGACGGCCTCGTCGGGATTGACGTTTTTCTGTGGTTCCTTTCCGGTGAGTTCCGCGACCTGTTCTTCGACCTGTGGCATCCGCGTGGAGCCACCGACGAGCAGCACTTCGTCGATGTCGTCTTTCGAGTACCCGGCGTCCTCGAGTGCCTGCTCGGTCGGGTCGACGGTGCGCTCAATGAGGGCCTCGCTCAGCGACTCGAACTTCGCGCGAGTGAGCGACTCCTCTAAGTGGATCGGGCCGTCGTCGGTTGCGGTGATAAAGGGGAGGTTGATCTCGGTTTCCTTGCGCGAGGAGAGTTCGATCTTGGCTTCCTCGGCGGCGTCTTTCAGACGCTGCAGGGCCTGTCGATCCTCGCGGAGGTCGATTCCGTGTTCGGCCTCGAAGGTCTCGGCGAGCCAGTCGATGATCGCCTGGTCCCAGTCGTCGCCACCGAGGTCGTTGTCACCGTTGGTGGCGACGACCTCGTAGACGCCGCCGCCGAGATCGAGAATAGAGACGTCGAAGGTGCCGCCCCCGAGGTCGTAGACGAGGACGGTCTGGTCGGATTCGTCGTCGAGGCCGTAGGCCATCGACGCGGCGGTCGGCTCGTTGACGATGCGCTCGACCTCGAAGCCGGCGATCTCGCCGGCGTCTTTGGTCGCCTGGCGCTGTCGGTCCGAGAAGTACGCAGGGACCGTGATGACGGCCTTCTCGACCTCGTCGCCGAGGTACTCTTCGGCGTCGTGTTTGATCTTCTGGAGGATCATCGCCGAAATCTCTTCGGGCGTGTACTCCTCGCCCTCGATCTCGACGGTGTAGTCCTCTTCCCCCATGTGACGCTTGATGGACTGAATCGTCTTCTCGGGGTTCTGGACGGCCTGGTTCTTCGCGGGCTTCCCGACGAGTCGCTCGTCGTCGTCGGTGAAGGCGACTATCGAGGGCGTCGTCCGTTCACCCTCGGCGTTGGCGATGATCTCCGGATCGCCGCCTTCCATCACTGCGAAGGCACTGTTCGTCGTTCCGAGGTCGATTCCGAGAATCTTGTTGCTCGCCATTATGGGGGGTATTGTGCGCACTTTGTTTTAAGCGTTACTAGCCAGATCGACGAGGCGAATAAAAACCCACAGCACCGCTCATACGGTTTGCTGTCAGTCATCTCCGGCGCGACCCCAGGAGCGCTCGCGGTCGCGCCAGGACATCGGTACAGCATTCTGTATCAGTAGTCCATACCGCGACCGCCGAGTGGCGGGCCGATACGACACAACAGGACGCGACGCCGATTCCCGTTCGACGAGCGGCTGCGGCGGGACCGGTGATCTTTTGCTCGCGCCACGAGGTCGTTCACTCATGACCGATCCAGCTGACGACGGGACGGAGGACCGACTCACCTACGCCGACACCGGCGTCGACATCGAGGCCAGCGAGAACGCCACCGCAGCGCTGCTCGAGGCCTTCGGGAGCGACCTCACGACAGAGTACGCAGGGCTGATCGACATCGGCGATCGCTACCTGGCACTCGCAACCGACGGTGTCGGCACGAAACTGCTCGTCGCCGAGGCCATCGAGGAGTTCTCGACGATCGGCATCGACTGCATTGCGATGAACGTCAACGACCTCGTCGCCGCGGGCGTCGAACCCGTCGGCTTCGTCGACTACCTCGCGATCGACGACCCCGACGAGACCATCACCAACGAGATCGGCGAGGGTCTCGCGGTCGGTCTGGAGGAAGCCGACCTGACGATGCTCGGCGGCGAGACCGCGGTGATGCCCGATGTCGTGCAGGGCTTCGACCTCGCGGGAACCTGTGCTGGTCTGGCAGCGAAAGACGAACTTCTCGAGGGCGAGGCCGCCGTTGGGGACACGCTGGTCGGGTTCCCATCGAATGGCATCCACTCGAACGGGCTCACCCTAGCACGCGAGGCCGTCACCCGCGATCACGAGTACACCGATCCGTTCCCGTACGACGACGAGCGCACGATCGGCGAAGAGCTGTTGCGTCCGACCCGAATCTACACGGACCTGCTCGAGTCGATGCACGACCACGGCGTCCGTGCGGCGGCTCACGTCACTGGCGGCGGGTGGACGAACCTCCTGCGGATGGGTAAGTACGAGTACGCGATCGACGATCCGTGCCCGGCCCAGTCGGTCTTCAAGTTCGTTCAGGAAGAGGGCAACGTGACCGACGAGGAGATGCACCGAACGTTCAACATGGGCACCGGTTTCGTCGTCGCCGTCCCCGAGGAACGAGCCGACGACCTCGTGGCCGAGACCGACGGCCGGATCATCGGTCACGTCGAGGACGGGCGTTCGGTGGAGATCCGCGGTCTTTCGCTGTCCTGAGACACTTCCTGTAACTGGGAACGGAGTGATTCGGTTCCCGACTCGAGAGCGATCAGCTCTCGGCCGACGCGTCGTCGCTCTCCCGCAGATCGTCCAGTTTGGCAAGTAAATCGCTGATTGTTGGCCGGTCGAACGTCGAGTTCCGGCTCCTCACCGCGGCGGTCGACGACCGCGACCTCGGGCATCCGGTCGAAGAAATCGCTCATCCAGCCGAGAATACCTGGCCGGACGGACTGAGCGTAGTTCTCGCCGACCGATACGTCCGCGTCTGCAAGCAGGGGGACGGAAGGTCGTAGTTGGCCTGCCACTCCGCGACG
Source organism: Natronobacterium gregoryi SP2 (assembly GCF_000230715.2). GTDB lineage: Archaea > Halobacteriota > Halobacteria > Halobacteriales > Natrialbaceae > Natronobacterium > Natronobacterium gregoryi. Next base: position 3,166,474 of record NC_019792.1, read on the forward strand.
CGCTCGCGCGGTTCGGGACCGATCGAGACCGTTCGGTGTCTCGCTCGCGGAAGTCGTCGATCCTGTCGGCTAGATCCTGAACTGAACCTGACGCCGGCAGTTCGTACAGTAGTAGTCCCGCTGGAAGAACAACACCGCGAAGTCGACGGTCGCCGGCAGGTCGGCGAGCGAGAACGGGTCCGGTCCGGGACCGACGTTCGGGAGCGGGAAGTCCTCCGGCTCCCTCGATTCGGTGGTCGTACGTCTCTTTCGGTGCCGATTGCAAAGCCGCTGTCTCTCCGCCGACAGTCACCCGTCGCCGTCGTCGAACTGCCTCCCGATCTCTCTTTTTGTCTCTGCGATCACCTGTCGCTCGGCCCGACACATCGCCCGGACCGCCTCGTCGGTGTACTCGAGCGAGACGCTCGGCAGACTGGCAGTGAACCGGCCGCCGAGCACGTCACCGGGATCGACCTCGACCACGAACGCGAACGCCTCTCGGTGTCGCTGCAACGGATCGGTAAATGGGAAGGCCTCGTCGACGAGATCGGTCGCCTCTCCCGCGTCGAACGCCGCCCTGGCTGCCGGCCAGAACCGCTTTTCCGGCCGCTGGACGATCGGCTCGACCCCGTCTCGGAGCCGCTGCAGTCGCTCGAGCGTCGCCTCCTCGATAGCTCGTCGCTTCGACGGCTCGGCCTGGGGAGCGAGCGCCGCCACGTACCCGTCGCGCTCGAGTAACTCGTCGGCGACGGCGTCGACCGGTTCACCGCTATCGACGCACTCGAGGACGAGCCGGAACTGTTCGACCGATCGTCGCCGGTAGGTATCTAGCTCCGGCTCGACGACGGCCCGCTCGAGAGCATCGGCGTTTCGGCGGAGTTTGTCGACGACGATTCCACCGGCTCCGAGCCCCGTCCCCTCGAGGGCGCGAGCGACGCTGAACTCCCGTCTGGTCGTCTCGATGGTGTCGTTTACGAACGTCTCGAACCCGCTTTCCGCGGCCGTTCGGGTCATTCGACTCGCTCTGTGTTCAGGACGGAATCGGCTTGAAGCTTCGCCAGTATTCGTAAGCATATTTTTATTGCGATGTCGTGTACTCGAGGTCGAGTCGTGTCCGTCACGCAACTCCGTGCGGCGCTCGTCGGCTACCTGCCCCAGCTGCCCCGATCGGGGTTTCTGAGCGAGTATCGCCTCGAGTCCGATCCCCGGATTCACTTCGCGCTCAACTGCGGGGCCGAGAGCTGTCCGTTGATAGGCCGTACGATCCGGCGACCGTCGACGAGGCACTCGACGACTCGACGCGAGTCCATCTCGAGCAGACTGTCGAATACGATCCCGATCGCGAACGAGTCCGGGTCCCGCGGCTCTGTCTGTGGTTCGTCGGCGACTTCGGCGGCCGGTCCGGACTGTACGCGTTCCTCCGGGAGTACGAGCAACTCCCCGAGGAGACGAGGCCGTCGCTGCGGGTCGACGGGTACGACTGGACGAAAACGCCGCGGGCGTTCGCCGGCTGATGGCTGGACCGGGTTTCGATCGAGCCTTCGTGACGGTTCGCTATCGGTCGGCTTCGGTGTCGGACGTCTGTTCGGCGGTCGCCGACCGAATCGCGTCGTACTCCTCGTCGCCGTAGGCGATGAACCGGACGTCCTCGAGTGTCTCCGGTTCGGACGCTTCGATCTACTCGCCGATTATCTCGGCACCCTCGAGCAGGTCGAACCCAGCGACGCCACAGCCCAGCGCCGGCAGAACGAGCGACTCGCAGCCGAGTTCGTCCGCCGTCTCGAGCGCGTTCTGGGTCGCGTCGCGGATGCTCGCCTCGGTCGCCTCACCGTCGCCGTAGTGTGGCATCGCCGCCGCGTGGATGACGCGGCCCGCGTCCAGGTCGTAGGCGTCGGTGACGGCGACCTCGCCCAGATCCACTGGTCCGCTCTCCACCGCTTCCTCGTTGATCTCCTCGCCGGCGGCCCGCCCGAGCGCGCCGGCGACGTCCGAGCCCATCCGGAGACTGGTTCCGGCGGCGTTGACGAACGCGTCGGCGGACTGTTCGGCGATGTCTCCCTGAACGATGTCGAACTCCATACGCGCGAGTACGACCGCGATCAGGGTGAAAGTACACCACGCAGTCGTTCTGTCACCTGCTGTCGAACTGGACGACGCGCAGACACTCACGATGGGAGAGGCTTCTCAACGTCTTCAGCTGACCAAAACCCTTTTAGATTTAGGCTCACCTAACTCATCGTAATGGACGTACCCGCCCGCAGGCAGGATTCCGATGCCGACGAACCCGAGGAGCCCTCGGCAGTCGTGACCAGCCACGAAACTCGTCCCGGCAACGTCGTCTTTACCGAACGCGACAACACCGACGGCTGGATCGCGACTGATCTGACCGTCGAGGTCGACCGCTAGTACTCCGCCAAGCGTCGACTGATGCGTGAACCCAGACGACCGCATTCAGTTTCACTCATCCGTTCAGGCTTGCCAAAGCACTAGTACCGTCCCAACCGTCGACTGACGGGTCGAATCGAGCCACGCCGCCAGATTCGACCCATCAGTGCAGGCTTGGCCCGCCACTAGACGATACGGCCCTCCAGCGCCGAAATCGAGCCACGACCGGTTCGTCTCTCGAACACTGGTGTAGCTTGCTGTACCGACATCCGGTGTCTCCGCTTCCGGTCGCGGGCGTACCGACGACTCCAACAACCCGTCTGCGCAGTTCACCACGCAACTCCCTCGAGATGCACTCCTGACCGTCTGACTCTTCGTCGGCGTGAGTTACAGCCGCCGTGAAAAACACTCGGTATCGGTCTCGGTCCGTCAACTCAGGCCAGAGACGCCACCCGACCACTCGCCAGCCGCACGCGACTCCTTACTTCGTCGCTTCCTCGAGCACCAGCGTGTCGTCCTCGAGGTAGTGTTCGAAGTGGTGGGCGTCTTCCTCGAGTTCGACGAGGATCTCGCGGAGGAGTTCGGCCGTAGCGTAGTCACCGAGGTTGTCCGCGAGTTCGATGCTCCCACGCATCGACTCGATGATGTCGCCGTACATCTCGAGGTCGTTTTCGAGCATCGTTCGAACGTCGTAGACGTCCTCGCCCTCGAACTCGACGGTCGCGCGCTGCTCTTGGTTCGTCGGGCCGGAAACGGGGACGCCGCCGAGCGCCTGGGCGCGTTCGGCAACGACGTCTGCACCCTCTTCGACGTGCTCGTAGGCCTCCTCGAGGAACTCGTGCAGCGGCAGGAACTCGGCACCCTCGACTACCCAGTGGTGTTTCTTGAGCTGGTGGTACAGCACGTACGAGTTCGCCAGTTCCGTGTTCAGCGCGTCGACGATCTGTTCGGCTTTCTCTTGGTCGAGACGAAGGTCGTTGTCCTCGACAGTGTCTGCTGACTGGCGGACGGTCTGCTGTTTACTCATAGCAATTCAGTGTATGCCGCCGAACTACTTAAAGCCTTCCCATCGGAGAAGATTTTTTCCTCATTAGCAAATAATCAGTCCTAATTTGCCATAGATTGTTTCCTATACTCGCACTCGGACTGATCGCGTTCGGGACGCTACGACACGGCGTCCGCGGTGGGGTGACGCTGCGTCGTCGACGAGCGACTCTAGACTGACACCACTGGTCGCCAGACACACGCTGTCGGAACACGGGAACTGCAAGCTACCGGCATAACAGTGTTCGATCCGTTTTTACTCGTATGGCAACCGGATTTCGGGACGCCATCTCGTTTGGCAAGGCCGTCGTCGCAGGCATCCAGGAGAAGAACGTCCCGTTTATGGCTGCAAGCATCGCCTACCAGGCGTTTATTTCGCTGCTGCCGTTGCTCGTGCTCTTGTTTTTCTTCGTGACGCTCGTCGGCGACGACGCCTTCGCGGCGCAGGTTACCGAGACGACCGAGGGTGTTCTCCCCGAGAGCGGACAGCTGTTGATCGAGGAATCCCTCGAAGACTCGCCGGCGACCGCTGGCTCGACAGCCCTCGGCGTCGTCGTCCTCGTATGGGGATCGCTGAAAATCTTCCGCGGCTTGCATACGGCGTTCTCGGAGATCTATGGAACGACAGATGCAGGCTCGTTCGTCGGCCAGCTACGGGACGCTTTCCTCGTGTTCGGAGCGATCGGCGGTGGGCTGTTCGCGGCTGCTGGCACCGGAATCCTCTTCGCGTTTCTCCCCGACGTTCCCGGCTTCGGTCTGTTACAGTCGCTCCTGCTGGTCGTGGTTCTCACGGCCGCGTTCTACCCGATGTACTACTACTTCCCGGGCGTCGACGTCTCCAAGCTGGAAGTCGTTCCCGGCGTCGTCCTCGCGGCAGTGGGCTGGATGGTCCTGCAGTCGCTGTTCCGGGTGTACGTCTCCATCGCCACCAGCTCCGAAGCCGCGGGCGTAGTCGGGGCTATTCTCCTGTTGCTGACCTGGCTTTACTTCGGCGGACTCGTCTTGCTCGCCGGTGCCGTCGTCAACGCAACCGGGACTGGCTATCTCGAGCCCGGCGACGAGACATTCGAGACGAACGAGACGGCTATCGCCGAGCAGAGTTCCGACCCTGACCGGCTCCCGTTTACCGACGCCCGACAGCGTGAACGCGATCACCTCGCCGAGCGTGTGTCGACCCTCGAACGCGAGCGCGATCAGTTACGCAACAACCTCAAAGCACAGCGAACGCGCCGCTATCGACTCGAGGACGAAGTCGACGACCTCGAGCGACGAACTCGAAGTCTCGAGACCGAGAACGAGCGATTGCGGCGCGAACTCGGGAAACGCCGGAAACCAGCGTGGCAGCGGACGGTGGAAGCAGTCCTCGCACGCATCGGTGACGTTCGAATCGGCGTCGTCAAACGCGAGTAACTGGGCTGGACCGGGAGTCGGGAGATTGTAGTAGCTCGCGAGCACATCGACGGTCGTGTCGAACCCGGTACGCGAGACGCGACGGCGACTCCGCGAGGACCACGGCTCGATCGTCGCAACCGTCGACTGCTGTGCCGACGCCGTCGCCGAACCCTGGGACACTGCACGAACGACGAACCGCGATGCGCTCGTGGACGAGTTCCGATCGGAACTCGAGACGGCGGGCGTACTCGAGGAGTTTCCGGCGGTCCTCGAAGACGCCGTCGACGCGACGGGGTACGAACTGCAGGCCCAACCGATCCCCGGCCCGCCGTACGTCGTCGTGACTAGCCGCGGACCGATGCTCCGGGCGACAATCGATCCCGGTCGGCTGGTGATCCGGTTTGACGCCTTCGAGGTCGTTCGCACCGACCGCGGAGCGAGCTACCGGCGTCGTGACGGGGTCGAACTCGTGGTTGCACTCGAGTAACGTCTTGCTGATTTCTCCCGATCGGGTAGTCATTTCCACGTGCGACGACTGTTTCTCTCCCTCGAGTGCGCGCACAAAATACAGGCTCTCCGGGGAACGATGGTGGCGGTCGACACACGACGCGTCGCCGTCTGATACGGATTGCTGTCCCAGCTCGTCGGTGTAACTGCTTGTGTCGCGGAGTGCGCCGGCACTGGCTGGCAGGAAACCGTCCGAGGCCGTCCGACACGACGGGTGTCGTCGAACGACATGCGTTTCGCTCGAGTAGCTACCACTCCGGACTCTTAGTAATGTCGAATACACAGTTAGGTCTTGTTAATAATATCGTTAGATTCATTACTAACTCTCCGCAAGGGGGTGTTACAGATGACTGACGCACCACATTCGACGTCCCGCCGAACGCTACTCGCGACGACCGGTTCGCTGACTGCACTCGGTGTCGCCGGTTGTCTCGGCGACGACGGTGACGGCGACGACCACGGCGATGAGCACGACGACGATGACGATCACGACGACGACCACGATCACGACGACGACCCCGATCACGGCGACGTCTACGACGAGATCGGCATCGAAGAGTTCGAAGTACTCGACCGCGACCACGAAGAGGACATCCTCGTCTACGTTCACGGCGATCACTGGCACGACGACCCGCTCGAGGTACCCCACGACGACAACCTCTCGCTCGGTGCCTACGTCGAAGACGAGGAGGGTGACGAGGTCGAACTCGGTGACGAACTCGAACTGACTGGCGAAGTCGTCGAGGGAGCAAACGAGATCGTCGAGATCGAGTCCCACGGCGATCACATCCACGTCCACGGCGAGGAAGACGGCTTCACGGACGTCGTCTTCCAACTCGTCGAGGACGGCGACGTCGTCTACGAGACGCCCGAACTCGAGACGGAGGTCGGCCACCACGACGACGGTCACGATCACGGCCACGTCGAGGTCGAGGATCTCGAGATCGTCGATCGGTCGGACGACGAAGTCGTCGCGGACGTCCACGACGACCACTGGCACGGCGAACTGCCACATATTCACGTCGATGACAACGTCTCGCTGGGTGCGGTGTTCACCGACGATCACGGCGACGAGATCCCGATCGGCAGCAACGAGGAGTACGCACTCGCTGTCTCGGTCGCTGACGACGCCGAAGGAGGTATCGTCGAGATCGATTCCGACGAGCACTGGCACGGCGACCACGTCCACATCTACGGTGAGTCCGAGGGCGAGACGGAAGTCGTCTTCAAGCTCTGGCACGACGACCACGCCGACTGGGAGAGCCCGCCGATCGAGGTCGAAGTCGAAGACCACTGATCTACGTCCCCCGTTCGTCTCCATCCTCTAGTCGGTCGTCGCACCGGCGCTCGCTCCGTTTCGTTTTCGACCTCGTACTGCGAGAGTCCCGACTGTTACTAACCCGACTCCACCGACTGCCACCAGTTGTTAAATAACTCTTACAATATAATAATACTTTTAACCACGAGCGCGTACTGTCACACATGAAACTATCACGCCGTTCGCTGCTCTGCGCGAGCACCGGTGCACTCGCGCTGGGGACGGTCGCCGGCTGTCTGAGCGAGCCCGGCGAGGATGGAAGCCCCGGCGAGACAGAGGGGTACGCTGCGTTTTTCACCCTCTGGGACTGGACGGAAGAGATCGTCGGCGACGAGATAGAGATCACGAACCCGGTCGACGTCGGCGAGATGGGACACGGCTGGGAGCCGCCGGCCGACCTCCAGCGCAATGTCGCCGGGTCGGATGTCTTCGTCTACCTCGACACGCCCGAGTTCTCCTGGGCCCAGGACATCGCGGACGAGATTGCAGACGAAGATGTCGATACGGTGCTAATCGACGCGATGGGCGGTCTCGAGAACCAGCTACTGCCGATGAACGAGGAGACGGAGGCCGACAGGGAGCCTGCCGACGCCGAGTTCGATCCCGAGACGGTCTCGATCGGCGACTTCGCCGTCTACGACGGACAGACGGGGGACGAGACTGCAGACTGGCATATCGACCACTGGCACGGAGAACTGCCGGCGATCCCCGTCGACGGCTCCGCCGCCGTCGAGGGCATCTTCGAGGACGACGAGGGGCGGGTTCTCCCGGTCGGAACAGACGAACAGTTCCAGTTCGACGCCCGGATCGTCGACGGCGCGAACGAGGATGTCCTCGAAATCGCGTCGGAGGGCGACGAGGTGATCTTCCACGGCGAAGAAACCGGTCGGACCAGGGTCGTCTTCGAACTCGTCGCCGACGGTGAGGTCGTCTGGGACACGAGCGCCGACAACGTGACCGCCGAAGTCGTCGAGGAACTCGGAGACGATGCCGCACCGGATTTCTACGATCCCCACGTTTGGGCCGATCCCGTCCTGGCCCAGCGGATGGTCGAGACGATCGCCGACGGACTCGGCGAGGCGGACCCGGACAACGCTGAACTGTACGCAGCCAACGCTGCAGACTACGTCGAGCGACTCGAGGACGTTCACGACCAGTTCGAACAGCTCGCGGCGGACGCCGAGCGCGACGTAGCGGTCCTCGCGGGCCACGACGCGTTCCAGTACCTCGAGAAGCGCTACGACTTCGAGATCCACACGCCGGTCGGGATCTCGCCCGACGCCGCCGAGACCGAGTCGGACATCTCTGAGTCGATCTCGGTCGTCGAGGAGCTCGACATCGATACGATTCTCTACGATCCCTTCGAGACACCGGACCCAGACGAGGACATCCCACAGATGGTCGAATTGCTACTGGAAAACACAGACGCCGACGAGTACGCACCGGTCACCCCCGCCGAGGGGACCACAGCCGAGTGGAACGAACGGGGCTGGGGCTGGATCGAACAGATGGAAGAGGTTACGATCCCCTCGCTCCGGCAGGCCCTGGGCGCGGAGTAAGAGGAAAATGGAAGACCTAAACGCACGAGCGACGGAAAGGAGAGTGAACTACCAGTGACATCGGTCGTCGACGTTCGAAACGTCTCGTTTGCCTACGGAGACTCGCTGGCCCTCGAGGAGGTGACTCTCACCGTCGAGAACGGTGATTTTCTCGGACTCATCGGGCCGAACGGCTCCGGGAAGACGACGCTGTTGCACGTCATGCTCGGACTGCTCTCTCCCGACAGCGGCTCCGTCCGGCTGTTCGACCAGCCGATCGAGGAGTTCGAGGCCGGCGAACGGATCGGGTACGTCTCACAGAAGGCGACCGACCGCGGTGGGACGATGCCCGTCACCGTCCGCGAGTGCGTCCTGATGGGGCGGTTCGCCCACGTCGGACACGGCCGGCTGAACGACGAAGACCACGAGACCGTGGCTGACGCACTCGAGACGGTCGGCATCGCCGACCTCGCTGACCAGCAGATGAACCAGCTCTCTGGCGGCCAGCGCCAGCGCGCTTACATCGCGCGTGCACTCGCCTCCGAGGCCGACCTGCTCGCGCTGGACGAACCGACCGTCGGCGTCGACGCCGAGTCCCGCGACGAATTCTACCGGTTGCTCGACTCGCTGAATCGGTCGGGGATCACGATCATCCTGATCGAACACGACATCGGCGTCGTCACCGATCGGGCCAACCGGATCGCGTGTATCAACACGGAACTGTACCACCACGGCGACACGGAGTCGTTCGTCGAGAGCGAGGCCCTGAGCGAAGCCTACGGAAAGACTGGCGAGATCGTCCACCACCACCACTGAGATGACGGGAAGCAAAGATCACGACCACGACCACGACGACGAGAGCAGCGATACGCACGAAACCGCTGCAGTCGACGGCGGCACTGCCGCCTACGGTGGGCCGACGATCCGCTCGAGGCCGTCACATCTCCGCCGAAATATCGAACTCATCGGGGTCGCACTCGTCGGCGTCCTTGCAGCCGCGATGATCGGCTTCATCGCCCTCGATTGGCTCCGACGGTACCCGGGTGCGGACGCGTTCGGTCCGCTCGAGGCAGTTTACTCGGCGACCGGAATCGATCCCGCGGCTGGCTACCTGTTCGACCAGTTTCTGATCGCGGGAGAGTGGATCGACCACTTCCTGGGAACGGAAGTCTTCCAGTACGCGTTCATGTGGCGCAACATCGCGACCGGCGTCCTCGTCGGCGTCGTCGCGCCGCTCGTGGGAACGTATCTCGTCCACCGACAGATGGCGTTGATCGGCGAAACCCTGGCCCACACCGCGTTCGCGGGCGTCGCGGTCGGCCTGCTGTTCGTCGCCGTCACCGGTTGGCAGGGATCGTTGCTGTACGTCGCACTCGTCGTCAGCGTAATCGGGGCGCTTGGCGTCCAGTGGCTGACCGAACGGACGAACTCCTTTGGCGACGTACCGATCGCGATCATGCTCACCGGCAGCTTTGCGGTCGGAACGTTGCTGATCAGTTGGGGACGCGGATTCATGTCCATTGGCGTCGACATCGAGGAGTTTCTCTTCGGGAGCCTCTCGGTCGTCTCGGCGAGCGGTTCGCGACTGATGGCAGCCCTAACCGTCGGAGTCGTCGCCATCGTCGCCGTCACGTACAAACAGTTGCTGTTCATCACCTTCGACGAACAGGCCGCCCGCGTCGCCCGACTCAACGTCTCGGCATACAACACGCTGCTCGTGGTGATGACGGCAGTCGTCGTCGTCGGCGCGATGCAGGTGCTCGGCGTCATCCTCGTCGCCGGCATGCTCGTGATCCCCGTCGCGGCGGCCTCACAGATCGCCCACAGCTTTCGGGAGACGCTGTTCCTCTCGATCCTCTTCGGACAGCTGTCTATCCTCGGTGGGTACACGTTCGCGCTGACACAGAGCCTTCCGTCCGGTGGCTCGATCATCGTCGTCGCTATCGGAATCTACCTGGCAGCGATCGCCGTCTCCGATCGCTCCGGAGCGGCAATCTCGCTCCACTGATCCTGTCCCGATTCGTCGGACGGAGACACCCCCGCTCTGGCCACCCGGTGGGACACAGGGGCGGATTTAACCTGTTCGGGAACGACTGCCCGAACGATGGGACGGTTAGCCGAGCTATTCAGACCCGAGTCAGTCGCCGTGATCGGCGCGACCGACCGCGAGGGAGCGGTCGGCCGGGCGATCCTCGAGAACCTGCAGGCCGATTACACAGGCGAGATCGTTCCGGTCAACCCGAAACGGGACGAGGTGCTCGGGCTCGAGTGTTACCCCGGCGTCGAGAGTGCACCGTCTGTCGATCTAGCGGTCGTCGTCGTCCCCCCACCGATCGTCCTCGAGTCGGTCCGGGAACTCGGGAAAGCTGGAACGAAGAACGTGGTCGTCGTCACTGCGGGCTTCTCCGAGACCGGCGGCGAGGGTGCCGAGCGAGAGCGAGAACTCCGGGAGATAGCCGACGAGTACGACCTCAACGTCGTCGGCCCCAACAGCCTGGGGATCATGTCGACCGCAGTCGGTATGAACGCCACGTTCGGCCCCGAGAACGCCCGCGAGGGCTCGATTTCTTTCATGAGTCAGTCGGGCGCGTTCATCACCGCCGTGTTAGACTGGGCCAACGAACAGAAGATCGGCTTTCGCGACGTCGTCTCGGTCGGCAACAAGTCCGTCCTCGACGAGACCGACTTCGTCGACGAGTGGGGCGACGACCCCGACACCGACGTCGTCATCGGCTACCTCGAGGACATCGACGACGGACAGGCGTTCATCGAGACGGCCCGTGAGGTGACCGACGAGACGCCGATCGTACTAGTCAAGTCCGGACGAACCGACGCCGGCGCACAGGCCGCTTCCTCCCATACAGGTGCGATCGCCGGCAGCGAACGCGCCTACGAGGCCGGCCTCGAGCAGGCGGGCGTGATCCGGGCCGAGTCCGTCCAAGAACTGTTCGACTCCGCGCGTGCCCTCTCGGGACTGCCCGACCCCAAATCGGACGGCGTCGCCATCGTCACCAACGCCGGCGGTCCGGGCGTGCTAACCACCGACGCAGTCGGCGACTCGACACTCGAGATGGCCGACTTCACCGACGTGACGATCGATCGACTCACCGAGGCGATGCCGGACGAAGCCAACGTCTATAACCCGATCGACGCGATCGGCGACGCCGACGTCGACCGGTTCGCCGAGGCCCTCGAGATCGCACTGGACGACCCCAACGTCGGCAGTGCGGTCGTCGTCAGCGCACCGACGGCAGTGTTGCCCTACGACGAACTCTCCGAGGTCGTCATCGAGAAACGCGATACGTACGACAAACCGGTCGTCACCTGTCTCATGGGTGGAGAACGTGCTCGTGCAGCCGAAGATGTCCTGCGAGATGTCGGTATTCCAAACTACTTCGATCCCTCGCGGGCGGTCCAGGGACTCGACGCGCTCGCTCGCTATCGCGACGTCCGTCAGCGAGCGACCGACGACCCAACCGCGTTCGACGTCGACCGCGAGCGCGCTCGCGAGATCTTAGAGCGGACGAAAGACCGCGACGACAACCGGCTGGGCGTCGAGTCGATGGACTTGCTCGAAGCCTACGGCATCCCGATCCCGGAGGGCGAAATCGTCGACGACCCCGATCGAGCACGGGAAGTCGCCCAGTCGATCGAGGGCGACGTCGTAATGAAGATCGTCAGCCCCGACATCTCCCACAAGTCCGACATCGGCGGCGTCAAGGTCGGCGTCGCCGACGACGATGTCTACGACGCCTACGAGGAGATCGTCACTCGGGCGCGCAACTACCAGCCCGACGCGACGATCGTCGGCATCCAGGTCCAAGAGATGGTCGACCTCGAGTCCTCGACCGAAACGATCGTCGGGATGAATCGCGATCCGCAGTTCGGACCGCTGTTGCTCTTTGGGCTCGGCGGCATCTTCGTCGAGATCCTCGAGGACACGTCGGTTCGTGTCGCCCCGATCGGCGAGGGCGACGCCCGCGAGATGATCGACGAGATCCAGGCGGCACCGCTGTTACGCGGCGCTCGCGGCCGGGAGCCAGCCGACGTCGACGAGGTCGTCGAGACGATCCAGCGACTCTCACAACTGGTGACCGACTTCCCGTCGATCCTCGAACTCGACGTGAACCCGCTCGTCGCGGGACCAGACGGCGTACAGGCGATCGATCTTCGACTCACCGTTGACACGGAGAAACTATGACCGACACCGATACCCAGAACGACACGACCGGAACCGACACCGACCCGATCCTCTTTGCCTCGCTCGAGGAGAGTACCGGGAAAACTGCCATCACACTGGCGCTCGCCCGAATCGCCGCCACAGAGGGTGATAGCGTCGGCTACATGAAACCCAAAGGGACCCGACTCCAGAGCAACGTCGGAAAGACTCTCGACGAAGACCCCATGCTCGCACGCGACCTGCTCGAACTGGACGGCGAAATGCACGACTTAGAGCCCGTCGTCTACTCCCCGACGTTCATCGAGCAGGCGCTTCGAGGACGTGAGGACCCCGACGATCTCCGGGAGCGAGTCCGAGAGGCGTTCGAGACGCTCGCGGTGAACCACGACCGGCTGTTCGTCGAGGGCGGCGGCCAGTACGACGTCGGCGGCATCGTCGAACTCACCGACGCCGACGTCGCAGACTTGCTCGACGCGCAAGTCGTGATCGTCGCACCGTACGAACGACCCAGCGACGTCGACGACGTGCTCGCTGCAGCACACAGTTTCGGGGAGCGACTCGCTGGCGTCGTCTTCAACGACGTCGCCGATGCCGTCTACGACCAACTCGAGACCGATGTCGTCCCCTTCCTCGAGGGACGTGACGTTCCAGTCCACGGAGTGGTGCCACGAGAACAGACGCTGTCTGGTGTCACTGTCGGTGAACTCGCGAACGAACTCGGGGCGACCACGCTCGTCGAGGAGGGAACCGACGCCTACCTCGAGCGGTTCGCCGTCGGAGCGATGGGTGCAGACAGCGCACTACGACACTTCCGTCGCACGAAAGATGCCGCCGTGATCACGGGCGGTGACCGCGCCGAGATTCACGCGGCCGCTCTCGAGGCCTCCGGCGTCCGCTGTCTCATCCTGACTGGCGGTCATCGTCCATCGGGCGCACTCATCGGTCAGGCTGCCGACAAGGGGGTGCCGATCCTCTCGGTCCAGACTGATACGTTGACCACGGTCGAGCGCGCAGAAGACGTCGTTCGAACCGGGCGTACTCGCGACGAGGAGACTGTCGACCGAATGCAGGAACTGTTGACCGATCACGCGGCCGTCGACACGATTCTCGGCCACCAGTAGCGCCGATCGTCGGTGAGCGGTCGGCACCAGTGATACGGTTTCCCATCAGCCGTTTTCAATGCAACCGCTTTAGGTCGCATCCCAGCGGTACCTCGTTACGACAATCCGTCCGAGTCTCCGTCTGACCAAGAATTAAGAGTCAGCCCCCCATGAGGCCACACATGGTAGACATGGACGACTCTCCACAAGAGATCACCTCCCTCGTCGGCCGCGAGGTGTACTCGAACAGCGGCGTCTTCGTCGGCGAAGTCGAGGATCTACAACTAAACGTCGACGGCGAAGCCGTCACCGGACTCGCACTGGGGAACCTGAACGCCGAGCTGTTTACGACCGAAACGGAGACGGGACAGGGCGTCATCGTCCCCTACCGGTGGGTCCGCGCAGTCGGTGACGTCGTCCTCGTCAACGACGTCGTCGAACGCGTCCGTGATCCGGACGAGGAACAAGAGGAACTAGTCGCCTAATTCCCGTTCGATCCTTCCGCCCCATCGACGCCCATCGCGTCGAACAGCGTTCGCTTGACCGCCTCTTCGGTCAACTGTAACAGCGTGTCACGCGTATCTTCGGAGATTTCGATCCCCGTGAAGATGCCCAGTGGGATCTCCGCACTCGCTTGCGTCGAGTGACCCGCCGTTTCACCGATATCGCCGTAGGCGTCGTCTAACACCTTGCCGATGTTGATCCGAATGTCTTTCGAACGTCCCGCAAGGAAGATCGTCTCGTCGGCGATCCCGAAAACGGCGGTCGTCGTGACGCCCTCGAGATTCAGGAGGTGACTCGCTGCCTGCGTGAGCGCCTCGCGGTCGCGAACGAAACCGGCGTTCGAGACGAGATGGCTCCCCTGGACGTCACGGTTGGCGATCGCCTCCGCGAGGACGTCCAGTGTCTCGGGCGACATCGACGGCGACTCCACTTGTTCTAGGGTGTCGTGGTTTGCGAACGGATAGAGGTAGGCAGCGGCGGTGAGGTCCGCAGGAGTCGTGTCGCGTTTAAAATCCAGGGTCTCGGCGCGGATTCCGTACAGAAGCGCCGTTGCAACCTCCTCGGAGACGTTCATGTCGAACTCCTGAATGTACTTCGTCATGATAGTCGATGTCGATGACATATTCGGTCGAATATCGACGAAGCCCGGTTCGTACTCGTCTTCGGGTTCGGAGTGATCGATGAGGGCGTCGACCTCGAGATCGATCTCCCCGCTGGTCGCGTGATCGACCATCGTGACGGTGTCGTAGTCCGAGGCGTCCTCGATCTCGCTCCACTGGACGAGATCGATCCCCAACAGGTTGACGAACGCCCGATTCTCCTGGTGGCCGACGTCACCCAGGTAGATGATGTCCGAGTCAACACCCAGGTGGTCTGCGATAGCCTGCATCGCCGCCGCCGCCGCAATCGAATCCGGGTCCGGACTGTCCTTGGTGATGATCGCCAGCCGATTCGCCGTCTCCTCGAGGGTTGCGGCGAGTTTACCCGCGTTGTACTCGAGTTCCCCCGACTCGAGTGCCCGCAGTGCAGACTCGGCGATCACCGACGACGGATTGATGACGATGTCGGCCCCGAGTTCCTCGAGTTCGTCGCCCGAGACGGGATCGCTGGCTCGAGCAACGACGAATTGCCCGTCGTTCTCCTCGCGGATGTGGGAGACGGCTTCCTTGTTGGATTCGACGTCCGAGGCGAGAATGAGGATAACGTCGCGTTCGGCGACCAGGTCCGCGACGTCGGGTTCGCGGATGTCTGCGGTTCGTGCGTCTAGATCCTGGTCTCGAAGCGATTCGACGCGACTCTCGTCGCGGTCGATGATACGGACGTTTTTCCCCTGTTCGACGAGTTCCTCGGCAACGGCGTAGCCAACGCTCCCACACCCCAAGATAGCGTAGTCAGATATCGACGAGATCGTAACCCCCGTACTCATTGAACGTGTGGTCGGACCGACCACACTTAACGCTCCCGAAGATTGGTACCTTTTGCGACCGATCGCCCGCTCCGGTATTGATGAAACGCTTCTCGAAACCGGGCGGCTGCCTGTGATCTATCGTCCCGACGAACGGCCGACACAGAGAGAAAGACGGCCGCAGTGGGCCGCTGACGGACGGCAACTCGTATCGCCGGGCCGTCGCTGAACGGGGAAGGCAGTTCTCGAGTGGATCGTCGGTCGCGTGCCTTTCACTGTCACGACGGTCTCCAAGGGAAACGTATTTCAACGCCCGACGGGAACCTGGGGGTGTAGGGCCGGTAGCTCAGTCCGGCAGAGCGTCTGACTCTTAATCAGACGGTCGCGTGTTCAAATCGCGCCCGGCCCGCTTTTGCGACGAACACTTTCGTGAAGAGCAAAGCGGCCAAAGCAATTCGACTGCAGGAAGCGGACGCGCCGACGCGAGCAACTCGTCTCATACGGTTTGCTGCCAGCCATTTCCGGCGCGACCGCAGGAGAACTCGCGGTCGCGCCGGGACATCGGGACAGCAGTCCGTATCACGCGTCCGGACGCGTCTCGAAAGCAATCTCCTCGAGTGTCTGAATCGTCTCGACCAGTTCCTCGAGCTCGTCGTCGCCACGGCCGACGATTTCGCCGGCGACCGTGTCCGGTTCCCGGTCGCCGACGAGAATCGTCGGGAGTGGGGCGTCAGTAAACCCCTCTACGACGACGATGTCGTACCCGCGCCGGGAGAGACGCGCGAGTGTGCTCTCGAGTGCTTGTAGCTCTCGGTCGTCTGGGTCGGAGTCCACGAGGCCGCCGTCCGTTCCCCGCGGAAGTTCCGGTGGCTTTTGTTTGCCACGCGTGCTGATGTCGAACGTGAGTTCGGGTGTAATTCCGACGACTGTCTCGGCCCCGGCCGTTCGATGACGATGGGTGTCGGCCCCCGGAGTATCGATTTCGACGTCGTGGTGGATCGACTTGACGGTCGCGACGCGGTAGTGTTCCGTGAGCCGTGGCACGAGTTTCTCGACGAGCGTCGTTTTTCCCGAATCGCTCGGACCGGCCAGACAGACGACCCGAAGTGGATTGTTCGAGGTAGATGACGAATGGCGGCCCATGGGCAGTGTACTGACCTTTCTCGTCCGAGCTACAAGTCGGTTACTGCTGCGTGTGTCGCAAGAGACGACGCCGAGCCCACGTATCGGCAGTGTCTCGGTCTAGTACCGTTCCAACCGAACGACTGCATCTGGTTCTGCTCAGCAGTCGACGCTTGGAACGGTACTAGTATCGAGCAGCGATCACGAACGTCTGCGCGAAGCCGCGACACTAAAATATCGTCCCCGCCAAGTACGAACAGACTGTCCGGAGATGGGTACGACGAGTGTAGGCCGCGTCAAGACCGACCGCCGCTCTAACGGACTACCTGCGGGTGACCGACCGTGAGTGCTCGATCTATTCCCGTCGCCGACCGCGTCACGGACGCGTTTTTCGCACTGGACACCGACTTCCGGTTTACCTATCTCAACGAACGGGCCGAGACCCTGCTGAAACGTTCCCGCTCGGACCTGATCGGGCGAGTCATGTGGGACGAGTTCCCCCAGACTGTCGAGACGCAGTTTCCCGACGGCTTCCACCGGGCGATGGACGAACAGGTTCCAGTCTCCTTCGAGGTGTATCACACCCACCTCGAAACCTGGTTCGAGGCACGCGCTTACCCCTCCGAGACGGGGCTGTCGGTGTACATGCGCGATGTCACCGAGCGCAAAGAACAGGAGACCACGATCGCACAGCACGCTGCAGTGATCGAGGCGATCGACGACGGCGTCGTCACGCTCGATCCAACCCGCGAGATCGTTTCGGTCAACGATGCGATGGAGCGTCTCCTCGGGCAGAGTCGTGACGACCTCGTCGGCGAACACGTCGAAGTCGTCCCCGAACTGGCCGGTATCGCCGACGAGGACGCCGTCGAGATGGGCCGTGCGATCGCCGACGTCGATGTCGGCAACACCGCGAAACGCCAACTCGAGGCTCCGGTCACTGACGCCGATGGAGCCGATCGGGTGGCCGAGATCAGGATCGTCCCGATCGAGGACGAGACGGCGACAATCGCAGTCATCCTCCGTGACATCACCGATCAGCACGAGCACGAGCGCATCGCTGCCTCGCTGCACGAGGTAACTCGCTGGCTACTCGAGTCCGACGATCCCGAGGAGATCTGTGCGATCGCGGTCCACTCGGGGAGCGATCTGCTGGGCCTGCAGATCAGCGGTATCTGGTTGCTCGAGGACGAGCACGGCTATCTAGAGCCCGTCGCTGGCACTGCCGGTGCGTACGAGGAGTTTGGCGGTTTGCCACGTTTCAACCCCGGTGACGGACTCGTCTGGAACGTTTTCGAGGCCGGTGAGATCGAGCGGTTCGACGATCTTGCCGAAGAGGAGGAGGTCTCTAACTCCTCGACGCCGCTTCGCTCACAGATCGTCGCGCCAATTGGGACACACGGCGTGCTCATGACGGGGTCGCTCGACCCCAACCGGTTCGACGAGACCGACGCCGAGTTGCTCTCGACGCTCGCCGAGAACACGCGTGCCGCGCTCGATCGA
The DNA here is from genome assembly GCF_000230715.2 of Natronobacterium gregoryi SP2. Taxonomy (GTDB): domain Archaea; phylum Halobacteriota; class Halobacteria; order Halobacteriales; family Natrialbaceae; genus Natronobacterium; species Natronobacterium gregoryi. The sequence goes on from NC_019792.1 coordinate 3,184,451, forward strand.
GCCGAGCGGGAACGTGTTCTCCGGGATCGAACTGCGGAACTCGAGCGCCAGACGGAACGACTCGAAGGGGTTGCGAACGTCCTCTCGAGCGATCTGAAACGGCGACTCGAGACTGTCGCTGACGCGGTCGAAGACGATTCCGACCTCGACTGGGAGTTCCCGCTTGCGGAGAAGTCCGTCGAGCAGACGCTCGATCGGGCCGAACGACTCGTCGATGACGTTCGGGAGTTTGCGCGCAACGCCTCTGCAGTCAGAACGCGGAGTCGCGTCACGCTCGAGCGGACGGTCGGGGAAGCGGTCAGTGAGTCGAAACTCGCCGAGACGGACGTGGTCGTCGAGGAGGACGCGGCGTTACGTGCGGATTCGGATCGGTTCGCTTACCTGCTCGAGACGGCGTTCGACGACGCCGCTGCGCGTGCAGACGCCGCCGACGTCACGGTTCGAGTCGGCGTTCTCGGTCGCGAGGGATCGCCGCGGCTGCGTGGCTTCTACCTCCTCGACGATGCCGGCGACCCGCCCGCGAGTGCACAGGATAGACTGCTCGAACCGCCGTCGGACGGCGAGCGATCGGGTGACGGACTGGGGCTTGCCCTCGTCCGGGCGATTGCCGAGGCTCACGACTGGGAGCTGTCGATCGATGCGGAGGCAAACGGCCGGACGCGGATCGAGGTCAGGGACGTGACGACACTCGAACCTCGGGAGCCGGAGGAAGAGCCTGAATCCAGTCCTGAACCGACGTGGGGTGACAGGTGATTACGCGAGTTCGTCTTCGATCGTCGCCCGCAGTTCCCGAATCGTCGCCGCGTCGGCGGTGATCGTTCGTTCTTCTGCCGTGATCTCGAGTCGGCCGTCGTCGGTCACCGAGCCGACTTTGACGACGGGCGCAACGTTCTCGAACGCCGACGCGACGGCGTCGGGCGACTCGGTCTGGATCAGCACGCGGCCGGGCTGTTCGTGGAACAAGGGTGCCGCGAGGTCGGCGTCGGTGACGGGCAGTTCGACTGTGAGGCCGGCCTCGTCGGTCACCATCTCGGCGAGCGAGACGGCGAGGCCGCCGTGACTGACGTCGTGGACGGCACGCGTCGAGTCGTCGTCTGCAATCTCGGCGATTGCCTCGACGAGCGCGGCTGGATCGTCGGGTAGCGCGGGGAATCGATCGCTGCCGTCGAACCGGGCGAGGTACTCCGACCCGCCGAGGGCGAGGTCGCCGGCCTCGAGTCCGAGGTCGCCGACCAACAACAGATCGGTATTCGCTTTGGGTGCGAGCGACAGTGATGGTGCGTCGTAGCCGTCTTTGGTTCCGACCAGCGCGAGCGTCGGCGTCGGTGGGATCGGTCCGGCCGCGGAGTCGTTGTACAGTGAGACGTTGCCGCCGACGACGGGTGCATCGATCGTCTCACACATGTCCGCGAGGCCGTCGACGATCCCCTCGAAGCCGCCATAGACGTCTGGCTTTTCCGGGTTGGCGCCGTTGAGACAGTTGACTGCTGCAAGCGGTGTCGCACCTTTGGCTGCGACGTTGGTCGCGTTCTCGAGAGCGACTGCACGAGCGCCCTCGTAGGGAGCCGTCGAGGTCCAGTTGGGTGCACTACCGGTGGAGATGGCGAGTCCTTGTTCGGCTTCTCGAACGGCGACGATGGCGGCGTCGTCACCCGGCCCGACGCTTGTCCGGACCCCGACCTCGTGATCGTACTGTCGGTAAACCCACCGCTTCGAGGCCGTGTTCGGACTCGAGACAACCGTCTCGAAGGCCGCCTCTACGTCGACCTCGGGAAGGTCGGTGTCGGGCTGTTCTGGCTTCTCACTCTCGAGATCGTTCATCGGCGCGCCTTCACCGAGGAAGTGGGCATCGACATCGACGACCGTCTCGCGCTCTCGCGGTTCGCTCTGCTCACCGCTCGAGTCGTCCGAGGTGTGTCGCGTTTCGCTATTCTCGAAGGTGCAGACGTAGTTCCCGTCAGTGACCTCGCCGATCACCGAACAGCCCAGGTCGAACCGCTCTGTGATCTCTTCGACGCGGTCGACGTTCTCGGGTTCGACTTCGTAACACATCCGTTCTTGGGACTCGGCGAGCAGTATCTCGAGGGCATTCATCTTCGGCTCGCGCTGGTGGACGCGCTCGAGTTCGATGTGTGCGCCGAGGCCGCCCTTGGCGACCATCTCGCTTGAGGCACCACCGAGGCCCGCAGCGCCGAGGTCGCGGGCGGACTCGATCAGGCCTTCTTCGATCAGTTGCTCGTTGGCCTCGATGAGGAGCTTCTCGGCGTAGGGGTCGCCAACCTGGACCGCAGGGCGGTCTTCGGTTTCTGCGTCCTCCGAGAGGTCTTCGCTGGCGAAGGAGGCGCCACCGAGGCCGTCGCGGCCGGTCGCGTTGCCGACGAGGACGAGTTTGTTACCGGGTTCTTGTGCCTCGGCGGTGACGAGTCGATCCTCGTTGGTCAGGCCGATACAGGCGACGTTCACGAGCGGGTTACCCTCGTAATCTTCGTGGAAGTCGACGCTCCCCGCGACCGTGGGGACGCCGATACAGTTGCCGTAGTGGCTGATCCCCTCGACGACGCCCTCGAAGAGGTACTTGGCGTGTTCACGGTTGAACTCGCCGAAGTACAGCGAGTCAGCCAGGGCGATCGGATAGGCACCCATCGACAGTGTGTCCCGGACGATGCCGCCGACGCCGGTCGCGGCACCGTCGAACGGATCGACGTAGGAGGGGTGGTTGTGGCTCTCGATGCCCATCGTGATGTAGGTCTCGTCGTCTGCGCGCCCGCTGGCAGGATCGTCGTCACCGTCAGCCGACGGCAAAGCGACGACTGCCGCGTCGTCGCCTGGCCCGACGACGACCTGCTCACCGTCGCTTTCGAAGGCCGAAAGCAGTGGTCTCGAGGAGCGGTACGCGCAGTGTTCGCTCCAGAGGTTCTCGAACAGCGCCGCCTCCGCCGGAGTCGGCTCCCGGCCTAGTTCCTCGACGACGAGTTCGCGGTCCGAATCGGCAAGGCTCATTCATCTAGATGATGAAAGTCGGCCGGTAAAGGGGTTTCTATATGCACGTTTGTGTATTATATCGGCGGCACCGGCCGGGACGCCGTCGTTCGAGAGAGCGGCGCTCGCTCGTACTTCGAGCGTCGTCGATGCCCGGCTCACTCGGCCTCGAAGCGGTTGACGCGACGCAACACGGATCGGTCCAGATGGGGCTAGAGGGTCGAAGCAGTGAGCAAGAAGACTCGTGGTGGTGTCACAGCCTCTTTGCCGACAGCCATGAGAGACATCCGCGTCGTTGCCGTCACGAGGGCGCGGGTTCGTCGGCGTCTTCTCGTGATCGGAAAACGGAGCGACGACGAATTACGTGTGACGCTCGAGCAGGTCGTAGCTGCGTTCCCACTCGGCGTCGTCGTCGAAGTAGCGCTCGGCGAGTGGCTGGTCAGGGAGCTCGCCGACGGCCTGCTTCTCCTCGGTGTAGGACGGCCGGTCGTCGTCGACGTAATACCGGCCGGTGAGGACGGTCCCCTCGTTGAGGACGTTCTCCGTCTCGCGCATCATCTCGGCGGCTTCCTCCCGGTCGTGGATGTCGAACTCGTAGTCGTCGGACTCTTGGACGTCGACGTAGGGGACGTACTGGCGGGCGTCCTTGTTCCAGGTCGGACACTGGGTGAGGAAGTCGACGTGTGCGAAGCCATCGTGTTCGATCGCTTCCGCGATGATCTCTTTGGCCTGGTTGGGGTTGACGGCGGCGGTGCGGGCGACGTAGCTCGCACCGGCGGTCAGCGACAGCGACAGCGGTCGAATCGGCGTCTTGGCGCTGCCCGATGGCTGGGTCTTTGACTTGTGGCCCTTCGGGCTCGTCGGCGATGTTTGGCCCTTCGTTAGCCCGAAGATTTCGTTGTTGAACACGATGTAGGTCATGTCGTGGTTCTCTCGGGCCGAGTGAATGAAGTGATTGCCGCCGATCCCGTAGCCGTCACCGTCACCACCAGCGGCGATGACCTCGAGGTCGGAGTTGGCCAACTTGGCTGCGCGGGCGACCGGCAGCGCGCGGCCGTGAATTGTGTGGAACCCGTACGTGTCGAGATAGCTATTCAGCTTGCCGGAACAGCCGATCCCGGTGACAGTCAGGACCTCTTCGGGCGTTCTCCCGACCTCCGGAAGCGCCTGCTTCAGCGCCTTCAGGACGCTGAAGTCGCCACAGCCCGGACACCAAGTCGGCTGCGGTTCGACACCGGGCGTAAACTCCTCCCGGTCGATCTCTCGTTCTTCTTCGATTGCGTTGAATGCACTCATTGTTAGTCACCTGCAGCAGGTTCGATTCGTACCTGTGCGGTTGGTTCGCGTTCTTCCTCGGCGACGTTGACCTCGTAGGCCTCGACGACCTCGGCGGGCTCGAAGGGGTTGCCGTTGTACTTCAGGAGGCTGGTCAACTTCTCGCCGAACCGACCGAGTTCCTTCTGGACCAGGCCGCGAAACTGGGCAGTGGCGTTCATCTCGACGACCATCGCCTCGTCGACACTCTCGAGGAACTCCGTCATCTCGGCCTCGGGGAACGGCATCATATCGGAGACGCTGATCCCCTTGACACTGTGGCCCTGCTCGTTCAGCCGCTCGATTGCTTCGGCGACGGCACCCTGACTCGAGCCCCAGGTGACGATGCCGTACTCGGCCTCTTCGGGCCCGAAGTACGTCTGTGTCGACTCGCGTTCCTCGTCGAGTTCCTCGCGGATGGACTCGAGTTTCTCGAGGCGACGGTCCATCTGGTGGACGCGGTTGTCGGGGTCCTCGCTGATGTGGCCGACGGGGCTGTGCTCGTTGCCCGTCGCGAGGTATCGACCGCCTTTCTGACCGGGCAGCGAGCGCGGTGCGACGCCGTCCTCGGCGTCCTCGTGGTTGAACCGCTTGAACTTCCCGGAGTTGTCGTGGGCAGCCTCGGAGAGTTCTGCTTCGGTCAGCGTCGATCCCAGGTCAGGGGACGGTTCGCGGTCGAAGAACTCGACGTCGACGTTCTTGTTCTCGCCGCTGAGCTTCTGGTCGTAGATGAGCAGCGTGGGGATTTGGTAGTCCCACGCGATTTCGAAGGCCAGTCGGGTCTGTTCGTAGGCTTCTTCGATGTTACCCGGTGCGAAGACGACACGCTGGGAGTCACCCTGGCTCGTATAGAGGACGTGCTCTAAGTCGCCCTGTTCGGGCTTGGTCGGCATCCCGGTCGAGGGGCCGGCACGCATCGCTTCGATGAGGACGATCGGCGTTTCGGTCATCTCTGCGAGGCCGAGTGGCTCGGACATCAGGGCGAACCCGCCACCCGACGAGCCGGACATCGCCTTGACGCCGGCGTGGCTCGCACCAACCGCGAGCGCGGCCGCGGCAATCTCGTCTTCGACCTGTTCGGAGACGCCGCCCATGTCGGGAAAGTTCTGGCTGAGGATGGTGAACACGTCCGTCCACGGCGTCATCGGGTAGCCGGAGATGAACCGACAGCCGGCGTCGATGGCACCGTAGGCGATCGCGTTCGACCCGGACAGCAACGCCTGTTCGGTCTCGTGGGAGCCCTCGGGCGCACGCAGGTCGTGTTCGAAGTCGTACTCCTCCTCGATCGTCTCGTAGGCCTCGTGAAGGATGTCGAGGTTGGACTCGAGTACGTCACCGCCCATGGCGTCGGACATGAGGTCCTCGATGTGGTCCAATTCCATCTCGAGGAGTGCTGCGGTGACGCCGACGCCTGCCGTGTTCCGCATGACCTCGCGCCCGTGTTCTTTCGCGAGGCCACGCAGATCCATCGGGTAGACGTGCCAGCCGTTTTCCTCGGCACGTTCCGCTAGGTTCAACTCCTCGACGTCGTCCTCGCTGATGAGGCCCTCGTCGTAGACGATGACACCTCCCTCACGGAGGTCGTCCAAGTTCTCCGAGAGGGGTTTGACCTCTTCGTTACCGTAGTAGGCATCCTCGCTGGGGTTGCGGGCGAACGAGTCACCCAGGGCAAGCAGGAAGTTGTAGCCGTCTCCTCGTGACTGTACCTCCTGATCCGCGGCCCGGATCTCGACGTACGTGTGGCCGCCACGAATCCGGGATGGATAGTGGCGATGTGTGAATACGTCAAGCCCCGAGCGCATCAGCGCTTTCGCGAAATTCTGGCTCGTCGAGTCGATTCCGTCGCCGGAACCGCCTGCGATTCGCCAGATGAGTTCGTCGTCGCTCATAGGTAAATCAGTGGCCGGTGGGCCAACCGTACCTGAGATTTCCCCTACTGAACCTAAAGCCTTTGCTATACATTACCAGGAATCTTTCGTGAAGAATGGGCAGTCGTTCAGAATTATGCATGAAAGATTATTATTGTACTGGCGACATCCCGTGTCGATTTCCGTTCTTTGATGATCGGATCTGGGGTTGCGAGGGCACGGCTGACGCGTTTGGGTCTGCGATAGCTTTTACTCTCTATTCGCCGTAGAAACACTATGGGATACATCGTTCGGATGCCAAAACTCGGCCTCGAGATGGAACGTGGCGTCCTTCTCGAGTGGCACGTCGGCGAGGGGGAGACGGTCGAGGAGGGAGCACTCGTCGCCGAGGTGGAGTCCGAAAAGAGCGTCGGCGAAGTCGAAGCCAGAGAAGACGGGGTCCTCCGGCGCACCTATCTCGAGGAGGGAAAGGAAGTGCCGCCGGGGACGCCGATCGGTATCGTCGCGCCGACCGACGACGAGATCGACGACCTCGAGGCGGAAGCGGAGGCGGACCTCGATGGCGAGGAAACCGACGCCGAAGAGACGACGGCAGCCGAACCCACGACGGAGTCAGCCGACGCCGCCGGCGGGAGCGCCGAAACGGGAGCCGCGACCGACGACGTTCGCGCATCGCCACGTGCTCGAGAACGCGCACAAGAACTGGGCGTCGACCTCGAGACGGTCGAGGGAAGCGGCTATCAGGGAGCGATCACGGAAGCAGACGTGGAGGCCGCCACGGATACCGACGCGGACCCAGAAGCCGGCGAGATACAGGCGTCTCCACGGGCGCGAAAGCGCGCAGACGAACTCGGCGTGAACCTCGCAACCGTCGAAGGAAGCGGTTATCAGGGAGCGATCACGGAAGCAGACGTGGAAGCCGCAGCCGCCGATGCGGGCGAAGCAACCGCGGGAGCCGACGACAGGACGCTCGCCGAAGAACGCTCGTTCGACGGGATGCGCCGAACGATCGCAACGCGGCTGAGTGAGAGCTACCGCGAGGCCGTCCACGTGACCGTCCATCGAGAGGCCGACGTCGAGGAACTGTTCGACGCCGTCGACGCCGCAGACGCCGCCCTCGAAGCCGACGTCTCGATTCAGGATCTGCTCTTGCTCGCGGTGTCGGAGACGCTCGAGGCTCATCCGGAGTTCAACGCCACCTTCGAGGACGATGTCCACCGGCTCTGGGAGGAACACAACGTCGGACTCGCGGTCGACGTCGAGCAGGGATTGATCACGCCGGTGGTGCGTGACGTCGGCTCGAAGTCGCTGTCCGATCTCTCCGACGAGCGTCGCCGCCTCGTCGACGACGCGCTGCGTGGAGAGTACACGATGGACGACCTGCGCGGCGGGACGTTCACGGTGACGAACCTCGGCGTCCTCGGCTCCGAGTCATTCGATCCGATCATCAACCCGCCACAGATCGCGATTCTGGGCGTCAACGCCGTCGAAGAACAGCCAGTGCGTAGCGAGCGCGACGACGTCGACTGGCACCGCCACCTCCCACTCGATCTCTCGTTCGACCACCGCGTCGTCGACGGTGCCGACGCCGCCCGCTTCCTCGAGACGCTGGTCGACACGCTCGAGAATCCATGGCAGCTCTTGCCCGAGCCAGTCGACGACAGCGCCCGGGACCGGGCTGGCAAGACGGAGATGCCTGGCCGCACCGTCACTGCCACGACCGCCGACGGCATGGCCGGCCGGATCGAAGCAGGGTCCTTCGAGTGGCAGTACGACGAACCCGAGGACAGCGGCGGTACCGAGACCGGTCCGACGCCCGTCGACGTCTTCCTCGGCGGACTCGCTTCCTGTCTCTCCTTGAGCACGCGTTACCAGGCCGAGAAGCGAGACACCGACGTTGGAACGATCTCCGTGACGACCGACGCCGACCCCGAACACGGCGCAGTCGAGTCGATCGAGGCGACGATCCACCTCGAGACAGACGCAGACGACGACGACGTCGAACGCCTGGTCGAACTCGGCGAGCGTGGCTGTCACGTTTCGCAACTACTCCGCGCGGACCTCGAGCTAGAGCTTTCGTGGGACCGACGGTGAGGTAGGCGACCGATCGCCCTCGCGCCAAGAGTAGTGGAGTGAGTTCGACGGCCTGGTCTCGAAACTCGAGTCTCGACTACTCCTGTGCTAGGACGTTGCGTCGACATCGAACCCGCTGCGTTTCGCTCCGGCTTCGAGCGCACGTTCGACATCGACGAGTCGCGGTCCGTCCTCGAGTGGACGCAATTCGACTGTCGCGTCGGTGGCCTCGAGTTCGCGCTCGCCGTCGGCCCCGACTACGCCGTCGGGTAGCTCGAACGAGACCGAGTCGCCGGGAGCGAGTCGCTCCCACGACTCGACCCCGATCGTCGCGAGGATGCCGGGTGCGACGACCGCACGGACGGTCCGTTCGGCCTCGTCGGGGTCGGCGAGTCTGACGGCGACGCCGCCGGGATCGTCACCGGCCACGGGTTCGGACGTGACCGCGCCGGCGACTGCCGACAGGCCAACGTCGCCAGGGTGTGCACGCGAGACGACGCCACCGCGTAGATCGGCGGGATCGAGCAGGGCACGCGTCCCGACGAACGACCGCGACGAAAGTTCTGCCGAAGCGAGCGCAGTCAGTCGATCCCGGTCGGCTGCCCTGCCGGACCGAACTGCTGCGTCGACTGTCCCGTGTTGCGTCGTCACGTCGTCGGTCGGGACGACACCCGTCGCGACGAGGCCAGCTGCGACGCCCGCGAGCGTCCCGTCGACCGGCGACGGAACGACAGTGTTCGTTCCCGTCGCAACTGCGACGACCGGCACCGAGCCAATCTCGAGCGCCACGTCCCGGGTCGTTCCATCACCACCCAGAACGACGACGACGTCTGCCTCCTCGCGGAACCGAGCCGCTGCAGCCTTAGTGTCGGCCGACGATCCCTCGAGAGTCAACTCGAGCAGGCCGACCGGAAACGCGTCACCGGCGACGGGTGACGCTTCGACGGCGTCCTGGGCGATCCCAGTCAGGGTCGGCATCGCGGTCACCTCGATTCCGTCAGCGGCGACAGTCAAACCCTCGAGGACGCACTCGGCGACGCGGCGTTTCGCGTAGTTGTCGACGACGCTCGCCCCGCCGGTGAGTCGGCGAACGTCTCGACCCGCAGCGGGGTTGACGACGAGCCCGACGCGGGCTCGGTTCGAGTCGGCCTCTGATTCGGCGGCCACACTGGAGTCGGAATCGGACGATCTCACGTTACGAGATCCGTTCGATCGCCGCCCGCACGTCGTCACCGCCGGGCAAGACCTCGCTCTCCAGTGGCGGACTAAACGGCATGTGCGTGTCCGGCGTGCCGACTCGCTGGATCGGCGCGTCGAGGCTGAAAAACGCCTCTTCCTGGACTCGCGCGACGATTTCTGCGTGCGTGCCATACGAGAGTGGACTCTCGTCTGCGACGATCAGCCGCCCAGTCTTGCGGACGCTCTCGACGAGCGTCTCGGTGTCGAGCGGGTACAGCGACTGCAGGTCGATCACCTCGACCTCGAGGCCGAGGTCGTCCGCGACGCCCTCGGCGGTCTGGAGACTCTCACCGACGAGTCGCTGTGTGGCGACGACGGTGACGTCGTCGCCCTCACGCTCGACCGACGCCTCGCCAATCGGGATCGTAAACTCCTCGTCGGTCGGGACCGGTCCGGACTGTTCGTAGATCATCTTGTTCTCGAAGACGAACACCGGATCGTTCGACCGGATCGCGGCCTTCGTCAGCCCCTTTGCGGCTGCGGCGGTCCCGGGTGTGACGGCTTTCAGGCCAGGGAAGTGACCGATCCAGGTGTGGACCGTCCCCGAGTGCTGGCTCGCGGCACCCATCCCACCACCCTCGGTCGTCCGGACGGTAACTGGCATTTCTGCTTTCCCGCCGAACATGTATCGCATCTTCGCCATCTGGTTCATAATCTGTTCCATCGCGACGCCGGTGAAGTCGGAGAACATGAGCTCGACGACCGGACGCGTCCCGGTCGCCGCCGCGCCCGTCGCGGCACCGGTGAAGCCGGCTTCGCTGATCGGCGTATCCTTGATTCGTTCGTCGTCGAAATCCTGGTAGAGGTCGCCGGTCACCTCGAGCACGCCGCCGAACTCGCCGATATCCTCGCCGATGAGGAAGACGTCCTCGTCGCGTTCGAGTTCCTCTCGTAGCGCCTGTCGGATCGCCTCTCTGACGGTCAGCTCTTCCGTTTCAGTCTCGAGTTCTTGTTCGACCTGTGCAGTCATTGTCGGTCACCTCTCGGAGTGCCGCCGTCGGTCCGAGCGGCGGTGGCGAAGCGTTCGATCTCCGGCGGCATCTCGCCGAACATGTCGGCGTATGCCTCGTGTGGTTCCGGCGGCGCGGCATCCTGGGCGTAGTCGACGGCGTCTTGGATTTCCGCTTCGACCTCGCTTTGCAGACGTTCGACCTCGTCTGCCGTCAGTTCCCCGCGGTCGATCAGCCGCTGTTTGAACGTGTCGATCGGATCGCGGTCCTTCCAGCGCTCGATCTCCGCCTCGTCGCGGTACGGTTCCTCGTCACCTTCGTAGTGGCCGCGGTACCGGTAGGTCTCGGCTTCTACGAGGGTCGGTCCCTTGCCGTTGCGAGCACGCAAGCGTGCTTCGCCGACGGCCTCGGCGACTGCGGTGACGTCCATCCCGTCGACGGTCAAACCCGGAATGTCGTAGGCCTGTGCCGTGTCGCTCAGGTTGTCGACGTTGTGCTGTTCTTCGACCGGCGTCCCTTCGCCGTAGTGGTTGTTCTCGACGACGAAGACGGCCGGCAGGTCCCACGTCGCTGCGATGTTGATCGCCTCGTGTACCTGTCCTTGCGCGACCGCGCCGTCTCCGAGGAAACTGACGGCGATCTTGTCGCGGTCGTCGTAGTCGATCGACAGCGCCGCACCCGTCGCCAGCGGCGGGCCCGCGCCGACGATCCCGTTCGCGCCGAGCATACCGGCGTCGACATCCGCGATGTGCATCGAACCGCCTTTCCCCTTACAGTATCCGTCGGCCTTACCGTACAACTCGGCCATCATGTACTTCGGATCGAGCCCCTTCGCAATGCAGTGGCCGTGCCCCCGATGGGTGCTCGCGATGTAGTCGTCCGGTTCCAGGGCCGCACAGGTGCCGACGCCGACCGCCTCTTCACCGATATAGAGGTGGACGAACCCCGGTATTTCTCCGTCCGCGAATCGATCCCCCGCCTCCTCGTCGAACGCACGGATCAACAGCATCCGGCGCAGCGCCTCTACTCGTCCTTCCGAACTCTCGAGGTCGTAGTCTGCCATGTGGCAACGTGGATCTACAACGGGAGTCAATATATGTGCTAGGGCCTACCACACAGTAATATTAACCACTCATCCGCCCCCATCCAACAAACGTTCCGCTCGAGCCAGAATTTTAATTCATCCGAGCATCAGCGAACCGACTAGTTCGAGATTCATGACTTCGAGACGACCCGGGAAAAGCAGGCTGACCAGTGTTTCCCTCGAGGCGTCGGTGGCCGATACTGGCTCTCCGCTCGAGTCCGCCGAGGACGACGAGACACCGGTTCGGACCGGTAATCGCCGCACGCGGCGGATGATCGGTCGGACAGTAGCCACTGCACACCAGCTTCCAGACGTCGACCCAGCAGATCAGGCTTGGACCGCCACTACCCGTCGGCCACCCATGGCGGAGACGACAGTGCCTCGACCGAACCGATGCGGTACGTGGGCTCGTATCCTGCAGAGTCCTCGCTCTCGGCTACCCACCCGACTCGAGTCCGGCAGCGGCCGCACCGGCGACGTCCGTCTCGAGCGAGTCGCCGACGTGGACCGTCGTCTCGGGCGTCGTCTCGAGCGCCCGGAGGACCCGTTCGAACGGCTCCGGGTCCGGTATCGGCGGGATCTCGTGTCCGGTGACGACGACCGCGTCGATCCACCGCTCGAGACCGACGGCCGCGATTTTCTGGCGCTGGGCGTCCCGTGCCCCGTTCGTAACGATGCCAAGACGGTAGTTGTCGGCGAGGTCGTCGAGCACGTCGGCGACCGACGGCAGCAGTTCGACGTTCGACTGGTCGCGTTCCGCGGCGAACGCCGCGGCGACGTCTCTCCCAAGCCCCCGATCGTAGCCGTTCTCCTCGGCGAGCGCGGCGAAACACTCGCGTCGGAGATCGTCTATCGAGTCGCATCTGCGGGCGAACTCGTCGTACCGGGCGTAGTAGTCTTCGACGGAAAACAGCGGTGCGAGTCCCAGGTTCTCGAACGCCGTCCCAACACCTCGCCGGACGACCGAACGTAGCGGAGCAAGGTTCCGTCGAGGTCGAACGAGACGGTCTCGATTCAGGCCACACGTTCGGGATTCCGTTCGAACCCGCAAAAACGAACTGGTCGGCTCTGGTGAAATCCTTCTCCGGTAACAACTGATGCGTACTGAATACAGGGCGCGAATTCAGCAATTGTTCTATCTCCGTACTAAAAAGTATACGCCCAATTATGATTGTAGATACGAAACCAGCAAGGTGGTAGCGGTCCCAGTGAGTACATATGACGGACCCCAAAGAAACGATCACCATCGAGAATGTCGTTGCCTCGACTGGAATTGGGCAGGAACTTGATCTCGGACCCGTGGCGATGGATCTCGAGGGGGTAGAGTATGACCCGGAGCTGTTCCCCGGGGCCGTCTATCGGATAGACGATCCCAAGGCAGCCCTGCTGTTGTTTCGCTCCGGGAAGATCGTTTGTACCGGTGCGAAAAGCACCGACGATATGCGCCGTGCGGTCGAGATTGTATTTGAGAAGCTACGCGACCTGTCGATTCCGGTTGAACCGGACGGTGTGACCGTCCAGAATATCGTCTCGTCGGCTGATCTGGGCCATCATCTCAACCTCAACGCCATTGCAATCGGCCTCGGGCTCGAGAACATCGAATACGAACCCGAACAGTTCCCCGGACTCGTCTACCGGATCGACGATCCCGATGTCGTTCTGCTGTTATTTGGGAGTGGAAAAATCGTTATCACGGGGGGAGAGCAACCTGACGACGCTGAACAGGCCGTTGGTCAAGTGCGGAATCGACTCGGCGAACTTGGTCTGCTCACGTGAACGATTTGAGACAGGTGGTTGCTGGCAGAATGGAAATAGGGGGACCGAGAAAAGGTATTGGTACGGCTCACGCCGCGGGCTCTCCATGAACTGTCTATTGAGACGGAGGTACTATCCGTCTTTAACTAAGCGAAGAACCACGTGACAGCAGCGGCTTATCGAGACATCTTTTCGAGAGGAATGAGGAGGCAACGGCTGTGTCCACCAATGCCTCCTCATCTCGGATTATGCGTCGGCTCACTACACTGTTTCCCTCTGAGTTCCTCGAAGAGCACGCCGAGGAACTCGGCGTGATCGAACGCGACCGCAAGCTCCAGATCCCTGCCTTCGTCTGGGCATTCGTGTTCGGCTTCGCCGCAGGCGAAAGCCGAACACTCGCTGGCTTCAGACGCAGCTACAACTCGACAGCTGATGAGACGATCTCTCCCGGCGGCTTCTATCACCGGTTGACGCCGTCTCCCGCAGAGTACTTCCGCGACCTCGTCGAGCGTGGCCTCGACGAGGTCGCTGTCCCTGACACTGTTGACGCCGATATCGACCGATTCAAGGACGTGATGATCGCTGATGGAACCGTCCTGCGGTTGCACGAGTTCCTTGCCGATGAGTACGAAGCTCGCAAGGAGGAGCAGGCTGGAGCGAAGCTCCACCTGCTCCACAATGCCACTGAGCAGACGATAGAATGGCTCGACGTGACTGACGAGAAAACGCACGACAGCACGTTGTTTCACACAGGATCGTGGCTCGAAGATCGGCTCGTTCTGTTCGACCGAGCCTACTTCAAGTACCGCCGCTTCGCGTTGATCGATGAGAACGACGGCTACTTCGTGAGTCGGCTGAAAGAGAGCGCAAATCCGGTCGTAACGGAGGAATTACGGGAATGGCGCGGGCGCGCCATTCCCTTGGAAGGTGAGCAGATCCACGATGTTGTGGATGATCTGCACCGCGAGTACATCGACGTGGAAGTCGAAGCCGAGTTCGACCGAAGACCGTACGGAGGAACGCAGTCACGCGATACGAAGCGGTTTCGCGTCGTCGGCGTCCGCAAAGAGGACGCCGACGACTACCACCTGTACATCACGAATCTCCCGAGAGAGGAGTTCCTGCCGTCGGATCTAGGGACGATCTATCGGTGTCGGTGGGAGGTGGAGTTGCTATTCCGTGAGTTGAAGACGCAATACGAACTGGACGAGCTCGATACAACAAAGAAGCATGTTGTCGAGATTCTGCTGTACGCGGCGTTGCTGTCACTGCTCGTGAGTCGTGAATTGCTCGATCTGGTCACCGAACAGGCGGACGACGAGATCGTGTTCCCGCCGGAACGCTGGGCGGCGACCTTCCGGTCGCACGCCCAGCTCATCCTCCACGAACTTGGCGAATATCTTGGCTACTCGCCACCACCGCTGCTCGAGCGACTGATCGACGACGCACAGAAGATCCACCAGCAACGCCCAGTGTTACAAGAGACGCTCGCTACCGCTACGCAACCGAGGTGTGAGTCTTAGCTAAAGACGAATAGACATAGCAGTTTGGCTCGTTTTCAATCCATCTGCTGAATTCGCGCGCTGTATGCAGCAAGACTCCTGGGACCTATCACCGGCTACGAGTTTCGACAGAGCCGTTTACGTCTCTTCGTTCTCGAGGTCTCGAGCGCCGATGTCTCTGATCAGTCGGTCCTCCGTCCGCGACTCGGGGACTGCGATCGCGCGTTCGGGGACGGAGGTTCGAAGCGCGGGCGTCGAAGGCGTCGCGTCGCGTCGGTACCGATCGTCGTCGTCCGGTTCGGCACGAACGCCACGTGGCGTCAGGTAGTCGCCGTCGACCTCGACGCCGGCCTCGCGACAGAGCCGTTTGAGCACGGAGCGTGCGCCCTCGGTCGTGATCGCCGGCGGTGCGATGGCTCGCTCGCGTGCCAGTTCGGTCGCCGTGTTGCCCTCGAGCAGGGCTTCGACCTCCTCGTCGCCGTGACCGCGTTCACGAAGTCGCTTGCGAACGCGACTGGCGATCGAGGGGGCGTGTCGCGTCGGGAACAGGGGCCAGTCGTTCGAGGGCGGATCGAGGACGACGCCGTACCGGCGCAGCGGCGTTCGCGCGGGTGCGAGCAACGTCACGTCTTCCTGGCGCTGTGACTTGCCGAGGACGCGGATCGTCCCCGTGTAGAAGTCGACATCGTCCCACGTCGCGCCCGTCCGCCGATCGTCCTCGGGGACCCGGAACAGTTCTGAGCCACGCACGGCCGAGTGTGCGAGCAGAGCGACCATCGCGTACTCGCGAAGCCGGTTGCGTCGTTTGTCGGCGTCCGAGGGGGTGCCTTCGAGCGCGCGTTCCCGGACGTATCGCTCGAGTTTCCGCCGGGAGTCGGCAGTCCAGCGGTCCTCGTCGACTGGCTGGGTCGTGGTCGGCAGTTCTGACTCTGCATCCCGTACGGTGGCCGGGTTCTCCGCGAGAATGCCGCCGCGAACACACCAGGAGAGAAACGCCCGGACGACCGCGTAGTAGGTGTGGGCAGTCGATGCCGTGTAGGTCCCTTCGTCGGCGCGGTCGCGCAGTTCGCCAGCGTACGACTGCATGTGAGACGCCTCGAGCGCCCGGATCGCTGTCACGCCGTGCTCGCGTTCGGCCCACTCGGCGAACCGCCGGAGGATCGACTCGGCGTTGGCCGCGTAGGTGCCGGCACCGGGGCTGTCGGGATCGCCGACGGCTTTCCGCTGGAGGTAGGCGTCGACCGCGTCCGCAATCGCCACGTCGATGCCGTCGCTCATCGCCCACTCACCTCGCCGTCCCTCGAGTCTGGGCCTCGAGTCGAGGGAGCCGTCGCGGTAGTCGTCGCCTGGTCCCTTCTGGGATCACTGGGGACTCGCTCACTGGAATCGACGCGACGGGTCATTCGTACGAGTGTTACTGTTTCACTCCCGTAAATCTGTGTTTCGTTCTCGGCGATGCGGCCGAACGGGCAGCGGGCAGTCTGACTCCTGCAGTCGGGTATCGGAACTGATCCGAGAGCCACTCGAGCGGGCGTGCGGTTCGACGTGGCACAGAAAGGCCGTCGACGATCCGTCACTCGAGATAGCCCAGATCCGCGAGTCGCTGTTCGACTGCGGCGTCGTCTGTGTCAGTCGAGCGGTCGTCGTCCAGCCGTGGGTAGCGACGGGTGCCCGGCGAGTCGACACAGGGGAGCGGCTGGCCGTCCATCCGGTCGTCGACCGGCACGTCGAGTGTCGCTAGGACGGTCGGTGCGACGTCGAAGAGGTGTGCGTTCCCGACGCCAGCGTCGCCGTCGACGGCGGTTCCCCTGGCGGCGACGGTGCCCTCGAGTTTGTGGTTCCAGGGTTCGGATGGCGGGCCGAACTGGGCGTCGCGCAAGGTCGCCGAAAGGAAGTGGTCGAAGTCGGTGGGGACGGTGACGACGTCGACGGCGTGTTCGCTCTCGGGGCCGTGGAAGAACTCCTCGCGGGGCCGGACGGCTTCGAACACCGGCTCGCCGTCTGGTGTCTCGACCGATCTGAGCGCGTCGATGATCCGCGTTCGAACGGCCTCGTACTCCTCGGGCGGGACGACGCCGTCGGGTTCGCGCCCTTCGAGGTTGATCCGGACGCCCAGTTCGATCCGCGAGCGGACGAAGGCCCTGGAGGACGCGAAGTCGACCTGGGTCGCACCCGCGTTGACGACGCTGGTGGGTGCATAGCGTGCCACGGTCTCTTCGATACCGAACCGCTCGAGGACGGCTCCGATTCGCTGGCTGGTCAGCCCGAAGGTCGCGGCCGTCGCCATCGCCCGTTCGCCGAGGCCGGGTTCGCGGTCGGTGGTCTCGGTGCCGGCCTTGAGCGCGTCGTCCCGAACCGTCGCCCAGGTCGGCATCCCGCGGCCGCCGCGTTCGGTCTCGACGATTCCCTCTGTACGGAGGTACTCGTTGACTCGGAACTCGTGGCCGTCGTACGGTCCCATCCCGTGGTCGCTCGCGAGGATCACGTTGTCCGGATCACAGGTCTCTATCGTCTCGGCGAGTTGGCGGTCGACTTCACGGTATATCCTGCGGATCGCCTCCTCGTCGTCGGGATCTTTGTGGAAAATCGAGTCGGTCACCTGGAACTCGAGGAAGCCGAAATCTGACTCGAACCGACCGGCGAGGTAGCGAAACGCCTCGCCTCGCATGCGCGCACAGTCGCTGTAGTTCTCGGCGCGGTCGTCGATTGTCTCGTCGGGGTAGACGCGATACTCACCGATCTCCTCTCGAACGTCCTCGAGCAGGCCGTCGGGATGACAGTCGGGGTTCTCGGGCGCGGTGTAGCCCGGAATCACCGCGCCGTCGAACTCCCGGGGTGGGTGGGTGACGGGAACGTTGACGACGACGCTCGAGAGCCCCCGGTCCGAGAGTAGTTCCCACAGCGCCTGCTCGCGGACATCGGTCGCGTTGACCACGTCCCAGTCGTAGCCGTCGAACGAGAGGAAGCCGTAAACGCCGTGTTTGCCGGGGTTTTTCCCCGTGTACATCGAGGGCCAGGCACTCGCCGTCCACGGCGGGATCTGTGACTCGAGCGGGCCGCTCGCTCCACCCTCGTCGTCGTAGAACGACGCGAGCGTCGGGATCTCGCCGTCGGAAAACAGTGGCTCGAGCACTCGGTCACAGGCCGCGTCGATGCCGACGAGCAGCGTTCGAAGCGAAGATTCCATTGCCGGGCATTCCACGAGGAGGAGACTTGGTTATGGACGCTGTTACGCGTCGAATCCGCTGCCTTCGGCTGGTCGTCGCCGTTTGCCGATTCACGGCGGCCGGTCAGAACCACCGCGTTTTTGCTTCCCCGAGCTGTTTTCCCGGCATAGCTGACGCCATCGGTCGCGGTTGCGAACTCTGCTGAATGGGCGGGATGCTTATACGTCCGGCCCACAATCGTGTCAAATAGTAATGGCGAGCGGCGACGATGAGGCCGTGGCCGGGTTCGAGACGCTGGCGACTCTGACACGTTCACCCGTTCGACTTCGCGTCCTCGAGCACCTGCTCGAGCGTGGCGCTGGGACCGCCTCGGACATCGCTCCCCACGTCGACGCCTCTCGGCGGACCGTCTCTCGATCGCTCTCGGCTCTCGACGAACAACGGCTGGCGACGAGCAAGGGCCAGACCTACCGTGTGACGACCTACGCGGAGTTGGTCGCCGACGACATCTTTTCTCTCCTCGAACGTCTAGAGCGGGGCCACGAGTTCGCGACCTTCCTCGAGGTGTTTCCGACGGAGGAGTTCGGTTTCACCGCGTCTGACATCGCAACCGTGGATGGGACGACGACGTGCCGTCGATCCGCCGACCCACACGCTCCAGTGTCTCACGTGATCGACGCCCTCGACGACACACGACGCGTACGGGTGCTCGCGCCGATCGCGTCGCCGCTGTACGTTCGACCGCTCGTCGCTCGCGTTCGCGACGGCGCGACGGTCGATGCTGTCGTCGATGCCGACGCCTACAACTCATTTTGCTCGAAGCTCCGCGGGGGTGTCCGAGTCGCCGCGACGCTTGCAGATGTCTCGCTCGCCGTTCACGACGACGTTTCGTTTGGCCTGCTCGAGTGTGACAAGCGGGTCGTGCTCGGGGCCTACGACGATGGCGTCCTGCAGGCAACGTTCGAAACCGACGACGAGGGCGTTCGGGACGCGTCGCGGGACGTCTACGACCGGTATCGAACGGCGGCGAATCGGGTCGTCGACTGATCGGGCGGTCAGAGCCGACAGGGAGAGACCCTCTCGTGAAACGGACGGTCGCGGTCATTGCGATGGTCGCCGTTCGAATTTCGTTAGGAGTACCGTTGACAGCCTCGGACCAACCAGTCCGATCGTCTCCCTCGGTATCGGTCGGGGCGTCCAACGCATCGCTATCGATCGGCTCGTTCTCGCGGTCGTCGCCGTCTTCTGGACGGTCGCACTCGGAACGTGGGGCCTCGGGTACGTCTTCACCACCGCCGGTATCGACGGCGGGATCGTCTTCGAGGCCGTCCGGACGATCTGGTTCGCCGTCGTCTACCTGATCGCCCTCGTCGTCTCCGTGCTCACCGTCGTCGGACGTGAACTTCGGCGCGAAATCGCGGCCCGTCGGTAGCTCACTTTACCGAATCGTACAGCGACGCCGCCTGTCGCATCCCCCAGCTCCCGTACTCGAGGCTGTAGTAGGTCCGCAACTCGGGGTTGAACTTCGCCTTGTACCGGTTGATGCGGCGGTTGTCCGCCCCGACGAGATCGTAGCCGGCGAGCCCGCGCTCGAGGCCGTCTTCCATGATCGCCCAGTCCAGCAGGTCGTTCGTCGGGAGATCGACCCCCGTGTCGGACCGGACGCCACCGAGCCACCGGCCAGTGGTGTCGCCGTACTCGGCGGCCAGAATGCCGCCGACGAATTCGCCGTCGACCCGCAGCGTGTAGGGTCGAATCGCACCGCCCGTCACCCGCTCGTGGAGGTCCAGCACGAATTCGTCGGTGACCCGAAAGTCGATCCCCTGGGATTCGTAGCGGTTGCGGACCTGTGCCATGATCAGTTCGATATCTTCGGGGCCACCGACGGTGACCTCGAAGGCATCCTCGTCCGTGTTCCGGACGTTGCTTCGCGCGTCACTGCTAAAGGACAGCAGAAGCTCCTCACGGTCCCGTGTGAGGTCGACGACGTAGGTGTACTCCGGCGAGGCGTCGTACTCGTTCCACTCGAGCGGCCGGGCGTCCGCGAAGCCGGCGGTGGTGCGGACGTGGCCGTACTTCGGGTTCAGTTCCGACCGGACCCACTCCATGCAGTCGTCGACGAACGCCAACCGCCGTCGTTCGCGTTTGCGCTGTTTCAACTTCTCCACGTTCAGAAACACCGGCCCGAGGTACGGCACCCGCAGGTGCGGCGGCGGCGAGAAGACGGTGGTGACAAACCGCTTGTCGACCTCGAAGACGGGAAAGAGTCCGACTGGTTCCTGGCCCTTGAACCCGATAAGCGGGTGGAGCGTCGCGCCGGCATAGTCGGCCTGTACCGCCAGGGCCTCGAGTTCGTGCCACAGCCGTCCCTGGGGAGAGCGCTCGACGTAGCGGTTCCAGCGCTCGCGGTCGTCGTCCGTGGCAAGGCGAACCTCGACGCTCATCGGTTGCCCTCTCTCTTTTCGGTCGGCTGGTCAGTTCCGTCGCTCGATCGTCGCTTCATACGGACGGCGTCGCCGCCGACGACCTTTGTAAGCGCCCTGTTTCCACCGCTCGTCTGGCGGGGTCGCCGATCGCTCGAGCCGCGAGACGGTCTAGTGGCGGGCCAAGCCTGAACTGATGGGTCGAATCTGGCGGTGTGGCCCGATTCGACCCGTCAGTCGACGGTTGGGACGGTACTAGTGCTTTGGCAAGCCTGAACGGATGAGTGAAACCGAATGCGGTCGTCTGGGTTCACTCAGCAGTCGACGCTTGGCGGAGTACTAGGTCGGCACTACTCGTCACCTGTGCTCTCTCGACGTCCCACTCGAGCCGCTTGTAGTGTCTCCGATCCGAACGGTCATCACTCCCTGACAGTCGGTTATCCGACCAGTAACAATGACCGGATCGGTCGAGTCGTCGGTCGATGAAGGAACGTTTGATTCGACCGTTCGGGACCGGTTCCGGGCAAGCGACGCTGCTCGCTCGGATACCGACAGACCTGACCGGTCTCACGGCGTTCGTCCTCCTGGCGGCCGTCCTGCTTGCCGCCGTCGACATCGCGTCGCCAGTCGTCCGGGCTCTCGTCGGCTTTCCACTGCTGTTTCTCGCACCGGGATACGCCGTCGTCTCGGTCCTGTTCCCGCGAGGCGTCCGCGCCGACCGGGCCGAACGACTCCCGGTAATCGGACAGACGGAGACCGTCACGGAGACAGAACGTGTAGCGCTCGCGTTCGGTCTGAGTTTCGCCGTCCTTCCGCTGCTGGGGCTGGCGATGGCCGCTATCGGTTGGCAGTACACGACAGCGGCCGTCGTCTGGTCTGTAACCGGCTTCGTCCTCCTGGCGATTGCAGTCGCGACCGTCCGTCGAGCGCGCGTCTCTTCCGCCGAGCGATACCGGTTCGAGCTGGGACGGAAGCTCGGTGCACTGCGAGCGGGGCTTTTCGACAGTCGAGCGTCGGTCACGGCGATCAACCTGTTGCTGGTCGTCAGCATGGTGGTCGCGGTGACGGCCGTCGGCTACGCTCTCGTGGCTCCACAGAACGACGAACAGTACACGGACCTCAGACTGCTCACCGAGACCGACGACGGCGAGTACGTCGCCGGCGACCTCCCAGACACCGTCGACTCCGACGAGTCGATCCCGCTGGTCGTCACTGTCGAAAATCAGGAAGGTGACCACGAAGAGTACACGGCCGTCGTCCAAGAACAATGGGTCGACGACGGCGACGTCCTCGAGCGAACCGAGTTACGCCAGATCGACTACAGCCTCGGCGACGGCACGACCGGTCACGGCGACCGCACGGTCACTCCCGAGGCCGACGCTGGCGAAGTCCGAATCGCCGTCATGCTGTTCGACGACGACGTCCCCGAGACCCCAACGGCCGACGACGCCTACCGTTACACCCACTTCTGGATCGAAATCGAGGACGACGACCTCGAGTAAGTCACCGCTCGTTCGCTGTTCCGGCCGGCGCTCGTCGCTCGAGGCGACACCGGTTGGTCCTGTAGCGGTCGAAACGCCGCTTGCCGTCAGCTCGATCGTCGAAGTCAACGACGGTATTCCGTGGCTTACAGTCTGCAATCGGAGAATAACAAGTACTGCAACGGGAAAACGACGGAGCAATCCGAATGTCCGCCAACTCAGCCTCTGTCGACGAACCGTTCCGAAAGGTCGCACTTGCGATTGGATTCTTCGTCCTCGCTGGTAGCGTTCTCCTGGCTCGCTCGAGGCCGGCGACGGGGTACGAACTGTCGCTGTACACGTCGACCCCGCTGCTGTTCTGGGTCGGCCTGCTGCTTGCAGTCGGGATCGGGATTGCAGTCGCGTTCGTCTCGCCGACCGGCAGCGGTCGAACCCGGCCAGTCGCGCTCGTCCTCGGCGGGCTCTCGATGCTCGTTTTTGCCGGGCTGCCGATCGTTCGCGGGTATCGGTTCTACGGCCACCACGACGCTCTGACCCATCTCGGCTGGGCGCGTGCGATCACCGAGGGAACGATGCTTCCGTTCGAACTGTACTATCCGGGAATACATACGGTGACGACGCTCGTTCACTCGACGCTTGGCACGTCGGTAGCGCAGTCGCTGTTGTACGTGGTGGTGCTCTCGATTCTCGTCTTCTGTGTGTTCGTGCCGCTTGCCGTCGGGACGATCGTCGAAGACGGACGTGCGATGGTGGTCGCGGCCTTCGCGGGGTTTCTGCTCTTGCCGATCACGACGATCTCTATGTACATGTCCGCCCACGCGATGTCTCAGGCAGTCATGTTCTCGGCGTTGCTTTGCTACCTGCTCGCGCGATACCTCCGCACCGACGGGGCCGCGTCGCCGTCCTCGGCACTCGGAATCGCACTCGGGCTCACAGCGGTTGCGACGGTCGTCTACCACCCACAGCTCGTCGCTCACCTGATCGTCGTCTTCCTCGGGATCGCCGTCGTCCAGTACCTCGCAAAACGCGTCGCGAGCGACGGTCAGATCGCCGGCCAGACGCCAGTGTACGGCCACACAGTCCTGTTGATCGCGTTGTTCTTGGTGTGGACCTCGAACCATGGGTTCTTCGGCGGGATGTTCGAGTACTTCCTCACCTCGGCCGTCGAGTTCGTCCTCGAGGGCCGCGGCGGTGCGGACACGGTCGCGACACAAGGTGCATCGCTGTCGGCGATCGGTGGTAGTCTGGGCGAGATATTCTTCAAGTTGTTTTTCGCTCAGTTGGTCTTCGTGTTACTCACCGTCGCCCTCGCGTTCGGAGTCGTCGGTTCCCGGTCTGCACTGATCCGACGCGTTCGCCCCGAGACGACGTACTTCACCGTCGCCCTGGTCGCGCTCGGCCCGCCGTTCGTGATCTACTTCGTCGCGCCGGGATCGACGATGCACTTTCGCGTGTTCGGACTGATGATGGTGTTCGTCACGATCCTCGGCTCGATCGCGGCCTTTAGCCTCTTCGCGTGGCTCACCGATTCCGACGAGCCGCGCTCGAGGGCGCGTCTCCCGGGAAGTCGGCCGCTTTTCGCCGTCGGCTTCGCCTGCCTGCTCGTACTCTCGCTCGCGGCGGTCTTCCCCTCGCCGTACACGTATCACGCCTCACCACACGTCAGCGACACGCAGATGGAGGGCTACGAGACGGCCTTCGACGGACAGCTCGAGGACGTGCAGTTCGTCGGGTTGCGAAACGGGCCAAACAGGTACGACGACGCCGTAAACGGCAACGCCGAACGGATGGGACTTCACGAGGGCCCACCCGACGAGGGAATCGGTGCCGGACTCGCCGACCAGTACGACGAGGACCGCTATTTCGTCCTCACACAGGCCGACTACGAACGCGAGACGATCGCCTATCAGGAGCTTCGACACACCGGGAGTGAACTCGAGTCGGTTACAGACCAGCCCGACGTCGATCGTATCCAGTCGAACGGCGAGTTCGAACTCTACTACGTGAACGCCGAGCCGGAATTTGCAGAGGCCTGATACGGAAGACTGTACCGATGTCCCGGCGCGACCGCAGGAGCGCGGTCGCGCCGGAACTGACTGACAGCAAACCGTCTGAGACGGACGTTGTGACGATTTCTTTTCG
Source organism: Natronobacterium gregoryi SP2 (assembly GCF_000230715.2). Taxonomy (GTDB): domain Archaea; phylum Halobacteriota; class Halobacteria; order Halobacteriales; family Natrialbaceae; genus Natronobacterium; species Natronobacterium gregoryi. The sequence goes on from NC_019792.1 coordinate 3,208,428, forward strand.
ACACGTACTCGACCGCGGTCCCCAGACGTCACTCCGAGAACGACCGGCCGCGTCTGTCTGGGCGGGGATGACGGTTCTCTTCTCGGCTGCGGTCCACAGACCCCGCCCCGTGCTCGTCTTCGTCTTCGCCCTCGTCCTCGAGCACGCGCCGGCAAAACGCCACGAGTCGGTCGGCCTGTGACGCCCAGGAGTACTGTCGTGCCGTTTCCCGACCGGTCTCGGCGAGTTCGTCGCGACGCGAGGGGGACGCGAGAATCGACTCGAGAGCGGCCGCGAGGTCGTCGACGTGCCGTGGCGAGACGAGCAAGGCGTTCTCTCCGTGGTCGGCGTACTCCCGCACTCCGGGGATGTCCGTCGTCACGACGGGGAGCCCACAGGCCATCGCCTCGAGATTCACCATCCCGAACCCCTCGTACCGCGTCGGGTTGCAGAACACGTCACAGGCGGTGTAGTAGCCGGGGAGCTCTTCGTGGGGGACTTCCCCGACCAGTGTGACGGCTTCGTCCACGCCGAGATCGGTTGCCTGCCGTTGGACCGACGCGAGGTCACCGTCACCGACGACGTACAACTGGGCGTCCAGCGACAGGCGAGCGACGCTCTCGAGTAGCTCGGAGACTCCTTTTCCCGCCCGGACGCGGCCGACGAAGAGGATCGACGGCGCGTCGGGGTGTAACCCCGGCGTCGCCTCCGGAGTGAATCGCTCGAGGTCGAGTCCCGGCGAGACGATGCCGTCGACGTCTCTGTCGAGTTTCTCTCGGACCTCGTGGGCGATCTGTGTCGAGTTCGCCAGGTGGTAGTCCGTCGCGCTGCAGTGTTCCCGCGTTCGCGCCCCGAGACCGACGCTTGCGACGTTGTGATACTGGTAGACTGTCGGCACGTCGACGACGTTCGAGAGCACTGTGTCCTCGAGAAACCGGTGGGTCAGCAAGACGTCGACGCTCTCGTTTACGTGCGACCGCAGGCCCGACCGGAGCCCACTAACTAGCGGCAGCAGGTCAGCCGTCCCCAGTGGCGTTCGCTGGTGGACGAACCGGCGGACGCGGTCGCTCTCGACCGGTGGAATCCGGTACAGCGACGCGTCCGACTCGAGCAGCGAGTCGGCGACGTCCGCGCGTCGGTCGAACTCCGTGTAGAGGACGACCTCGTGGCCGCTCGCCAGTTCGCGGGCCAACTGTCGGACGAAGACTGCTTTCCCGCCGGCGCTTTTCGTCCCTGCGTGTGCGTGATAGAGTCCGAACCGCATCGTTACGCTCCGGGAGCCGCGGCCGTCACTCTCACTCGAGGGGACGACACATCCGGCGTCGGTCGGTCGAGCGGTGAGCGATACGTTCGTCTCGGACGCCTCGAGACCGCACGGGATCGAGAGACAGCCATCTCGTAACAGACCACTGGCCGGCAGTGGTTTGTTATGACCTCGCTGTGGCCGGTTGGACGCGTCTTACCGCGCTCTCGAGGCGGTTCTCGGACGAGCCGAGTGACGAGCATCACCGGCGACGCGGTCCGTCGGTTGCAGGTAGCAGGATCGTAACAATGGACGGATTCGTACAATGGAGCGACAGTGACCACGACGATCACGGGACACGCCGAGAGGGGAGTATCGACCATCGAACGCGTTCGAGTCGGGCCACGAGCGTGCCGATAGGAGATGTCGACGAGTCGAATCATAGACGGGTTCAAGGCGACGGTCGGGGCGCGTCTGTTCAACACTGTCGCAAACGGGCTGTTGATCTTTCTGCTCGCGGGCGTCCTGTTATCTCCCGACGAGTACGGACTCCTGTTTCTGGTGATTTCGATCGTCTCGATCGCCCAGATCGGTTCCGACCTCGGGCTCGCACGCTCGGCTGCACGGTACGTCTCGGACCGAAAAGAGACCGATCCTGGCTCGGTCAGGTTCGTCCTCCGGACGTCCATCCGGTACCGGCTACTCCTGCTCGGACTCGTCGCCGGCGCGCTCGTCGTCGGGAGAGACGTGATCGCGCTCGTCCTCGAGACGCCAGAACTGACTGTCCTCCTCTTGGTGGGCGCGCTCTATCTCTGTGCGATATCGCTGTACTCGTACCACCAGACGCTGTTCCAGGGGTTCAATCGCGTGGAGCTGAGTGCCAGAATAGAAGTGATCAACTCGCTGGGACGTGTCGTCTTCGTCGTCGCGTTCACCGCGCTCGGACTCGGGGTCGCCGGCGCACTATTTGGGTACGTCCTCGGCGCTGGCATCGCGGCCGTGACTGGTGCGGTACTGCTCTACCGGCGGTTCTATACGGCCTATCCGGAGAGCGGTGGCAGTCGATCGCTCCGGAACCGACTCCTCGAGTACAGCGTTCCGCTGACGGCTTCCCAGAGCGCGAACGTCCTCGACCGACAGTTCGATACCGTCCTCGTCGGCTACTTTCTCACGCCCGTCGCGGTCAGCTACTACGTCCTCGGCAAACAGATTTCGGAGTTCGTCACCGTCGTCTCGGGATCGCTGGGGTTTTCGATCTCGCCGTCGTTCGGCGAGCAGAAGGCGACTGAATCGCTCGAGCGTGCGGCACGGCTCTACGAGACATCTCTCCAGTACGTGTTGTTGCTGTACCTGCCCGCCGCCGTTGGGCTCTTCCTCGTCGCGGACCCCGCCATCTCGCTCGTCTTCGGGGTGGAGTATGCCGGCGCAGCGCCAGTCTTGCAGGTGCTGGGGATCTACGTCGTCTTCCAGTCGATCACCGACATCACGACCAACAGCCTCGATTACCTCGGCCGGGCGAAAGCACGTGCGATCGCGAAGGGCGTGACATCGGTCGCAAACGTCGTCTTGAACGTCGTCTTGATCCCGATCTATGGCGTGGTCGGAGCCGCCATCGCCACCGTCGTCACCTTCGGTATCTACACGCTGGTAAACGTCTACGTGATGCACCTCGAGCTCTCGCTCGACGTCTGGCGGCTCGGACGCGCGGTCGGGATCGCTGGCGGTATCGCGGGAGCGATGGGAGTGGCCGTCCTCTCGCTCGTTCCGTACGTCTCGACACTGCCGACGCTCGTTGGCGTCGTCGTGGTAGGCATCGGCGTCTGGGCTGGGTTGGCCGTCGTGAGCGGGCTCGTCGATCCACGTGAGGCCGTCGCACAGTTGACCTGAGCCGGCAGGCCTCACACGGAAACGCGTTCCCGGGGAAGACGGGCCACGTCGTTCCGGCCGTCAATATCTCCAGTTGCGAGGGTCTGACTGGCGCGACTCGAGGCCACCGATTCTCCGCTGTAATCGATACTACGGATCTAACTCCCCGGACGAGATCTCTCTGTGGCTGTCCCCCGTTACGGTTCGGTCGCGTTTCTAACTCCAATATATGTATAAATATTTGTGATATAATACACAGGATTTTTTGACATTCGACTTGTTTTACTTTAATCGTACGAGAAAGTTTATACCGGTAGAATGTCGTTAGTCGCAATGCATGGCACGCGATCCAAAGAAACTGGATGACGATAGACGCGATAGAAGAGACGCTGGAACCGCCGATATCGGGAGTAATGACTCATTACTCGGCCGTAGGTCGTACCTGAAAGCAGCCGGCGTGACGTCGATAGTCGGCGCGGGGTTCGCTGCGAGTGCTGGAAGCGCGGCTGCCTCCGAAGAGTACGACGTGATCGAGGTCGGCCCGGGCGAGTTCTGGCAGCACCGACTCAGCGAGGGCGAGACGTTCGAGAACGTCTTGATCGACATCACTGCTCAGGGTGCCCAGGCGAAGATCTGGGCGACCGGCATTAGTGACTTCGAGATCAGAAACGTCGGCTGGCTCGGCCGGTGGGACACGCGAGAACGCCACGCGTTCATCCACGCCGCCTGCAGTGGCCACGGCGTGATCGAGAACGTCTACATGGGCGACGGCGCGGCCTCGACGAACTATCCGAACAGCCCGACGGGCGTCTTCGTGAACCGAAGACACTCCGGCCACATCGACATAGACAACCTCCACGTCCAGCACGTGGCCGACAACGCAGTGTACGCCTCCGAACCGACGCGAACCGGTGGCGGAACCGTCGACATCCGCAACTCCTACGCCCGCGATATGCAGCCTGCCGCGTGGCGCGTTCCCGGCGGCTCGACCGTCGAAAACTGCGTCGCGATCAACTGTCACCGCGGCGTCTGGGTCCGCTACGGCGAGATCGACGTAATCGACTGCGACCTCCAGGGTAACCGCGTCGGCGACATGGTCGCTCACGCGAGTGGAATCGCTGGCCACGCTGCACCCGTCATCAACGCGGAGAACACAGCCTGGGGGACAGATACCGTCCAGTCCAGCGGCGCGATCAACGGCTCCTCGGTCGGCTCCACGCGACGTACCGATCCCGAAGATGTCGACGGCGTCCCGCTGAGTGCGGAAGAAGCTGCCGGCGGCGAGTCCGGTGATTCAAGCCCGAGTCCACCCTCAAACCCGGGAAACGGTGACGATGGAGACGGCGAAGACGACCCCGACCTCGAAGACATCTGGAACGACGACGAACCCAACCATCTCGTCCTCGAGGACGGGACAAGCGGCGTCTCCGAATATCAATTGACCGGTTACGGTACCGCAGAGGCGGGCGACGACGCCGATACGAACCCGGACGATCCTTACCGGGACACCGTCTCCAGCGACGGCGACGAGTTCGTCGTCGAGGGCTTTCTCGGCGGTTACCGCGACGACTTCTACGTCGAGGGCCGGATCGACTCGGTGACGGTCGATTCTGACGTTACGGCCGTCGTCAACGGCAACGCGTTCGATCCTGATGAACTCGAGGGTGTCGGTTCGTGGGACGACGAAGACGAGAGCAGCGACGATTCGGACGAACAGCTCCCACACGTCCTACTGTTCGATGGCACCGAGGCCAGCGGTCCGACGACCTACTCGTTTACGATCGACGGTGAGGTCGAGCCGTCCGAGTACAGGGGAGCCACCATCGACGACGAAAACGAGATCGAGGGAACGACGGTTCGCGGAATCGTCGCGAACTGGCGGGACGCCTACCGGTTCAGCGGCGACATCACCGACTTCAGACTCGCCGGTGAAGCCGACATCAACCTCGAGTACGACGTCGACGAGTAGCGCTCGCGTCGGCGAGCACGCGTTCTTTACAGAGCAGGCGGTCAGACGCGTCCGTTGTAGTGGTCGTACGCTTCACGCATGTCCCACAGGAATGGCCGGGGGTCGTCGACGCTCGCACAGTCGAATCGCGGGTGTTCGATGATCGATCCGACGATCTCCGACACTGCCTTCGAGAACGACGGTTTCTCCGCGAGATCGACGTCTTCGGAGAGTATCGACCGAAGGTAGAGTAACTCTCCGCGGATCAGGTGACCGGCTAGTCCGGCCTCGTACTCGTGGTCGACGAGGTCTTTCCGACCGTTCGCAACCTGCCAGTAGTAGTAGGGGAAGTCGGCTCCTGCCTGCACTGAGAACGGGAGCGACGACCAGAACCGGGGGTTGATCTCCATCAGTTTGAACTCGCCTGTCTCGTCGTCCCGCAGGAACTCGACCATCGCGAGACCGTGCCACTCGAGGTGGTCGAGCACGTTCCGGCCGGCCTCCTCGAGAGCCGGAATTCGGACGGATTCGCGAAACGAACTCGCGCCGCCGGCGTAGCTGTAGCCGCGTCGCTGTCGGTGCTGGAAGGTTGCAAGTGGCTCACCGTGGTCGTACAGCGCGAAGAAGCCGTACTCGTCGGTCGTGGAGACGTACTCCTGGAGCAGAGGGACGTGGTCCATCTCCCGGCGGAACCGGGCTACGTCGGGTTCGACGCCGGATTGGAGATACGCAGTCTTGGGCGGGTCGAGAAACTCTGTCGGCGCGTACCGGTCGACGTACTCGTCGACGAGAATCGAGTAGCGTGCCTTGACGATCCACTCACGGTCCCAGTCGTCGCGGTCGTCGTCGAGCAGTTCGGTCTCGGGGACGGCGACGCCGGCCGCTTTCGCGGCGTCGAACAGTCGTATCCGATCCTGAGTCGCCCGGAGCGTCTCGATGTCCGGCCAGGGAGTGCTCACGTGTTCGTCGAACTCGTCTCTGTACTTCGCGAGGACGTAGACGTCGACGTCTCGAACGGGGATGATCGTCCGCACGTCGGGCCGCATCGCAATCGACAGCAGCGCGTCTTTGTACGCGACCAGGTCTTCGTGGGGAGAGGGGACCGGAACGGACTCGTCGCAGTACTTCGAGCGCGTCGCCGGAATGCCGTCACGATTCGCGAGTGCAATCGTTCGAATCCGTTCTCCGTCGTGACGCCCGAGCGACCGGAAACACGCGAGCGTACTCGGCGCTGTGATTGCGGGAACGGCAACCGATCGCCCGGCCCACGTCCCCTCAGTGGCGGGACTAGCCATCGGGACCACCGGTCGAAGTCGGCCTCTCGACCAGAGCGGCCACAAAGTGACGCCGGCCGAGAACCGCCACACCAGCCCAGCGTGCGACGGCAGCAATCCCGTTCACTCGAGGAGGCTCCAGTCCCGCGTCGTCGTCAGCCATGTCAGCCAGTATCGGATTCTGCTCGTTAGTTAACAACGATATAACGCGGTCCTGTCGACGAGATACCGCGACGACACGCTACTTCCGGGGCGACGGGTCCCTCAGTTCAGCCCGCGGTAGACGCTGCTTACGGCGTTCTCGTGAGATAATAGTGTCCATACTTAACAATTCAATTTGAATAACATAGCGTGTGGCGAGCCAGGGCCGCGAAGGCCGGTGTCAGCTATGAGAAAGCCCGAGAGCAACCGACCGGGACGACAGCGAGGAAAACAATGGGGCGGGTAGTCGTTTCGATCGACGCCGAACTCGCGTGGGGGTTTCACGACCTCGAACAACCCCCGGAACGGCGGGTCCGGCGGGCTCGCAGGGGGTGGCGGCGGCTGCTCGAGTGGCTGGACGCCTACGAGATTCCCGCGACGTGGGCGGTCGTCGGTCACCTCTTTCTCGAGGAGTGTGATGGTCGACACGCGTCCCACCCCGCAGCAGCCGACGACTGGTTCGAACGCGATCCGGGTGGCAAGGCCGACGAACACGACCGCTGGTTCGGTCCAGACCTGATCGAGCGCATTCAGGACGCCGAGGCCGACCACGAGATCGGCTGTCACTCCTTTTCCCACCTCCAGTTCGATCCGACTGCGATCGACCGCGAGGTCGCCGAAGCCGAACTCGAGGCCTGTCTCGACGTCGCCCAGGAGTGGGGGGTCGCACTCGAGTCGTTTGTCTTCCCACGGAACGTCGTCGGCTATCGTGATGTCCTCGCGGAGTACGACGTGACGTGTTATCGAGGCGTCGAACCGTCGCGGTGGTACGACGGCTCCTGGTGGTATCCGCTGGGCAAGTTCGCGAGCTACTCCGCGGGCAGGACTGCACCGCCGCTCGTCTCACCGACGCTCGACGAATACGGCCTCGTCAACGTCCCCGGATCGCTGTGTCTGTTCTCGTTCGAAGGCCTCGCACGGTCTGTCGTCGAACCGGTCGCTGGCGACCCGGTCCTCCGAAAGGCGAAACTCGGCATCGACGCCGCCGCCGAACGCGACGCCACCTGTCACCTCTGGCTTCACCCCAACGACCTCACGACCGCCCGCAACGTCCGTCGACTGCGGCGAGTCCTCGAGTACGTCGACGAGCAGCGACACAACGGCGATCTACGAGTCCAGACGATGTCCGAGGCCGCGACAGACGCGCTCGCGGAGCCACGGGAGCCGAAACTGGTCCCGCCGACATCCGAGCCCGAGCAGGGACTCGAAAGCGACGTCGAGACGACGGTCACAGCCGAATCGTGGAAGCGGTGATAGTGCTGTGTGGCTGGCGACACGTGTCGGTTTCAGTTTCGAACGCGACGCGTCCCACCAGGCAGCGACCCGTCACGGGTCGCTCGTGCTCGAACGACCCTCTCGAGGCGAGGGCGTTCGTCTCTTGCAGGTTACGTCGACGATTCGAACGGTAACTCCGGTCATAACAATCAGTGTTTCCGGTGGGTCGTCTAGCGAACTCCCTATGACCAGAGTTAGTGACACCGACCGTGCGTTCGTATTTGGCATCGACGGCGTCCCCTGGAACCTTCTGCGAAAGTGGATCGATGCCGGCGAACTACCCGCGTTTCGGCGGCTCCGCGAGGACGGCGTCGCTGCACCGCTCGAGAGCACGATGCCGCCGACGACTCCGACAGCGTGGCCGACGATCGCGACCGGGGCCCGGCCGGACAACCACGGCATCTACGGCTTTCAGAAGCTCCAGCACGACTACACTCAGGAGATGAACACGAGCACCGATCGAAAGCGGCCGGCACTGTGGGACCGTCTCTCGCCGGCCGTCGTCGGCAACGTTCCGATGACGTACCCTGCAGACGAGATCGACGGGACGATGGTCTCGGGGATGATCTCGCCGTCGGTCAACGAGCGATTCGCGCACCCTTCCGACCTCGCCGACGAGATTACAGCGGAGATCCCCGACTACCGAATCGGACTGAACTGGTACGACTACGCCGGCGAGGAACGGCAGTTCCAGGACGATCTGCACTCGCTGGTCGCTGCACGGCGTGCTCTCATGGACCGACTCATGGCGATCGACGACTGGCGGCTGTTCTTTTTCGTCTTCACCGCGCCCGACCGCCTCCAGCATCTCATCTGGGAAGAAGACATCATTCTCGACCACTACAAACAGTTCGACGACGTCCTGGCCGACGTCCTCGAGTACGTCGACGAACGCGACGCCAATCTCTTCGTCGCCTCCGACCACGGCTTTGGCCCGATCTCGAAGTTCGTCCACTTGAACGTTGTCTTGGAGCAGGACGGGTTTCTCTCCCGGAAAGACCGCAGCGCAACCGGGAGTTCGCTCGCCCAGCTCGGCGTAACGAAGTCGAACGTCCTCGGGACGCTGAAACGTGTCGGCATCGACGAGAAGCGATTCGTTCAGTCACTTCCCAAAGGCCTTGTCGACGGGCTCGCCGAACAGGTGCCGGGCGATCACGGGCTGTACGACGTCGACTTCGAGGAGACGATCGCGTTCGCTCACGGTCCGAGCTACGTCTACGTCAACGACACCGACCGGTTCGAAGCGGGGACGGTGGCACCCGCCAACGTGGATTCGGTCAAGCGAGAACTGCGCGCCGCGTTCGAAGACGTCATCGATCCCGACACCGGTGATCGGGTGCTGTCGGTCTCCGACGGCGACGACGTCTTCCCCGCCGACGACGCGTCACCCGATCTCGTCGTCGTCGGCGAGGACGGCTACGAGGAGAAGACGAAACTCGACGACGACGTCTTCGCACCCGCTGGCACGAAAGCCGCCAGCCATCGCAGCGAGGGCGTGTTCTTCGCTCACGGCCCGGCAATCGACGGGTCCCTCGAGACTGTCAATCTCGACGCCCTCTCGGTCGTCGACGTCGCACCCACGCTGCTACACAGCGTCGGCGAACCGATCCCCGACGACGTAGACGGCGAGGTACGGACGGAACTGCTCGAGTCGGACGTCGATCCGACGGTACAGGAGGACGAACCACAGGCGACCGTCGGTTCCAAGAGCGAGCGCGAGCAAGCCGAGGACGTCGACGAGGACTTCGACGGCGTCGAAGAGCGGTTGAAAGGGCTCGGCTACATGGAGTGATGACGAAACACTTCGACAGGACGACCGACAGTAGCTACTGTCGCTCACTCCACACCCGAGTACCAGTCGTGTGAGCAGTGCGCAACGATCGTAACCCGAGACACAGCCGGCCGTTCTACGGAGGTCAGCACGAACAGTCCGCGAGTTACCGCAACACCAACTTTTTTGCCTCTCTCGTGGGGGACAACGGACGAAATGGACTTACAGATCGACGGCAACGCGGCACTCGTAACGGCGTCTTCGAGCGGTCTCGGCAAAGCCTCCGCGAAAGCACTCGCTCGAGAGGGAGTAAACGTCGTCGTCAACGGCCGCGACGAGGACCGACTCGAGGACGCGAGAGCGGACCTCGAGGCAATTGCGGCAGGCGAGGTCGTCGCTCAGCAGGGTGACCTGACCGACGGGGACGACGTCGAACGGCTAGTCGAGACGACCGTCGACGAGTTCGGCGGACTCGACCACCTCGTGACCAGCGCCGGCGGTCCGCCGTCGGGGCCGTTTCTCGAGACCGACGACGAGGACTGGTACGAGGCCTACGACCTGCTCGTGATGAGCGTCGTCCGGTTGGCTCGCGAGGCCGAGCCCTACCTGAAAGAGAGCGACCACGGCACGATCGTCAACGTCACTTCCCGAAGCGTCAAGGAGGCCATCGACAGTCTCGTGCTGTCGAACGCAGTCCGCATGAGCGTCATCGGGCTCGAGAAGACTCTCTCTAAGGAGTTCGCTCCCGAGGTCCGGGCGAACGCCGTTTTGCCTGGCCCACACGAAACAGCTCGTATCGAGAGTCTCGTCGAACAGGCGGTCGACCGTGGCGAGTACGACTCCTACGAGGAGGGACTGGCCGACTGGGCGGGCAATCCACTCGAGCGCGTCGGTGATCCGATGGAGTTGGGCAACACCGTCGCCTTCCTCTCCTCGCCAGCGTCGGGGTTCATCAACGGTGAGAGCGTCCTGATCGACGGCGGCTCCACGGGAGCGAACCTATGAAACCAGTCGAGTTCGACGACGCCGAAACCTACGAGCCAGACGAGGGGTGGCAACGGCGTGCACTCGCCGGCAGCGACCAGTGTAGTTTCGAGTGGTTCGAGAAACCGCCGGGTCACAGCTCCCCGATGCACTCCCACGAGAACGAACAGGTTTGTCTCTGTCTCGAGGGCGAACTCACCGTCACAACCGAGGACGGCGACTCGGTCACCCTCGGGCAGTACGACTCGGTATTGCTCGAGTCCGAGGAACCCCACCGTGTCGAGAACACCGGTGACGAACTGGCCGTCGGGCTCGACGTGTTCGCGCCGGGCCGTTCCTTCGACTTCTGGACGGATCGAGCGGAATGAAGTATCTCGCTCGAACGACCGACGGCCGACCGCTGCTGGGCGACGAGGAGGGGTTCGTTCCGCTTCCGGCAGCCGCACCCGACCTCGAGACGGTCGCCGACGCGCTTCCTCGAGCCGCAGCGGGAACGCTGCCGGACCTCGAGGACGTTCCGGCCGACCGGATCGACGGCGATCACCGCCAGCTTGGACCGCCACTCGCCGAGTTCGGCAAGCTCTGGGGCATCGGCCTGAACTACGAGGATCACGCAGGCGACCTCGGCGAGGGTCGCCCGGAGGAGCCGGCGAGCTTCATGAAACCCTCGACGGCCGTGACGGGTCCCGGCGGGCCTATCCGACTCCCGCCGGTCGAACAGACCGACGGCGTCACGGCCGAGGCCGAACTCGCGGTCGTGATCGGCCGCGGGTGTCGCAATCTCGAGGACGAGTCGACAGTCGACGACGTCGTCGCGGGCTACCTGCCGGTCGTCGACGTGACTGCGGAGGACGTTCTCCAGCGAAACCCGCGATTCCTGACGCGAGCGAAGAGCTTCGATACCTTCCTCGTCGTCGGACCGGCGATCGCCGTTCCCGAAGATTCGATCGACCTCGAGGAGCTGACCGTCAAAACGATCGTGAATGGCGAGATCGCGGCCGAAAACGAGGTGCGAAACATGCTGTTTCCGCCTCGAGAGATCGTCGCTTTCCACTCTCGCGTGATGACACTCGAGGCCGGCGACCTGTTCAGCACGGGGACACCCGGCGCGGAACCGATCGAATCCGGCGATCACGTCCGAGCGGACATCGAAGGGATCGGATCGGTCGAAGCGCCCGTGGTGCGCTGCCGTCGGCGGTGACTGGCCGTCTGCAACCTGGGAAGTGCGAATCGAGAAGACGCCGGCTCCCCTGTGCTTACGAATTCCGGGTAAGCGACGAAGTGTCGCGGCCTCCAACAGACGGACTGACGATCGGAGACGACCAACGAGGGCTGGAGACACCACTATGAGTGATATCGGATACCACGCATCTCACGAACAGTTTACCCCATCGACGTTGCTCGAGTACGTCGGCCTCGCGGACGAGTACGGATTTACCGACGTGCTCGCTTCGGATCACTTCCATCCCTGGAGCGAACGGCAGGGGGAGTCGGGCTTCGTCTGGTCGTGGCTCGGCTCCGCGATGGAACGGACCGGGATGGCGTTCGGGACGGTCAACGCGCCGGGTTATCGCTATCATCCAGCGATAATCGCTCAGGCAGCCGCCACACTTCGGGAGAGCTATCCCGAACGGTTCTGGCTGTCCGTCGGGAGCGGACAGTTGCTCAACGAGGGGATCACCGGGACAGACTGGCCGATCAAGGACGACCGTAACGCCAGACTCGAGGAGTGTGCCGAACTCATGCGCCGGCTCTGGGACGGCGAGGAGGTCACCCACGAGGCGCAACTTACCGTCGAACGGGCGCGCCTCTACACGCGTCCGGAGACGGCACCGCCCCTGGTCGGCGCAGCGCTCTCCGAGGAGACCGCCAGGTGGCTCGGCGAGTGTGACTGGACCGACGGCCTGATCACCGTCGCGACGCCGGACCAGGAGGGACTCGAGCGGCGAATCGAGGCGTTCCGAGACGGGTCGCCCGACGGCGACGTTTACTGTAAGGTACAACTCTCCTACGACACGGACGAGGACGACGCGCTCGAGGGTGCCTACGATCAGTGGCGGACGAACTGCGTCCCTGGACCGGTAACACAAACGTTGCGAACGCCCGGAGAGTTCGACGAACTCGGCGAGGAGATAAGCAGCGAACAGGTCGCAGAGAACGTCCGCGTGTCCGCGGATCTAGACGAACACCGCGAGTGGCTCGAGACGGACCGTGCTCTCGGCGTCGACAAACTACTCCTCCACAACGTCAATCGGAACCAAGAGCAGTTTATCGAGGCGTTCGGCGAGTCGGTGCTGCCGGAACTCGAGTGACACCCGTCTCGATTTACTGACAGAACTGCAAGATATCTGGCGCTCGCTCCGGAACCGACGCCCCACAGTCTGGGGCCGGGGCTTATTAGATATCTCGTGGTCCGTCCTGTATGGTCGACAGCAGGACCTACGCGTTCGAGGGAACGGAACCGAGCATCCACGAGAAGGCGTCAGTGAGTTACGAGGCGACGGCCGTGGTGAATCGCCATACGGCGCTTGATTTCGCTAGTTGACGGTACGCTTGATGTTGTATACGGCACACATTAGGACGATTTCACGGAACTCACGATACCAGCTTCGCGCACGCACGGCGTCGCCGAGCGTGCGCTTGATCACCGAGAAGACGGTCTCAGACAACGCTCTCTGGCCGTAGAGAGTCCCATCGATCCGCGCGTTATGCGCGTGATCGATGGGACGGAACTCTCGATGCTTGATCAGCGGTCTTACGTCCTCTTCCCGGAGTTTATCACGGAACCGTTGCCAGTCGTAGCCTTTGTCGGCGGCGAGGCTGTGCAACTCGCCAGCGTTGCGGCGGGCGAGTTGCCAGCCGATCTGCGTGTCGTGACGTTTCTTGGTTGTGCAGTGAACGTCGAGGATAGCTTGTGACTCAGTATCGACCAGAGCCGTTGTTTTGAGCGTCTGAACGCGGTAATTCGTCCGTCGGCAGTAGTGTTTGCTCGCGTTTTCGCGGTCGAAAAACGTCGCATCCATCGCCGCATGGCCAGATGGCTCGTGCAGCTGCGCCGACAGGCGCAGCAGCACTCGCCAGACTGCCATCTTGATCCTATCAAATGCTTTCACTAGCGTAGAGTGATCAGGGAGATCGGCCTCCTCAAGGCCGATCTCCGCCAGTATTTGTGGCATCTCGCTCAACAGGTCAAGTGCTTCCCGGTAGGATTTCTCCAAGTAAATCCGCAGACAGTGCAGCGAAACGACGGCGTAGTCGGCGAATCCGCCGCCACCCTGCGGGGCGGCGGATTCGCCTCGGCCACCAACAGCACTTTTAGCCAACGTCACGACCTTCCCAGTGAAGCGGGAAATTTTGGACATAGAGCATCCGCCGTTTCCCGCTTCAACTCCCTAGTTCTGACGGTCGAAGTCTATGCAGTCATGCGATTCACCAGAGCCAACTACTTCGAACTCGAGCCCGGTGAGGCGTTCTCGAGTGGCCTCCACACCCACTACGACCAGGAGGAGGTCTTCTACGTACAGGCGGGAACCGCCATCTTCGACACCGGTACGGGCGAGGTCCCCGTCGAAGCCGGCGAAGTGATTCATTTTGCGCCAGGTGACTTTCAGCAAGGATACAACCCCGAGGACGCCGAGGGCCGGGTTGTCGCCTTCGCCTTCGGCGCACCCGGGGCGAAACACGACTGGGATCAGATAGAATCACTGGTTTACTGTCGTCACTGCGACGACAAAGAGGGCCACAGCCTCTCGGTGACGGACGACGCCACCTTCGAACTGACCTGTTCGGAGTGTGGGAACTCGTTCGTCCTCGATTAACCGGTCGACAGCCGGACGTTTTTTCACGTTGACGAGTGTCTGGAGAGATATGACCGTTGACGAGCAGTCGATGTCGGAGATCGACACGACCCTCTTCGTTACCGTCTCCGGACCACCGGGCTGTGGCGCGACGACGCTCTGTGAACGCCTCTCGGAGGCGACCGGCTGTCCGTACGTCTCCGGCGGCGACATCTTCCGCGAAATCGCCGAAGAACGGGACCTGACCCTCACACAACTGACCGCGAAAGCCGAAGAATCCGACGAGATCGATCGGGCCCTCGACCAGCGACTGCAGACGATCGCCGAAGAGTGGGGAATGGCCAACAAACCGTTTCTCCTCGAGTCACGGCTTGCGGGCTGGCTCGCTGGTGACCGTGCAGACCTTCGGATCTGGCTCGACGCCCCCGAAGAGGTCCGAGTTCGTCGGATCGAGGATCGCGTCGAAACCGAACCGGAGATGCGAGTCCGAGAAGTCAGCGAAGCCGGCCGGTACCAGTCGTACTACGAGATCGACATCGGCGAACGGGAGTTCTACGATCTCACGATCAACACTGCCCGCTGGGGGAAAGAGGCCGTCTTCGATATCGTCAGGGCTGCACTCGAGTCCTACGAGCCGTCGGAAGACGACGGTGCGTTCGAGACGCCTGCGATCGACCTCTAGCTACTGTCAGGAGAGTAGTTCGGTGCTTCGTCGGTGATGACGACGTCGTGGGCGTGGCTCTCGGCCTGACCAGCCGAGGAAATGCGGACGAACTCGCTGCGTTCCTTGAACGTGGGGATCGTCTCGGCACCGACATAGCCCATGCCCGACTGCATTCCACCGGCGAGCTGGTGGAGTTCGGACTTGAGGGTACCCTTGTACGGTGTCGCCGCCTCGACGCCTTCGGGGACGTAGTCTTCCTCTTCGTCGGGCTCTTCTTTCAGATAGCGGTCACTGTCGCCGGACTTCATCGCCCCGACCGATCCCATGCCGCGGTACTGCTTGTACTTTTTGCCGTTCATCGTGACGACGCGGCCGGGTGCCTCCTCGGTGCCGGCGAAGTACGAACCGAGCATGACGGCGTCTGCACCGGCGGCGACTGCCTTGATAGCATCGCCGGAGTAACGGATACCGCCGTCCGCGATGACCGGAACGTCTTCCTGGCTGGCGACGTCGGCAACTTGCGCAACGGCAGTGATCTGGGGCATTCCCGCACCGGAGACGACGCGAGTGGTACAGATCGAGCCCGGACCGATACCGACCTTGATCCCGTCGGCGAAGTCGACGAGTTCCTGGGCGGCCTCGCGGGTACCGACGTTGCCGACGACGACGTCTGCCTCCACGGTTTCCTTGATCTCGCGTGCACCCTCGATGACGTTTCGATTGTGGGCGTGTGCGGTGTCGATAAAGAGGATATCCGCGCCGGCTTCGTCGGCCGCCTCGGCACGGTCGTCCTCGAAGGGGCTGACCGCGACGCCGAGCCGGAGCCGTCCCTCCTCGTCGCGGACGGCCTCCTTGTACTCACGCCGCTGGAGGATACCCTGCATCGTGACCAGCCCCACGAGGAGGTTCTCGTCGTCGACGACCGGAACGCGCTCGATCTTGTGCTCGTACATCAGATCGAACGCGTCGCGGGGATCGACGCCTTCATCGACCGTGATGACTTCGTCGGTCATCGCCTCGGTGACCGGATCGTCCTCGTTGACCTCGAGGTGCGGGCGGATGTCGGTGCTCGAGATGATGCCGAGTACTTCACCGCGCGTGTTGACGACGGGTGCGCCGCCGACACCTTCGTGAGCCATCAGGTTGTCTACCTCGCGGACGGTCATCTCGGGGTCCGCGGTGACCACATTCTCGGCGGGGATGACGAGCTCGTCGGCGCTTTTGACGCGTTCGATCTCCTCGACCATCTCGTCGACGTTCATGTTCCGGTGGAGGACGCCGAGACCGCCGTGGCGAGCCATCGCGATCGCCATTTCACTTTCCGTGACAGTGTCCATCGCCGCCGAGAGAATCGGGACCGACACCGCGACGTTCGTGGAGACTTGCGAGGTGAGGTCCGCGTCGTCCGGTTCGACCCGGCTCTCTTTGGGTCGCAATAAGACGTCGTCGAACGTTAGCGCTTCCGGTACCTGGAGTTTCGAAGAATAAGGCTCGTGCTCGGGAACGTCGTTCGCCATGTAAACCGTCCGAACCCGCGAGTCAAAAGCGTTGCGAGATGCGACCCGGCTGTGAACTGTCGACACGGTTCCCGACGGCGTGCTCGCAGCCCCGCAACACAAATTCGTACATCTGAAACCGTATCTGGCCGCTAGTGTTTGCGGACAAATGTATCGTGAAAACTCGTCTCACACAACGTTTATTGACAATCCGATCATTGGTCTTGGTATGTACGCTGTGAGTTCCAGCGGGGCCCGAATCGGTGGTCGGATGAGTGCCGTCTCCGCCTCCAAATTTACATTCGGGAATATCAAACTCACAGCACGAGGGCGTAATCGGGCGGACTGGTGGAATCTCCTTCAAGCCTGCCACCAGTTGCAACCTGAACGGGAACGTCCGTCACATCGCCCACCGGCCTCGGGTCATGGCCATCGACCCTAAGCCATGAGCTCGTCCGAACACCCGGTTGCCCTCCGCCTCGAGTCGTTAGTCGGTGGTAACGCCCGCCTGCTGGCGCTGGTGATGATGCTACCGTTGATCGACGGCGTCTTCCCGGCGCTGATCCTCGCGGGCGCGCTCGACGACCCGATCGGGGCCGTCCAGGTCGGTCTGCTGATCTTCGGCGGCAGCGCGACGGTTGCCGTCATTCTGGCGGAGATGACCGGGACGCCCCGTGAACAGGCCAAGGTCGTCTTACTCGTCGGCATCCCGGTGATACTGCTCTCGGCGGTGCAGGCAGCGCTCGCGCCGGCAATCGAGAGCGTCCTCAATATCGTCATCTTCGAACGGTTCGCGGCACTCGTGATCCTCGCCATCGCGGCCAAAACTGCAAGCGCGACGATCGGCGAGTATCTCCCCAGCCCAGGAGTCATCATCGGCCTCGGACTGGTTGCGAGCCTGGATCTCAACGGCATGGCGTTTATCATGATGGACGATCCTGCGCTGGTCGCAAACTCCATCCTTGCGGCCGTCGTTGGCGTCGTCTTCGCGCTGGCAGTCGCGCTCGGTGGCCCATACCTCCGGAAGTACATGGACATCGACCGGTTCCGCTTTGGCAGCGCGGTCGCACTCGGCCTGTTGCCAATCGCGCTGGTTGCAGATACCTTCGGGCAGGCACCACTGGCCGCATTGGTCGTCGCAGCTATCTTTGCGATCGACCCGCCACTCGAGGGTGACGAAGACGAAGAGGGCGAAGACGACTCCTTGGCTCCGGCGGTTGGGACGGGACCGCTACCTGATGGCGGCAACTGGGGAGCGTATGGACCAAAGAAAACTCAGTCGACCGACAGCCACGAGTCGACTGACCCCGAGGGTTACCCCGGCGACGACACGACGGACTCGGAAGGCCGGGCCCCCTGGTTGTGATAATCGAATCGAAACGGATTTAGGGGGCATCGCCCTACGAAAGACCGCGGGGTCGTGGCCAAGCCAGGTATGGCGACTGACTCCAGAGGCATGCGCCCGGGACGACACTCCAGACTGATATACTGATCGAACGCCTGATCAGCGTTCGTGTGATGACCCTCTGGAGTTCCGAGGCGCACCGGAGATATCAGTCGATCGGGGGTTCAAATCCCTCCGACCCCACTTTTGCCTTCGTGGATTAGTAATCGACAGACGTGAGCGGGTTCGCCGTCATTCGGATCAAGATTTCACCGAAGGATTTGAACCCCTCATCGACTGGTCATGCACGGCGTCTGGCGATTACTGAGATTTCACTTCCGGCAATAATAGCTGCAACTCTTCCGGCAACCATTGAGAACTTCTGAATTGCCCGCTCGAGATCCTCGATGTAACTGTGATCGGTTGCGCCCGAGCAATTCCACTGTGCTATATTAACGCAGACTCTATATAAGAATCTCCTTATAGGAAAGGCTTAAGCTGTTGTGTAGCGAAGCTATAGGGGAGAAGCGGGACAAACGGATCTCACTAATCAGTTACCGAATTAGTGACAGCGGTTCCGTGTCCCCGATTGACTACACTCCGACGTCCCTCTTACTGCTCTTCCCTGTTACCTCTCTCTGGTAGCGGAACAAGCAGTAAGAGGAAAACAGAGTATGGGCCGCTTCCGCCAACAGAAAGTGCAGTCACTAATCACAACCAGAAAGAGAGACAGTTATTGGTTGTCACTCATTCGTCGCGCCCGAGCAGGGTAGCGCATTCGTCTCGTAATTTGGCTGCGGAAGCCCGGCGAGATCGATGCACCTCCTCGTTCTCGGCCAACTCGCTCATCTCTTCGTAGATCAGTGCGAGCTGCCGAACGTCAACCACCAGAAGGGCCTTGGATTTCAACATTAGAGAAAATATGCTTTTAATGCATAAAATAGGTGTCGATTATGCACACTGGTTGTAGGTTGGATTGTGATGCTTTCCAAATACTTATCGGGGATTGCTAAGATGACTTCACCAGTAAGCGAATCTCTCATTCCCTATCATGGCTCCACAATCAGCAGACACGACCTCAATGGAATTTGTTGAGCAGGCGTTCAATACATCAGTCGATGAAGAGGCCAGAGAAGAGCTTCTGCAAGTCATTGACGATACGATTTCAAATCTGCGTGAGCAGATGAAAGACGATACGCTCGAGAGTATGCTCCGAGCGGATTCCGGGTCTTACACACTCCGAGGCAGTATGACTCGGGATGGGCTTCAACCTGAGCCATTCACTCAACAGGCGGTTATTGAGCCGCTCCTTGATACTCTTGGGTACGAATACGCGACGGAAGCAGGCGGCCTTTCCGGGGGACGGACAATGGTTGCTGACTACACCGTCTCCCTTCGCGATTATGAGAACGTAGACTCAACCCGATTACTCATCGAGGCCGAGCCAATCAACAAACAGCTCGATTCACGCGAGCATGGTGCAGGCCAAGTCCGTGACTGGTTGAGCCAACGAGAGTTCGAGTCCGACTTCGGATTTGCTACGGATGGACTTCGTTGGATGTTCATTCGGTACGATCCTGATTCCTATTCGCACAACACCATCGAAGAGATCGATCTACAGCCTGTTTTCCTCGCTCTATTTCAGAATCAGGTCGGTGAGCGGAAGCCGGTCGAAGAGGCGGTCTTCGATGCAGATGTAGAACAAGTTGACCGGCTCATTCGGACCTTTGAATTTTCTAACTTCGTCTCTATTGCCGGGGAAGCCCGTCAGGTTATCAGGCAGAAGCAGGAGGAGATCACTGACGAGTTCTACGACGACTATATTCAGTATGTCTTTGGTATCATCGATGACTCGGAAGAGACGCAACGATCGTTGATACACGATGGGGTTGTCGCACCATCTGGTGCCACAGGCGATGATACACGATTGTTTTCGGTTGAGTTGATGAACCGACTAATCTTCATCAAGTTCCTCGAAGACAAGCACATCGTTCGCCCTGATCTCCTTAAGACTGTTCTCGATACCTACGAGGACGGCCTCTATACTGAATCGCTCTACAAGTCTTTTGTTCAACAGCTATTCTATGATGTGCTAAATAAACGGCCAGACGACCGGCCACCTCAAATTCAGGACATTGAGCTGTTTAATGACATTCCATACCTCAATGGTGGCCTCTTCCGCCCCTCGATAGAACATGACGGAAGCGGGGACCGGGAGGCGTTTGAAGAGCGAGATTTCGACGTTCGGGATAGTGTCCTAATCTCGATCATCGAATTGCTTGAGAGCTATAGTTTCTCCGCTGACGGCTCACCTACGGATCTCGATCCGAGTGTTCTCGGGAACGTTTTCGAGAAGACAATCAACTACATTACAGGAGATAACGCGGATCAGAACAAAGAACTCGGAGCGTACTACACCCCAAAGGAGATTACGCGCTTCAGTGCAGAACAGACCGTTCGACCGGCACTATTTGATCGATTAAAGGACGTTCTGATCGAAGAGCGAGGGTGGCCGGAAGCAGAACTCGAGAACTACGATACGGTCTACGAACTCATCGAAGCAGTCCCCCCATCACTTGATCTCATTGGAACCATGCTTGATGAGGTGAACGACTTCCGTGTCGTTGACCCTGCGTGTGGGAGTGGACACTTCCTGACTTCTGTGCTTGAAGAAATCGTCAGTATCCGTCGCGCACTTTGGGCACAAAACGAGTCTTATCCCCACGAATACCGCCTGAAGAAAGTAACCGTTCAGAATAATATCTATGGTGTAGATATTGTAGGTCCGGCTGTCGAGATCGGTAAGCTACGCTGCTGGCTATCGATTATTGCCGAGCTTGAAGAGAAAGACATTGAAGAACTTGACCAAGAAGAGTTAGCACTGCCGAATATTGCTTTCAACCTTCGGCAAGGTAACAGCCTAATCGGATATACCGGCTTCCCCGAGACGACAGACGACGGTGATCTCTACACCCTCGAAAGCTTTAACGAGGATACTGTCAGGACACGGTATCAAAACATCATCGACGAGATCGATGCCTACGAAGAAGCTATTACAGGAGAACAAGCCGAAGAACATCGGCGTGAAGCCAATCGTCTCCTACAGAACGCTCGCGATGAGCTGATTGATGACGTTCGTGATGATTTCCTCTCAGCAGGTGTCGATGACATTACTACTGAGCAAGTTGAGAACTTCGATCCTTTCCATTGGGTTCTCGAGTTCGCAGAAGTGTATGCTGATGGCGGGTTCGACGTTATCGTTGGCAACCCACCGTGGGAGCGATTAAAGCCACTCCGTGACGACTTCTTCTCTCGATACGATCCCGCGTTTAGGACCAGACCTCCGAAAGAGAAAGACGAAACTCAGGATGAGCTATTAGAAGACGAACATATAGCTGAAAAATGGGAAGAGTACTTAGATGAAATGGAAATGCGGTCTGAGTACTATAAAAGCAGTAGTCAGTATGACCTACAACGACCGGAGATTGATGGTCGTGTTAAACCCAATCCGAATGATCTGTCTGCCTTGTTCTTTGAGCGCACCTTCAGTCTCGCAAATGGCGAGTCCTATGTAGCACAGGTCCTTCCCGGTACAATATTTAACGGGGCTTCCTGTAAGGATCTACGGAGCTACCTATTAGATAGCACTCAAGTAAATTCAATGCCGGTCTTTGAAAACCACGGCATTTTTGAACAGATTGATAACCGATACAAGTTTGGGATAATCGTCTTCGAGAATTGGGGTTCCACAGACAGCGTTCTTGGAAAATACCAAGAGGGGAACGTTGACGTTCTGAAAGAATTTGAGGAAGAGGCTATCGAGATGCCTAAAGAAGTTTTGGAAAGGTACTCACCGGAAGCAAGGATTTTCCCCTTCATTGAATCTGAAAGGAAGCTCGAGGTTCTACAATCGATAATTCAAAATCCACCCCTCGGAGATGAGAGCGCTTCTGAGTCGTATATGGAGCCATATCAAGGTCTTCGTCGGACCAGCGACTCTGATCGATTCGTGGATCAATCGGAAGCAGAATACCCCGTTTACGGTGGGAAAAATATCTACCAGTTCACCTACACTCCTGACTTTATTGATGATATTGAACCGCCCGAATTTTGGAGTGTCGAAGTAGAGACTGATCCCGAGCGTAGCGCGAAACAGCGTATGCGGGAGAAGACCATTAGGGACCTGAAGAGTGCTATCTATGAGGAGTTCGATGGTACTGGTTCTCAGAAAGGGTTTGTGAACGACTTATTAGAAGAGCATCGCGACAAACCGCTGTCTGAGGAAGACGTTCTCTTAGACTGTACTGAATACAGGATCGGATTGCGGCGCATTACTAATTCTACCAACGAGCGAACGTTAATCGCAACGATTCTACCAAAAGGAATCATTTGTCATAATACCGTTCTGACGATTCGTAATTACCGTATCGAGCCATATGAGGACGGTCTTGAAGAAGATCCGTTACATAACTTCTATCAAAGAGCGTTTACAGATCATGAACTCCTCGCAAAAGTAGGACTACTGAACTCGCTACCATTTGACTATTTATTGAGAACTAAAATTGACACGCAGATTGTGACATACAAGTTCAAAGAATCTCAAATGCCGGATCTAAAAGAAGGAGACGAATACTTCGAGTATATTGCGTTGCGAGCAGCTCGATTGAACTGCTACGGCGAAGAATTTGCTGAAATGCGTGACCGACTTGGTGGTATCGATCCCGTGGCTGATGAACAAAAACGACGACAGCTACAGGCTGAAATTGATGCTGCGTCTTTCCACGCATATGGATTAGATCGTGAAGAAACCAAGTTCGTATTAGACGACTTCCATCGGGTTAACAGTCCTCGAATGATGGACGAACAATACTTCGATCTGGTACTCGAGAAATATGATGACCTGAAGAACAAGAAGCTCGAAGAGTCTACTGCGTAAATCCCTACGTTTCGTTCGTTCGATACAGGTAACGCACAAGCTGCGTCGCTGCCTCTTCGCTCAGCGCCTCTTCATACTCAAGGACATAAGTACGTAAAGACATTCGGCGGTTCGATGTCGTCAAGCGCGGTCAGTGCAGCCTCTTGAAGTTCATCCAGTGTGTTGAACAAGCGGTTGCCGAGTGCTTGATTGAGTCGTCGCCAGCACTCTTCCACGGGGTTCAGCTCTGGTGAACCCCGTGGAAGGTAACACAGTTCGATCGGAGTTCCTTCGGCGAATGCCTGCACCTTGTTCGCCGTAAAATAGGAGGCATTATCTAAGACAACGCAGATTTTCTCGCCGAACTCGGTTTGGAGAGCGTCGAGCAACCGGATTGTGGTGTCGCTGTTGAAATTCTCCTCACACGGGAGAAAGAACGTCTCGCCGCTATTGCTGACTGCCCCGAGGAGTTTGATGCTGTCCCACGCGCCCGTCACCGGGAGTGACGGGCGCTCCCCTTCTGGAAACCACGCGTAGATCAGCGTCGAGAGAACCTGTCGCGTCTGATCGATGGTCAGGATCGTGTATTCATCGTCCAAGTTGTCGCGCTTTTTTTGAACCCTTCTTCCCAGGCCTCTTGGGCTCGTTCGTCGGACTTGTGGAACTCCGGCCGGGCTGTCTTCCAGGACAGCCCGGCCTCGGACATCAGTCGTCGGACGTGACGTTCGCAGTACTCAACACCGAATTCTTCGGAGAGATAGTGACGCGCTAGTGAAACAGACCACGCGGGCGCGTCGTATCCAACGTCTTCGGGAGACTCGTGAAGTACCTCAACAAACTGCTCGTGCTCGTCGTCAGAGAGTTCGGATGGTCTGCCCTCTCGTGGTTTGTCGTAGACGACCTCCTCGAACGGCTCGTCGGCGAGCCGTTCGAGTCGATTGAACCATTTCGAGGCCCAACTGCTGGAAAATCCATAGAGTGCGGCGGCTTCTGCTTGCGTTAGATCTTCTATCTCTTTGTAGGTGATCGCGGCCATGAGCCGCTTTGTTGCATCGGCATCATCGACCTCCGCCAAGATCTGGCGGAGGTCTTCGACAGAGACGTTCTCAAACGTCGCCATACTATTCCCCCGCATCTAGAGATACATGAAGTTTTAGCCATCAGTATGAACGGATCGATGTAACGAATGAAAAAACGCATGATAGCACGTTGTTCAAGACGGGATCGTGGCTGCAAGGACGGCTAGTTTTGCTTGATCTGGCGTACTTCAAGTACCGCCGCTTCGCGTTGATCGATGAGAACGACGGGTACTTCGTGAGTCGGCTGAAGCAGAACGCAAACCCGGTGATAACGGAGGAATTGCGGGAATGGCGCGGCCGCGCCATTCCCTTGGAGGGCAAGCAGATTCACGATGTGATCGATGATCTGCACCGCCAGTACATTGATGTAGAAGTCGAGGTAGCGTTCAAGCGAGGGCCGTACGAGGGGACACGGTCACGAGATACGAAGCGATTTCGCGTCGTCGGCGTCCGCAACGAGGACGCCGACGACTACCATCTGTACGTGACGAATTTGCCGCGAGAGGAGTTCTTGCCGGAGGATCTAGCCACGCTGTATCGGTGTCGGTGGGAGGTGGAGTTGCTGTTTCGTGAGTTGAAGACGCAGTACGAACTGGACGAGTTCGACACGAGCAACCCGGTCGTGGTAGAGATCTTGCTGTATGCAGCGTTGTTGTCACTGCTGGTGAGCCGCGATCTGTTGGATCTAGTCACTGAGCAGGCGGATGATGAACTCGTATTTCCGCCGGAACGCTGGGCGGCGACCTTCCGGTCGCACGCCCAGCTCATCCTCCACGAACTCGGTGAGTTCCTCGGGTACTCGCCACCACCGTTGCTGGAACGGCTGATCGAAGACGCACAGAAGATCCACAAGCAACGACCGATCTTACAAGAGACGCTCGCTACCGCCACGCAACCGAGGTGTGAGGCTTAGCTAAAGACGAATGCCCGTTTCTCTTAGCCCACGCCCAAAACTTCTGTCACTCATTAAGATTTCCGTGGCTGAGACGGTTTGCTGTCAGTCAGTTCTGGCGCGACCGCACACTCCTGCGGTCGCGCCGGGACATCGGGACAGCAGTCCGTATGAGCGGAGCAAAACTCCGCGATGTCTGCGGAAATTCTGGTTTCGCTTGATGACGAGAGTGAAATGTATATTCTATGACATATTGCCCGACGGCGTCCGACTGATCAGCGAGCCACTGACAACTGACAGCGGGACGAAAAGTTGCTTCCTCCGGAGCCCCGAAGACAACTCTGATCGAACTGCTCGAGCGCTGACGGGACTGGCTGTCGGCCTCTAGTGGCGGGCCAAGCCTGCACTGCGGGGTCGAATCTGGCGGTGTGGCTCGATTCGACCCGTCAGTCGACGGTTGGCACAGTATTGGCCTTCCGTTCGTCGAGTCGTCGCGAAGTGAGTACGTGGACGGCCTTTGACGGCCTCGGTGCTGGTGGGAGACGGATCGCATCGCACCAACTACTGTTAAGGGACCACACGTTCCATCGGTCCAGTATGCTTCACGCCACCGGGCCGTTGCTCACCGTCGACATCGGCGAGCGGACGGCGACCAAAACCGAAATCGACGACCTGCTCGAGAGCTACGTCGGCGGGCGCGCCCTCGCGACGGCGCTCGCCCACGAGCGCATCCCGTTCGACGCCGATCCCTTCGGTCCCGAGAACCGCGCCTATCTCTCGACAGGACCACTCCAGCAGTCTCAGATGTCGTTTACTGGCCGAATGAACATGACTAGCCTCTCACCGTTGACCGACGGGTTGGCCTCGACGAACGCCGGCGGTTTCCTCTCGAGAAACTTCGCCGATGCAGGGATCAGCGTCTTCGAGGTCGTCGGAGAGAGCGACGAACTGCTTGCCATCCACGTCACCGACGACGGGGTCGAATTCGAGGAGGTGCCCGAACTCGAGGAAGCGACGGTTCCAGCGGTCTCCGACCACATGGAAGACGAGCACGGCCTCGGCCCCGAGAACTGCATCGCGATCGGTCCTGCAGGGGAGAACCTCGTTCGCTTTGCGTCCGTGATGACGTTCGACTCGCGGGCGTTCGGTCGCGGTGGCCTCGGCGCGGTCCTGGGCGCAAAGAACGTCAAGTGTGTCACGTTCGAGGGCGACGCCGCGCCGGAACTCGAGGTCGAGATTCCGGACCCGCCGGAGTCCGAAATTCACAGGGAGGCGGCTACCGCGGACGACCGAATGCGCCGCCAGGGGACCACCGGCGGCACGGAGTTCATCAACGACAACTTCTCTCTGCCGACGCGGTACTTCCGAGAGTACGAGTTCGAGCATGCGGAGAACATCGGCGGCGACGCTGTCGAAGCGAAAAAGTACGAGAAAGGCACTTGCTCGACTTGCGCCTACGCGTGTAAGCTTCCGACTCGAGACGAGGAGACTGGCCTCGAGACCGAAGGCCCCGAGTTCGAGACCGTCTACTCCTTCGGCTCGATGCAGGGGATGGACGACATCGTCGACGTGATGAAAGGCAACGACCGCTGTGACACCCTCGGGATGGACACCATCTCCGCGGGCGTTACCGTCGCGGCCTACCTCGAGAGCAAAGACGAGTTCGGCAACGCCGACCTCGCCCACGAGATCACCGAGAAGATCGCCTACCGCGAGGGAGTCGGCGACCTTCTCGCCGAGGGCGTCGACCGCTGCCACGACGAACTCGGCGTCGACAACTTGACCGTCAAAGGCATGGAGTTTGCCGCCCACGACGGCCGCGTCCTCCACGGACAGGGCCTGTCCTACGCCGTCGCTAACCGCGGTGCAGACCACATGTACGGCGGGATGCTCTCCCTCGAGTACAGCGGCGAACTCGACCCCGAGGGGACACTCGGCAAGGCTGAACAACTCGTCACAGAGGAAAACTACAATGCCTTCCGCGACACCGGCGTCGTCTGTGCCTTCGGCGGCGATTACGTCACCGAAGAGCGCCTCGAGACCCTGTTCGACGCCGACTACGCCGACCTGCTCGCAGTTGGCGCGAAGACGGTCGAACTCGAGCGACACTTCAACAACCAGCGCGGCTTCGACGAAGAGGAGGACCGGCTTCCGTACGAGATTCCCGATCTCGAAGAGGCCGTCGCGGAGTACTACGAGGCTCGCGGCTGGCGCGAAGATGGGACCGTGACGGAGTCGCCGGTGCTCGAGGGTGTTCCGGCGGACGACTGATCGGTCGGAGTGATGACTCGAGGTTTCGATACCGGACAACCCACACTCATAGGGATTATCGTAGGAGTTCATAGTTTTCCCGTGGCGAACCACGACACAGCGTCGAAGGACGGGCTTCGAAACCTCCGGTTGGCTACGATAATCCCTATCAGTTGCCCGAGATAAGGCGGTTGGGCGTGGTGCTCACGTCTTTTGGATGGTGCACGTGCGTTCTACCGGCGACTGTGTGGCGGTCTATTCCAAGACCGCTCCACTCCAACATCGACTTGCCGTCACTGTCCGTCAGCCGTATCCGCACCGGACACGTAGCTCGGCTATGAGCCCGAAACCCGTCCGACTCCAGGACGACGACGCTCTCGAGCGGTTCGTCACGGATCACGAGGTGGCGCTCGTGGAGTTGTACACGAGCGGTTGTCCGAAGTGTCAGGCCATGGAGCCGGTGCTCGGGAACGTCGGTCGGTCGACGACGATTCCCGTGGGGTTGGCGAAACTCGGCGACGACCCCGTGCTGCTCGAGCGGTTCGACGTACAGTCGGTCCCGACGCTCGTCCTGTTCCGAGAGGGTGAGCAAGTTGCCAGGGTCTCCGAGGGATTTCTCGGCGGCGACGAGGTCGTCGACTTCGTCGAGGACCACGCCCCTGGGGCCGTCCCCGAAGACGCGTGACGAAGCCCGACTCACTCACGGACATGTACCATCGCGCGGCCGAATCGCACTCCTATGACGGCCAGCCGCGGTGGGACCCCGCTCGCTGTCCGGTGTGAACCGCTGGCCGAGCGAAGCGATCGGGCGCTCGAGGACTGATCGACGACTGCGACTGTGGCCGCGACGAGGGCTGTCCGGCCTCGCGGTGACGGGCGTGATCGACGCGTTGCTCGGGGAGGAAGAACTCGAAGAGCGGGTGGCAACTGCAACGGGCGAGTCCGAGAAGCGATGGCCGCCAGCGTCGATTTCCTGCCCGAGTTACCTCGTCTCGTCGCCGTCTTCTGGCAGGTCACTGGGTTCGATCTCGCCGTCGAGCAACTGTTCGCCGCGGTCGGTGACATCGTACATGCCCGTCGCGAGTTTCTTCAGGAGACCGTGTGCTGCGAGTTCACGACAGCGGAAGGCGGCGTCTCGACCGCGACAGACGCCCGCTTCGTCGACGTGGCGCGGAGCGAAGTTGTAGTCCTCCCGCAGCACCGCGAGGATCTCTTCGTCGCCGTCCTCGAACCAGTTGGGGCCGGGTTCGAACGTCTCGAAGCCCATCGGTGAGGCCTGCTCGTTCTCGTCGTCGTCCGTGTCGGAGTCGGCCGGGCTCATACGTGCCCGTACTCGATACGCAGTCAAGAAGGGACTGGATCGTGACGACTCGAGGTCGTCAGGAGGGGTGTTGGTGGCTGATCTTCTCGGCGACCGTGCCGGGAATCTGCGTGCCACAGTCTTTACAGCGCCAGGTCGGCGAAACCGAACCCGGCTGTTTCTCCATGTCCTGCTTGAATCGGAGGACGGCACCGCAGACGCAGGTATGCGTTGCCTGTGCCATAGACGATAGCTATCGTCCCGAGGCGATAAAGAATGCGCCGACTGCTCGCTTGCAAGCACACACCTGTCTTCGCCCGCGGACGACGTAGCGTATGGCTCCGAAACGGCCGGACGTCCGCGTCGACGACGAACCAGAAAAGCGGGCATCGTCACCAGCCGTAACGAAAGCGGCCGGGAACGGGGGGACGACCACGCCAGCGGGAGTCGTCCCAGCGACCGGGAGCGACGAGACGCTGGCCGAACCGTCAGGCGACTGTGAACAGAACGGCCCCCTCGTCGCGAGACTCCGATCACTGGCTGGGCGGTAACGACAGTCGCAACTGAACGTCGATGCACATCCGATCACCGAGGGCACTGCAGTTCTCGCTCACGCCGTTCACTCGAGTCACGGACAGCGAACAACGCGGCAGCAGCGATCCCGCGAACCGTGTGAACGAGCACGAGTGCCCGAAGCAGACGGCGAGGGCCGGCCCGTGAACTGTGCGGTCGGTGTGCGAGCAGTTTCATACGGTTTACTGTCGATCAGTTCCGGCGCGACCGCGAGTCCGCCTGCGGTCGCGGCCGGTACACCGGGACAGCATTCCGTATCAGTTGGGGTGATCTTCGTCCTCGAACAGTCCGAGGTCGGTCGCGATCAGGTCCGCGAGGCTGTCGGCGACGTCGGGATCGACTTCGGCGACTTCGTCACCGTCGTGGAGTTGTTCGTTGTGTCGGTCGATCGAATCCGCGAGGTCGGAGAGCGGAACGCGCGAGGTCGTCTCACAGTCGGGACAGACGACCGGAACGCGCGGTTCGTCCCCCGCTGAATCGCTGGGTGGCATCTGTAGACACTCTCGCGGCGATCGTCAAAATCTAATTGGTTCTGTAGTCGCGCAGTCGGTCCTGTTCTGGTCGTCACGCCCTCCGGGACGCCAGAAGCGTCGCCGCCAGCGCGACGAGGACGGCGATCGAACCGAAACCGGGCGTTTCGTCCGCGCTGTCGTCTCCGCCGTCGTTGTCGGAGGCCGAGTCGCCATCGTCGGTACTCGAGTCGTCGCCGTCGTCGCTATCGTCGACGTCCACGTCACGGTCGCCGTCTAGCTGGAGGACGACGACGGCCTGTCCATGCGAGCCGTCCTCGTGGTAGGTCCAGCCGCCAGTGTCCTCGTACGGTTCGGCGGCTTCGATCGGATCGCCGTCACTATCCCAACTGTCGTGGGCCTGCTGGACGTACCCGACGACATCGACGTCATCGGCGTCCTCGCCCTCGATTTCGACCTCGCCGTACTCGAGGGTCTCGTCTTCGGTGAGGCCGTGCCACTCGAGACAGTGAGAGTCGAGGTAGCCGTCGCCCTGCGGGAGGTCGTCGGTCGTGCCGAACTGGTCGGCGTCGAGCGGCCGCTCGTAGCTCTCGGTCAGCGGATACTCGACGACGAACGGGTCGGCGTTGGTGTGCCACTCGAGTTCCTCGCCGGTCGGCACGGTGACGGTCGTGTCGGGAACGCTTTCACCGACGACGGGATCACCGTTTTCGTTCAGCAAAGCGACACAGAGTTTCCCCGAGGCGTCGCCGAGATAGGGGGTCCGGTACTCGTCGCGCGGATTGACGTAGCTAATCCAGCTTCCGTCGCCCGCTTCGGTTTCGAAGTACGGATCGCCTTCTTCGGGCACTGGCTCGACGAACTCCGTTTCGCTGACACCGGTTTGTGTCGCTGCTACTGGTCCGACTCCCGTCGGATCGTCGCTCGAGTCGACCGTGATTGGTGTCGGATCGGCGTCGTCGCCCGCCGACACCGAAACTGCACCGATCGAGACCAGGCCGACTGCAAGAGCGGCCGTGAGGGCGACGAGGAGCAAGCCAGTAAAACGTACCGGGATGCGTGGCGAGACACTCACGCGTTGCCACCTCCGGTCGCGGTCCGACTGGCGGCAGTCGTTGGTCTGTGTCGTGGTCGACCGTTCGTAACCCGTGACAGTCGTCGTTCGCTAGCTGTCATGGAGCTGACTGTCTATCAGTCTAACTGTATATATGAGTCACCTACCCGCCAGTAAGGGAACCGTACTGCCGTCCCGTTGCTTGCGCTGGCACCCAAACCGACTTCCCCCTCGAAGGTGTACGAACCTCGATGCACGTTCGATCGCCCAGTCGAGAGACGGAGTCGACCGACCAAGCCGACTCGAGTTCGGGGTCGAGAATCGGCCGAAAACTGTTCGTTCTCGCCGTCGGCGTCGTCGCAGTCGCGTACCTCGTCTCGCGGTATCGTAGTGAGCGTCTGCCGTCGTCGGTCGCCGAGTTGCGAGAGCGAGCGCCGGCGACGCAACGACTGCGAGAAGAGGCGACCGACGCCGTCTCGAACGAGTTCCAGCCGATTCCGATCGGCGATAGCGAGGAGACGGAAACGGACGAGGCGGAAACGGACGACACTACCGACGTGGTCGACGACGTGGAGACGACCAGCGACGTGACCGACGAGGAGCGATCGCCAGCGGAAATCGCAGAACGGGCGGCCGAAGACGGTCCGGAGCCTGGCGAGATGGCCGTCGACGAGGCGGTCGAAGACGAACTCGCCGGTGAGGAGTCGGCAGAAGACGAGGAGTAATCGGTCGTGGCTCTTCTCGAGTTCGTCACGGTCGCGAACCGAACGGTTCGGAGAACGTGGCTCTTATGCGCCGTTCGCCCCTAGGCCGGGCCGATGACCGACGGAGACGTCGCAGCGTTCACACACCTCGGGCCGACGGTTCGCGGTGCACTCTCCGAACGCGGCTTCTCGAGGCCGACTGCGCCACAGCGGCTGGCGATTCCGCCGCTTGCCGCCGGGCAGAACACGCTCGTGATCGCGCCAACGGGGAGTGGCAAGACCGAGACTGCGATGTTGCCCGTCCTCGACGATCTCGTGGCCGGAGAGGGGCCGCCGAACGGGTTCGGCGCGCTCTATATCACTCCGCTTCGAGCGCTCAATCGCGACATGCGCGAACGTCTCGAGTGGTGGGGCGAGTATCTCGACCTCGCGGTCGACGTCCGCCACGGTGACACGACCGACTACCAGCGTAGCAAGCAGGCGACAGACCCGCCGGACGTGCTCGTGACGACGCCGGAGACGTTGCAGGCGATGTTGACTGGCGAGCGGTTGCGGGACGCTTTGCAAGACGTCTCCCACGTCGTGATCGACGAGGTCCACGAACTCGCGGCCTCGAAACGCGGCGCACAGCTTTCGATCGCCCTCGAGCGACTGCGTGATCTCGGGGGTTCGTTCCAGCGGATCGGACTGTCAGCGACCGTCGGCGACCCGGAAGAGGTCGGTAACTTTCTCACCGGCAGTCGTCCCTGTGAGATACGGGAGATCGACGTCGGAAGTAACGTCGACGTGACGGTTCGGGAACCCGAAATCACCGAAGAAGACGAGGAACTTGCGGGGAGACTGCTGACCGAATCCGACACTGCGAGTCACGTTCGGCTCATCCGTGACCTCGTCGCGGAACACGAGTCGACGTTGATCTTCGTCAATACGCGCCAGACCGCCGAAGCCCTCGGCTCGCGGTTCAAAGAACTCGACCTCCCGATCGGCGTCCACCACGGCTCGCTCTCGAAGGAAGCGCGGATCGATGTCGAGGACCGATTCAAAGCGGGAGAACTGGACGGCCTGCTCTGTACGTCCTCGATGGAACTGGGGATCGACGTCGGCAGCGTCGACCACGTGATCCAGTACCAGAGTCCGCGACAGGTCACGCGTCTCCTCCAGCGGATCGGCCGTGCGGGCCACCGCCAGGACGAAGTCTCGAACGGAACGATCGTGACGACCAGGCCCGACGACACGTTCGAGGCCGTCGCCATCGCGCGTCGCGCTCGCGCCGGCGAAGTCGAACCCGCGGCGATCCACGAGGGAAGTCTGGACGTCGTCGCCAACCAGATTCCAGGGATCGTCCAGAGCCGCGGGGACACCCGTCTCCGGGAGGCCTACGAGACCGTCTCGCGGGCGTACCCATTCCGTGATCTGTGCGAGGAGACGTTCCGCGAGGTCGTCTCGGAACTCGACCGAAACCGGATCGTCTGGTTCGACGAGAGCGAAGCCCAACTCGAGACGACCGGCGGCACCTGGCAGTACGTCTACTCGAATCTCTCGATGATTCCCGACGAGGAGACCTACGAGGTCCACGACATCGCCTCGAGTGGCCAGATCGGGACCCTCGACGAACGGTTCGTCGTCAACTTCGCCGAACCCGGTGAGATCTTCGTCCAGCGCGGCGAGATGTGGCGGATCAGCGAAATCGACGACGAGGAGGCCCGTGTGAAGGTTAGCCCGATCGAGAATCCTGGCGGCGAAGTGCCGTCCTGGATCGGTCAGGAGATACCGGTTCCCACGGCAGTCGCCCAGGAAGTCGGCGAGATCCGTGCCGTCGCACAGCCACAGCTACAGACGGGCGCGGACGCCACCGCCGTCGGCCGCGAGCTCGCGAGTCGGTACCCGGCAGACAAGTACACGCTCGCGGAGGCCTGCGAACAACTCGAGCGCCAGATCGAGAGCGAGTCGCCGATGCCGACGGCCGACCGGATCGTCCTCGAACGACAGGGACGAACGATCGTCGTCAACGCCCCCTACGGCCACACAGCAAACGAAACGCTCGGGCGCAGTCTCTCGGCACTGCTGGGACAACGGGCCGGATCGTCGGTCGGCCTCGAGACGGACCCCTACCGGATCGAACTCGAGGTGCCGACCTCGATCGCGACCAGCGACGTTCTGGCGGTGCTAGAGGAGACCGAGCCCAACCACGTCGAGACGATCGTCGAACTCGGACTCAAGAACTCCGACGCGCTGGCGTTTCGACTCGCACAGGTCTCGGCGAAGTTCGGCGCGCTCAAACGCTGGCAGGGCGGAAGTGCTGGCCGGCTCTCGAACGAACGGCTGCTGGCGGCACTCGAGGGGACACCGATGTACGAGGAAGCGATCCGCGAGGTGTTCCACGAGGACTTGGACATCGAACGGGCGAGTGCGGTGCTCGAGGGAATCCAGTCCGGCGAGATCGAACTTCTGACTCACCGCGGGCGGACGCCGGTCGGGCAGGGTGGCCGCGGCTCTGGCGGCAAGGAACTGCTCGCGCCCGAGAACGCCGATGCGAGCGTCATCGAGACGGTTCGGGAACGGATTCAGAACGACCGCGTCATTTTGCTGTGTACTCACTGTAACGACTGGAAGGTCACGACGAAGGTGAAACGAGTCCGCGACCAGCCCGAGTGTCCCGACTGTGGCTCGACCCGGATCGCGTCGCTGAACCCGTGGGCGGACGAAGTCGTCCAGGCGGTTCGAGCAGCAGAGAAAGACGACGAACAGGAAAAGATGACCGAACGCGCCTACCGGGCCGCGAGTCTCGTCCAGAGCCACGGCAAGCAGGCGGTGATCGCAATGGCGGCCCGCGGCGTCGGCCCGCACAATGCTGCCCAGATCATCAACAAACTCCGGGAAGACGAGTCGGAGTTCTACCGGGACATCCTCTCGAAGGAACGCGAGTACGCACGCACCCAGTCGTTCTGGGATTGAGACGGATTGTTGTACCGCTGCCCCGGTACGACTGCGCTCTGTCTTCCAGTTGCACCGCCTGTCGTTACCAGTTCTCGGTAACTCGCTTATTTTAGTGAACTACCCCCTACTCGCTCACCGGTGACGCGGTTCGCTCTTTGAAGGTAGCGTGAGAGCTCCCGTCTCACGGACCATGCGAACGGACGCTTCGCGCCCGTGAGCAGCGGGCCTTCCTGTTTCTCCGACGCGCTTTGCAGACACCGAGGTGTCCACAGGGAGCGCAGTCTCCACAGGCGTTCGAAAATCAGTCAGTGAGTTTTCTAGCCCATCAGAACCGACTAGCTCTGAGGACGTTGATTCGCAGGTGACATCGACCCGAAGCTGTTTTCGGTGACGATACGAGTCGGACAAATCCGATGCTGGCGGAGACGAGCGTCGAGACTCCTGCCTGCGCCGACGGCCGTCCGAAACCTGACATACACATTGCCATACGATTTATAGGAAACCAGACGAGTTGTCTTTCCAATGTCATCATATACCGTTCTTTTCGTCGACGATAGCGACTTTATGACCCAACACGTCAGTGAGACGTTAGAGTCGGAACACGGATATGAAGTCGAAGCAGTGACGACAGCATCCGGGGCACGTTCTGCGTTCGAATCGACAGGATTCGACTGCGTCATCGCCAGCTACGAGCTACTCGACGAGAACGGTATCGAACTCGCGGCCTCTCTGCAAGACATCGCGGACGACATCCCGTTCGTTCTCTTTACCGGAAACCCGCTCGAGCCGCTGGTCGAAGAAGCACGTGAGGCAGGCGTCACGGCCTTCGTCAGCAAAAGCGACCACGCGACCGGCGACATGAACGTCTTTGCAAACCGGATTCGACTCTCGATCGAAGCCGTGAACTGACCGACTTGGTCTCTTCTCCGTCCGTAACGACCATACGACTTGCTCCCGTCCGCTCGAGTATGAACATCGCGCCGGGGGGCTGGAAGTACGCTTTCGTTTTCCTGCTCGCTGCCCCCTTCGCTTTCCTGTTTAGCATCGGCGCGAGTCTCCTGTTGCTCGCGCTCGGTGCCGGAGCACTCGCGTTTTTCCGTGATCCCGAGCGGACGCCACCACCAACCGGCGTCGTCTCGCCGGCCGACGGAACCGTCTCGGTTCTCCGGGAAGACGGGGGCCACGTACGCCTTGGCGTCTTCATGAACGTCTGGCACGTCCACGTCGTCCGCGCACCTTTCGCCGGCGCCGTCACCGATCTAGAGCACGTCTCCGGCGCGAACAGGCCCGCCTTCTCGAAAGAGTCCGACCGGAACGAACGCGTCCACGTCGAACTCGAGACCAACTCGCCCGAGTTACCGTCGGTCGACCTCGAGTCGAATCCGATCGAGGACGGAAGCGACACGGCCGGTCCGAAAACCGACGGCGAGGCTTCCGACGCCACGGTTACCCTCATCGCCGGCGCGTTCGCCCGCCGAATTTTCCCCTACGTCGAACCAGGCGACGACCTCGAGCGAGGCGATCGGCTCGGCCACATCGCCTTCGGGAGTCGGGTCGATCTGGTCTTCCCGCCGTCGGTCGATCCCGACGACCTCGCGGTCGAACCCGGCGATTCGGTGACCGCCGGCGAGACGGTAGTTTTCGACTCGCATTCGGTCGGTGACTGATCGGACTCGAGCGAAGCGGTTCCGAGCGGTCAGCCAGGCCGATTCGGCGGCCGACCGGCCAAGTCGACTGGACCGTTCACGAGCGACAAGTCAGTATAAAAATATTTGTTCCAGGTGTCCGGGATACTCGTATGGGATCGTCCCCGACTGCGAATCCTCCACGACAAACCGGCAAACAGGCACCCCTCGGCGTCAAGATCATCTGCGTGCTCGGCGTTCTCGCGTCGATACTCACCTTGTTCGTCTCGCTTCAGATCATGACTTCCGGGGGGCAGTTCGCGGGCCTCGGACTGCTATTCCTGGCCCTGACAGGTGCCTACCTGGTCGTGATCTACGGCCTGTGGACCGTCCAACCGTGGGGCTGGACGTGGGGCATGATCGTGTTCGTTTTCGGCGCAGTCATGGATCTCTTCCAGGGGGAGGTCCTCAGTTTGCTCATCAGTCTCGTGATCATCGCGTACCTCTACAGTAAACGAGACTACTACCGGGACTAGCCCGAGCGGGAACAGAGACGGATCGACGCTCGAAAGGCGACCTAGTGGCGGGCCAAGCCTGAACTGATGGGTCGAATCTGGCGGCGTGGCTCGATTCGACCCGTCAGTCGACGGTTGGGACGGTACTAGTGCTTTGGCAAGCCTGAACGGATGAGTGAAACCGAATGCGGTCGTCTGGGTTCACTCATCGGTCGACGCTTGGCGGAGTACTAGAGGTCGACAGCCTCCCGTGCTTCCTCGAGATGCCGGCGCTCGATGACGACCTCGTCGGCCCGTTCGTTGGCCTCGTCCGGATCGTACTCCGCTGCGACCTCGCGGATCGCTTTCATCGAGGCGTCCCTGACCAGCGCTTCGAGGTCCGCGCCGGTGTAGCCCTCGAGTTCAGCGGCGAGTTCGCGGAGATTGATGTCTTCTCCCAGCGGCTTCCCGCGCGTGTGGACCTCGAGGATTTTCTCGCGAGCTTCGCGGTCGGGGTCGCCGACGAGGACGTGCGTGTCGAGCCGACCCGGTCGCAAGAGCGCGGGGTCGATCTGGTCCTTGCGGTTGGTCGCGGCCAACACGACGAGGTTCGGGTTCTCCCGCATTCCGTCTAGCTCCGTCAGCAGTTGCGACACGACGCGTTCGGTGACCTCGTGGCCCTCGCCACGGGCGGCCGTGATGGCGTCGATTTCGTCGAAGAAGACGATCGACGGCGCGGATTGGCGAGCCCGCTCGAACACCTCTCGAATGGCTTTCTCGCTCTCGCCGACGTAGCGATCGACGATTTCCGGGCCGTCCACCCTGACGAAGTTGACGTCGGTCTCGCCGGCAAGTGCGCGAGCGAGCAACGTCTTCCCGGTTCCCGGCGGGCCGTACAACAGGACGCCCGACGGGGGCTGGGTGTTTGTCTCCTCGAAGAGGCGATCGTAGGTCAGCGGCCACTCGACCGACTCCCGCAAGGTCGCTTTCGCGTTCTCGAGGCCGCCGACGTCCGAAAAGTCCGTCTCGGGGGATTCGGCGACGTACTCCCGCATCGCGGACGGTTCGACCGACGCCAGCGCCTCGTCGAAGTGACGCTTATCGACGGCCGGATCGCGGTTCCACTCCTCCCGATCTCCGGTATCGGTCGGCCGATCGCGGATCGCCGCCATCGCCGCCTCGCTCGCGACGGCATCTAAGTCGGCACCGACGAAGCCGTGAGTCCGCCGAGCGATCCCGTCGATATCGACGTCCTCGGACAACGGCATGCCGCGGGTGTGCACCTCGAGGATCTCTTTTCGTCCTTTCTCGTCGGGGACGCCGATCTGGATCTCGCGGTCGAAGCGACCGCCACGCCGGAGTGCCGGATCGATCGTGTCGACGCGGTTCGTCGCCCCGATGACGATCACTTCACCGCGGGCGTCGAGGCCGTCCATCAGCGTCAGGAGTTGACCGACGACCCGGTTCTCGGCGTCGCCCTCGTCGTCGCGCTGGCCGGCGATCGAGTCGATCTCGTCGAAGAAGATTATCGTCGGAGCGTTCTTCTCGGCGCGTTCGAACACCTCGCGGAGCCGTTCTTCGGATTCACCCTTGTACTTGGACATGATCTCCGGACCGGAAATCGTCTCGAAGTTGGCGTCGACCTCGTTGGCGACCGCACGGGCGATCAGCGTCTTGCCGGTGCCCGGCGGCCCGTACAGGAGGACGCCGGAAGGCGGTTCGACGCCCAGTCGCTGGAAGAGTTCGGGCTCCGACAGCGGCAGTTCGATCATCTCCCGGACGAGCTCGAGTTCCTCGTCCAAGCCGCCGATGTCCTCGTAGGTGACGCCTCCTTGCTCCAGTTCACCCTCGGTGTCCGACGGCCTCGAGGTGTCTGTGCCGTCTCGAGCGGTCTCCGGGCTTCCGGCTGATTCCGGCGTCGTAGCCGAGCCACCGTCGTCCCTGCCTCTGGTGACGATCCGAACGGTCGTCTCGGTCGAGATGCCGACATCGCCGCCGGGGTTGGTGTCGACGACCTTGAACGGGGCCTGGCTGACGCCCTCGATCCGTATCTGCTCGCCCGAACGAACTGGTCTGTTCCGGAGTTTCTCGGTCGCCTTGCGCTTTGCCACCCGGAGTTCGCTCTCGGAGAGCGACGGCGGTGCCAGGAGTGTCACCCGGTCGGCGTTCCTGATCGCCGACTTGTCCGTCGTCCGGACGGTGACGGTGTCGCCGACGTGAACACCGGCGTTGGCCCGGGTGTCGGCGTCAATCTGGACGACACTCTCCGAAACCGACGGATCGGCCGGCCACATCTTCGCGACCGTTCGCTCTTCACCGTCGACGACGACCGTGTCGCCACTCAGGACACCCAGCTGTCGTCGTGCGAGTTCGGGAATCCGTGCGACGCCGCGGCCGGCGTCGCGTTTCTCTGCGGCCTGGACCGTCAACGACACGCCGTCGCCCGAGTCCGCATCCGATCCACTCATGCCGAGTAGTTCCAGCCCACCAGCCTTGAGGGTTGTCCCGCGTATTCGGACGCGGAAAACGCTCCGTTCAGTCGACGAACTGGTCCAACGTCGTCTCGAGACCGTCCCCGTTCCGGACCTCACTCACCAGTGCTCCGTCGATGTCCAGACCGAGTACCTCCGCGGCGGCCTGGCCGACCCGGTCTCGCAGCCGCTCCGGCGAGTAGACGCCGAGTCGCCACTGGGAGTACTGGGCCGCCCGCAACGCCTCGACGAGCGGCGACTGTTGCTCGAGTCGCCGAATCTCGCCGCTGACCATCACGCGAGAGGTCGACTCGGTCATCGACGGCCGACCTGGAACGTCGAGAATGACGTCCTCGTCGTCGACGCCGGCGCGGTCGGCAATTTCGCGCTCGAACGACCGAATTTTCTCGTGATCGGCCTCGATGACGCCGCCGGGGACGGCGTCGATTTCGGCCCAGACGGCTCGCTTGAACAGGGTTCGCTCGTCGAGTCGTCGGGAGAGATCCGCCGTGGCCTCGCAGGACCGCAGGGCGACGAGTAGGTCCGCGTCGTCCATCCGCTGGAGGGTGACGGCGTCGACATCTGCCTCGGGCGCGTCGAGCAATCGCTCGGCTGCCCGGCGCAACATCGCCTTGCTGATGCGGGCGACGCTGTGGCTGTAGACGGCCGGGTTCATCAGCGCACGCGCGACCAGCAGACTCTCGGCGGTCTGGACGTTCCCCGCCTCGAGGACGAGTTCACCCTCGACGAACGCCAGCTCCCGGAGGAGTCGGCCGGGATCGATCGTCCCGTACGGAACGCCCGTGTGGTGGGCATCCCGAACCAAGTAGTCCATACGGTCGACGTCGAGTTCGCCGGAGACGAGCTGGCCGAACCGACCCTCACCCGCGACCAGGTCCGCGATCGCCTCGGGCTCGAGGTCGTGCTCACGCAGTACTTCGCCGACCTCTCCCGCTGCCAGCAAGGCGTAGACGTCGTCGTGGTAGCGTCCAGTCCGACGGTAGGTCAGCGACTCGAGGTTGTGGCTGAACGGTCCGTGACCGACGTCGTGGAGCAGCGCCGCAGCCTCGACGCGTTTGGCACGCTTGCCCTCGACCTCGAGGTGTTCCAGGGCCTGGCAGGCGAGGTGATAGACGCCGAGGCTGTGTTCGAAACGCGTGTGGTTGGCAGAAGGGTAGACGAAGGCGACGGTCCCGAGTTGTTTGATTCGTCGCAGTCGCTGGAGAGCGGGCGTATCGAGGAGGTCCCGTGCGACGCCGTCCACGTGGATGTGGTCGTGGACGCTGTCTTTGATGACCTTCATGCCGGCTCTTTGGCGGGTTCGTACAAAAAACGTCGCATTCGGCAGTAGAATGGTCGCCGAAAGTCGGGATATCGACTGTATCGTGGTCGGTTCGTCGTCCGGGACCGGAATACTGTCCCGTCGCGTCTCCGGAACCTACGGTTTTACGGGTTCTTTTCCCAGTCGTACTAATAATATGGCACAGCAACGAGCCGAAGTGGCCGGCCCTCTCGATACGTTTCGGCAGTTTTTCTCCCTGCAGCGAGACGTCTTGGCGCTCTCGCTTGCGATGTTCGCGTTCAGTCTTGGCTTTCAAATGACCAACCGGTTTCTCCCCGAGTACCTCTTCTACCTCGGGGCGGGCGGCTTCGTCGTGGGGCTGTTCGCCACTCTCGGGAACGTCATCGGCGCTGTCTACCCCTACTACGGCGGCGTCGTCTCCGACCGCGTCGGCTCCCGATATGCCCTGACAGTCTTCGGCTTCGTCTCTGCGTTCGGCTTCGTGATCTGGCTGGCCGCCGACTTCCTGCCCGCGGTCGATCTCGGCGTAGTCGTCCTCGAGCCGTGGGTCTGGGTGTTCGCCGGCCTGTTGCTGGCTCAGTGCTGGAAGTCGCTCGGTATCGGCGGCCATTACGCCATCGTCAAGCAGGCGACCGAACCGGACCGGCTGGCTCGCGGGTTCGCCAGTACGGAGACGTTTCGGCGGACTGCCTTCCTGCTCGCGCCGCTGATCGTCGCCGTCCTCGTGGCCGACGAGCTGATCCCCGGTTTCCTCTGGGTGCTCGTTCTGGCAATCGTCTTCGCGGTTCTCGGGACGATCGCCCAGCACTGGCTGTACGAGGCCGACGAGGACACCGTCGGCAAGGAGTTCGAGGGCGTCAGCCAGATCGTCGACGACCTCCGGGCGTTGCCCGACGCCCTGCGCCCGCTGCTGGTGGCCGACACCTTCGTCCGGTTCGCCAACGGGATGGTGTACGCGTTCTTCATCCTTGTCGTCACCCAGCTCATGCAGGTCGGGTTGACGGCGACGGTTCCCGTCTATGGAACCGTCTCACTCTCTCCTGCCGCGTTCTTCGGGGTGCTGTTGAGCATCGAGATGCTGGTCGCACTGCTGACGATGGCACCAGCCGCCAAAATTGCGGAACGCGTCGGCCTCAAGCCGGTCGTCGGCCTCGGCTTCTTCGTCTACGCGATCTTCCCGGTGTTGCTGATCTTCGGTCCGGGAGTCGTCACGGGAGTCGACGACACCTGGCTGCTCGTCGCCCTCTTTGCCTTCTCCGGGCTGCGTTTCGCGGGACTACCAGCACACAAGGCCCTGATCGTCGGCCCTGCAGAACGGGGCGCAGGCGGACGAGTCACCGGCTCGTACTACTTCGTTCGCGGCGCAATCGTGATCCCGAGCGGCGTGCTCGGCGGCTTCCTCTGGGAGTTCGTCAGTCCGGAACTGTCCTTTACGATCGCGACGGCCGTCGGACTGATCGGCGTCGCCTACTTCGTGCTCTTCGGTGAGGAGTTCGAAGCCTACGCGTAGTCGATCGATCTCGAGTTCCCCGCCGTGCCAGAACAGTCTTCTCGCGAGCGCGACAACGACCAGTACGTGAGACGAGTCCTTCTAGTTCTCTTGGTCGCGAGTATGCTGGTTCTCGCGGGGTGTGTCGGTGGACCTGGCAATGGCGATAACGCCACCGCCGAGCCAGACCTCCCCGAAGAGGACGTCGACGAACCCGTGGGTGACGACGTCGACAAAGAAAGCACTCACGACGAGACCGATGCCGTTACTGAGGGCGAAGAAACCGACGAGACGGACGAGAAACCACCCGACACAACGGACGTCGACGGCGACCTCGAGTTCCACCACGTAGATGTCGGCCAGGCCGACGCGACGTTGGTGGTCACGCCGAGTGACGAAACGATCCTCGTCGACACCGGCGACTGGCGACAGGACGGCAGCGAGGTGATCGACTACCTCGAGTCCGAGGGCGTCGACCGGATCGATCACCTGGTCGCAACACACGCCCACGCCGACCACATCGGCGGTCACGCCGCGGTGATCGAGCACGTCGAGACCGACGGCGACGGGATCGGGGCCGCCTACGACTCCGGCGTGCCCCACACCTCCCAGACGTACGAGAACTACCTCGACGCCGTCGAGGAGCACGACATCGAACTACTGGTCGTCGAGGAAGGCGACGAACTCCCGATAGACGACGAATCGGTCTCGGCGCTCGTGACCAACCCGCCCGAAGGCGACTCCGGAGACGACCTCCACTACAACAGCGTCTCGCTCGTCCTCGAGTTCGGCGAGTTCCGGTACGTGACGACCGGCGACGCCGAAGCGGACGCCGAAGATCGGATAGTCGAGGAGTGGGGCGACGACCTCGAGGGCGACGTTTACCAGGCCGGCCACCACGGCTCGTCGACCTCCTCGACGGCACCGTTCGTGGACGCCGTCGCGCCCGAAATCGCAGTCGTCTCGAGCGACCACGACTCGCAGTACGGCCACCCACACGACGAGGTGCTCGAGGCGTTCGCGGACCGCGGGGTCGAGACCTACTGGACCGCCGTCCACGGCGACGTCGTCGTCACGACCGACGGCAACGAGGTCGCCGTCGAGACGGAGGCGATCGTCTCGACCGACGGCGAGGACCTCCGCGAGGCAAAACACGCCGCGGACGACCCTCACTCGAGCCTGTCGAGAACAATTAATACACCCCTCGGTCTTACGTCTCTACCAGGATGACCGAGAGCTTCACTGGCGTCGTCGACCGCGTCGTCGACGGCGAGACGGCCGTGATTCTGCTTGAGGAAGACGGCGAGACGGTCGATCAGTTGGACGTTCCCCTCGGTCGACTCCCGGAGCCAGCGCGAGACGAGGGCGCGATTCTGTCGATCACCGTCTCCGCTGGCGAACTCGTCGACGCGGAGTCCCGGCCCGAAGAGACGAGTGATCGACGCGAGTCCGCTCGAGAGCGACTGAAACGGCTCTCGGATCGGCTCTCGGAGCGGTAGACGCGTCACTCGTTTGCGACGCTGTCGACGATACGACGCTACGATACCCGCCGATACCGACCGGAGAGGGAGACGAGCGAGACGGTGTATCCCGTTCCAGTGATGCGGACAGCTGCTGTCAGACGTACCGGTGTAACCGCCTCGAGTCGCGGTTTCACTGGTACCGACCGACGGGAAACCGTCTCACGCTGACT
Organism: Natronobacterium gregoryi SP2; assembly: GCF_000230715.2. Taxonomy (GTDB): domain Archaea; phylum Halobacteriota; class Halobacteria; order Halobacteriales; family Natrialbaceae; genus Natronobacterium; species Natronobacterium gregoryi. Next base: position 3,251,559 of record NC_019792.1, read on the forward strand.
CGTTTTCCGCTGCCTGGATCGCTTCGATACCGAACTGCACGACATCCGGCGAGAGGTCACTGTTCCGAAGTTCGGCTGTCGTATACCACTGCCACGATTCCGCGCTTTCTTCACCGTCTGCCGGTGAGATATCACGGCTCGGGACAGTGGCGTAGTAGATGTGGTCGATATGCTGGTGGCCAACAGTTCCGTCGTAAACGTTGATATCGTAGAGCATCTGATGGCGTGGTTGCGGAAGGGCTCTCCCAGCAGGTGCAGAAACGTCTCGTGTCTCATCGAGAAGGTCTGGCTCGAGCCCCATCTCTTCCCGGACTTCTCGGAGGGCAGCCTCGTGTGGGAGTTCGTCCCGATCAACGTGCCCACCCGGTGGGATCGTGATTCCCAGATGCTTGTGATCGTGCAATGCAGTTGCTCCGCGATTGACCACGTAAATCGTTCCAGTAAAATGACGAGTTGTCTCCATACCTCTCGTCTCTGAACACGCCCACATATCTATACCGACATCCACTCGTATATTGGTTCAATCCCCCTGATCGGCCACGAGACGCTGTCTATACCAGTCGTAGACGGTGGCCGCACGATGAGCACAGAACTCCCCTGTCACGGAGACGACCTCTAAACGAAAAGCAGCGCGAGTTCCCCGCCCTTCCGAAAACCTGCGGTTTTCGGCTTTCGCAAATCTTCGATTTGTGTCAACACCGTGGGCGGGTGTGAAGCGTGTACGCTCGGCTGCGTCCCCGTTTTTACGTATTGGGACGCCCTACTACAGTTTGGAACCCACGTTATCGGCCTCGCAAAACCCGCGCACCTACTTCGGGATAAGACGCGGTGTCGTCCGAAAGACGAAGTCTTTCGTGATCAAGCGAAACCTTCGGTTTCGCGGACCTCGCGAAGCTCCGCTTCGCTCAGTCACGAAAATTAGAGATTTTCGAACGACGCCGGGCCTGTGTCGCGCCTTCGTGAAGGGGCGGACGCCCACGGACACACCCGCCACGGCTGCAACAGATGACCTCTGTTGCGGTGGCACTTCCGGTGTGTTCGGGTGTTACTGGTTCCCCGCGAGCCCCCGCAGGGACGAGCGCGGGCGGAATTACATTCGCTACCGGTCGTTTCGCTGGCTCCACGCCAGAGACCACGACGAAGCCACGGGCCACCGCGCCCATGGTACTTCACTTCGGCTCGTCTCCGTCGTCGTTGCCCTCCTATTTCCATGCGGTGTTGTCAGTCGGCTACTAGCGACTCGCAGGCAAAAACCCACCCGCTGGCGACTCCGGCTCGGTTGCTCACGAGCAGCGGTCGATTACGACCCGTCGGGGAGACGGCCAGTCAGTGCCTCGCTCGCCGGTGCGAACGAAATCGTCGAACCGAGGTCCTGCTCCCGGGCGCGCTCGTACAGCATGTGGGCCGCGGCGACCGTCTCGATTCCCGTCCCGCCGCTGTCGAACACCGTGATCTCGTCGTCGCTCGTCCGTCCCGGCGCGTGTCCGGCGACGACCTCGCCCAGTTCGGCGTGGACGTGGTCCTCCGTGATGGCTCCCTCCTCGAGCGCCGCGAGGAACGCGCCGGCGTCGAACGTCGCCCGCTCGCGCAGGTCTGGGACGTACGTGGCCCGTTCGACGGTCCGAACGTCGATCTCGTGGCTTTCCTCCTCGTACTGGCCCATCGCCGTCACGTGCGTGCCGGGCTCGAGGTCGTCGCCGCCGAACACTGGCTCCGTGGACTTCGTCGCAGTGACGACCACGTCCGCGCCGTCGATTGCATCGGCGCTCGAGTCGGTGGCGGTGACGGTCGCCTCGAGTCGCTGGTCGAAATCGTCGGCGAAGGCCTCGCGGTTCTGGCGGGTCGGCGAGTAGACTCGGACCGCCTCGAACGCCCGGACGGTCGCGGTGGTGTGGAGCTGACCGCGGGCTTGCGAGCCGCTGCCGATAACGGCGAGGGTCGTCGCGTCGTCGCGGGCGAGTTCGTCGACGGCGACTGCGCCCGCGGCACCGGTCTTGAACGGGTTCATGCTCGCACCGTCGAGGAGAGCCAGCGGTTCGCCGTTCTCGGCGTCGAACAGTGGCGTCACGAACCAGGCGTCTCCCGCGCCGAACCCGGCACCGTACATGTAACCGCCCATCGCTCCGGTTTCGGGGAGTACGGCCGCGTAGCTGGTGAACATGCCGTCGGGTTCGGTCCGGTGGAACTTCTGGCGAGGGTGTGCTGGCGCGCCGTCGCCGACCTGCTGGTAGCCGTCCCTGACTGCCTCGACGTACTCCGCGGGTGTCGCGAGTCCATCGATCTCGTCGCTGGTGAGAAACAGAGCGTCGGTCATGGGCTGTACTATCGAGTACAGGTGGAAAAAGGCACGTGGCCGGGCCAGCGCCGCGTCGGAACCGAGAAGGGACGAGCGGTTCGTCTTCCAACACCGTCGCCAGGGAGCGCCAGTCACCCCCTCGAGTGGTCGATCGAAATTCGTCGGAGCCGTCGACCACACACTCGACGAGACCGGTCTCGCCACGGATCGCGAAGAAGCCTGTCCACTCCGTGTTTCGAGTGTGACGCCCGGATACGCCAGTCGTGGGTGGCTATCGAGTCCGCGACGCGGACAGCGAAACGGTCGTCGCTCGCTGTCCGACGCCCACGCCATCCGACGCCGGTCGCGAGCTCACTTACGCGAATCGGGGGATCGACATGCGTGTGAATCGCCGTACGCCCCTGTAACACCACACATATGGGATTAAAGAACGAAGACCAAGCAGGTGACCGACTAACGATGAGGAATCGACGGCTCGAACTCGATTCGCTGACCGGAATCCACTGGCTTGCTATCCTCGCGGCGATCGTGAGCGGGCTCGTTCATCTGGTGTTGGGGGTCGGATTCCTCCCACACTGGATGGGCGCGCTCTTCTTGCTCGCGGCAGTCGGCTTCGCGGCCGGCATCGGCCTCGTCCTGATCGACTATCGACGACGGCTGGTGTACCTGGTGGGGATTCCGTTCGTCGGAGGGCAGGTCGTTCTCTGGTACGCACTGAACCAGCCGTCGAGCATCGGTGATCTGGGCGTGGCTGAAGTCGTCGACAAACTCGCCCAGGCCGTCCTGATCGTAGCACTCTCCGTCCTCTATCGCTGGGAGCCGTGACCGACCCCGAGCTACGGATCGGTTCCTGGAAGCGGATCAGCGGCCAACTGGACGTCCAGTTTCGACAGACAGTCACGGCCCGGCTCGAGGCCACCGTTCCGGTCGAACTGGTGCGGCGTGGACACCGTCTCCGGCGGTCACTGCTTCCCAGCCGGTACACCGACGCCGACCCGCTGTGTGTCGTCGAAGTGGACCCTCACCGAATCGAACGGAGCATTCTCGAGACCGCCCCAACCTACCCGCAGTGGGGGCGCGTCGAGGGCGGCGACTGGGACCGTCGATGGGAGCCGTTCGACGACCGGCTCGTCCCCCAGGCGATGAGACAGCGGTTCGTCGACGGGCAACCCTGGCGGGAGACGCTGTTGCTTGAGGCCTACCGCGAACAGCTCGAACGGTTCGGGAACGCCTGGGAGCATACCTCGATCGATGGGTTCGACCGTCGGTGTCGAGCGATCGAACGACTCTATACGTCGATCCGTACGGACGGCTACAAACGACAGACGGAGCTGCGCCAGTGGAGCGGCAGGGAACCGATCGCGACCCGCGTCGACGAGATCAACGTCGACATCGCCCGCGACGGGACGCTGTACTGGCGTGGCTACGGGCAACATCGGCTCGCGATCGCCAAACTGCTCGATCTCGAGTCAGTACCGGTCCTGTTGCACCGTCGTCACGCCGGGTGGCAGACGCGCCGGGAGCAAATCAGGGAGTGGCTGGTGGACTCGGGCGACGCGGGCGACGAGTTGGCCGTCGATCATCCCGATCTGACCGATCTCGTCGGCGCGAACAGGGGGGAGTCGTCGTGACGGATCGACCGTTCCGTGCGCCGGCCGCGAGTGTGACTCGCCAGTGGATGATCCTCGCAAGTGCCGTCGCCGTTCTCGCGCTGGTGGCTGGTTCGCCCGTCTACGCGTGGTCTTCCGGCGCAGGTGGACCGTTCGTCGTCGGGGCCGTCCTCGGATTCGTCGCGGTCGTCGTCGCGTCCTGGCGATCGATCACGCTGGCCCGGCAACGCGTGGGCGTCGAACCGATCACCCCGGCAACCTGGCTCACCGCCAGCCGGGGTGGAACGCTCGTGATACTCGCCGGGTTTCTTCTGATTGCCCGGCCTCCCGATGCGTTCGCGTGGGTGCCCGCGACACTGTTCGCGGTCGCCGCCGGTCTGGATGCCGTCGACGGGACACTGGCTCGAGCGACCGACGATGTCTCGGAACTCGGCAGCCGACTCGACGTCGAAATCGACTCACTGACAGTGCTCGTCGGCACGCTGCTTGCCATCCAGTACGACGTCGTCCCTGTCGCATTTCTCGTCGTCGGGCTCTCGCGGTACGCGTTCGTCGCCGGAATACGCTACCGGCGATGGGCCGGCCGGCCAGTGTACGACCTCGACCCGAGCACGCCACGGCGCGTTCTCGGGGCGCTCGCGATGGTGACCATCTGGCTCGCACTCTCGCCGATCCCTGGCCCAGCGCCCACTCGAGTCCTCGCGGTCGTCGTTTTGTTCCCGTTCGTGGCGAACTTCGCCCGGGACTGGCTGGTCGTCTCCGGTCGGCGTCGCCACACGTAAACTGCCCGTAGCCCACCGTTAAGTGCTCGCGCCCGAAAGGTATCCACATGTACTCCGTTTCGGTTTCTCGGTCGTTCGTCGCCCAGCACTACCTGACGGTGCCGAATCCAGGCCCCGAAGGGGAGCTACACTCTCACCAGTTCACCGCCGAAGTAACGTTCGAGGGGCCCGAACTCGGCGAGTACGGCTACCTCGTCGACATCGACGCGGTCGTCGAAGCGCTCGAAACCGTCGTCGAGACGGTTCGAGATCGGACGCTCAACGACCTTCCCGCCTTCGAGAGGAAGAACCCGAGTGCCGAGCGTCTTGCCAAAGTCGTCGGCGATCGGCTGCTCGAGGAACTCGAACCGGAGACAGCCACGCGACTCGCGGTGACTGTCCAGGAAGATGACATCGCGTCGGTCACTCACGACCGTTCGCTGTGAGTGTATGCACGTCGGCCTGGTCGTCTACGGCGACCTCGAGGAAACCTCTGGCGGGTTCCGGTATGACAGACGGCTGGTCGAGTCGTTGCGGGCGCGGGGCGACACCGTCGAAGTCGTCTCGCTGCCGTGGCGCTCGCTCGCACGGGGCGTGTTCGACGGCTGGTCGCGCTCGATCCGGTCACGGCTCGACCGACCGGTGGACGTCTTGCTCCAGGACGAACTCTGTCACCCGTCACTGTGGTACCATAACCGCCGGCTCGAGCGACCCGAGGCCGTCGTCGCTTTGATCCACCACCTCCAGTCGGACGATCCCACGACGCGTCGCAACCGGCTCCACCGGCCGTTCGAGCGACGATATCTCGAGTCGGTCGACGCGACGATCGCCACCAGCGAGTTCACCCGGCAGCGAGCGGCGAAGATCGTCCCGTCGCTGGCCGACCGGCCGGGGCTGGTCGCATCCCCAGCCGGCCGTGCCGGCGGCGGGGCGGTAACGAAGGGCGACGTCGTCGACCGCGCCCACGACGGTCCGCTGCGGGTGACGTTCGTGGGCAACGTCGTCCCCAGGAAAGATCCACTGACACTCGTCTCGGCGTTCGCTTCCGAACGGGCCACCGACGACTGGCAGTTGACGATCGTCGGTAGCCACGACGACCGCGGCTACGTGAAGCGCGTCCGCGACCGAGTCGCGTCGCTCGGCCTGACCGACCAGGTCACGCTCACGGGGGAGGTCCCGACGCCGCGACTCGAGTCGATTCTCGAGGGCAGCCACTGTCTCTGCGTTCCCTCGCGGTACGAAGCCTTCGGGATGGTGTATCTCGAGGCGATGGAGTACGGCGTCGTCCCGATCGCGACCGAAAACGGCGGTCCACGAGAGTTCGTCGACCACGGCACGAGCGGTGTTCTCGTCGATCCCGGCGACAGTCGGGCGATCGCAACCGCGCTCGAGCGCCTCGACACCGACCGTGACCGACTTGCCACGCTGGGCGTCAGCGCACTCGAGGGCGCACGCGAGCACCCGACCTGGGACGAGACGATGCGGTCCGTCAGGTCGTTTCTCCAGCGCGTCGCGACCCCGTAGCTACCCGTCGACACCGAGCAACACGTCCAGTCCGTGGGCAACGTAGACGAGTTCGCCCGACTCGACCTGTTCTCGCCGGCGAGCGATCCACGACTCGAGGGCGTCGCCGTCGACGGCCGGATCGTCCTCGAGGGCGGTGTGAACGGTCTCGAGGACGTGCTGGAGGAAGTACGCCTCGTCGGCAGGATACGACCCGTCGTCGGCGGTGACGATCCAGTCGGAGGCTCCCGCCGCGTGGCAGACGTGCTCGTTGGCGGCGCACTCGAGGAGGCGGCGGCCGGCGTGGGGATCGCCAGGGTTCGCCCGTCGACGCATGTCTTCGTGATAACGGTCGGAGACGTACTCGTCGAAGCCGGGCACCGCCGTGGGCTGGAAGATCGTCTCGCCGTCGAACGTGATGGGGAAGTAACAGAGACAGCCCGATGGGAGACACGCGAGCAGCGTTTCGACCTCGACAGGCCGGAAGAGGTCGACGAAGGCCGAGCCGACGACCGCGTCCGGCGCTTCGTCGTCGAGAGCGACGGCCGGTTTTTCGTGGTCGAAGGCAACGGTCGCATCGGATACCGTACTACGGACCGTGACAGCCCGCTTGTCCCGAGAGAGCGTGAACTCGCCCGTACTGTCGCCCGGTTCGACGTGGTAGTCACGCTCCTCGGCCCAGGCAGGCAGTCGTTCCCTGGCTGTTGCGATCGCGTCTCCGTCGACGTCGACGAGCGTGTAGGTCACCGTCTCCGGCAACCGCTCCCACTCGAGTAGTCGCTGGAGCATCGTTCCGATGCCCGCACCGACCTCGACGACGTGATCACCGGCCTCGAGTCGCCGCTCGAACGCTTTGAGGACGGTTCGATCGAGCGCACGGTCGTCGACGGTGCGTTTCGCGGCGAGGTAGCGTTCCTTCGAGTACGTCCTGGGCATTTGCGAGTCCGACTGGACTAACGGTCCCCTCGGTGTAAACGTTTCAGACGGACCTCGGGAGTCGCGAGTGCGCCGGCACTGACTGACGGGTTGGGCGAGACATCCCGGACGACGTGATGCCGTCAGTTGCCGCCCGCGGTGGCCTCTACGTCGTCGGTACGATCGGCCGTGAACTCGAGAAAGCGGCGGGCACAGTCGTCACACCGGATCGTCAACACGCCGCGGCTGCCACAGCACGATTCGACGGACGTATCGGAGACGTCTAGCTGTCCGCCACAGAAGAAACACGCTCCCTGGAACGACCGTACCGACTGAGCGATCCGGTACCGCTGTCTGGGTGTGACCTCGCTCCACCGATCCGTCGTCTCACGTAAGGCAGTGTCGACTGCGACGTCGAACTTGAGTGCGGCGTCGGACGGCCAGTTCCGAACGGTGTCGTGGATCTCGTACGCGGTATACGGCCGGCTCGGAACGTCAACGGCTGCTCTCTCGACGCCGAAGAGTCGTGCAACGTCCGCCGCGTCGACCCCCGTTTCACGGATCGTCTCGAGACGATCACGGACGAGCGACTCGAACGCTGGAGTAAAACCGAGTTGCTCCGTTCCGTCGGCCGCCTGGATCGCACCGACCGTCTCGAGAAACGTCTCCGGGTCGACGTCGTTCTCTCGACGACGCTGAATCCGGTCTCTGGCCGATTTGTCACCCATACTGTCTGCACGTTGTGGTTACAGCATAATACTGTCGTCCACCGGCCCCCACCTCCTCGTCGGCACCGCCGAATCGACGAATCCGCAATAGTTATCGCTTTGGTATACTGCTTTCTTTCTTTATGAGTTGTGTCACTCGAGGTCTTCTGTTCGTCGACAACCGGGACGAAAGTCGAACCGCAGGCGAGCGCGGACAACCGTTTAGCTCACGCTCCCTCTCGAAACCACGATCTAACGCACCTCCAAGGCTGTTTTCTCCCGTTCCAATCGGCCGCTCCAGATTAGTTTGGCCTCTTCAAATGAACCGCCCGGCAAAACGACAGCAGGGCGAACCTCGAGCAGGAAGTGTCGGTATAGTTGTAAGCTGTCGAATAGTCTAGCTCGGGAACCAGTCCGACACAACGACTGCTCGAGAAACGACCGTGAGCAGCAGGAACTACCAGTGGCGAACCACACCCACACTGCTGAGCTGGATTGCTGTAACTAGTTACCGCCGCTTGTCGGAACGGAGTCGGCGATCGGCAGTAATTGACTACAGGAAACCGTATGAGTCGAACCCGGTCGCGTCTGCCGGGTCGACTGACAGGTCGAATCGAGCCACACCGCCAGAGTCGGCCCCGCAGTGCAGGCTTGGCCCGCCACTAGTACTCCACCAAGCGTCGACTGATAAGTGAAACCAGACGACTGCATTCGGTTTCACTCATCCGTTCAGGCTTGCCAAAGCACTAGTCGCCGACTGCCGTCTGTTCGCCAAACACCGCTTCCCGCCCTCGGTCGATCTCCGAGAGCAGTGCCTCCGTATCGTCCTCGACGGAGCCGATCGGCTTGATGTCGAACTCCTCGACCAGCAACTCCGCGACGTTTTCTGAGAGGAACGCCGGAAGGGTCGGACCGAGTCTGATGCCTTCGACGTCCTGGCTCAGGAGGGCAAGCAGGACGGTGACGGCCTTCTGCTCGTACCAGGCGATATCGTACGCGATCGGGAGATCGTTGACATCCTTGAGGTCCAGTGCGTCCTGAAGCGCCTGGGCGACGCGCAGCAGCGAGTAGGAGTCGTTACACTGCCCGGCGTCGAGCACGCGCGGAATACCACCGATGTCACCGAGATCGAGCTTGTTGTACCGATACTTCGCACAACCGGCAGTGAGGATGATGACGTCGTCGGGCAACTGTTTTGCCATCTCGGTGTAGTACTTCCGTTCCGAGTGGCGACCGTCACACCCGGCCATGACGACGAATCCGCGTATGTCTCCGTTCTCGATACCGTCGATAATCGCGTCGGCGTGATCCAGAACGGTGTTGCGGGCGAATCCGCCGGAGATCGTTCCCGATTCGAGTTCTTCCGGCGACTCGAGTTTCGTCGCGTGCTCGATGAGCGGTGAGAAGTCTTTGGGCGCTCCGTTCTCTCGATCCGAGACGTGGTCGACGTCGGGATAGCGGACGACACCGGTCGTGTAGACCCGCTCGAGGTAGCTATCTTTCGGCGGAACGAGACAGTTCGTCGTCAGTAGTACGGGACCGTTGAACGCCTCGAACTCCTTGTGTTGTTCCCACCAGGCGTTACCGTAGTTGCCGACGAAGTGATCGTACTCCTTGAGTTCCGGATAGGAGTGTGCCGGCAGCATCTCGCCGTGCGTGTAGACGTCGACCCCTTCACCGTCGGTTTGCTCGAGGAGTTCTTCCAAGTCTCGCAGGTCGTGACCACTGACGAGAATACCCGGCCGGTTCCGGACGCCAACATCGACTGCGGTCGGCTCGGGGTGGCCGTAGGTGCTGGTGTTTCCTCTATCTAACAGCTCCATGACCTCGACGCCGACTTCGCCGGCTTCGTGGACCAGTGCAGTGAGGTCGTCGACGTCCATCTCGTCGTCGAGGGTCGCCGCCAGTCCGCGCTGGACGAACGCGAAGACCTCGTCACGTTTCTCACCTAATGCGTACGCGTGATCGGCGTAGGCAGCGATTCCTTTCAGTGCGTAGGTCAACAGCTCGCGAAGCGAGCGAACGTCTTCGTCCTCGGTCTCGAGAACACCGACGTTGGTGGCGGTTTGCTGGATCGAGTCCGCCTCGGTCGTCGTCCACGTCGCTGCCTCGGGCCAGTCGCTGTCGTCGACGGGGCCGCTTGTGGACTCGAGGGTTGTTCGAAGCGTTTCCCGTCGTTCGACTGCCGCTTCGATGCGTGTCTCGATGTCGTCGGGATCGAAGTTGACGTTCGAGAGCGTCGTAAAGAGATTTTCTGCGATGAATACGGCTGTGTCCTCGTCGAGGCTGTCGGCTTTGCGGACACGCTCGGCGACGAACGCGAGTCCTTTGAGTTGCCGGATCAGCAAGTCCTGTCGGTTGGCTACGTTCGGCTTTTTGCCACAGGCTCCGACGGTGGTACATCCTTCGTTACCTTTCGCTTCCTGACATTGATAACAGAACATGTCCATGATTAGTCACCTCCTCGAGCGCATCGGCCGGCGGATACTGGCGCGGCGAGACGGCTTGCACTCGTCCGGGTCGTCTCGGGTCCGTTCGTTACCGACCACCATTTCGTGCCCGCGGTCATGGGTTCTCCTCATACGGTTTCGAGTAGCGACCTCGTTCGAAAAAGCGTTTTACCGAACATGTTCGTATTACCCATGGGTTATACTGTAGCGGCGTGGAATGGTGAGCAATCTCACTCCACCCGCCCGATTTACACCCGTATTGGTGTAATTCCCTAAACACCAGTTGGATATACTATATGTTAGCCATATTATGTACTCGTCGACCTCGGACAGCCCCATAGCGAAAACGATCGGTATCGATCACCGTAACTGAAATCAGAGTGTTTGGTAGTGTGATAATTTTACTGCTTTCGTAGTGTGATTCTCTAAACCAGTCTGCGTATAGTACTGCCGGATAGAACGACGTGACGATTGGTCGCTCTGCTGGGGCCGTCACCGGTGGAGACAGCTGCAAATCCGCGATCGACTTCGTATTGACTTCTGTCCGACAGCATAACTCCCGATCGGGCGAACGAACGCGCCTCCAACCGGGAACTGCTTAAACGACTGGAGTAAGCAGTATCTGACGAGGAACCTTACTTAAAAGCCTTGATAGTAAACTCTTAAATACTCGGTGCTTCGGTTAGTAGCCTCGAGTGGAAGCATGGGGACTAGAAACGATGATTCGACACTCTCGGGTGAGTCAAAGATCGAACAGGTTGGTCGTGACTACGGACGCGGTCACTATCGACCCCAGAATCGTCCGTGACCAATTTACCACAAAATCAAAACAATGAGCCAATCCACTCAAAGTAGCGCCGGGCCTGCCGGTGGCGAACACAGCAGTCGATTCTACGCGTGGCTTGCAGCGATCGCTGTCGGTCTCGTCGTCGGACTGTACGGCGTCGTCACGCTCCTTCTCGAGGGGACCGCCGCTCTCGGCATCGACAGTCAACTACCGCTGGGGATCTTGCTTTCCACGTACGAGTTCTTCCTGATGATGAGCGCCGGGATAATGATCGGCGTCATCGCGGTCGCAGCTATCTTCGGTATCTCGAAGTACGAACTCGTACTCAAGCGGGGGATAGTCCTGTCGCTGGCGACGCTCGCTGCGGGTCTGTTTACGATCGTGATCGGTCTCGGTCGGCCGGAACGGCCCGCAATTCAGGTATTCCTCTCGCCGAATCTGTCTTCGCCGATCTGGTGGATGATCATGGCCGCTGGACTCTTCGGGATTACGCTTCTCGCGCTCCTGTATCTTCTCCAGTGGAGTGACGTCGATTCGCGTCGCCCAGTCACTATCGTTGGCGTGATCGGACTGCTGGCGGGCATCAGTGTGGTCGTCTTCGCGGGCATGATCTTCGGCCTCGCGGAAACGCGACCGTACTACGGGGGGCCGCTCGCACCGATCTACTTCCTGATAACAGGAGTCATGTCGGGGATCGCTGCGATGGGACTCGTCACCGTCGCCGAATACAAGGCAACCGGAACGGAACTGGGTTCGGAACTGGGGGAGTTCGTGACGAAATACGTCGGGGGATCGCTCGCGGCCATGCTTGGTCTGACGATATTCGCCGTCGCCGTGAAAGTCATCTACGGCCTGACTGCGACGAGCACCTCGGTCGCGATGGCCTACGAACACATGCTACTGAACTCTTCGTTCGCACCGATTTACTGGCTCGTCGGCATCGTCGTCGGCCTGATCGTGCCGCTTGCCTTGCTGCTTTATCCCGGAACGCGAACGCCGAACGGTGTGCTGGCCGCGTCCGCGATGGCACTCGTCGGATTGTTCGTCACCAGATACGAATTCGTCGTCGGCGGTCAGGTCGTGTCGCTGACGAACGATCCGTCGCTGCAGTATCCGCTGGTGAGCTACGTGCCTTCGGGCGTCGAACTCGCGATCGTGGTGTTTGCGTTCGCGCTCGCCGCACTAGTGTATACGGTCGGACAGTTACTCATCGATCTGGACGAACTACCGGCGTCTCTCGGTGACGCGGAACCCGCCACTGCGACGCCGGCTTCGGCGGGAGGTGATGACGATGACTGAACAACACTCACTCGACGACGAAATGCGTACGGAGGTCGAGCAGCTACAGTTGGACGAGAACGGTGACGACGACGTCGACCTGAACATGGTCATCGACCTTCAGCGGTGTACCGGCTGTGCCGCCTGTAACGTCGGGTGTGCACAGGAACACAACCTCCAGGAGGGCGTCGCCTGGTCGAGTCGGATCATCGAGACCGAAGGCAAATTCCCCAACGTCAGCTACGAATACAAGCCGACGCTGTGCAACCAGTGTGAGGACGCCCCGTGTGCTACTGGTTGTCCCACATCGGCCCTGTACGAAGGGGAAGGGGGAATCACGATGCACGACCCCGACAAGTGCATCGGCTGCAAGTACTGCATGGTCAACTGCCCGTACGACGAGATCAACCTCCACAAGCAAGACCCACATCCGCGATGGGACGACGACGAGGCCGTGATCGAAGAAGGAACGGCGACGCCGAGCGAGGTCAAAGCAGAGGTCGGCGTCGACGAGGACGCTCCGCCGTACTACAACCCGAACCGAGAAGTCGGAGAACACGAACACCCGACGCGGTACAAAGGCGTCGTCGAGAAGTGTACCTTCTGTGTCCACCGCCTCAACGAGGGCGAGTTGCCACGATGTGTCGAAGAGTGCCCGTGTGACGCACGAATCTTCGGCGACAGCAACGACCCGGACAGCAAGGTCAGCGAAGTACTCGGGCGGTACACCCCCGACGTGCTCAAGGAAGAACAGGGAACGGAGCCGAAAGTGAAGTACGTCCGCGATTACAACGGCGGCCGCTACGAACCCGGAAAAGGAGAGCCAGCACTGGGGGACTAAGACCATGAGCAAGAACGAAGCCACGAACGATACGACGGACACGACGGACAGTTCCGGTCTCGCGCTGGACCGCAGAGGATTCATGAAAACCGGTGCGGCGGGAGCCGCCGCTGCCGGTCTCGGACTCGGATTTGGCCTCAGCTCGCTCGTCGAGGCCGACGACTACCGAGACGCCCTGGTCGAGCACACCGGCGAATGGCGTGCGAGCTGTTGTGCCGGCTGTACGTCCTGGTGTGCCGCACAGGTCCTGGTCGACGACGAGACGGGCCGTGCCATCAGAACTCGAGGAAACGAACACTCCGACGTTCACGGCACGAACGACTGTGTGCGTCAGGATCTGGCTATCCAGCAACTGTACGACCCCGACCGGCTCAAACAGCCGATGCGCCGGACCAACCCGGAGAAGGGCAAAGACGCCGACCCCGAGTTCGAGCCGATCTCCTGGGAGGAGGCAATCGAAGAAATTGCCGACAAGATCATAGAACTGCGGGACAACGAAGAGACTCACAAGTCGATGGTCACGCGCGGCCGGTATACGTACCTCCGGCCGATCCTCTACAGTCACTTCCCGCAGATCATCGGTACTCCGAACAACATCTCCCACAGCTCGATCTGTGCGGAAGCCGAGAAGGCAGGACCGATGTTCACCGAAGGCGAGTGGGCCTACCGCCAGTACGATGTCACCGAAACGCGGTACGTTATCTGCTGGGGTGCCGATCCCATCTCGACGAACCGACAGGTCTCCCACTACAACAACAAGTGGGGCGACGTCCTCGATCAGGCAGAGGTCGCAGTCGTCGAGCCACGACTCTCGGCGACGGCCACGAAAGCCGACGAGTGGCTCCCCGTCGAACCAGGCTACGACGGTGCCATCGCCACCGCGATGGCCCACGTGATCCTCACCGAGGGGCTGTGGAACCGCGAGTTCGTCGGCGAGTTCGAGGACGGCACGAACCGGTTCGTCGAGGGTGAGGAAGTCGACCTCGACACGTTCGACGAATCGGAGAACAGCTACGGTGTCGTCCAGTGGTGGAACCGCGAACTCAAAGACAGAACGCCCGAGTGGGCCGAAGCGGAGTCCGGCGTCTCCGCCGACCAGATCGCGCGGGTCGCCCGACGGTTCGCCCAGGCTGGTCCGAACGCCATCTCTTGGCTCGGCGGCGGCCCAGCGATGCAGGTCCGTGGGACCTACACCGCCATGGCAGTCCACGCGCTCAACGGCCTCGTCGGTTCCGTCGGCAACGAAGGCGGCACCCTGTACGCGCCCGACGACGGAACGGCGAGCCTTCCCGGAGCCGACGAGTTCACCGACGAAATCGCCGAGCAGGGACTGGCCTATCCCGAAGAGCACGGTACCGGCGACAAGATCGACCAGCGCGGATCGCTCGAGCTCCCGGCACTCAAAGGTGGCCAGTCCGGTGGCGGCGTCGTCACGAACAACGCCGCCGACGGCATCCTCGAGGAAGACCCCATGGAGATCGAACTGCTGATCTCTTACTGGAACAACTACGCCTTCTCGAACCCCGAGAACCAGCGCTGGCTCGAGGCCCTCGAGAAGATCCCGTTCCACGTCACGATCGAAACCCACCCGAGCGAAACTGCCTGGTTCGCCGATATCGTGTTGCCGGCGACCCACCACCAGTTCGAACGCTGGGGCCAGCTTCGCAGCACTGCGAACGGTCGACGGTCGATCAACCTGCACCAGCCGGTGCTGGCGGACGACCCCGACGACCCTGAAGACGTGCTAGACAACGGCCGGCTGTGGGACGTCAAGACCGACGAGACCGAGATCGTCTACCTGATCGCCGAGGAACTGGCCGATCGCGGGTTCGACAACCTGCTCGAGTACTGCGAGCAGTACGAAGATCCCGAGACCGGCCTGTCACCGAGTGAAGAGTACGGCGGCGACAGCTTCAGGGACCGCGAGATCCGCGCACAGGCGTTCTCGCGGAACGCGATCAAACTCCGGATGCAGCCGATGTGGGACCCCGATGTCGAGGCACCACCGGGCGACGAGTTCAGTAGCTGGGAGGAGTTCCGCGAAGTCGGCGTCTGGAACTCCGACCACTGGGACTACAGGCACCGCTGGCCGTCCGAGGGCGGCGAGTTCCCGACCGCGACGGGCAGGTTCGAGTTCTTCTCGGAGACGCTCCGGGTCGGACCCGACACCGACGTCGATCCTGACGACGACATCGAACCCGAGTTCGACGTCGGTGATCCCGCCGGTCTCGAGGGTCACGCCGACCGACACGGGACGGACGTCGACGATGTCCTCGAGACGTGTAAGTATCTCGCCAGAACCGACGGCGAGCCCCACGCCTACGTCCCTCACTACGAGGAGCCCTACGACGTCGGTGGCGAAGGCGACTATCCGTTCAAGTTGGTCGACTACAAGGATCGACTCAACCGCGAGGGGCGGTCGGCGAACACGACCTGGCTGCACGAGTTCAAGGACGCCAACCCCGGCGACGAACCGGGAGAAGACGTCGCCAAGATCAACCCACGCGACGCTGCGGAGTTGGGCATCGAAGACGGCGACGAGATCGTGGTGTCCTCTCCGGTCGGGGAGATCGAGGTTACAGCGAAACTCTGGGAAGGTGCCAAGCCTGGAACGATCGCGAAGACCTACGGCCAAGGTCACTGGGCGTACGGCCGTGTCGCTTCCGAAGAGTTCGGTGAAAAAGAACGCGGTGGGAACAACAACAACCTCATTCCCGCCGAATACGATCGGTTGAGCGGGAGTACGGTGTTCTACGGCGACGTGCGAGTCGACGTAGAAAAGCGCTAACTCCCGTTCTTCTGACTTGTTCCGTTTCGTTTTTGAGTGACGGCGACCTCGATTCGAAGTGAAGACGCGGGAGAGTGAACGGTAATCGAACCAATAGCGTATTTCAAAAAAGACAATGACAGAACTACGTGAGAACGACGACGTGCTGGCTCCAGAGCGACGCCGGGTGAACACGTACAAACTCCTGGCCGAATGCTTCCACGAGCCCGACGACGAACTAGTGTCGGTACTCGACGCGATGGCAGGCGAAGACCTCCACGTGGCCGCCGACGAACTACGCGAGCCGATGCCGGACCTCGAGTCACTCCGGGTCGACTACGCGGCTCTGTTCGTGGGCCCGTTCGAGGTCCCCGCACCGCCGTACGAGTCGACCTACGTCGACGACCCGGATCGCGTCATGACTGAATCGACTGTCCAAGTGATGAACGAGTACCGCCGCGGGAACGTCGACGTCGACCTCGAGGAGCCAGCCGATCACGTGACTGCCGAACTCGAGTTCGCGTATCTGCTGGGGCTGAACGGGGCCGACGCGCTCTTCCGGGGCGAATACGGGGCGGTGGTCGACTATCAGGAACGGCAGTACGAGTTCCTGTCAGACCATCTGGCCCAATGGATCGGCGAGTTCACAGACGACGTCCGTGAGTACGCCGACACCGAGTTCTACCGGACGCTGGCGGACGAGGCGAGCGAGTTCGTCGAAGACGATCGACTGCGACTCGAGCGACGGCTCGAGCGATTCGACGAGGCCGACGTGCCGGCAGACGGATCAGACGCGAAGACGACCGTCGAGACCGACACCGTCCACGACATCCTCCAGGGGGACGACGATGCAACGTGACGACGAACCGGCGACGGAGGTCCGCGACCGACTCCGTTCGGTCGAGGACCCCGTCCTCGAGTCGGACGTCGTCGAACTCGGACTGGTCGACGAGATCGACGTCGACGACGGGACCGCGGAGATCTCGGTCGCGCTCGATGCGCCCTACGCTCCCGACGAACGAACGATCGCAGATCGAATCCGCGAGGAAGTCGAAACGCTCGGGATCGAGCCTTCGCTTTCGGTGGTCGAACCGGACGCTAAATCGGAGAGTCCCGTTCCAGGAGTCAAGAACGTCGTCCCGATCGCGTCCGGCAAGGGAGGAGTCGGCAAGACCACGGTCGCGACGAATCTCGCGGCCGCACTCGCAGAAACCGGCGCTCGCGTCGGTCTCCTGGACGCCGATGTCTACGGGCCGAACGTGCCGAGTATGATCGGGATCGAGGCCCGACCAGGAATGAGTCCCGACGGCGACATCGTTCCGCCCGAAGCCGATGGGATCACGCTGATGAGCACTGCGTTTCTCCTCGAGGAGGAAACCGATCCAGCGATGTTGCGAGGTCCGATGGTCGACAAGTTGCTCGGGCAACTCATCCAAGAGACCGACTGGGGAGAACTCGATTACCTGCTGGTCGATCTGCCGCCCGGAACCGGCGACGAACAGCTCACGTTGATGCAACACGTGCCAGTGACGGGTGCCGTCGTCGTCACGACGCCCGAAGACGTCGCACTTGCAGACGTCCGGAAAGGAATCAGAATGTTCGTCGATCAAGACGTTCCGGTCCTCGGTATCGTCGAGAACATGACGGCGTATCTCTGTCCAGACTGTGGCGGGGAGCACGAACTCTACGGAAGCGGCGGCGGTGAGCAGATCGCCGGCGAGTTCGACGTGCCCCTGCTCGCCGAGATTCCGATGGACCCGGAAATCCGCTCGAGCGGCGACGCGGACAAGCCCGTGACGGTGTTACAGGACACGCAAGCAGCAACACAGTTCCGCGAGTTACGTGATCGAGTGACCAATCGCGTCGGTGCGATCAACCGGGTTGTCACGGCAGGGCGACCCCTGTCGGATGTCGGCGATGCCGAAACAGACGCTTGGCAGTAAGGGGAAAGCGAGCCCAAATCGGGCGGGATCGATCCTTTCGGATCTGGTCGCCGACGCTGGGTGTCCACCTATCCGGACCAGTCGATTAACTCGACGTCTTCGGCGTCAACCGTCGGGGGAAACTCAGCGAACCGTTCACTCGTTTCTTCGACGAGAGTTACGGCAACAGCATATTTCGTCAACTGCGGATCGGACGAGACCGGGGAGTTGGGCAACTGGTCTGAAGCGACGTTCCGTAGCCGCTTCCAGTCCCCGTCGACGTCGACGAGGATGTAGTAAGAGACGGCGGTATCGACGGTCGTGGCTGCTCGATCGAACGACGTCACGCGCGGTGGCTCCTCCTCGAGTGCCCTCACGACAGTCGATACTCGTTCCTCGCTCACCTCCGCTTCGGTCTCGTGGACGAACGGAACGAGCGTTGCACCGACGCTGTTGAACGCCGTGTAAAGAGCTGTCTCGTGGCCATCGTCGAACGCATCCGCATCGATACACTCGAGAAACGTCGGCTGGTCGTCGACGAGTGCGACGCCGTAGACGAGTCGCGCAGCCTCGAGCGTGGACTCGAGTGACGAGTGTCGACTGCTATCTTCGGTCATCGAGTTGTCGTTCGCCTCTTGGGAGTGTAGTACTCTCTTTTGCTTTCACGAGTGGGGAATTAGAGTTATTACTAAACCGGGGCACCGACGGCAGAAGGGTCTTCGGAGTAGTTGGTTGCAACAGGACGTCTACGTCAGGGATCACGTTTCAGCAGTTCCTGGGCGGTGGTTCTACGTACATTGAATTCGAAAAGTACTTTATCCTCCCTATTCTTTTACTATTCGACGTATTTCTGTCGTACACTTTTATGCTGAGAAGTTCCTGCACTGTTGGCACTCAGAGAGACGTTTTAGGTACTATCTCTTTCGGGATCGATATGCGTTCTAGCTTCGTCAGTGTGTCGTACTCGAGTCCCTTCAACAGGCGATTCAAGTCGTCTTTCCACGTTCTGACGCGAATAACCGACAATATTTGTTCTAGTTGATATATTGAGAATAATAGTATTATTAGAGTTCTATTATTCTGGGGAACCCGAGAGCAAATCAGCCCGAGCGAAGTTCTACCGCGCCACGACAGACAGCCGACCGTCACCGTTTCCGTTCTCCATCCGGTGTTCGTGGTAACCGCGACCGAACCCGATACGATGGCCCGTCAGAAGTCGTCGAACGCTGTCTGGGGATAACTACCGAGCAATCGACAGCGGAGGTAGTAGCCACTGCAAGCCGAGACACATCCGATCGCACGACAGTCGTGCGACCAATGTGTAACTAGTTGCGATGTTCCTGTAGTCACACAAACCGTCTCAAACGAGCGTTCCGAACGTCGATTTCACCAGCTTTCGTTCAGTGGCATTCAGACGCTCGGAGGCGGCTGTTTTCCCGATTTCGAGATCGTCTGCAAGCTCGGTCAGATCCGTCTCTCGTGGTCGATCGTAGTAGCCCTCCTCGAGGGCGACTGTGACTGCTTCTTTTTGTTTTTCAGTGAACGAATCCAGGTCGACGAGAGCAACCCCGTCTTGGCTGGTGTCGTTGACCGATTCGACGCTCACTTCCGCACCGGTTTCGGCCAGCGCATGCAGTAGTTTGACGATTCCGTCCGAATTCGCACATCGGAGATAAATATACGCTCCCGTAGATGTAGTTCCGGAGTGAGTGCCCATGGGAGACCAATCCTCAATTATTTTTATAATAGTTCCCCTTCTATATGAAGCCAACGTAACTTATCACCAGTAGTGACTGTCTGGCGTCGACTGCTTACAGATCACACCACTGAACCGACTGGAAACTGACCGGAGCGGTTCGAGCCTGTCGCGGCCACCGGCAACAGCTATCGAACCCAGTCTTGCACCCGACAACGGACAAGTTGACTCGAGCGGTGCGTCGACGCGGTCGCGTCGACCGGCCCGATCGATCTCGAGACCAGGCGACCGACCGGCGACTGACACGCCGTCCAGCCCACGAGAATAAAGCTATTAAACACACGGACCTCTACCAACGAGCGTGCGAAGAAACGATTCGCTGGCTGGACTCGCCGTTCGAGACTACCGTCGAGCTACCGGCTGTTGGCCGTCGAGTTCTGGCCAGGACGACCTCGGCTCCCGTCTCCAACCTACGACTTACTGTCCCGGAAGTCGAGTTCGAACGCGAGCGAGCGGAGTAGACGATGCGGGCTCGTTCAGTCGTCTCTCTCACTCGTGAATATCCCTGGCATCGACGCTGTCGCGCGGTATGGGTAACCGTATGTTGCGTACGCTCGTGAGAGAGGCGGGTTCGCTGACGATCGTCATGGCCGGCGTCTCGCTAATCACATACGGGCTGATCTTTCTCACTCCAGGCGATCCGGCGTATACGATTCTTCACGAACGACACGGGAGCCCGCCTTCTGCGGCAGAAGTTGCTGCCTTCCGTGCCGAACACGGGCTCGACGAACCGTTCGTCGTTCAGTACTGGACGTGGCTCGGCGACGTGCTTCGAGGTGATCTCGGAACGTCCTACGTCCGCTCGGAACCAGTCACCTCGCTTCTAGTCCAGCATCTCCCCAACACGGTCGCACTCGCACTCGCGGCGATGGCAGTCTCACTCACGCTTGCGATCCCTATCGGGGTGGTAAGTGCCGTTCATCGAGACACCTGGATCGACCGAACGAGCCAGTTCGTCGCGTTGCTCGGTGTCTCGATGCCGAACTTCTGGCTCGGCTATCTGTTGATCCTCGCCGTTGCACTGTCTCTCGGACTGACACCAACCTCCGGCGCGGGAACACTCGCCCACCTGGTGCTTCCAGCGATTACCCTCGGGAGCGGCCTGGCCGCGATCGTCACGCGACTCGTCCGCACCTCGATGCTCGAGGTGCTCGAAGCGGAGTACGTCGACGCTGCCCGTTCGAAAGGCGTCCACGAACGCCTCGTCGTGTACAAACACGCGCTGCGAAACGCCTTGATTCCGGTCGTGACGATCGTCGGTCTCCAGTTCGGCTTCGTCTTGAGCGGTGCGGTGATCGTCGAGGTCGTCTTTCAGCGACCAGGGCTCGGAACCATGCTCGTCGACGCAGTCTTCGCCCGGGACTATCCGGTCGTCCAGGGTGTCGTCCTCGTGATAGCGGTCACGTTCGTGCTTTCGAACCGGCTGGTCGACCTCGCGTACGTCGCACTCGACCCACGGATCGAGCGAGGTGAGCGGACGTGAGCGAACGCCACTCCCGGCCCGAGTCGGACCAGTGGCTATCGACCCGTCTGCTCGAGTGGGTCCGGGACCGCACTCACTCGCAACTCGCGTGGTCGCTTCGAGAGAACACAAGCGTTCGCCTCGGCGGTGGAGTGCTCTGTCTGCTCGCGGTCGTCGCCGTCCTCGGACCGGTGCTCACGCCGTACGATCCGACGGCACAGGCACTCGAAAGCCGCCTTCAGTCTCCCTCGCTCGCCCACCCGCTCGGAACCGACGCACTCGGCCGTGACGTGGCGACGCGGATCGCATACGGTGCACGCGTTTCGCTCGGTCTCGCCGTCGTCGCGACGGCCGTCCGGGTGAGTATTGGAACGACGATCGGCCTCCTCGCCGGCTATCTCGGCGGGCTCGTCGACGCCGCGTTGATGCGCCTGGTCGACATCCAACTTGCGTTCCCCGGGCTCGTGCTCGCACTCGTAATCGCGGGCGTTCTCGGACCGAGCCTTCGGAACGTACTGATCGCTCTGTCAGTCGTCGGCTGGGCCTCCTACGCCCGCGTCGTGCGAGGGAACGTGCTCGAAATAAAAGACCGGCCGTTCGTCGAGGTGGCTCGTCTCTACGGGACGCCACGAAGACGGATTGCCCGTCGACACCTGCTGCCGAACGTCGTCAGCCCCGTGGTCGTGCTGGCGACGATGAACCTCGGAACGATCGTGCTCACGGCTGCTGGGCTCTCCTTTCTTGGCCTCGGTGCACAGCCGCCCACGCCCGAGTGGGGGACGATGATCGCCGGCGGACGGGAGTATCTCCGGTCGGCCCCGTGGCTCATCACTGCGCCGGGCGTCGCCATCATGCTCACCGTCATCGGCTTCAACGTCCTCGGGGACGGCCTGCGAGACGTCCTCGATCCCGACCACCTCGAGGAAAGCGACCGGAGGAGGGTCTGAATGCGTCTGAACGTCTCCGATCTCCACGTTCGGTTTCGAACCCGCTCCGGGCCGGTCCACGCCGTCAACGGCGCGTCGTTTACCGTCGACGCGGGCGAAATCGTCGGGCTGGTCGGCGAGAGCGGCTGTGGCAAGTCCACGACTGCCCGTTCGATCACCCGGCTTGAAGGCCCCGGAGAGATCGTCCGTGGCAGTCTCGAGTTCGGCGGAACGGATCTGACAGTCGCAGACGAGCACACGCTCCGGCGACTACGCGGACGCGAACTCGCGATGGTTTTCCAGAACCCGGAGACGACGCTCAACCCGACGTACACGGTCGGCGAGCAGATCGCCGAGGCACTTCGCGTCCACCGTGACCCCGACGACCAGCCGTTTTTCAGGGAGCTGTTCGCCGGTGTAACGTCTCGAATCGGCTCGAATCGCACGCGAAACCGCGTTCTCGAACTGATGGACGAGGTCGGCATTCCCTCTCCAGACGCACGGATCGACGACTATCCACATCAGTTCAGTGGCGGGCTGTGCCAGCGAGCGATGCTCGCTATCGCCCTCGCCCGCCGTCCTTCACTGCTGGTCGCCGACGAGCCGACGACGGCGCTGGATACGACGACCCAGGCGGCGATCCTCGAACGGCTCTCGACGCTCAACGACGAGTACGGGATGGGCATCCTGCTGATTAGTCACGACCTCGGGATCGTCTCACAGTTGTGTGACCGGACGATCGTGATGTACGACGGCGTCGTCGTCGAGTCGGGACCGACAGAACAGTTACTCTCGAATCCCGCCCATCCATACACTAAGGCGCTGCTGGACTGTCGACCCAGTCGATCGGAACCCGGCGAGACGCTGCCGACGGTCGGAGGAAGTCCGCCCGGCGACTCGCCGCCGGCTGGCTGTCGGTTCGTCGAACGCTGTCCGTTCGCTCGCGATAGCTGTCGAGACGACGGGCAGAACGCAGTGTCTCTCCCGTCCGGACGAGTCGTTCGCTGTGACGTTCCGGCGGCCAGAGACGCCGACCTCGAGTCGGTCGGCACTGCGACCGAGTACGACTGCCCGGAACCGACCGTCGAGGACGACCCCTCGACGACGGCCAACGGGATGGCGACCGATTCGTCGACCGGCCCCGACACGCCACGGAGACGACCGTCAACGTCGGCCACCGACGACGAGACGGACCGCGTGGAACCCGTGCTCGAACTCGAGTCTGTCACTAAATCCTTCCGGACTGCCGACGGCGTCCTCGACCGCGTCCTCGGCACTGACGAACAGCTGCCAGCCGTCTCGGACGTCTCACTCGAACTGCGTCGTGGCGAAACGCTCGGACTCGTCGGCGAAAGTGGGTGTGGCAAATCGACGCTCGCTCGTGTGATCGCCGGTCTCGAGTCGCCGACGGACGGAACCGTCTCGCTTCACGGCGAACCCGTCGGTGACGTCGACTCGCGGCGTACAGACCAGCTCTCGGAAGTCGGCGTCGTCTTCCAGAACCCGGGCACGAGCTTCGATCCGCGCCTGACGGTCGGCGAATCACTCGCCGAACCGCTACTCGAGGCTGGCTGGGAAGCGACACGACGGAAAAGACGGATCGAGGAACTTCTCTCGCTCGTCGAGTTGCCACTCGAGTATGCCGACCGGTATCCGGGCCAGCTCTCGAAGGGACAACTCCAGCGGGTTGGGATTGCCCGGGCACTGGCCCTAGAGCCCGCGATACTGCTTCTGGACGAGCCGACCGGTGCACTCGACGTGTCGGTTCAGGCGACTGTCCTCAACGTGCTTGCACGACTCCAAGCGGACCTCGACCTGACGTACCTGTTTGTCTCCCACGACCTCGAGGTCGTCCGTCACGTCGCCGATCGGGTCGCGACGATGTATCTGGGACAACTCCTCGAAATCGGCCCGGCAAGCAGGATACTCTCGCAGCCGGCCCATCCCTACACGGCTGCGTTGCTCGCGGCGATCCCGGACAGCGCTCCGGCAGCCGGAACGGAGGAACTGGCAGGCGAACCGCCCAGCCCGACCGACCCGCCAACGGGCTGTACGTTCCACCCTCGGTGTCCGCTGGCCACCGAAGAGTGCAAGCGCCACACACCAGCCCGGGAACCCGTCGGAAACGGTTACTCGCGGTGTCACCTGGCGGACAAACTCGCCGACGGATGCAGCGAGAACGACTAAGAGACCGACTCCGAGTAAAGAGAACATCGACGGATCGACCATGACTGAGCAAACGAACGTCACGATGGATCGACGCACCGCATTGAAGACTACCCTCGGCGCAGGCACGCTCGCGTTCGCAGGTTGTCTCGCCGATAGCAACGAGGACGTGTTCCGCGTCGGCTCGCCGTGGGAGGTCGACCGGGACCCCCTCGACGGCGGGTCCGCGCTCAGACGGGTCGGGATCACCGAGGCGCTCGTGACCGTCGACTACGACGCAACTCCTGGACCAGGGCTGGCGGTCGACTGGGAGCGCGTCGCCGACACTCGCTGGGAATTTTCTCTCCGGGAAGGCGTTACCTTCCACGACGGCGAGACACTCACCGCAGAGACCGCTGTCGCCTCCCTCGAACGCACCGTCGAGTCGCCAGCCTTCGCCAGCGTTCCCATCACAGCAGTCGAAGCCGTCGACGAATCGACCGTCACCCTCGAGACCGACTCACCGTTTGCCCCACTTCCGGCACACCTCTCCCGTCACGAGGCGGTCATCCTTGGCTCTGGCTCGTTCGCGGACGGACAGCTCACGAAACCCGTCGGAACCGGCCCGTTTGCCGTCGAATCGATCCAGCCCGGCACCGAACTCCTGGCGATCCGGAACAACGAGTACTACGGCGAGGTGGCGACGATCGAGTCAGTCCGCTACGAGGTCGTCGAGGACGACCAGATTCGCCGGATGAAACTCGAAAACGACGAACTCGAGATGGCCCGCATTCTCCCACAAGAGACGGTCGACGATCTCGAGAGTACTGACGGTGTCGACGTCTACACGCCCGAAATACCTCGCATTCGGTTTTTGACGTTCGACACGACCACCGAACCGTTCGACGACCGGCAGGTACGGCAGGCGATGAACCACGCCGTCGACAGACGAGAACTCACCGAATCGGTCCTCGAGGGCGTCGACGAACCCGCGGTCGGCCCCATCTCTCCCGCACTCTCCGACTGGGCGAATCCGGATCTCGAGGAACCACTGTACGATCCCGACCGGGCACGTGACCTGCTCGACGACGCCGGATGGACGGGAGACGGCGGTGGTGACGAACGAACCCGGGGCGGCGAACCACTCTCGGTCGAGGTCGTCACCTACGACGCCCGAAGTCTCCCGCTGATCGCCGAGGTGATCCAGGGGCAACTCGCCGATGTCGGGATCGATCTCTCTATCGAACTCGTCGAGTACGGCACGATGCTCGATCGAGTCTCGAGAGAGTCCTTCGACGCCTATCTCACCTCTTGGAGCACGCTGTGGTATCCAGACCCCGATAGGCTCGCCGACATGTTTCACTCCGATAGCGATCTTCACCACGGGTACGAGAACGAAGACGTCGACGACTTACTCGAGAACGCCCGCGAACTCGAGGATCGGGAAGAACGACGAGACCGGTACTACGAGGTACAGTCGACGGTCCGTGAGGATGCCCCGATCGCCGTCTTGACGAACTATACGAACGTCATCGCGGTCTCTTCGGCCGTCGGCGGTTACGATCCTCATCCGACAGAAACCACGTACGGACTCGAGCGGGTCGACCGCGAGTCCGGGTAACTGAACGGATGAACGCCGCCGATCCCGAGTGCAATCAGGACGAGGCCGACGGCGACCACGAACACGGGTTACAGGCCGATTTCACGGCCGATGACGAGGTGTTGGATCTCGCTGGTCCCTTCGCCAATCTCCATCAGTTTGGCGTCGCAGTAGAACCGCTGTGGAGCGAAATCCGTCGTGTAACCGTAGCCGCCCAGCACCTGGACGGCGTCTTCGGCGACCTCCCGGGCGGCCTCGCTGGCGTCGAGTTTCGCAAGCGCCGACTCGCGGGTGACGGGGTCGCCCTCGTCGTAAGTCGTCGCAGCCTTGTAAGTCAACAGGCGTGCGCGTTCGACTTTCCGATGCATGTCGACGACTTTGTCCCTGATCGCGTCGAACTCCGAGATTGGCTGGCCGAACTGCTCGCGCTCTTGGCTGTAGGCCTTCGCGTGCTCGTAAGCACCCTGGGCGAGCCCCGTCGAAAGTGCCGCAATCGAGATCCGCCCACCGTCTAAGGTCTTTTTCGTCTGCTTCCAGCCGTCGCCTTCCTCACCGAGTAGGCGATCTTCTGGAACCCGGACGTTCTCGAGTTGTATCTCACAGGTTGGTGAGGCGTTCAGTCCCATCTTGTCCCAGACCGTTGTCACCTCGAAGCCGTCGTCCTCCTCGGGGTCGACGATGAACGTCGAGATGCCGTCGTAGCCGGCTCCGGGTTCCGTGACCGCCTTGACGAGGACGGAGCCGGCGACGCTTGCGTTCGTGATGAACTGCTTTGTGCCGTCGATGATCCACTCGTCGCCGTCTTTCTCCGCGGTTACGCTGCTCCGTTCCGAGCCGTTCACCTCGCGTTTCTCTGCAGTGGTGTCCATGTCGGAGGCGTCGGAGCCGCTTCCCGGCTCGGTCAGCGCCCAGCCGCCGAGATACTCGCCGTCCACGAGCGGGCGCAGCCACCGTTCTTTCTGCTCTTCGGTGCCAAACAGTTCGATCGGCTTCGACGCGAGTGACGTGTGGGCGACGTACGACAGGCCGATCGCTCCGGAGACGCGACCGAGTTCTTCGGCGACCAGCGAGTACATCAGCGTGTCGCCTCCGAGCCCACCGTACTCCTCGGAGATGGGGACGCCCATCATATCTAGCTCCGCGAGCTGGTCGAAGATCTCCTCGGGGAACCGATGTTCTTCCTCGATCTCCTGTGCGATCGGCTCGATCTCGTTTTCACAGAAGTCCCTGACAGTTTCCCGGATCATCCGGTGTTCGTCGGGTACGTCGAACTCCATACACAACACTCACCGAGCGAACGAATAAACGCACCGCCACGTGTCGACACGGTCCGCGGTGTCACCCGTCTCGTCGACTGTTACCAGCCCCGGTCGTCGTCTGTGGCGTCTTCACTGTCGTCACCGTCTTCGCCGTCTCGCTCCGTGGCTTCGTCCCACAGCGAGGACTCGTCTGGCTCCGCATCGTCGCGGTCGTCACGTCCCCAGCGGCCGTCGGGTGCAGACGAGTCAGCCTCTCGATCGACCGACTCGGCAGGTTCGTCGGCACTGTCGCGGGCAGCCTCCCGCTGTTCGGGGATCAGGTCCAGATCGGTGTTCGTGTCCCCAAGCAACAGCAAGGCGTAGTACTGGAAGTAACTCCGGAACGGCATCTGGACGAACGCCCCAAGCAACAAGAACGCGAGCACGCCGAGAGCGACGACCGGTATCGCGAGCAACACACCGACCTCCCCCAGAACGACGAGCAAAACGAGGAGGATCACGAACGGAATCGCAACGACCAGTCCGAGAATCGCCAGCAGGAAAGTGATAGCGATACTGACGACGATCTGGAGAATCCAAACGAGAACCAGGTAGACGGCGTACTCACCCAGGTTCGATGTGAGAGTCCCCCAGAAACGCTTCCAGCCCGAGAAGATGCCACGCTCCTCGAGCAGCATAACCGGTGCGACGAACTCGGAGGTAAAACGCATCACGATAGCGTAGGGTGCATAGAGAGCGACCCCCGCTACAACGAGGAGGAAAGCCGCTATCCCTGGTGAGAGGTCACCGACGATTCCGAGGCCGACCGTCGCGAACAACGCGGCCCCGATCCCAACAGCGACGAGACCGACGACGAACCTGAACAGGAACAACTGGAGGCCACGACCGAGATTCTCTCGGCCAAACCGCAGGATACGCACCTCCTTCGATCGCAGGGATTCGACGAAGACGAACTCCATGATCGCACCGATCACTGCAAAGAGTAGCCAGAGTAACAAGAGAGCAACGAGTACGACAGCCGCGACGACGAGCGCCTCTTCGGGCAGTTCACCGATCAGGTCGCCAACACTCTCGGGTGGCTCCTCGAGAGCGGGGTCGTCGACTGCCGGATCGTCGACTGGGTCGACGTCGAACTCGGGGTCCTCGAGCAGTGGTCCAACGTCGGCCGTCGGAACGCCACCGCCCAAGCCCACACCAGCGACGAACAAGACGACGATCGCGAGTTTGATCCACAGTCCGAACTGTACGGGCCACAGGAGATCGCGCGTGACGTCGATTGCGTCCCCCAGGTCGTCTACTGCATCCATTTGCTCGCCAGTAGCGCCCCTGCAGTGAAAATAATACTGCTCTGGTGTTCTCGTTCGCCTCGAGCGCCGACGGCCGGGAGGCCGTTTTGGGCGGACGTCGACCGTCCAGCCGGCGAGACTTCGGGACGCATTTAACGTGGCAGCGCCTGTGTCTCCCGTATGGATCTCCGCCAGCTCGTCCGCGGCAGCGTCGAGTGGGACCGCATCGAGCGCGTGGTCCACACGCTGGCGGACCGACACGACCGCGAAGTCGTTCGCGTCGAGTTCCTCGAGGCCGACAACTGGCTGTCGACGCCCTGCGTCATCGACGACGAGTGGTTCGTAAAAATCGTTTCGCGCCAGAACGCGCTCGTCCACGCAGTACTCACCACCGGACGAAACGTCGGAGCCGTCTCCGCGGGCACCGGCGGCTTCTTCGACCGGTTCGACACGCCCCGCGAGATGGTCGAACACGAGTACGAGGCGACCCAGCGGATGCGAGAGATCGGCGTCAACGCGCCACAGCCGATCGAAGCCTTCGAGGTCAACGGACTGGGCGTGCTCGTACTCGAGTACCTGCCCGACTTCGAATCGCTGGGGACGGTGGCGGACGAAATCGTCGCAGATCGCGCGTCGGAACTGTTCGAGATGCTCGCGACACTGCACGACCACGGACTCGCCCACGGCGACCTGCGAGGCGAAAACATCCTCGTCGCCGACGGCAACCTCTACTTCATCGACGCCACGAGCGTCCACGAAGATCGCGTCGCGGAGACGACCGCCTACGACCTGGCCTGTGCACTCGCCGTCCTCGAACCCCGGATCGGTGCGCGACGATCGGTCGAGGCGGCCGCGAGCGTCTACGGCGCTTCCGACCTACTCGCTGCCCGCAGGTTCCTGGATTTCGTTCGGCTCCGTCCCGACCACGAGTTCGACTCGACACAACTGCGCAGCGAACTCGAGAAAGCAGCGGAACTGGACCAGGGCTGACCGTCGAAATCGAAACGCGAGACGTGACGCCGCCGAACGGTCTTTGGACGATGCACGTGGTGACGAGCAACGGATCACGTTCCGGAAACACAATATAAAAACCGTCGTTTGACGTATTGTTGCACATGAGTTTGGAGGGAGAATTATCGAGCGTTCGGTTGACCCTCGACCTATGGCACCCGAACTGTTGGGCGGTCGAGTCGACCGATCGAACGGGGGGTGGCGTGCTCGCACACGCGGTTTACAACTCGCCGACGACCGACGGGAGTCCGGAGACGGTACGCGGGCTGTTTACCTCGTTCGGCGACACGTCGGCGGAGGTCGAGCAACTCCTGGACGCGATCCGTGACTCCGACCACTCGGGCGAAGTGTTCGAACTCCAGGAACGGTTCGGCCGCGCTCGCAACGCCCCAGGTAACGTCGTCCGCGAGTTCTTCCTCGAGTACGACCCGAGCGAGATGGTCTGCCCGACACTGCTCGAACACGGGTTCGTCCACAGCGCGCCGGTCCGCATCGAGGACGGCAGCGAGGAGTGGAATCTCTGTTTCGCCGGCGACCGATCGGCGATCGACGACTCGCTGGACGACGTCCGCGAACAGACCGGTGCCGAGGTGACGGTGACCTCGATCACGACCTCGGAGGAACCCGAGCGCTCGACCCGCAACGAACGGCTCGACACGCTGACGATTGCCCAGCGCGAGGTGTTCGACCACGCCCGCGAGACCGGCTACTACGAGTGGCCTCGCGAGACTACGACCCGCGAACTGGCCGACGACATGGATCTCGCGAAGTCGACGCTGCTCGAGCATCTGCGGAGGGCCGAATCGAAACTGCTTGATCCCTGATTGGTCCTGAGTCCGTGTGCACAGACAGCGTGCCTCGGGTTGGTACTTGTTCGACGAAGCGCCTGACTCACTCAGACAGCAAACCGTCTCAGCCACGGAAATCAATGATTTCTGATGGGCTGCACGAGAACGCCGTTCTCGTGAACGCCATCGGTCCGTCATGCCGACGAGTCGTAAACCAGCAACGCTCTTGTGGCGGAGATTGTTGGTGACTCATAGCGCAGTTTTGAGGATGGTTTTCAGCGCTTCTTTTCCCGGTTTTCGATACACGCGGCGACGGAGCTGGAAGGCTCGGAGATACGGCGTGAGCTTGTCCTTGGAGACGCCTCGATGGGGCGAGAGCCAGGATCGCGCCAGCGATCCGTGGCTCTCGCAGGTATTGACGTGAACGTCTCCATCGGCGTATTCGCCGTCGCCGTGGACGACGTATTCGCGGTCGAATGCGTCGTCCTCATCAAGCGGTTCGTACGCTCGAAAGCCGTCGGCATAGACCGTGAGCCACTCCTCTTTACGGTCAGCAAGGAGGAGTCGAATCGTCGATTCATCAGCGGCTTTCGCTGGGATCACGTAGCGGTCGCCAGTGCCGCGATCAGCCAGAATGAACACGGGTAGCTTGTCCTGTTCGTACGATCCTCTTCCGCGCGTGGATAGGCCACGCGAGCGCGACGGACGGTCGCGCTCGCGGCCTTTGAGTCCGGCTTTCACGTACAGTTCGTCAATCTCGACTGGTCCTTCGAGTTGTGGCTGAGGCGCGTCCAGCGCTCGCAGGAAGCGCTGGACGCGCCGGTACACTGTTTTGTAGGAGACATCAATCTCTACGTCTAACTGCCGAAGACTGGTGTTGAAGCGGATGTAGGTGTAGACGGCGAGAAACCACTTCCTGAGTTCGACCGCTGAGTGTTCAAAGACGGTGCCGGTCTGATCGGTGAACGTGCGGTCGCAATTCTTACAGCGATATCGCTGAAACACCCGATAGCTGCCGTACCGAATCGCGGATTCGGCACGGCAGCGTGGGCAATAGACGCCGTCACGCCAGCGAACCTGTCGGAGCAGGTTCGCGGCGCGACGCTCCGAGACGAACGTCTTGAGTGGAATCATGCTTTCGTCGGGTGGCGCGATAATGAGTGACAGAAGTTTTGGGCGTGGGCTAAGACGAACGGGGTAATGGGAGGAGACCGGCGGGGCGAGCTCGTTCGTCATCTGAGCGAGGAGGAGTTGGATCGTCTGCTGGACGAAGCAGACGATCCAAAGGTCGTCAAGCGGCTCACCTTTGTCAAACGTCTCTACAAGGGTGCAACGTACGAAGAAGCAGCCGACGACGTTGGGAAATCTGCGTCGACTGGAAGTCGCTGGGCACGTCGATGGAACGATGGCGGGCTGGGTCAGTTGACACCGAACTTCGGGGGCGGAAGGCCCCCGAAGCTCGGTGACGAGGAACAAGAGTGTCTTCTAGAACTTCTCCGGGAGGGACAGCCCTGGAAAGCACAGGAAGTTCACCAGCTCTTGGACGAAGAGTTCGATGTTGAGTACCATCCGGATTATCTCGGTCGATTCCTCCGGAATCTCGGACTGTCTTACGCTAAACCACGTCCAAAACGTCCCTCACGGCCAGAAAATGCAGATGAAATCCTCGAAGAACGCGTCGCAGACGCGTTCGACGAGGAAACAGAGACAGCACATAACAAGCGTCCCGAGGATGAGGACGAAGGCTGGGTTCTCGACGACGATATCTGTACAGATGGAGGAACTATCGTCGGTTTTTGTGACGCTTCTCATCCGCAACCATACGACAATTCGCATCGACTGTGGTACGTCGATGATCCGACACTCGAACGACCGCTGGTGAAGCTTGACGAACCAGCGGTCGGGTGCTATACGCTCAACGGCGAAAGTGTCCTGACCTTTCCTGAAGATCAATCGAAAGAGAACATCTGTGCCCTATTGGAGGAGGTCCGCGAGCAGAATCCGGGAACGCGGATTCTGCTCGTCTTGGACAACTTCTCGTCTCACATCTGTGAGCACACGCGCAAGCGCGCACATCAACTCGGTATCGATCTCGTCTTTCTTCCGGTCGGTTCACCGCATCTCAATCCAATCGAGCAGGTCTGGAAAGTGCTCAAACGGAATGCTTCACCAATCGTCGTGGCGAGCGAGAGCGCGTTCCGCACTCTCGCTCGCCGCCTCTTCAACACCCTCACCGATCGACTTGGATTCGCCAAGTCTTGGATCGACCAGTTCCTCAGTCCATATTTGCAAAAGTTATCTTGATCATTAACGCGCCACCCTTGCCCGCCACGACTTTCAGCTACTGCTGCGGGCTGACCAACAATCCTCTACCCATGAGCGATACGGATATTTACGTTCTGCTCGAGAGACAGCCGACGGAGGGCGCGATCTCCTCCAGCGATTCCGACGCCAGCGGACTCGAGAGTTCGTAGTTCAGCCCACCACAGTCCCAGAACAGGCTCTCGATGCGCCCGTCCCGGTGGTACACCGTGTTCCCCTCGAACTCGAGGTTGGTTTCCTCGAGCACTGCGGGTTCGAATCGCTGGACCTCTCGAACCGCGAGGAACAGTTCCCGTTCGGGCAGGGCGGGATCGACGTACCACTGCGTCGTGGTGGTGCCGAACCCCTCGCCCTTCTCGACGATCGTGATCCGATCGAGGACGTACGGTTCGGGGAGCTCGGGCTCCGGAAGCTCGTAGGGAGCTCGTTTCTCCGCAGCCGCTCGAGTCTCGAAGATTCCCTCCGGTTCGGTACCGATCTCCACGACCTCGGCGTCAGCCGGTGGCTCGTAGCTGAAGGGTCCCCGCTCGAGCCCCGAATCGAGCGCGAGGTCTTCGTAGGTGACGGTCACGCGATGGAGTATCTCGCCGTCCGCGTCTCGAACGACGTTGCGTTCCTTGACGGGGTACCGATACTCGTCGTCGATCCAGATCGATCGCGAAACCGTCGCCTCTTCTGGGTTGTCGACCGGCGTCTCCTCGAGCGGAATCCGATAGGTCGTCTCGCCGACGAGCAGATCGATCGAGCGGTCTATTTCGACCGAGTTGGGATCGGCCTCGATCCGGTGGGCCGTCCGCCCGTTGACGGTGTCGTGGCCCTCGTAGTCCAGGTCGTATCTCTCGAGCAACTCCTCGAGAACGAGTCGCGTCCGGTCGGCGACGACGCGATTCGGGTGGTGGCGCTCGGTTACCACGTCGTCCTCCGGATAGGATTCCCAGGTGACCGCCCGACTCCTGACCGAGACGGTCCCTGGTGGCGTGTCCGGGTCGTCTGACTCGAGCACTTCGAGTCGCTGTTCGCCGGGCGGTCGCTGGACGATCCGGTCCGTTCGTTCGACGGTCGACATCGCCGTCGTCATCGTCATCGTTCGCCGGGCCTCGAGCGCGGTTAGCCTGGTACGGGTCTCGAGTGCCTCCCGAAGTAAGTCGTCGCTCGAGGGCGGCCCGCCAGGATCGACTGCAGGAACTGCGAGACAGCCCGCGAGTCCGAGCGCGCTCGTCGCGAGAAACTGACGGCGGCGCATATCGGTTCGGTTACATCGATTGTTGATAAGTGTACGGGTTCACTAGTCGATTCTGGCATCGTTCTCGAAACCACGAACCTATGTTCTATCCGCCCGGAGTGATTCGTATGTTAGACGTCGATACCGACCTTGCGCCGCTTCGATGCCATCTCGACGCCGCTGGCGTCGACGGTTACTTGATCGACGACGACGCCTCGGACGCAGACCAGCGGTACGTCTCTGGTTTTACCGCGCCCGATCCGTACCAGACGCTCGTGACTGACGACGGCGTCCACCTGCTCGTCTCCGGACTCGAGTACGGCCGCGCGAAATCGGACGCCGACGCAGACACCATCACACGTCTCTCTGCCTACGACTATCGGGAACTCGTCGCGAAATACGGCGCTGCCGAGGGGAAGATCCACGCACTCGCTGCGTTTCTCGAGGATCATGGCGTCGACTCGGTTTCGGTCCCACGGAACTTCCCGACGGGAACAGCCGACGGGCTCCGTGATCATGGAATCGAAATCGACCTCGAGTCCGAGGGGGTCGTCGAGGAGATTCGCGCGATCAAGACCGAACCGGAACTCGAGGCGATCCGGGAGAGCCAGCGCGCTAACGAGGCCGCGATGGCTCGTGCAGAAGCATTGATCGCCAGTGCAGACGTGGCCGGCGACGGAACGCTGCTCACCACGGACGGCGACCCCCTGACGAGCGAACGCGTCACGGAGGAGATCGAAGTCACGTTGCTCCGACACGGCTGTGGCCTCGACGACACCATCGTCGCTTGCGGGGTCGACGGTGCAGACCCACACGACCGCGGGAGCGGCCCACTCGAGGCCGACGAACTGATCGTGATCGACATCTTCCCGCGGAGCAAGGAGACGGGCTACCACGCGGACATGACCCGGACGTTTGCTCGCGGCGACCCCGGCGTGGAAGCCCGGCGACGGTACGAAGTCACCCGCGACGCCTACGAGACTGCACTCGAGGCCGTCGAGGCCGGCGTTACGGGTGCGGATGTCCACGACGCTGCCTGTGACGTGATCGAAGCGGCCGGCTACGACACCCTGCGCAGCGATCCCGACACCGAGACGGGCTTTATCCACAGCACGGGCCACGGCGTCGGACTGGACGTCCACGAACAGCCAAGCGTCTCTCCTTCGGGCGGCGAACTCGAGGACGGACACGTGATCTCGATCGAACCCGGTCTTTACGACCCTGGCGTCGGCGGCGTCCGCATCGAGGACCTCGTGGTCGTCACGGAAGACGGCTACGAGAACCTGACCGACTACCGGGTGGGACTCGAGCCGACGAGTTGATCGGCCACAACTGCCGTCACCCGCTCTCTGTTGTCGTTTCCACTGAACAAGCTATATTCGTCCTCGTCAAAGGAGTGGTATGGGAACGATCGACGTGAACGGGAGCAACGTGGCCGTCATTCTGGTCGTCGACCAGAGTGCGGGCGACGTTCGGTTGCTCGAGGAAGCGTTCGCCGACGGCAGCGTCGCAAACGCCGTGTACGCCGTCTCCGACAGTCCGGAGGCGCTCGCGTTTTTGCGGCAGGAAGGCGACTACGAGGACGCGCCGTCGCCGGACCTCGTGCTTCTCGATCTTGGGCTTCCCAGCCGGGACGGTGGAGGGCTGCTAGCAGAACTCAAGACAGATCCGGAGCTTCGACCGACTCCCGTGATCGTCCTCACCGGTTCGGACGCCGAGGAGGACATCCTCCGGTCGTACGACCTGAACGCGAACGCCTACATTCGGAAGCCGGTCGAACCCGAAGACTTCCTCACGATCGCTCGAGCCATCGAGGACTTCTGGCTGGCGCTGGTCGAACTGCCGCCAGACGGGGAGTGACGAGACACCAGCGACCGGAGTCGTCGCTGCGACGGCACCGACACAGCCCGCTATCGGGCCGACTCGAGTGCGATCCGCTCGCCGACCTCGAGTCCGCTCCGCAACGCGGCGTGGACTCGTGCTTCGCCAGCGATCCAATCGCCGAGACAGTACAGCCCCTCGCTCTCGGCGCTTCGAAGCGGGCCGCTGGCCGCGCCATCGTCGGCCAGCGCGTACCGCCAGCCCTGGTGGTCTGTCCAGTCGGGGTCGGTGAGACGGTCGTCCTCGAGTAACTCGGCCGTGATCGCCGCCAGTTCCGAGAGTGCCTCTTCGGGAGCGGCGTCGTAGTGCTCGGTCGACCACTCGGGACTTGCCTGGACGACCAGCACCGACTCGCCGTCCGGGACGTGGCCGGGTTTACACTCTTCGCGTGCGATCCAGCCGATCTCGTGGCCCTCGTCGGTGTTGATTAGCGCGTAGTACGGCACGTCGCGTTCGAACGGATAGTGGAAAACGCCGGTCCAGATCGTCCGGTAAGGGACGGCGTCGACGGCGTCGACCAGTGTCTCGCGGAGTTCGGCAGCCCACTCCGCTGTGCGGAGGAGGGCAGCGGTCTGGGGTGCAGGCGGATTCAGCAAGACGATATCGAACGGCCCCCACGCCTCCCCGCTGTCGTCCTCGAGTCGCCAGACGCCGTCGTCCCGGCGCAATCGCTCGACGCGGATGCGCCGATAGACGTCCGCGTCGGTCCGGTCGAACAGCCGTTTCGCGATCTGGGTCAGTCCCTGCCGGTAGGTCCACCTGTGCTCGTCGCTCTCCCGGCCCGGCGATATCTCGCCGTCGCGATCGAACGTCCAGATGGGTTCGTCGATCTCGACCAGCCCGTCCGTCTCGAGCGTCCCAGTGAGCAGTTCAGTAACTCGTTCGTCCGCGGATTTGACGTAGTTGGCCCCGTAGTCGTAGACGACGCCGTCGCGACGCCGCGTCGCCGCACGTCCACAGAGCCCACCGGACTTCTCGAGGACCGTTATAGTGGCCTCCTCGAGGGTTTCCGAGAGCACGTACGTCGCGGCTGCTGCAGCCGCACCTGCGCCGACGACCCCGATCCGTTTCATGGTCGCCACTGTGGTGTGCTGGCCCAAGTATTCTCGTGCTACTCTAGCAACCACGGCAAGTTATTGGACACCTGATCGCACGGCGGCGATGCAATCCGTGTGGGGGATCACAAGTGCGGAGTGACTTCGTTGGCCTCAACTGAGCTGTGCCGAATCAGCCGATCAACAGACGTCCATCAGGACAGAGAACGTATGCCATCGACCGTTCGACCTGTTACCAACCTGTTCGACAACTCACTAACTGTTTGTCTCTTCATCACATCGTTGCAGGTTCTACCGAATCAGTACCCACGTTGGGAGTCCAAGAGTGAATATTGCGATTCCGACGTACAAAGTCATCGCGATGGACTCGATCATTCTCCTGTTCTCGGTTCCTACCCTGTCTGCTGTATAGTTGCGGACGCAAGGTCACACGAGAGCGGACTCACTTTCCAAAGCAGGTGACGACTGATACGGTTTACTGTAAGTCATTTCCGGCACAACCGCGACCCGGGCGACGGTTGCGCCGGTAAATCGTTACAGTAATCCGTATGATTGGGGACGAACTGTCTGGAAGAATCGATACTGGTTTCGAGCCTCCCGAGCTAGTTTTCGCAGAAAGCCAATCCCGATTATCTGTCTCGACAGAACCGACCAGTTACAAGGCCCAGGCGTTCGATCCCGACGTATGCCTCGAGAGTACGACAAACTCGTCCGGGAGGCACTGTCTAGTTCAGCACCTCCTCGGCTGGTGTTCGACCATCGAGTGCTTGATTCGGCCGATCGTGGTTATAATGATGTCTGAAGCGTCTCAGCCACCGTCTTGCGCTCGTTGGACTGCCCCGCCAGAAGGAGTGAAAGCGGTCGATCTGCATTGGGACGGTCTGAACCCACTTTTCGACGTGGTTTCGATTACTGTAGTTGAGCTGGCCGCTCAAGTCGTGGCGTGCAAGGGGAGTCAGATAGCCGCCAGCATCGACAAGAAACTCCGAATCGCCGATCTCGTGTTTCTCGATGAGACGGTGTAGGAACGCCGCCGCGGGGTCAGTCCCGCGGCGACTGAACACGTCAATTTCGAGCAGGAGTTTCGATTCTGTATCGATCGTCGCGTACAGCCACTTTGTCTTGCCGTCGACCTCGATCTGTTTCTCGTCGACCGCGACCCGCGACGACGCTGCCGTCGGCGGGTCGCTCTGCGCCTCCCAGAGTTTGTGCGTCCAGTTCCAGACCGCGCCGTGAGAACGGCCAATGCCGAGGAATTCGAGCACTGCGACGACTTCTCGAACCGATAATCCCATCGAATGGAGACGCACCCCGAACACCCTGACGGGTGTCTGGGTGCGCTCGTTCTCCCAAACCTCATCACAATCTACGTCTACGGTCTCTTTGAGCAGGTTGGCGAGTTGCACGAGCACTTCTCGCCACCACCTGCTCGTTCCTCAAACTCTCATCTAGACAGTGCCTATGGAAGGATCGTTATGGTGCTCGGTCGAGATTGTGGACGAGACACGCAAGGGTGAGTTCACGAAACTGCTTCCACCAGCGTCGTGAACGGACGAACGCACCGTACTTCCGCTTGAGCGTTGAGTTGACTGTCTCTGATTGACTCCGTTGGCCGTAGAGGTCAGCGTCTAAGCGTGCATTCCATGCCTTGTGAAGCGGTGTGAACTCACGATGCTTGATTAGTGGGCGAATCTCGTGTTGACGGGCAAGCCGTCTGATTTTCTGGTCGTCGTAGCCTTTGTCACCGAGCAGGATGTCGATAGTCTCGGGGTTGCGTTTGATCAGCGACGGAGCGATCTGGCTATCGTGTTTTCGTGTCGTCGTCACGTGTAAATCAAGGACTGCGTTCACTTTGGAATCGACCAGCAGTGTTACTTTGAGTTGCTGAATCGTGAGTTCGGCGCGTTTCGTGTAGTGTTTTGAGGCGTGACTGCGGTCGAATCCCGAAGCATCGATTCCCGCAACGCCGTTGGTCAGGAGCAGTGAAACAGAGAGATTGAGCAGCACTCGCCAGACAGCCATATCGAGTCTATCGAACGCTTTGCACAGTGTTGATGGAGCAGGGAGTTCAGTGAGATTGATCGCGTTGCGAATACGGGGCATTTCGATGAGTTCGTCGAGGAGTGTACGATAGGTTGTGTTCTTCCGAACCGTGAGACAGAGGAGAACGATGTGTTGATGGAGCGTGTAGCGTTGTTTCGAGAACTTCGAGGAGTATCGAGCTACGGCACGTTTCGCTAACTGAAATGCTTCCTCGACAAATCAGAGCAACCGAGACTTTGGGAGGGGCTGCATCTGCTCAAACTACCGACTGAATCTGTAACTCACTAAGGATTTCAACAGAGCCGCGGAGTACTAGTTACTGTGCCGACCGGAGAGATCGTCGATCCGGAGTTCGTACCAGGTAGACTCGAACTCGTCGGAGTCGACAATTTGGACGGCGTCCGTCGAATCGTCTTCCCGTCGAAAGAACAGGGGGGCGAACCGATCGGAGAAGTCGCCCTCACTGACTGCGTGGATCGTTCCCGTAACGATGACGCTCTGCCACGAGTCGACGTCTTCGTAGCTGTAGACTGTCAACGTCACCTCCGACGACGCAGCAGCGAACGCCTCTTTTTTGCTCTCGGACGTGCTGACGAATCGGACGATGAGCCGGTCGTTGTCCTCGTCGTAACTGTACGATACCGGGAGGCCATACCCCCGGTCTTCGGCCCCCATGCTCAACACGCCGTTGTCTTTCGAGTCGAGGAACGAGCGTTTTCGTTCCGGCCCCATCTCCGTTCCGATCTTCGGGGGGAGATCCGACATGGGTATAATCGGGGGTCTCAGGCCCTTAGCTGTTCGGGAAAATTCGATGATCTGGAGCGAACGCCCTCGAGGTGGTGAGACGGATCGTGCGGTCGGCCGGGACCGCCACGGCAGCAGACGCTATTGTCTGAACTCCTCGAGACCGGCTTACAAAAATCGGATGGGTCGGTTCCGCTGGCCGTTATGTGCCTGGTTTGCCGTTGCGACGGTGGATTATCAGGAGAGCAACACTGAACGCCGCGGCAAGAGCGACGAGGCCGCCAACACCGAGAACGGGGGTCGTATCGGCAGCGTCGTCAGTTTCGTCGTCTGCTCCGTTTTCGGTAGCGGTTTCGTCGGTCTCGGTGTCAGCGTCGTCGACACCGGTGTCTTCCTCGTCGTCGTCGGGCATCGCCCACTCTTCCGGCTGTGCATCGACGTTGGGGTTTGCAATCTCCCAGCCTTCCATCTGCGCGATAGTGGTATGGATCTCCGTCTCGAGATCGGAGGCAAGTTCCAGCGCCTCCCAGGCCTGCGATTCCGAGTAGTCGGCGAGGTACTCTTTGGCCTCTGTCTCGTCTTCTTCCCACAGCTCGGCAGCCGTTTGTTCTTTCTCTGCCTGTCGCTCGAGCGCTGCATCCTCGAACGATTCGATTTCGTCCGTTACCATCGGCTCGATCTCGTCGTAGCCGAGGAACTTCAGGTTGCTAAGCGCCTTGAACTGCCAGAATGCGGAGTCTTCACTGTACGTGTCCGTGCCCTGCGTATACGGTTCGGGGAACTCGTCGAGCGCGGGGTAGTGCGGGACGTACGGGCTTGCAAGCGGCGTGCCCATCGATACCCACGCGACGTCGGAGATCGGCGTCGGTTCGTCGTCGGTGAGTTGCAGGACGTGTGACTCGATCGTCGAAGTCGTTCCGACGGCTCGCGGCGGATCGTCCGCTTCTAGCGGATTGTGTTCAGTGTCCTGATAGTGGTATCTGGTGTAGTCCATCACGTCTTTGACGGTGATCTCCTCTTTCGGCTCCGCCGTCAGCGGATAATCCCTTGTATCGGGGCCGGGGACCTCGTCTCCGTCCCACGGTCCGTCGGCGACGCCGAAGTGGTTGAGACCGCCCCAGACTCGCATGTAGTTGTACGACGCGTAGTCGTCGGCCGTTCCGTATGCCTTTGCGAGGTGGAAGTCCTCAGATTCAGGATCGTACAGATCGTTCTCGGCTGCAAACTCGACCAAGTCGTCCGACCCTTTGTAGTTCGGGCTGTCGAGGTCGACTTCGCCGAGCACCATCGCGTTGGCTCCGACGAAGTACTCGTCGTCGGGGATCTTGTGTGCGGCCCAGTGGTGTCCACTCGCGGTCTCGAGATACCAGACGTCCGTTCCGTCGCCGATCGCCATCCCGAACGGCTGCGTGACACCCTCTTCCTCGACGATTTCGCCGACCAGTTCGACACCTTCTTCGGGCGTGTCGGCCCGCTGGGCTACGAGCGTGACGACACTCGCTTCGTGAATGCCGTCCTCGACGAGCGGGTCAGCCTCTTCGGCGTCCTCGTTCAGACTGACCGTCGTCGTCGCAGTCACGCCGACACCCTGGGAGTTGATCGCAAACTGTTCGAACAGTCCCCATTCAGTCGTCCAGTCCTGTGCCGAGTTGTACGAGTACGTTTCCTCCGGCAGCGGCCACTCGAGGCCGTTGAAGGCTTCGAACGTCGCACCCTCGGGGTGGGTTTCGGACGGGACGTGTTTCAGGTGTTTTGCCCAGTTTCCGTGGTAGTCCTCAGTTCTGGACATCAATACTGAATCACTGGCACTAGCCTCTTTCCCGACGAGTATCATCGTACAACCTCGATCGTCCTTGTAGTCGGCGTACTCCGGAGGCTCGTTCTCCGTGACTGGCTCCGGTTCAGCGTACTCCTCTCCGGGAGTGTCGGCTGTCTCTGTCGGTGTCGCTGCGGCTACCGGTGCGAACACTGACAATACCATCATGACCGTGAACAGTACGGCTATTTTTTTCTTTGTCACATGTCGTGTAGCGAGTCGAAACTATCGTAAGTCCTCTTCTTAATTATGGAGACTACAAATAGGTGAGAGATTTTCGAACTGAGTCCGTATTTCGTTTCGAAGTATACACCATCATTCAATATTTTCTGCGGGTCGTAGAAGACAGAGGATCGCTGGCCAGGGCCAATATTCAAGGTATCTCGTTCGGACTGTACGGATAACATGACTGCCGTGGTCGCAGTACGACGCGAGTTCGTCGAGCACAGGTTAGAGCGGTCGGCCGGACAGAGCCGACGAGACGGGGTGAACTAGCAGTGAGCCCCGACTCCGACGACCAACGGCGGCAAATACTCGTCGGAGAAACCGACGACGGCGACGACCTCTCTCTTCCCGTCGTCGAACTGTTGACCGGTCGCGGCTTCGTAACTGGCAAGTCCGGGTCGGGGAAGTCGAACACGGCCTCCGTCATCGCAGAGGAACTGCTCGAGGCCGGTTTCCCCCTGCTGATCGTCGACACTGACGGCGAGTACTACGGGCTCAAAGAAGAGTACGAGATGCTCCACGCGGGAGCCGACGAGGAGTGTGACATCCAGATCGGTCCCGAACACGCCGAACAGATGGCCGAACTCGCCTTAGAGGAGAACGTCCCGATCATTCTGGACGTCTCGGGATACCTCGACGAGGAAGAAGCAAACGAACTGCTCCGGAAGGTCGCCCGACAGCTGTTCGTCAAGGAAAAGAAGCTCAAGAAGCCGTTCCTGTTGGTCGTCGAAGAGGTCCACGAGTACATCCCCGAGGGCGGCGGCGTCGGCGAGACGGGCAAACTGCTGATCAAGATCGGCAAACGCGGCCGGAAACACGGGCTGGGCATCGTCGGAATCAGCCAGCGGCCGGCCGACGTCAAGAAAGACTTCATCACGCAGGCGAACTGGCTCGTCTGGCACCGGCTGACCTGGAACAACGACACGAAAGTCGTCGGGCGGATCATCGACACCGAGTACTCGGAACGCGTCTCAGAACTCGACGACGGCCAGGCGTTCGTCCAGACCGACTGGGACGAGGCCGACGTCCGAAAGGTCCAGTTTCGCCGCAAACGGACTTTCGACGCCGGCGCGACGCCGGGCCTGGACGACTTCGAACGACCAGACCTCAAGTCCGTCTCCGACTCCCTCGTCGGTGACCTCGAGCGCATCTCCGAGCGAAAGGAGCGCGAGCAAGACCGCGTCCACGAACTCGAGAACGAACTCGAGAAGAAAGAAAAACGCATCGAGACCCTAGAGGCCGAACTCGAGTCGGCCCGTGACGTCTCGAGTGCCGCAAAGCAGATGGCCGACGCGTTGACGCGGCCGGAGACGATCCAGACGCAGCTTCCGGAAGAACCCGGCGGCGAGGACGTTCGCCAACTCCACGAGGAGATCGTCGACCTGGAGGACCAACGGGACGAACTCAGGATCGAACTCGAGGAGTACGAGGAGTACGCCGACCGCCTCGAGACCAAACTCGAGGACCGCTCGAAGACGATCGAACAGCTCCGTGAGGAAAACCAGCGGTTGCGCGAGCGAGTCCGCGACCTCGAGGCTGTAAACGAAGACGACGAGGAAGCGATCATCGAGGTCGGTGGCGACTCCCTGGAGTTTGGCTACACGTGGCCGAACGAAGAGTCGGAGGAAAAACCGGGCGAAGAGCCAGACGAGGGCGACGACGTGGTGGAACCGAACCAGGACCGGTCGACCGTCGACGAATCCCACGTCAAAGTGGTGGCGTCGAGCCCACTCGGGGATCGGCTCGAGCGAGCAAGCGAACAGTCCCAGTGTACGCTCGAGACGGCCCGGCACGTTCTCGTGGTCCTCGCGCGCGACGAACCGCTCGATACGGAGTCGATCGCGACGCGCGTCGATCGGTCGACCGTCGCGGTCCAAGGACTCCTCTCGGAGTTGCGTACCGAGGCGGTTCTCGACCGGCGAGACGACCGGTCCTACGCGCTCGCGGACGAGGTACGATCGGACCTGCTCTCGACCGTCGAGGAGTGACCTCCGGTCTTTTGTCTCACCGACCGGAACAGTCGACGACGTCGAGCGTCGATGGAAGACCCAGCTTACAGGCCTAAAACGCTCGCATAACAAAGCACGAACGCACGAACCGGTGGTCTATGACGGATACGACCGCCGAAACCAATCTCGAGGTGCTCGTCGTCGGGCTCGACGCTGCCTGTCGGCCCGTCCTCGAGTCGCTGTTCGAGTCGGGGACAGTACCGACGATCCAGCGGGTGTTCGAGTCGGGGGTTGACGGACCACTCGAGTCCCAGATTCCGCCGTGGACGGCCAGTGCCTGGCCGTCACTGTACACGGGAAAGAACCCGGGCAAGCACGGCGTGTTCGATTTCCTCTCGTTTGACGGCTACGATTGGAACGTCGTCAACTCGAGTCACGTCAGAGAACGGCCGGTCTGGGAGTTGTTGAGCGAACACGGCTTCACGAGCGTCGTCGTCAATCTGCCAGTCACGCATCCGGCACGCAAGTTCGACGGGGCACTGATTCCAGGCATGACTGCACCCGAAGGTCCCGACTGCCACCCCGAGGGCGTCCTCGCGGACGTCGAGATGGCTGTCGGCGACTATCGGATCTACCCCCAGAGCGGTCCCGAACCGGACGGGTCGATCGAGGGGTACGAACGAACCGTCCAGTGCCGTGGGGCGGCCTTTCGCTACCTCTGCCAGCGACTGAAACCCGAGTTCGGCTTCCTGCAGTTCCAGGTAACCGACTCCGTCTTCCACGAACGCCTCGGCGACATGGACGCAGTCGAGGCCGTCTACGCCGCGGTCGACCGGCAACTCGCGGAGACGCTGGCGGAGACAGACCCGGACAACGTTTTGATCGTCAGCGACCACGGGATGGGGGAAGTCTCGGGCCACGAGTTCCGGGTCAACGAGTTCCTCCGCGAGAACGGCTATCTGACGAGTCGCAAAGACGGCAACGGGATGCCTACCTGGTCGAAGAGTTGGGAGAACGACCTTCTCGAGGGCGAAGACGCCGGCCAGTACGAGACGAGTCTGCCGGAGAAGGCGATGACCGTCGCGGCGCGGTTCGGCGTGACGACTCAGCGGATCGCCGGCACACTCGAGCGCGTCGGACTCAAAGAGTCGATCGGTCGTCGCGTCCCGAACGACCTGATCCGGGCCGCCAGCGAACAGGTCGATTTTCCGAACTCACAGGTGTACATGCGCTCGAAGAGCGAACTCGGCGTTCGGATCAACCTCGAGGGACGGGAACCGGACGGCGTGGTGCCCGAAGTCGAGTACGAACGAGTTCGAGAGGAGGTAATCGAGGAACTGGCGAGCGTCCAGACGCCCGACGGCGAGCCGATGTTCGAGGCCGTCGAACCGCGCGAGACGTACTTCGAGGGTCCACACCTCGAGCAGGCACCCGACGTCGTGACCGTGCCAGCCGCGTTCGACAA
The DNA here is from genome assembly GCF_000230715.2 of Natronobacterium gregoryi SP2. GTDB lineage: Archaea > Halobacteriota > Halobacteria > Halobacteriales > Natrialbaceae > Natronobacterium > Natronobacterium gregoryi. Next base: position 3,296,351 of record NC_019792.1, read on the forward strand.
CGCGGTCGACGCTGACCTCGGAACGGAGTTGTTCGGCGAACCGAGACAACCCTGGAACCACAAGCGGACGGGAATCGTCGCGGCGTCCGGTCCAGCGTTCGAGGATCGGTCGCTCGAGGGTTCAGAACCGACGATATTCGACGTTGCGCCGACGATCTGTGCGCTGTTCGACGTTCCGATCGACGCCGCGATGGACGGTGAACCGTTGCCGATCGTCGAGGCGGGACCGGAGACGGAGTATCCCGCTTACGAACCCGACGCACCGACGGCCACAGAGGACGGTGTCGTTGAAGACCGACTCTCCGATCTCGGCTACCTATGAGCATCGAAGTCACGACGCTCGATCCGTGGACGGCTGCCGACGAGTGGAACCGATACGTCGAACGGTCGGACAGCACGAACCCGTTCTTCCGAGCGGAGGCGTTGCGGCTTCAGGCTGCGGACACGGACACCACGCTGCACTTGCTGGTCGGGTTCAAGGGCCAGGAGGCGGTCGGCCTCTTCCCGATCTTCGCGTACGAGCGTGGCCCGGTCAGCGGCGCGTTTTCACCGGCCCCGCGCTCGTGGTCGTGTTATCTCGGTCCGGCGACGTTGAACGTCGACAAACTCAAACAGCGCAAGGCTGATCGCCGTATCAGGCGCTTTCTCGAGGGATCGATCGAGTGGATCGAACGCGAGATTTCGCCCGTCTACACGAAGGTCGTCGCCGCGGAGTTCGAGGACGTGCGCCCGTTCGTCTGGAACGACTACACCGTCGAACCAGGCTATACCTACGTCGTCGATCTCGAGGGGAGCGAGGAGGAGTTGGCGAGTCAGTTCAGCAGCGACGCGCGGAACAACGTCCGTAACGCCGACGAAGACGAGTACGTCGTCGAGGAGGGTGACAACGCAGACGTCGCCCGGATCGTCGCCCAGGTCGCCCGTCGCTACGAGAGTCAGGGCCAGCCGTTCCACCTGAGTCCGGACTTTGCACAGTCAGTCCACACGACGCTACCGGACGGTTCGATCCGACCGTACGTCTGTCGCGTCGACGGCGAGTTCGTCGGCGGCATTCTCGTCGTCGAGTCCGACACGACCAGATACCGCTGGCAGGGTGGAGTCAAGCCGGACGCCGACGTCGACCTCGCGATCAACGACCTCCTGGACTGGCACGTCATGCGTGACGGACTCGAGGACGGACTCGACCGATACGACCTCGTCGGCGCTGGCGTGCCGAGCATCAACCGCTACAAGGCGAAGTTCAACCCGCGTCTCGAGACCAACTACACGATCACGGCCGGCGCGTTCGGCCTGGATCTGCTCGTCGACCGGTACCGAAAGCTGCGGTAGCGATTCTCACTCTGGAATCCAGTACTTCGACTGGCGGGCGTCCTCGAGGCAGACGCGACTGGCGACCAGGTCTTCTCCCTCGAGTTTGTCGAGCGCGTAGCGGACGGTACGAGAACAGAGCCGTGATTCGGTCGTGATTTCGTCCTGTGTCAGGGGCTCTTCGTATTCGAGGACCTTGTAGACGAGTTTCGCGCTGGGTGGCAGTTCTGAGATCGAGTCGTGCGTTGTGGGCTTGGAGCTCCGTCCGTCGCTGTCGTCGGCGTCGATCTCGGAGTCGGTGGCGCTCATGAGTAACTATCGGCCCTCCGTTGGCGAGTCGTATATATCGCACAGACAGTTCAGAAAGATAGGCTCGCGCTACCGTTCGGTGAACTGGAACACCGCCCCAGGCACATCGAAACGACGGTCTCGACGCCGTCGCGTGTCAGACGGGAAGCAGGTGATCCCGGACGGTAGTCCCCGCATAGTAAGGCGATTGGGGCCGCCACCGACCCGTATGTTCGGAACGAGCGGTATTCGTGGGACGGTCGGCGAGGGCGTGACGGCGACACTCGCACTCGAGGTCGGGCGGGCGGTCGCCTCCGAGGGGTACGAGACCGTCGTCCTGGGGCGTGACGTCCGGGAAAGCGGCACGATGTTTGCCGACGCCGTTGCAGCGGGACTGCGAGAGTGTGGGGCCAACGTCGTCGACGTCGGCCTCGAGTCGACGCCGACGATCGCCCGGTCGATCGCTCCACTCGAGGCCGACGCCGGGATCGTCGTGACGGCCTCACACAATCCGGCGACGGACAACGGACTCAAACTCTGGACGCCGTCCGGGCAGGCGTTTGGCCCCGCCAAACGGGACGCGATCGAACGCCGGATTCGCGAGAAGGCAGCCGATCCCGTCGACTGGGACGAGCTCGGGACGCGACGCGACTGCGACGTGCGGGAACACCACGCCGAGCAGATCGTCGACGCGGTCTCGCTCGAGCGGACGCCACCGGTCGTCGTCGACGTTGGAAACGGTGCCGGCGGAATCACGCCGGCGGTGCTGGACGATCTGGGCTGTCACGTTCGGACGCTCAACGGACAGCCCGACGGCTCGTTCCCCGGTCGGCCGAGCGAGCCGAACGCGGAGACCCTCGAAACGCTCGCGGCGCTCGTCGAGACCACGGACGCAGAACTCGGTATCGCTCACGACGGCGACGCCGACCGGACGATGGCCGTCGACGAAACGGGGACGTTCGTCCCGAAAGATACGCTCCTCGCGCTGTTCGCACGCGCTGCGGTCGAGACACGCGACGAGAAGACGGTGCGGGTCGCCGCCCCCGTCGACACGAGTCTCGCCGTCGACGACGCGGTAGCTGCCGTCGACGCGTCGGTGACGCGAACCCGGGTCGGCGACGTCTACGTCGCAGAACGGACGATCGAAGACGCTGTCGTCTTCGGTGGTGAGCCGAGCGGTGCCTGGATCTGGCCCTCGGAGACCCGCTGTCCAGACGGCCCGCTTGCCGCCGCCAAACTCGTCGAACTGGTCGCGAGCCACGGACCGCTGTCGGAACTCGTCGCGGAGATCGACCAGTATCCGATCCGCCGGACCTCGATCGAGGTCGATAACGAGGACGACATCGTCGCCACCGCTCGGTCGCGTGTCGAAAACCGGTACGACGAGGTCGATACTCTGGACGGTGTTCGCGTCGAGACCGACGAAGGCTGGTTCCTGATCCGGGCGAGCGGGACCGAACCGCTCGTTCGAATTACTGCAGAGGCGAGGACCGGGACGGCCGCCGATCGGGTTTTCGAGGAAGCGACTGCGATCGTCGAGCGTGCAGTCGAAGAAGCGTCAGCGGCGACGTGAACTCACTCGAGGCGGGCCGTCAGTCAGCCGGACCACCAGTTATCTGGCGTCCTCGGGGATAAAATCGGATGTCTTCATCTCACGATACGTCGCACAGTTCGGACACGCGTGGACGACATCGCGGTTGTCACCGAACACTTTGGCGAACTGGCGGGTGACCTGGTTGCCACAGTTGACACATCGGGGGGCACTCGTATGCTCTCGAGTCGTCATCGGCGTCCACTTCGCGTCGGATGGATCCGTCGACATCACCAACCCGTAGCCACAGAAGGGTATTTACTATAGAGTGCATAACTCGATTCGATCTCGTTAGTCTCTGATTTCCTCGTCTCGAGGCGGCGACGACGACTTTTTCGAGAGCGGACTCTCGCTGTCTCTTCTCGGGGAAATTTCGAATTACTTACCCGTAACACGCGTTTTACTCTCTCGAGTGACTGGCGAACGAGTCGGTCGGCGGCGACGGTCGGGCCGGACAGCGAGAGTCGAACGTACCGTCGCCGTTTTGCTCTCGAGAGAGGCAGGGGTGAAACGGCGGCGGGTCGAGTTTTGCGAGGCTCCAGTAGCCGCTGTATATTTATCCCGGAAATAGTCGTAGCCTGCGGTCATGAAAGCAGTCGTTCTCGCGGCGGGCAAAGGAACGCGGATTCGACCGCTCTCGGAAACGGTCCCGAAACCGATGCTGCCGGTCGGAGACAGACCGCTTGCCGCCCACGCGGTCGATGCAGCGATCGACGCCGGTGCAGACGAGATCGTACTGGTCGTCGGCTACGAAGCCGACCCAGTCAGGGAGTTCTTCGGTTCCGAACGCGGCGGCGTTCCCGTCTCGTACGCCGTCCAGTCCGAACAAAACGGAACGGCAGACGCAGTCAACGTCGCCAGATCTCACCTCGAGGGGCCGTTCGCCGTCCTCAACGGTGACAACCTGTACGACCCCGCTGCGATCGAACGGCTCTTCGAGCAGCGGCCGGCCGTCTGTGCGATCGAAGTCGACGATCCAGCCAGCTACGGCGTTCTCAGTACCGACGACGGAACGGTTTCGAGAATCGTCGAGAAGCCTACAGAGCCATCGACGAACCTCGCCAACGCCGGCGCGTACGCTTTCCCCGCGAAGGCTGTCGAGTGGCTCGACGTGTCGGCCAGCGAACGTGGCGAACACGAGATCACGGACGTTCTCGCACGCGTCATCGAGGAGTTCGCCGTGACGCCGGTCACGCTCGAGCGGTGGATGGATGTCGGCCGTCCCTGGGAGCTCCTCGAGGCCAACGAGTTGAAACTCGATGAATTGGACCGGCGGGTCGACGGTGACGTGAGCGGTTCGGCACATCTCGAGGGCAACGTCGTCGTCGAGTCGGGGGCGACGGTGAAACCTGGTGCTGTAATCGAGGGGCCAGTGCTGATCCGCTCGGGAGCGACCGTCGGACCGAACGCCTACGTCAGGGGTGCGACGCTGCTCGGTGAAGATGTCTCGGTCGGTAACGCAGTCGAAATCAAAAACAGCGTGCTCTTGGCGGGAACGTCGGTCAGTCACCTCTCGTACGTCGGCGACAGTGTTCTCGGCCGGAACGTCAATTTCGGTGCCGGTACCACCGTGGCCAACCTCCGCCACGACGATGCGGACGTGAAGTATACGGTGAAAGGTGACCGCATCTCGACGGGTCGGCGAAAGTTCGGCGTCGTCGTCGGTGACGGAGTGAAAACTGGTATCAACTCGAGTCTGACGCCGGGGCTGCGACTCGAGAACGAGGCGACGACGGACCCTGGCGAAGTCGTCGAACGGGACCGGTAGCTGACCCGTACGTATCAGGTGTGTAATTCATAGGGGCTGAAAGAGTTGTACGACACGGAGGAGTATCGATCGGTACCACACAGTTGCGCGATCTACACACTCCTCCAACGTCGATTACATCGTTTCCGAGTACGGGCCACGTTCGCTTGGACCGTTCGGACGCGGGCTACGGGGGTGGTGTCGCGTCCCGCGGCTCCGACGGCTCGTATTCGGTGTCTCTGACAGACCGGAGAGCAGTCGGGCTCGACTAGTCGTCGAACGGCTCAAGCACCGCTACGGACGGTGCCGACTTCCGCGGCCTGCACTCGTTCACTCCACGGTGACGCTCTTTGCGAGGTTCCGTGGCTTGTCGATCGGTCGGCCGAGCAGATCCGCCGCGTAGTACGAGACCAGTTGGAGCTGGACGTTCGCGTGGAGGCCGGCCAGATTCGAGTCGGTCTCCGGAATCTCGAGGTGGTCGTCTGCAACCTCGACGGCCCGATGGTCGTCGGGACAGATCGCGATCACCGGTGCACCGCGAGTCTGGGTTTCTTCGGCGTTTTTCAGCGTCTTCTCGTCTTCCTCGCCGGTGAAAATGGCGAAGACCGGTGTCTCGGGCGTGACGAGCGCGAGCGGCCCGTGTTTGAGTTCGCCCGAAGCGAAGCCCTCGGCGTGCTCGTACGTAATCTCTTTGAACTTCAGTGCGCCCTCGAGTGCGACCGGGAAGCCGAGTCCGCGACCGATGAAGAAGTACGCCTGGCTGTCGATGTACTCCCGTGCGATCGCGTCAGCGTCGGACGTCTCGAGGAGGGTATCGATCTCGTCGGGCATTCGCGAGAGATCGGGCAGCAGCGACTCGAGGTCTGCAGGCGGGTCGCCACGCGCGTCGTCGGCGATCCGCTGGGCTAGCAGGGTCACCATGACGGCCTGCGAGGAGAAGGTCTTGGTCGCGGCGACGCCGATCTCGGGGCCGGCACGGATGAAGAGTGAGTCGTCGGCCACGCGAGCAGCCGTCGAGCCGACGACGTTCGTTACGGTGAGCGTGTCCGCTCCCCGTTCGTCGGCTTGCCGGAGCGCGTTCAGTGTATCCGCCGTCTCACCGCTCTGTGAGACCGCGATGACGAGCGTGTCCTCGCTTACAGGTGGAGACGTCACGCTGTACTCGTTCGCCAGCAGCGCGGTCGCCGGGACGCCGGCCCGGTTCAGGGCAAGCGAGCCGTACAATGCCGCGTGATACGAAGTACCACAGGCGACGAGCTGGACGTCTTCGACGCTCTCGAACGTGTCCGGTTCGAACCCGTCGAGAGAGAGGTGGCCGTCGGCGGGGTCGATCCGACCCTCGATCGCCTGGGACAGCGACGTCGGCTGTTCGTGAATCTCCTTGAGCATGAAGTGGTCGTATCCGCCCTTGCCGGCCTGTTCGGGGTTCCAGTCGACCGTCTCGGGTTCGCGGGTGATCGATGCGCCGTCGAGATCGGTGAACTCGACGCCGTCTTCGTCGACGACGACCACGTCCCCGTCTTCGAGGTAGACCACACTGTCGGTGTACTCGAGGAAGGCTGGAACGTCGCTGGCGAGAAAGAACTCGTCGTCTTCGATGCCGACTACCAGTGGCGATCCTTTCCGGGCAGCATAGAGGACGTGCGCGCCGGAGAACATCACTGCGACGGCGTAGCTGCCCTCGAGTTCGTCGATCGCTCGACGGAACGCGGTCTCGTCGTCTGTTCCCTGGTCCAGATGGTACTGGATCAGGTGTGGGATGACCTCGGTGTCGGTGTCGCTAGTGAACTCGTGGCCTCGCTCGCGAAGCCAGGACTTGAGTTCGGCGTAGTTCTCGATGATACCGTTGTGGACGACGGCGACATCTGTCGTGCAGTCAGTGTGTGGATGCGCGTTCTCGTCAGTCGGTGGCCCGTGGGTACTCCAGCGGGTGTGACCGATGCCAACATCCCCTTCGAGACTCGTCTCCGTCACGGCGTCTTTCAGTTCCGCGACCTTCCCAGAACGTTTCTGGACGGCGATGCCGGAACCGTTCTGAACGGCGATACCTGCCGAATCGTATCCCCGGTACTCGAGGTTCTCGAGGCCGGTCAACAGCGTTTCGAGCGCGTCTCCGTCACCAACGTGACCGATGATACCACACATGGGTTATCCACCTCCGTCTCGAGTGGTGGTTCCACGCCGCTCGCGCGAATCCGAGCGGGCCGTCGTCGAACGTAGTCGTCTCACTGACGGACACCCGCCCGTGAGGACTCCTCGAGTGGCAATGCAATACCTGGACATGATCGAACGAGTGGCTGGCCAATCCCATTACTATAGATAGGCTACTAGACGCGGTAGTGTCGCGGTAATTCGTTCGGAATAGTTTGTGACTATCCGGACGTATGTAGCCAACTCAAGCAGGATACTGACTATCTGTTAGACGCTCGACCATAAAAAATCAGTATAGCGCCACGATCTGTCTCTCAGTCGGCGTCTCTCGAGGGTATGTCAAGCGAACAGTGTTTCAGTCGAAGGGTACAGGCGATAAACGAGTCGAAAACGGCGACTCTGTTCCGGTTCCAGAGCGACCGTTCGCCGGGCACACGGCTGGGGCACTGGCGGCGATAGCGGAGCCGTACGCTGGAGATACCGCGTGGCTACCGTCGGCGCTCGAACGTGCTGGAGCGAACCGCGGGTCGAGTTCGAATCGGTCGACGACGTGGGGAGTTCCCGCCGACGCTCGAGTCCAGGGCAATCGACGACGTCACCGCACCGGGCGACGGCCGCTGGCGTCTCGAACTCGACGAGTTGTGCGGTCGGGTAACGACGCGTCTGTCATCGTCGTTCGTCACCGTCCGTCCGAGACAGCGAACACTCGAGTGTGGCCGGCCGTGGCCCGATTCTAGTGGGAGTGACAGGACCGTGATAACGCGGGTCGGGGTCGTAGCGAACCGCTACACATTTCAGTGCCGTCGTCGTCGTGAGCGTATGGGTTTTGGTAGCTACGACGAATCCGAACAACAGCAGCAGGCGGCAGACGACGAGGACGACGTCGAAGCCGTCAACGTCCACCAGAACGACCACGACGGCGAGATGTCGTTCGAGTCAGACGCCTCGACCGACGAACTCGTCTCGCAACTCGGAGCGATGAAAGACGACGAAGACGACGAGTAAGCTCTTTTCCTCGCTTCGGACGGGTTGCTGTACCGATCGGTCGAGTCGCTTCGGGTCGTGGTTGCTTCGGCAGTGACTTCCAGCAGCCGGTGTCAGGACAGCGCCGCGCCACAGAGCTCCCGGACCGCCCGGCGGAGCCGCTGGGAGACCGCCGATTTCGAGATGTCGAACCGCTGTGCCAGTTCGTCCTGGGAGATGTCCCGTGGCACGTCGAAGTACCCTTCCTCATAGGCGGCCGTCAACAAGTCCTGTTGCTTCTCGGTCAGCGCAACGACACCATCGTCGCCGTCGTCGGAGACGCGAAGGTGGTCGACAGTCACAGAAATGCCCCGATCGTCACAGTAGCTGTTGAACTCGACCAGATCCTCCCGGCTCGGGAACCGAAGCTGGATCTGCCAGCCGTAGCTATCGCCGTTCTGACAACTCGAGTACGCGAGAACGTACGCCCCGATCGCAGCGAGGCGGTCGACCCCCGTGACCGTGGCGTCGTCGATTTCGACGCGATAAATCCGCCTGTCGGGATAGCAATCGAGCAAAACGGGGTCGGCGACGGTCGGATCGACCTCGAGAGCCGACTCGAACTCGTCGAACGTGTCTCCGGAGGCTGTCAGGAAGACGAGTGTCCGGTCGCCGACGGCAGTCCAGTACTCGAGTTCGATCGAGACGTCGGGTGCCCGCCGCAGCGTCGACCGCAAGAAGAGGTCCGGATGGTCGAGTCGGAGTTGAGCGACGACGCCGCCGTCGGCACGGGACCGGACGGGTGTTCGCTTCCGGTCTCGGTCGTGGCGGCTCCCAGTGCCGGTGTCTGCGATGTCGATGCTCACGACGTCATCCGCCATCCTGCTGGACGACAGTTGTAATCACTCGTTACCGGGGACTCACTCATCGAATAGAGGATGCGACGCTGGACGTATGGTAGTAGACGCTATACACGGAACCAATTTGGCGAACGACATCAATACCTATTCATTAGTCTACCGTCGAACTGCTTCACTGCCTCAATAAAAGCGTGTTACTGGGGCGAACTCGACAACTCGCCGAGAGAACCGGCGAGTAACAGTCGACTAGCCAAACGCGAGCTCAGTCGAGGCCGACGGCTCGGTCCTCGAACAACAGTTCGAACAGTTTCCCTTGAGCCAGTCGGAGATGACGGCTGAACGTCGGCTGGGAGACGCCAAGCGAGTCCGCGACCTCCTCGCCAGTGCTCTCTCGAGGCCACTCGAAGAAACCGCCGTAGTAGGCGCTCTCGAGCGTCCGGAGCTGTCGCTCCGAGAGTCGCTTGCGGAGTTCGGCGTCGAACGGCTGTGCAAACCGCGGCGTCCGGTCGCGTTCCCGACGTGCGACGAGGTCGATCTCGGCGTGGGCACGTTCGAGTGCCTCGAGGAACGGACGCACGTCGACGATACTCGAGAGGTCGATCACGAGCCGCACCCTGTCGTCGACCGGCCTCACCGACCGGACGACGCCGCCGTGGGCCGCGACCGTCTCCGCGACAGTCGCTTCCGAGAACTCGAGTTCGACTGGTGAGCCATCGACATCGCCGGTCGCTTGGATCGACTCGAGTCCCGTGACCGAGTCGACAAGCGGACGCGGATCGTCCGTCCCACCGGCGAGTGTACAGTACAGCGTCGATCCATCAGACGACCGCGGGACGGCCGCCCTGACCTCGATCTGCGTGCCTAGCTCACGAGCGAACGCCGCGAGCGGTTCGGACTCGTCCCGGAGGACGACCTCGAGTTCGACGACGCTGTCCGAAAGCAGCGCCCGCTTGCGCTCGAGCGCGTCGATCACGTGGGTGGCGACCGTCGCGAGATGCTCACAGATGTCCTGGCGGCCCTCGTCGAAGGCAGACGGCCGGTCCGCGTACGCAGTGAGGACGCCGTACTGGAACCGGCCTCCGTCGCGTTCGAGAGGGACGCTCAGAACCGATCGAACGCCCGTTTCGAGGAGTTGTTGGCCAGCTATCATGTCGTCGGCTACTGCTCGCTTCAGGTCGTCGACCCGTGTCGATGTCCGGCGTGCTGCCGTTCTCCCGGTCGGCTCCTCGACGTCCGGATCGACGGTGATCGACAGCCCCTCGACGACGTCGCTGTCCTGGCCGGCCCACGTCTTCGGGACGACCGTCCCGCGTCCCGGATCGGTCCGGCCGATCCAGGCGAGCTCGATGTCGTCTCCCAGAGAGACGATCCCCTCGCACAGTTCCCGTTCGACGCCCTCTCGGCTCTCTGCCTCGAGCAGCCGTCGTTCGATTACACGCGCGGTTTCGGCCGTCGCTAGCTCGTTCTCGAGTCGCGCTCGCTCCCGTCGACAGTGCCGGACGCGTTTCCGGCCCGCGAACCGATCGAGACTCACCGACGTTGCGTCGCCGATCGCTGCCAGCGCCTCGCGGTCGCGGTCGCGCTCGAGCGACTGGAACGCCATCGGGTCCGTACTCGTCGCCAACACGAACCCCTCCTCGCCGACCGAAACGGTGAGAACCCGTTCGGCGGTGATCCCCGCCCGCGTGAGAAACGGCTCGATCGCAGACCCGTCGGCGACGCCAATCCCGTCCTCGAGTGGTAGCCGTCGGTCGTCGCGCTCGACCGGCGGCGGCTCGAGGCCCGGGTGATCCTCGGGAGTCGCGACCGCCGCCGGACACAGCAGGTCGTCGTCGAAGAGGTACCAGACAGCGAGATCGGCGTCGGTTCTCTCCTGAACCGCGTCGGTGACGGCCCGACGGACGGTCGAGGCCGCATCGGCACTCCGGAGCGTGGCGGCTGTTCGTCGAACTGTCGACAACGCACCGGCGGCCGAACGCCGTCGATCCCTGACGAGACAGAGCGTCCGCTCGTCGTTTCGCAACGGACTCACGTAGACATCGACATCGATTGCCTCGTCGGCACCGCTCAGCGTCCCCTGGACGGGCTCCAGCCACCGGACGACCGACGACCTCGCTCGCTCGCGGATCGTCGCCGCGAGGTCGTCGTCGAACAAGTCGTCGACATCGCTGCCGACGAGTGCGTTCGTGCCGGCCATCCGCGTGAGCGAGGCGTCGACGAAGTCGATCGTCCCCTCGTCGACGACGGCGACCCCGTCCTCGAGTGCGTCGACAGTCGCCTCGAGCAGGTCACGTCGTGCCTGCCCGGGTGCGCGACGGTCCGCGTCGCGTTCCCGTCCGATCACCGTGATGCCGTCCCCGTCGGGATGGGCGGTCACCACGAGCGGAACGGCGGGTCCGTCCGTGTCGACCTCGGACGTCTCGAACCGGACGGCAGCACCCGAAGCCCTGGCTTCTCGCAGGTGTTCGCGAAACGTCTCGCGGACCGGTTCCGGAAGCAGCCCCCAGACGACGGCCCCCGGTTCGGACGCGTCCACGAACAACCGGTCGGCCGCCCTGTTCGACCACTGGAGTTCCCAATCTGTCCCCACTGCAAACAGCGGCCACTCGAGTCGATCGAGCCCTCCCTGCTGGTCCGTCGCCGCCGCTGGAGCGAACGCCGTCACGACGACTCCCTCGAGCGACGGCTCTGCGAGTCGATTGACACAGCGCAACTCGACGACCCGCCATCTGCCGTCGGCGTCACCGATCCGGATCGTCGTCTCCTCGGTCGCACCGAACGACCGCGCCCCGACCGTGGCCAGTACCTCGCGAAGGGTCGACCGGTCGTCCGGGTGGACGAGCCGTTCGAGGGGCATCTTCTCGAGTTCGCCGGACGTGTACCCCAGTCGCGACTCGACGGCCGGGTTCGCGTACGCGACCGTCCCGTCGGACTCGAGGAGCCAGACCGGGACGTCGACGCTCTCGACGAGTGCACGGTGTCGGTCGTCCGTCCGGTCGGCGAGTCGGTAGCAGTCAACTGCGTTCCCGACGCGCGCCGCAAGAACGGCCGCGCTCGTCCCGGTTGTGAGAACGTCGGTAGCACCGACTTCGAGCGCTCGAGCCGCCGTTTCGTCGTCGGTAACGGCGATAACCGGGATGTCGGTACCGCTTTCGACGAGTACTTCGAGCGGCGATCGCTCGTCGGGTCGGAACTCACAGAGCACACAGTGAATCTCCTCGCCGGCCAGTCGACGGTCGGCCTCCGCGACGGTACGGGTCCGGAGTACGGAGACGGGATCGAGACCGGACGCGAGCGCGTCGGCCGTCGACTCCATTCGCGGGGAGTCGCCGACGACGAGCACGCGCCGAGCGTCGCCGACGGTCGTGGCGATCCCGTCGCTCATCGCGGACCGCCTCCGCAGTTACCGCGTTCCTGCCAGCACACATCGAGCCGGACACTCGGACATCCTGCCACTGTAGCCGGGGGTAGCCGGCCGAGCCTGGTAAGTATCACTCGCCTAGCACGGGTACGATCGACGTACGAGACTACCTGCGTTCACGTACCGTGACGACGGGAACCGGTGAGTTCCGGACGACTTCCTCCGCGACGCTGCCAAGCAGCAGTTTGTCGAGGCCGGACTGGCCGGCCGTTCCGACGACGATCGCGTCCATTCGCTCCGCTTCAGCGACAGCGACGATTTCCTCCTGTGGGACGCCGCGACGGATCGTCGTCGTCACCTCGAGATCCGCCTCCGCCGCAGTCGCTTTGGCTTCTTCGACGGCATCTGCCGCCTCACCCTCGTGGTCGGTCCGCATCTCGTCTCGCCGCTCGGTACTGTGTGGCCCCTCTTCGGAAACCGACATCACGTGCAGGGTTGCCTCGAGTCCGTTTGCGAGTGCGACCGCGTGCCTGGTCGCTCGACGAGCCCCGTCACTCCCGTCGGTCGCGAGAAGCAGATCCTGGTACATCTCGTCTCCGTTTCGACCGTCGACGAAATACGCTCCGGACCTGCCGTTGCCGGGCGTACTTCACCGGCCGCCGTTCAGCATAATTCGAGGTGGAGCCTCCGACCTCGAGGAGCGAGTGTAGCGAGCGAGTAGGTCGGAGAGGAAACCGACTAAGGGCGACGCAACCGCACGACGGTAGCTACCCGGCTCCCGAGAGTATAACAACCGTCAAGTAGTAATCTGAAATATGGAGGTGCGTCGAACTGCGCCGGTCAAACTCGTCGTTCCCGATGAGCGACGCGACGACCTCCACGAATCCGCGCGACAGTTCCTACGAGCAGTACGTTCTCTCGGAGGACTACGAGTTCCGAGCAAGTGGGCTGTTGAACGGCGAGAGTTACCAGCCTATTGCTGGTGACTGATTGCCAGGAGTCCACATCAAAGCCCCACCCTCAAGGACTGAGGCGCGTATGCGCCGAAGGAGTAGGGTGGGGTAGTTTACATCACGTCCAGAACGAAGATCGCCAGGTAGAGCTGGCCGACCCCGGCGACGATCATCACGACGCCAGCAAACTGTCTGATCCGCTCGCTGTAGCCTGCGAGCCGACCGGCACTCGCGACCAGTCCCATGCCGGTTGCGACGGTCAACGCGACCATCAGGACGACGATGCTGCCGACGTACGTCCCGAGAACCAATGCCGCACTCGTTGGCGGGAACTGCATCGCACTCGTAACGACCGGGAGCAACAGCGGCAAAGCACAGCCAGCCGCAGCCAGCGCATAGCCCGCACCGAAGACCCCGAACCCGAGCACGCTCGAGCGACGCTGAGGCAACGCGACCGACAGCGACGGTGCTCGGTCGACGAGAATCAACGCCCCGAAGACGAGCAAGACCACGCCGACGATCGGCTCGAAGTAGACGACGTTCGACAGCGTGGCGTGGCCCACCTGGTAGGCCACACCGAGGACGACGGCAAGCGTCACGAGAACACCTGCGCCGGCGATCAGTCCACGGCTGACGGCCCCACCGATCGACGCCTCCTGCTGGTCGGTCTGGCTCACATAGAAGCCGACATAGCCCGGCAAGAGCGGATACGCACACGGAGAGAAGAAGGTCCCGATCCCCGCGATCAGTGCGAATCCCAGCGTCGAGAAGATAGTTGCGTCGAACATTAGCTCTCGGTTTCGCTGTGCTCGAGTGCGTTCTCGATTCCAGCGACGAATTCGTCGGCAGTCTTGGAACCGGTGTCGGACCATCTGACGACGCTCGAGTCGTCGAGTGCGACGGCCATCGGATAGCGGCCGACCCGGTAGCTCAACTCCGCGGTCGGATCGAGACCGAGCGTCCAGTTTCCGCCGTTCTCGCCCCACCACTCGACCAGTTCTGCTTCGGTGAGCGGGCCGTCTTCGCCAACCGACTCGCTCGTGATCGAGACGAACAGGACCTCGTCGCCGATCCGTTCGTGTGCCTCGGCGAGTTCGGGCATCTGTTCTTTGCAGGGCGGACACCACGTCCCGAAAAAGTCGATGAACGTCGGGCGATTCGGTGCCGGAACCACCACCTGCCCGGCTTCGCTTCCCGGTGCGTCGACGGTCTCGAGTTTGACCTGTTCGTAGCGCTCGCCGTCCTCGCTACCGTCGTCTCCTTCGTCGTTCGAGATGTCGTTTGTCGACGGCAGTCCGTAGACGGCGACCGCGCCGGCTCCGCCGAGTATCCCCAGACTTCCGAGCCCGGCCAGTACGTCTCTTCGTCTCATTGTCGCTCGTCGTCTACGTCGAGGTGATCGTTCTGTGCCGTGACGACCGCCTGGGTGTCAGCGAGAATCGTCCGAACGCCCCCACCGGCTTCCGCGACGAGCGCGCGGGGATAGGCTCGTTCGACGATCCCGGCCTCGTTGACGAGCAGTACCAGGTTTATGTGGGTGAAACTGTAGTCGTCGTGGCCGTGGTCGTGGTCCTCGTGATCCCCGTGTTCTTCGAGGTCGTCACCTTCGACCCGCTCGATTCGCATCCCGAACTCGTCGTGAAGCAGTGCTTTGCCCTCCTCGTAGCTTTCGGGTCGCAGAAAGTGCCAGTTGTCGGCCTCGTAGTCGACACCCTGCCGGTCGCCGTACTCCGCGAGTCGTTCGGCCGTATCGCGTTCGGGATCGAACGTCATCGGCAGCAACGCTAGTTCGTCGCTGTACCCCCGTTGGGCGGCGTCTTCCTGGATCTGCCGGAAGATCTGCAACAGTGCAGGACACGCACCGTCCGGACACTCCGTGAATAGATACGTCATCAGAAACGTTCGCTCACCGACGAAATCTCGCCGCGAGACCGGTTCGTCGGTGATCGGGTCCGGCAGCGAGAACGGAGGGAACTCGTCCCCGTGAATCGGGTGGGACGGCTCGCCGCGCTCTTCGTCCGGCGGGCCGAGTACGGTCTCGCCACCGTCCCCGAGACCGACGGCCCCGAGAGACTCCTCGAGACAGCCCGCGAGTCCGGCGACACCCACCGTACTCGCCGCCCCGAGCGACCGAAGATACGTCCGTCGTTCCATATTCCCCTCATAGGACGGCGCGATCAAAGGCTCGTTGGTATAGCTCCCGAACGGTGAGTGTACGACGTCGTTACCCGTCTTGTACTCGTCGCCAGTCGGCAGTCTCTCGAGAAAGCACGCCTTACACGGCCGAGCGAACGGCAACCGGTAGAAACTGACCCGGTACGGCTGCTATAACTAACCGCCAGTGTCGCCTCTCTCGAGGTCATGTCTCGACCGAACCGGCCACCGATGCAGATCGGCTGTCCGAACTGCGATACGACCGTCGACGCGACCATTCCACCGGGTCGAGGAATCGGGGGTGACGAACCGGATCGACTCCAGGGAACGGAGACGAACTGCCGAAACTGCGGTCACGAGTTCGAACTCTACTACTACTGACAGCCCCATCAAGCTCGATCACGAGCGATCGCCGACCGCTGTCTCCGGTAATCGACCCGGATCGTCTCGACGAGCCGCTGGCTGTTCGGCATCGTGTCGACGACAACTTCGACATCGCCGTTTCTCGCTGTGTACCTGCCAGTAACTCGAGTTGTCAAGCCACCCTGAAAGAGAGGGGTGGAGTATTGGCCCGCCTGCCAGTGCAGGCGACGAATCAACCCGTGGCGGTGCTGTGAGATTCCAGCGAATGCCAGTTACCGACGAGCGGTCGTCGACAGGGCGGCAGTCAGTACGAGTGAACGAAGACGACGAGCGGAGGCGAGGTGACGCGGTCTGTCCCGGTTCGCTGATCGTCGTGTCGAACCGGCAGCCATACCGTCACGAGTACGAGGACGGCTCCGAGACGGATCGCTCGATCACCGTCGACGAACCGACCGGTGGACTGACTGCTGGACTCGATCCCGTCGTCCAGCAGGCGAGTGGCACGTGGGTCGCTTGGGGCGACGGCGACGCGGACTTCGACGTCGCGAACGAGAACGGCTGTGTGACGGTTCCACCGGCGGAAGGAGCGTACACGCTTCGACGGATCGATCTCTGTGACGAGGCCGTCGACTCCTACTACTACGGATTCAGCAACCGCGTCCTCTGGCCGCTCTGTCACGGGTTCCCAACCCTGATCGACGATCGAACGAACGACTTCGAGTGGTATCGGACGGTCAACGAGCGGTTCGCGAACGCAGTCGGCGACCACGCGACCGACGACGCCGTCGTCTGGCTGCAAGACTATCACTTCGCGCTCGCGCCGCGGATGATCCGCGAGTCGATCCCCGCCGACGCAACCGTCGCGCAGTTCTGGCACGTCCCCTGGCCAGCGCCCTCGACGTTCCAGCACTGTCCCGCCGGCGGACGAATCCTCGAGGGACTGCTCGGAAACGACCTGCTTGGGTTCCACGTCGACCAGTACGCCGACCGGTTTCTCGACTGTGTCAACCGGTTTCTGCCGGCAGCGACCGTCGACAAGAATCGACGAACGGTGCGGGACGGCGGCGAGCGGACGCGCGTCGTGGCGACCCCGATGGGAATCGACGCGGAGACGCACGCGAGAGACGCCGAATCAGCCGACGAAGAGATGTTCGACGCCCTCTGCTCGGAGCACGGCCTCCCCGATCTCGACGAGACGGTGATTGGCCTCGGCGTCGATCGCCTCGACTACACGAAAGGGATTCCGGAGCGGCTTGCCGCACTCGAGCGGTTCTTCGAACGGCATCCCGACTGGCGTGGCGAGTTCACGTTCGTCCAGAAAGCGACGCCGTCCCGGACGGAGATCCCTGCCTACGAGCGCCACGGAGAACTGGTTCGCAGTGAAGTCGAGCGGATCAACAGCCGATTCGAGAGCGGCGGCTGGCAACCCGTCGTCTACACCGACGAGTACCTCGAGGAAGCCGAACTCTGTAGTCTCTACCGGAACGCGGACGTGATGATCGTGAGCCCGCTGGTCGACGGAATGAACCTCGTCGCCCAGGAGTTCGTCGCCGCGAGCGTCGACGACGCTGGCGATGTCTTGCTGTTGAGCGACCGGGTCGGCGCTCACGAACTGCTCGGGTCCCACGCGGTCTCGATCGATCCGACCGACGTAGACGACTTCGCCGACCGGATCGCACACGCGCTTGCGATGCCAGCCTACGAGCGGCGGCGACGACTCGACGTGCTCCGCGAGCGCGTCTTCGACGCCGACCTCGACCGATGGATGCAAACCCAGTTCGACTGGATTCGTCGCGTCCACCAGGACCCCCGGTCGCGGGGACCGGACGTCGACCCCGACTCCTCCGAACGGACGCGGCCGGTCTGAAATGACAGGAGGTAGCTCTTCGACGGCCGAGAAGACCGAGGGCGGGTCGATTCCACCGCCGCTCGACGAGCGACTCCCGCGGCTCCGGAACGCGCTCGCAGATGCCGAACGTCTGTTGATCTGTCTGGATTTCGACGGAACGCTCGCACCGATCGTCGAGACGCCCGACGAGGCGGTGCCAACCGACGAGATGCAAGCGGCCGTCACAGCGCTCGCGGACGCGCCAGCGGTTACGACCGCGATCGTCAGTGGGAGAGCGCTCCGAGACGTCCGCGGGCGGATCGACGGTCCCGCGATTTACGCTGGCAACCACGGGCTCGAACTCGCCCGCGACGGCTCGATCGCCGTCCACCCGATCGGTCGCAAACGCGCCAGACGAATCGAGACGGTCTGTACAACACTCGAGACGGTCCTCGCACCGATCCCGAACTACCGCATCGAGAACAAGCGGCTGACCGGAACGGTCCACTTCCGGTCCGTCCCGGAGGCCGCCCACGCCGTCGTCGCCGCCCACACCCGACGCGTCGTCGACTGGATCGCCAGTGACGATCTCGAGATATCGACCGGGAAGTGCATCCTCGAGATCGAACCGTCGATTCCCTGGGGAAAAGGCAACGCGGTCGAGCTGATCGCCGCGGAGCTACCGTCGGAGACGCTGTCGATCTACGTCGGCGACGACGTGACCGACGAGTCCGCGTTTCGCGCCGTCGAACCCGACGGATTCGGGATTCGTGTTGGCGGTCCAGAACCGTCGGCAAGTTCCTGTCGCGTTCGCTCTCCTGGGGAGGTCACGGCGTTCTTGACGTGGCTCGAGTCGGTCGGCGTCGAGCTAGTCCGAACGGGGATGGCTGGAGCGAGTGGGGCTCCGAACCGATCACCGTCGATCGACCGCGCGGGCGAAAACGGATGGTGGGAGTGACGGGATTGGGGGGATCGTCACTGGGATGTGGGTCGAGGGGGGTGGCGTCAGAGCCGGGGGCGCTCGGACGCGCCCCTCGCCCACACCCATCGAAACGGAATATACGGAACTACTTATTATTTCCTCTGGTGATCGTCGTCCGACAGATCGGACCGAGGCCGAAACTATTAGTCACCAGTGGAAATATAGACTCGTACGAGAGTGAACGAGAGTGAAGCTGCGTCAACCAACTGACTTCTTGATCCTCGAATCGCTCGAGGACAAAGGACGAAACGTCGCAACGAACCTTGCGGCCCATACGGGAAAGAGTCGAAAGAACATAAACACCAGACTACCGGTGCTCGAGGATTACGGTCTCGTCGACAAGATCGGCCCTGCCGAGCGATCTGGTCTCTACGAGATCACGTCGAAGGGAAAAGCAGCACTGGTGTACCGCGATCAGTACGACGAAGCCGACGACTTCGAAGCACTCATCGAGGGTCCAAACGCTGCCGACGGCGACGAGGCGTCGGAACGGGCTAGTTTCGCCCGCGGTGACGACGAGAACTCCGACGACGAGTAATCGTCTTTGGGTCTCTTTCGATCGAGTCGTTCCGTATCGCCGTCGAGAGACGGTTACCATGGAGTTACCATCGGACGGAGAGGTGCGACCGTCTGGTATCGACGACGCGGGTAGCGTCGCCGAGTACGCGAATTTCGACCCAGCCGGGGAGTCGCTCGGGGTCGATCGGCTCTAGCAGAAGCAACGTACCGGTAGCGGTTTCGACCAGCCGGCGGTCCGGACTCCACTGGCGAAGACAGCGCCGCCAGTCCCCGGTCCGAAATCGGCGCTTTACCTGCCACTCCGTGTAGTAACAGCCGTCTGACCCGGCCAGAACGGCGTCGACCGGTGTGTCTCGACGTGTCTCGAACCCCCCAGACGAATCGCCGTCGCACTCGCGGTCACACATTGGTTCGATGGGTGAAGAACGACTTGCCGCCCCCATCGCCGGTCGGGTTCACATAGGCGACTTTTATAGTTTCGTGAGACTCTCTCTTACTTGAATGCTGACGCTACAGCGCGAGGGAGTTCGAGACGAAACCCACATTACAGCGACGCTCCGACCACAAGATAGTGACTCGCGTCTGTCTCGTCGGGAACGACGATGTCGACCTCAAGTACGAACTTCTCTCCCGGGAAACCTCTCGTGAGGCACTCGCGACGTACGCCCTCCAGCGGCCGTTCGACAACTCGCTTGCCGTTCGGACCGTCAGCATCGGAGCCGCCGTTTCCCTGCTGAACGACCTCCAGTGGTATCTGACACGGTTCGTCGACGAAGCGTTCGTTCAGGAACCGAGCATCAGCGACGAGGAGTGGCTCTCACGGTCGCTGGCGACAGCCCTCCGCAACGGCGACCTCGAGCCGGCGGCAACCGACGAGTTCTGCAAGGTGTACGGGCTCGAGACCGTCGACCGCCACCCGGTCTCACCTTCGAGCCGGGACAAAGAGAGCACGGACGCCGACGCAGAGACGACCCAGCAACTCGTCGAACCCCTGTACGTTCGTCGGACGGACGGCGATCTGCCGGCTTACGACCTCAGAGACGTCGAAGAGACGCTAGTCGTTCGGCTCACCGAAGCGGAGTACTCGCCCTGACTCGTCGGTCGCGTTTCAACTACTCGTCCGACTCGCCGTCGGCGTCGGCCCGTCTCTCGTGGGTGGTTCCGTCGGCGTCGACGATCTCGGCCACGAACTCAGTCGAGGGAGCGACGCCGGACGCAAACGGGACTCTGGCAAGCAGACCCGCCGCCGTCACTTGCTCTGCACACACCTCGTCGGCGTCGGATTCGTCGCTCACCTCGGCCTCGAGCGTCAGCGTCTCGTCGTCGAGTTCGGCGTCCTCGAGCCCCATCTCGTAGCAGAGGTTCGATCCTTCGGCCTCGAGTGCGACGAGCAACGCGTCCTCGAAGGCGGTCTCCTCGACGAACGCGACGAGGTCGTCGTCCGGTTCCCCGACGTCCCATCGCTCCTCGAGCCAGGCGTCGGCGTCGCCCTCGTCGCGGAGCACCGTCGCGTTCGGACTCTCCGGGACATCTGGCTGTTGGTACGTGTGCGTCTCTTCGACGAGGTCGTCCGTGCTCGAGGCGTCGCTGTCGGCGCTTCCATCGTCGTCGGCCGTCTCCTCGTCGTCACTGTTCTCGTCGCCGGTTCCGGGACCCGACGCGTCGTCGAACCCGTCGTCGAGACAGCCGGCAGAGAGCGCGAGAAGGCTGGCACTCCCTGCGAGCACTGCTCGCCTGGAACGTGCCGGGCCGGAGTTTCGTCGTGACATCGTACTCGAGACTACTCGGGAGAACCTAAAGATCGTTGTCCTAGCTGAAACGAGCCTTTTTCGCGTGGCCTGACAGTTCGGTGGCGACTGTCTGCCAGGCTGGCGCACCCCCTCCCCCCGACGAGCGCGGTTGTGCCGGCGATGGCTTACAGGGACTCGTCTCGGTCGAACAGTCCCGTCGAGAGGTACCGCTCACCGCTGTCCCAGAAGACGGTAACCACGAGCGGACAGTCTGTTGCCGGCCGTCCACCGTCCACCTCTGGCGACGCGGACCGCGTCGCGTCGAACGCACCGGACGGCTCCGGACACTCGACGTTGGGTTCGGCGATCTCCTCGGCGACCTGTCGGGCGATCAGGCTCGTCGCACCGCTGGATTGCCCGACGAGAATTCCTTCTTCGCGGGCGAGACGGCGACACTCGTCTTCGGCGTCCTCGAGTCGCACCGTCTCGATACGATCGATGAGTTCCCGCTCGAGGTTCTCGCTGACGAAGCCGGGTCCCATCCCCTGGAAGTCGTCGTCGCCAGGGTTACCGGTCGAGAGAACGGCGTTTCGTTCCGGCTCGACTGCGACGATCTCCACGTCAGGAAACTCCTCGCGGAGTCGCCGGCCGATCCCCGAGATGGTGCCGCCGGTGCCGACACCGGCGACGAAGGCGTCAATCTCGCGCTCACCGACCTGTTCGACGATCTCGTTGCCCGTCGTCCGGTAGTGGGCCTTCGGGTTCGCCGGATTCTCGAACTGGCCGAGCTGGGTCGCACCCGCTTCGACGAGCTCCTCAGCGCGCTTGCGGGCGGCCTCCATGCCGCCGTCGACGAGTTCGAGCGCTGCGCCGTAGGCTGCCATCACCTGCTGGCGCTCCTCGGACTTGTCTGCAGGCATGACGATCGTCAGATCGTAGTCCCGTGTGGCACAGACGAGTGCGAGCCCGATCCCCGTGTTCCCGCTCGTCGGTTCGACGAGCCAGTCGCCAGGTTCGATCACTCCCTCGCGTTCCGCGGTCCGGACCATCTCGAGTGCCGGGCGATCTTTGGCCGACCCGCCGGGGTTGAACGATTCGATCTTCGACGCGACCGTCACACCCTCCGGCGAGTCGACGTGAACCAGCGGCGACCCGATCGTGTCCAGGATGCTCCCCTTCATTGCTACGCCGTAGGGGGGCGAGACCTAAACCCGTGCCGGTGGTCGGTCCCGGTCACTCCGCCGCAACTGCCGGCTCGTCGCCAGATCCGGCACGCTCGATTCGCCGGATCGCGTACTCCTCGGCTGCATCGAGGACCGTCGTGTCCTGTCGCTCGGCGATTTCGATCATCTCACCGAGTCGATTACCGATCGCGGCAGCGTCCTCGTAGGCCGCTTTGCGGCTGCCACCCTGGTACTCCTCGGCAACCGTCATCAGCCCACCGGCGTTGATGACGTAGTCCGGTGCGTAGAAAAGTCCTCGCTCGCGAAGCGCCTCCGCGTGGCGGCGCTCGGCAAGGACGTTGTTCGCCGAACCCGCGACGATGTCACACTCGAGTTGAGGGATCGTGTCGTCGTTGACGACACCACCGACGGCACAGGGGGCGAAAACGTCACAGGACTGTTCGTAGACTGCCTCGGGCGCGACAGAGTCGACACCATGCTCGTCGACGAACGAAGCGACGTGGTCCTCGTCGACGTCCGAGACCGTGACCTCCGCGCCGGCAGAGACCAGTTCCTCCGCGAGTGCCCGTCCGACCTTGCCGAGCCCCTGGACGACGACCTCGAGATCGCCTGGCGTATCCGTCCCCAGGATGTGTTCGGCGCTCGCACAGATCCCGTGATAGACGCCGTGGGCCGTGATCGGCGACGGGTCGCCGAGACCGTTGCTCGTTCCGACAACGTGGTCGGTCTCCCGTGCAACCACGTCCATATCCGTGACGCCGGTGTTGACGTCGACGGACGTGACGTACCGCCCGCCCAGGTTCTCGATCGCCCGTCCATACGCCCCGAGCAGGGCGTCGGTCTTGTGCTCGTCTGGGTCGCCCAGGATAACCGCTTTCCCGCCACCCAGTGGCAGGTCGGCCGCGGCAGCCTTGTACGTCATCGCTCTCGAGAGCCCAAGCACGTCGTCGAGTGCGTCGGCTTCGGTGTCGTAGTCGAGGAATCGTGTTCCACCGAGACTCGGGCCCAGCGTCGTATCGTGGATCGCGACGATCGCACGGAGCCCCGTCTCGGGATCGGAGACGTACGTCACCTGTTCGTGACTGCCGTCGACCATCGAGTCGAGTACCATAGTATATCATTTTCGTTTACCGCAAAAATTCTACCGCCGTCGAAAGAAAAGCGAACAAGTTAGCCAATACAAGTGCTCGCGGCGGAGCGGTACCTATTTCATCTGGTGTGAGCACTGATACGTATGGACGGAATCGTCTTTTTCGGGACCGAACGCCACGACGAGGTCGTCAACTTCTACCGAGAGCTCGGTGCGAACGTCTGGCTCGAACAGCCCGACTGCACCATTCTCGAGGCAGGGTCGTTCCGGTTTGGGTTCTGTGAACGCGACTCCGCGGACACCGAGGGAATCGTCACGTTCGTCTTCGACGACAGGGACGGCGTCGACGAAGCCTACACAGCACTGTCGGAACTGGCCGACGAAGAGCCACGGCTCAACGAGACGTACGAAATCTACCAGTTTTTCGCATCCGACCCTGAGGGGCGAACTGTCGAGTTCCAGTGCTTCGAGTAGCCGTACCGGTCGAAAAATAACCGAGCGCCATCCCCCTCGGCATCGACTACGTGCCTCTGACACAGAGGGCAAGTTGTTAATCGTTTCCACGAATCCATTAATCTTTTCACAGACGGTTCTGCGTTCTACGAACACGAAGGCAAAACGCGAAAGCGACGTGCCGGAAGCCCCTTGCCGCTGGCGAAACGCCCGCCAGCAACACCGCGGTTAAGCCATTGGACCGACAATCGACCAGCATGAGTCTCGAGACGCTAACTCCGAACCCGACCTGGGACGCCGCCTCGTACGAAGACGCAGTCGACGTCCTCGAAACGCACAACGACGACCTCGTCTACAAGATCTGGGGCGGCGACTGGTGCAAGGACTGCCGAAAACTGCTGCCCGACCTGGGTGCCGCACTCGAGGCAGCCGAGATACCCGACGACCGGATCGAAGCGATCGCGGTCGACCAGGACAAACGGGGCCCTGGCGTCTCCGAGTATGGTATCGAGTACATCCCGACCGTCGTCGTCGAGACCGACGACGGCGAGGAGGTAACGCGGTTCGTCGAGCAAGCGGACCTGCCGCCGGCGATCTGGCTGGCCGAGCGCATCGCCGACGAACTGTAGCCTGCACTGCCGGACAGAACGACAGGATCGGTCGTTCTCCTGTGGCTATCTCCGAGACAGTCACAGCCTCGTACGGACCGCTGTCCAACGTATCAAAACGGGGTCTCCGGTCCGTCACTTTCCTCCTGGTCGCTGTCTTCCATTCCGCCCCCCTCGAGCCACGCGAGTGCGTCGTCGACGTCGTGGGTCGGCGGCGAACACGTCCGGTCACGGCAGACGTACAGCGTCGGCTCCCCGTCGCGAGCTTCGCGGCCGGCCCAGATCGGTGGCGCAGCCGCGAGCGAGAGGCGGTCGAGCCACGCCTCGAGGTCGTCGTCCGTCGTCGGACGACGCGCGAGCAGCCGATCCGGGAAATACTGCGTCGCAAACGCCTCGCGCCACTCCTCGGGTAGTTCGTCGGCGGTGACGGTCACCTCGAGCGCGCCGGACTCGAGGTGGTCGGCCGCGAGACACAGCGTCGCGTGCTGGAGGCTGTTTGCCTCGAGCCGGTTGGCGTGGGTCGACAGCACCGTCGCGGCAATCTCCTCGTAGTCGGCGTCGGCGACTTCGCCGTCTCCACGGGGGCTCTTCGAGCCCTCGCTGCCCGCGAACTTCTCGAGCGCGAGCAGTATCTCGACGGCGACGCCGGCCGAGGACGGCGTCGACTGATCGCCCAGTTCCTGTGGCCGAGTCACGAGCGACTCGCCACTCTCGGGTGTGAAATAAAGCGTCCCGCGGTCGGCGTCCCAAAACTCCTCCTCGATCGCGCGACCGAGCTCGAGCGCGAACGCGAGATGGTCGACCTCGCCGGTCGCCTCGTAACACCCTAGCGCGCCGCGAGCGAGGAAGGCGTAGTCCTCGAGGTAGCCCTCGATCGCCACGTCTTCGCCCTTGTACCGCCGCGAGAGTCGCCCCTCCTCGTCGTCCCAGAGCCGATCACGGACGAACTCGAGAGCGTCGACGGCCATTTCGGCGTACCGCTCCTCGCCGAGTGTCAGCGCGGCCTCGGCACAGGTCGCGATCATCAGCCCGTTCCAGCCCGCGAGTACCTTCTCGTCGCGGTTGGGACGTGGACGTTTCTCGCGCGTCTCGAACAGTTGCTGGCGGGCGTCCTCGAGACGCTGCTTGACCTCGTGTTCCGCGAGGTCGAACTCCCCTGCGAGATCGGCGATCGATCGCACGCGATTGGGCTGGTTCGCCCCCTCGAAGTTGCCCGACGCCGTGATATCGTAGTGGGCACAGAACAGGTCGGCGTCGGTCTCGTCCGCGAGGACGTCGTGGACCTCTGCGGGCGTCCAGACGTAGAACGTGCCCTCCTCGCGCTCCCCAGTTTCGGGGTCTTCGCTCTGGGCGTCGAGCGTGCTGAAAAACCCGCCGTCCTCGTGGGTGAGTTCGCGGTCGACGAACGCGAGCGTCTCGTGGACGACCTCGGCGTACCGCTCCTCGCCGGTCAACTGGTAGCCCGCCAGGAACGCCCGCGGAATCTCGGCGTTGTCGTACAGCATCTTCTCGAAGTGGGGCACCGTCCAGTCCCGGTCGACACAGTACCGGTGGAAGCCACCGCCGACGTGGTCGTAGAGCCCGCCCGCGGCCATCGCGTCGAGCGTCTCCTCGAGCACCTGGCGGTACTCCTCGTCGCCCGTCCGGTCGTACGCGCGAGCGAGCACCTGGAGCCGCGAGGGCTGGGGGAACTTCGGTCCATCGGAGCCGAACCCGCCGTACTGCCGGTCGGCGCTCCGGAGAGAGGCGTCGGCGGCCCGCTCGAGCAGGTCGCTCGAAGGCGGGTCGGCCGCTCCCGGCGAGGGTGCGCCGGGAGTCTCCTCGAGTTGGTCTCTGGCAGCCTCAGTCCACTGGTCCGCACGATTTTCGACCTCTTCGCGGTCGTTCTCCCAGGAGTTCGTGATGTTCTCGAGGACGTCGAGGAAACCGGGCTGGCCTCGCTTTGCTTCCGTCGGGAAGTAGGTCCCGACGTAGAACGGCTTCCCTTCGGGCGTGAGCCACGCCGAGAGCGGCCAGCCGCCGCGACCGGTGACGAGGTTGCAGACGGTCATGTAGATGCTGTCGACGTCGGGGCGCTCCTCGCGGTCGACCTTGATCGGGACGAAGTTCTCGTTCAGGACCTCGGCGACCGCCTCGTCGGCGAAGCTCTCTTCCTCCATGACGTGACACCAGTGACACGCCGAGTAGCCGATCGAGAGAAAGATTGGCCGGTCGTGTTCGCGGGCCGTCTCGAGGGCCTGTTCGTCCCAGGGCTGCCAGTTGACGGGGTTGTCTGCGTGCTGGCGCAGGTAGGGACTCTCCTGCTCGTCGAGGCGATTTCGCTCGGTCGGACAACTCATGGTGACGACTACGGCCGGCCGTTGTAAAAGCCCGACGTACGTCGGAGGTTACGCGATCCCGAGCACCGAGACGCCGTACGCGGAGGCCGCGACGAGCACGACCGTCCACACGAGGATACCCGCAGTCATCCAGACCGCGACGATACGACTCCGACTCCCCGCGAGCAACGCGACCAGCGCGGCGACGTGGACGCCAGCGAGCACCGGCCCACCCACTGCGAGTCCCGGTAGTCCGTACCGATCCCAGAGCCGGCGCGCTCGAGCGTATCGGTCGCTTTGCTCCGACGTTTCGCCTCGCCGTCGGCGCAGCCAGTTCGCGACCCGCCGATAGAAGACGACGAGCGCGTACACCGAGAGGACGTTGCCGGCGAACGCGACGACGCCCGTGAGGACGGGGTCGAGTCCCAGGCCGATCGCGATCGGAATCACGACGAGAATCTCGATCACCGGAATCGCCGCGAAGACGAACACCAGCAGGTACTGGAGGAAGCCGGTGGCCTCCTCTATAGTCGTGCCGACGTCGACGAGGAGCGAAAGGAATGACATGCGTGGAGGGGACGCCGTACGGTGGAGAGAGAGAGCCCACTCGAGACGGTAGGTCGTAGACGCTACTCGTGGTAAATACGTGACGTTACCGGGTTCGAGGCCAGCTACGAATTCTCGAGTTCGAACTCGATCCGATCGACGTCCTCACCTTTCGACGTGTGGTCTACGATCGATACCCGTCCGATTTCGCCGAGACTGGAGACGTGCGTGCCGCCACACGGACACGTGTCGAACGCCTCGATCTCGACGACTCGAAGCGGGTCGACGGAGTCGGGAATCAGATCGAGCAGTGCCCGACCCTCGTCGACCTCCGCCTCGACGACGTCCCGCGGGCGGTTCTCCTTTACGACAGCGAGGTCGCGCTCGATCGCCGCGTTGGTGCGACGCTCGATACGCTCGCGGTCCTCGTCGTCGAACGACGCGGGTTCGAAGTCGATCCGCGACCGGTCGGGGTAGACCTGGTTGCCGGCGGTACTCGCGCCGTACTCCTCGAGGACAACGCGGGAGACGACGTGCTGGGCGGTGTGCATCCGGCTCAACTGCTTCCGGCGCTCCTCGTCGACCCAGGCCTCGACCGTCGTTCCCGCGTCGGGAACTGTCCCCTCCCGGAGGTCGACGTCGTGGCGAACCTCGCCGTGGTCTTTCCGAACGTCGGACACGTCAGCGACGCCGTCGTGCCACTCGAGAATGCCGCGGTCAGCCGGTTGCCCGCCGCCTTCCGGATAGAAGTAGGTTCCGTCCAGAAACACCGCGTCGTCGGTCGTCTCGGTGACGGTCGCGGTGAACGTCGTCACGTCGTCGCCGTCGGGGAGGTATCGTAGCTCGGTCACGAACAGGGGTTGTGACCGAAGCGTAAAGACGCTGCTGACGGCGACTCGAGCGAGACACGTGCGTCGAAAACGGAGCAGTGCGGGTCGATCGAACTCGAGTTCGGTCGGCGTCAGTTCAGCTCTTCGTTCAGCAGTCGACGGAGCACAAGGTGGAGCACGCCGCCGTTCTCGACGTACTCGACCGCCATCGGGGTGTCGACCTGGGCGGTCACCGTAAACTCGGTGACCTCGCCGTCCTCGGATTCGGCGGTGACCTCGAGTTCGGCGTTCGGCTCGAGGCCGTCTTCGAGCCCTTCGATCGTGAAGTACTCGTCGCCCTCAAGGCCGAGTTCCTCCCAGCCCTCGCCCTCGGCGAACTGCAAGGGCAAGACGCCCATGCCGATGAGGTTGTCGCGGTAGATGCGCTCGTAACTCGTCGCGATGGTCGCGCGGATACCGAGCAGGTCCGTTCCCTTGGCGGCCCAGTCGCGACTCGAGCCGGTTCCGAACTCGTCGCCGGCCACGACGACCAGCGGCGTGTCGTCCTCGCGGTAGCGTTCGCTCGCTTCGAACACCGTCGTCTCTCCACCGGTGGGATGGTGGATCGTGTACCCACCCTCCTTCCCGTCTAGCATCTCGTTTTCGATGCGGACGTTTGCGAACGTACCCCGCATCATGACCTCGTGGTTCCCGCGTCGCGAGCCGTAGGTGTTGAACTCGTGGGGTTCGACGCCGCGCTCTGTGAGCCACTGGCCGGCCGGCAGATCCTCGCCGAACAGGCCGGCGGGGCTGATGTGGTCGGTCGTGACCGTGTCGCCAAGCGTCATGAGACAGCGGGCGTTGGAGACGTTGTCCACGCCGGGCTTCTCGAGCGGGAACTCCTGGAAGAACGGCGGCTCGCGGATATAAGTCGACGCGGGGTCCCACTCGTAGACGTCGCCGGTCGGCGCGTCGAGGTTCTCCCAGCGCTCGTCGCCCTCGTAGACGCTGGCGTACTTCTCCTCGAACATCTCGGGCGAGACGCTGTTGTGGATCGTCTCGCGAATCTCCTCGGCGTCCGGCCAGACATCTTCGAGGTAGACCTCCTCGCCGTCGTCGTTCGTCCCGAGCGGCTCGTTCTCGAGGTCGATGTCCATCCGTCCGGCGAGGCCGTAGGCGACGACCAGCGGCGGAGAAGCGAGGTAGTTGGCCTGGATCTTCGGGTGGATGCGAGCCTCGAAGTTCCGGTTGCCCGAGAGGACACTCGTCGTCCAGAGGTCGTGTTCGTCGATGGCCTCCTCGATCGGGTCCGGCAGCGGACCGGAGTTGCCGATACACGTCGTACAGCCGTAGCCGACGACGTGATAGCCGAGTTCCTCGAGGTCGTCGAGCAGGTCCGCTCGCTCGAGGTACTCCGTGACGACGCGGCTCCCGGGTGCGAGGCTCGTCTTGACGTAGTCGGGTACCTCGAGTCCCTCCTCGGCCGCGTTACGGGCGAGCAGTCCGGCACCGACCATCACGGACGGGTTCGACGTGTTCGTACAGGAGGTGATCGCGCTGACGAGAACGTCGCCGTGACCGATCTCGACCTCGGTGCCGTCCTCGAGTTCGACGGGTACCGTCTCGTCTAACGCGAGACTGGTTCCGGCATCACTCGAGTCGACCGCGGCACCGCCACCGTCACCGACCGCCGGTTCGCCGCCGGAACCGATCACTCCCTGCTCCTCGAGCAGGCTCGGGAAGTGGTCGTCCAGGTCGCCCATCGGGATTCGCTGGTGGGGCTTCTTGTGGCCAGCGAGACTGGGTTCGACGTCGCCGAGATCGAACTCGACGACCTCCGTGAACTCGGGGTCCTGCTCGCCGAACAGCCCCTGGGCCTCGAGGTACTCGCGGACAAGTTCGACGTGATCTGGATCGCGGCCCGTCAGCTCGAGGTACTCCAGGGTCTTCTCGTCGACGGGGAACATGCTGATCGTCGAGCCCTGTTCGGGGGCCATGTTCGAGATGGTCGCACGGTCGGCGACCGAAAGCTGGGAGACGCCGGGGCCGAAGAACTCGACGAACTTGTCGACGACGCCGACCTCGCGGAGCGTCTCGGTGATGTGGAGCACGAGGTCCGTCGCGGTCGCACCTTCGGGAAGCTCGCCCGAGAGACGGACGCCGACGACCTCCGGCAGCGACATGTTGATCGGCTGGCCGAGCAGCGCGGCTTCGGCCTCGATCCCGCCGACGCCCCAGCCGACGACGCCGATGCCGCCGATCATCGGCGTGTGACTGTCCGTGCCGACGAGCGTATCGGGGACGAGCCACTGCTCGCCGTCTTCCTCTCGCTCGTGGACGACGCGGCCGAGGTGCTCTAAGTTGACCTGGTGGACGATTCCCGTTCCAGGCGGGACGACGTTGAACTCGTCGAACGCCTGCTGGGCCCACTTGATCGCACGATACCGCTCTTCGTTTCGCTCGTACTCTCTCTCGACGTTCTTCTCGTAGGCGTCGTCGGTGCCGAAGTGGTCGACCTGGACGCTGTGGTCGATCACGAGATCACAGGGGACTTCGGGTTCGACGACCGTCGGGTCGACGCCCTTGCGATCTGTGGCCGACCGCAACGCGGCGAGGTCCACCACTGCTGGAACGCCGGTCAGGTCCTGCAGGACGACCCGCGAGACCGTAAACGGCACCTCGGCGTCCGGCACGTCCGGTTCCCACGAGGCCGCAGCCCGGATCGAGTCGGCGTCGATCTGGTCGCTGTCCGCGTTTCGCAGGACCGACTCGAGCAGAATGCGGATGCTCACCGGCAGTTCGTCGAGCTCACAGAGTCCCCGCTCCTCGAGGACCGTGAGATCGGCCATCTTGTACGTCTCGCCGTCGTGTTCGAACTTCCGGATCGCATCCGAGAACGCATCGGTTACCATACCCGACGTTATGGGCGCTTGATATTTGAACCCCTCGAGAACCTCTCGCACAGAGTATAACGACCCAGTATTTGTCGGGTCACTGGCTATCTGCGAACAGACAGCCTGCCGTCGTACTGATTCCAGCACTCGCAGCAAAGCCGACAAACTCTCGCCGGTTCATATCAGTGGTTGTGTATCAAATAACAAGTATTTTCGGTTACACTCCCGTGGTGGTCCCATACTTCACCACTCGATCAACCCAGATGTTTAAAATCTAGAATAAATTCGGCAGGAATGCTACATACATCCTCTGAGTTCCCGTGCGGATTGCCGTATCGATGTCCCGGTGCAACCGCTTCGGGTCGCGGTTGTGCTGGAACTGATGGGAAGTAAGCCGTCTCATACGGAATGCTGTAACGATTTACCGGCGCGACCGCAGGAGGGCTCGCAGTCGCGCCGGAACTGACTGACAGCAAACCGTATCAGTCGATCCGTTCGTACTCGACGAAGGCAAACCCGTCCCGGTCGTCGCGGGTGGCCTCACGGAAGGCGTCCCGATCCCACTCGGGGAAGCGCGCGTCGCCGTCGGGATCGTCGTGAATCTCCGTCACGATCAGACGATCGAGCGCCAGCAGGAACTGCTCGTAGACGGTGGCACCGCCGGCGACGAAGACACGGTCGGCGTCGTGGCGTTCCCGAGCAGCCGTCTTGGCTTTCTCGAGTGCGTCCTCGAGATCGTTCGCGACGACGGCGTTCTCGGGCGTCTCGAGGTCTTGACTCGTCAGTACGATCGTCGTCCGTCCCGGAAGCGGTTCGCCGAGCGCCTCGAGAATCCCTTCGTAAGTCACCCGCCCCATGATGACGGGGTGGTCCATCGTCGTCTCCTTGAAGTGTTGCAGGTCCTCGGGGAGGTGCCAGGGCATCTCGCCGTCGACACCGATGACGCCGTTGTCGGCGACCGCTGCGATCCCGACGAGTTCGAGGTCCGTCTCGAGCGACGCCGCAGTCATTCGGCCACCGAGAACTGGATGCCCTCGTGGGACTCGTACCCCTGCAGCGAGACATCCTCGTAGGTCAGGTCGTCGATTGAGGCGTCGGCGACCTCGAGTGTCGGGCGCTCGAGTGGGTCCCGAGAGAGTTGCTCGAGCAGGCCGGGGACGTGGTCCAGCCGTTCGTCGCCCTCGGCCTCGGGGGGTGCCTCGGACTCGAGCCACTCCTTGACCGAGAGGTAGTCCTCGCGGTCGTCGGCTTCGGCAAGTCGGGACTGCAGGGCCTCGAGGTTGTCGTCGTACCACTCGCCGCGGTCGCCGCGACCGCAGTAGACGTGGGCGTCGACGACCGTGTGGGCGAACGTCCCGGATTCGAAGCCGGTCTGCTGGGCGACGACCTTCGTCAGGAGCGCGTACGCGGCGATGTTGAAGGGGACGCCGAGTGCGATGTCGCCCGAACGCTGGGTGAGATGACAGTTCAGCCGATCGCCCTGGACGTTGAAGACGAACGTGTAGTGACAGGGCGGCAACGTCGAGACCGCGGCGTTCGCAGGATGCCAGGCGTTGACCACGAGCCGGCGGGAGTTCGGCGAGTCCGAGAGGGTATCGACCACGTACTGTAGCTGGTCGAACACGCGACGCGACTCACCGTCGTCGGTTTCCTCGACGGTCACCCACTGCTGGCCGTCGTCGGGCCAGGACTCGCCCGCGAGCTGGACTCCCTCGTCGGGAACGGGATACCGCCGCCAGAACCGGCCGTAGGCGGTGTCAAGCCGTCCCTCTTCGTCGGCCCACGCGTCCCATATCTTGGTCTCCTCGCGGAGGTTGCGGACGTGCTCCTCGCCCGAGAGGTACCAGCAGACTTCATGAAGCATGGAGTTCCAGCGGTAGCCGTCCATCTGCTTCGTCGTCAAGAGCGGATACCCATCTTTGATGTCTACCTCGTAGTGCTCGCTGAACGACGAAATCGTGTCGACACCCGTCCGGTTGGGCTTGTAGGTGCCCCCGGAGAGCGCGCTGTCGACTAACTCGAGGTACTGTTGCATTACCCGCCCGTTTCGCGTGCTCTCCCTTTAGCGTTGAGTTCTCCGGTTGCTCCGGAACACGATCCCAGTGACGCGGCCTCGTAGTACGACTCGCCGTCGAGTCCGTCGTACGCTCGAAGTGAGCCACAGTTCTTGTGAGCACTGATTCCTCGTGAACGAGGGCTGTCGCGCCGACGATCGTCTCACCGATTCCGATCGCTCGACCGATCGCTGTAAGCCGTCCGTCGAACACGTCGGCATGCGCGGCGAGTCGACCCGCGAGCCGTTCGACGAGAATCGGGCCGAGCGTCTTCTGTGACCCTCTCTCAGCGACGAAAAGAGCGAGTAGCCCGCGACGACGGGATGATCGTCGACACGGCGTGCGCCGGGACTCCCCCCGTTTTACTTCCGGTCCGGTGTCCAAACCCTCATTATCGGGGCGGGCCTCCCACCGATCGATGACTCCTCGAGCCGGTGTCACCGTGCTCGCTCTCAGACCGTCGGCGATCGCAGATCGTCCGGTTGCAACGCTCGAGGACCTCGTAGCGACGCTCGAGCCGGACACCGTCTGGGTGTTCGGCCCCGAGCGCGATCCGCAGGCATTCGCGCGGGCGAGGAGCGTCTTCGACGCCCCGGCCGTCCATCCGCCCCTCGAGACCGCGGGGGACGGCCCACTGGCTCGGCGGGTGCTCGAGCCGGCCTCACCGGACGACGGCAACGGCTCATCCCTGGAGATCGCCGTCACGCCCGGAACGAGGGCGCTACGAGCGGAGCCGGACGCCACCTCGAGAACGCTCCGGGACGGAATCGCGGCACTGGTCTGTGACAACGTGACGACAGTGACGCGGCCGACGACCCTCGAGACGCACCTCGACGGTGCAGCGGCACTCGCGGAGGCGCTTCCCGCAGGCGCGGTGACGACCGTCCTGACGGGTAGCGAGCCCGCGGGTTACGACGCGGTGTGGCACCTCGAGTCGGAGACAGGAGCCGTTCGGGACATCGATCACGAGACGGTCGGCGGCGTCGAACCGCTGGCTGAGGACTGCGTCTCAGTACGCGTCCGAGGCGCGGGTCCGACGGAAGGATACGACGACCGGGGGTCGATCGCGACCCTGACGTTGACGTCCGCTGGCATCGCCGGCGTCGACACCTACGACGTGACCGATTTCGGGCTCGAGGCCGTTACCGGAATCGGGCCGAAGACGGCGGATCGACTCGCCAACCGGGGAGTAACCACCCGCACAGACCTGCTCGAGACCTCGAGCGCGACCCTCACGGACCTTCCGGGCGTCGGCCGTGAACGTGCTCGGACGATACACCAGCACGCTCGGGTCCTCGAGACGGGCGAACCGCGGCGACTGACCGACGCGTCGCTGCCCGGTGCGGACTGGTACGAGCCACCGCTGTGTCTCGACATCGAGACCGACGGCCTCTCGCCGACGATCATCTGGCAGATCGGTATCTACGACCCCGCGACCGACGACTACCGGGCCTTCGTCGAACGTGACGATCCGAGCGATCCGGCGTCGGTGCTCGAGGCCTTCTGCGACTGGCTGTTCGGCATGCACCCGAACCGGGCGCTGCTCACTTGGAACGGCTGGGGGTTCGACTACCGGCATCTCGGCGCGTTCGTCTCGAAACACGTCCCCTACTACGCCGAGGAGTGGGAATCGATTCCCAAACTCGACCTCTATCTGTGGGCCGTAAACAACGAGCACGCCCTGCTTCCCGGCCGAACGAACGAACTCGCGGTCGTCGCCGACGCGCTCGGCTACGACGACGCAGACACCGGGCTCGACGGCGCTGCCACGGCCGCGGCCTACCAGCAGTTCATGCGCACCGGCGACGCCCTCGCGTGGGATCGCCACGAGGCCTACTGCGAGGACGACTGTCGGGCGCTGTGGCACGTCTACGAGTGCCTGCGAGACGCGCCACAGGCGTCGTCGGCTGGCTCGAGCAGCGGCGACTCGAGCCGCGAGAGAACAGCTACCACATCAGCGAACGGAGAAGCAGATCGAGGGACGCCGACGAGCGATCGCTCGAGTTCACCGACCGAGGAGACCGAACAGACCGGATTGAGCGACTTCTGACGACGAGCAACTTCGACTTCCCGATCATGAGCGAACCCGAACCCGAGACACGGACGGACGTGCCGATCACCGGCGAGGAGCTGGTCGAGAGCTTTCCCAGGTATCACGACCCCGACGACGTTACCGTCCTCGAGTTGCCGGGTCGAGCAGCCCAAACAGTGCCCGCCGCGGAGGGCCTGCGTTCGGAACTCGCGGGGCCGCTCGCACACGACCTCTACACCCACCAGGCCGAGGCGCTCGAGGCACTCACCGACGGCGAGAACGTCTGCGTCGCGACGAGTACGTCCTCGGGAAAAACTCGGATTTACGCCCTCCAGATCGCGAGGAACTACCTCGAGGCGCAAGCACGCGGGATCGAGTCGACTGCGTATCTGCTCTATCCGACGAAGGCCCTCTCCCGTGATCAGGAAGGCGCGCTGAACGACCTGTTCGACGACCTCGGGCTCGAGATCACGGTGCGGGTCTACGACGGCGATACCGAACGCGGCGAGAACCGGCGACAGATCCGCGAGGAGGCCGACGTGATCATCACGAACTTCGCGGGCGTCAACACCTACCTGCACGATCACGACCGCTGGGCGCGTTTTCTCTCGGCCTGCGATCTGGTCGTCATCGACGAGTCCCACACCTACACCGGCGTCCACGGCATGCACGTTGCCTGGATCGTTCGGCGGCTAAAACGCGTCCTCGAGTACTACGACGCCGATCCTGGGTTCGTGCTCACGAGTGCGACGATCGGTAACCCCGGTGACCACTCCGCGGCGCTGATCGACGAACCCGTGACGGTCGTCGACGAGGACGGCTCGCCGCGGGGGCCGCGGGATCTGGTACTCTGGAACCCGCCGCCACGGGACCGAGAGCGAGAACACGACGAGCGCGACGAGTGGCGGGAGGAGAACACGGAACCGGACGAAGACGGTGCGACCACCACGGATGCCATCGCCGAACGCGTCCCCGCCACCGTCGACGCCCCACGCGTGCTCTCGCATCTGACCTATCACAACGTCCAGACGCTGCTGTTTTCCCCCTCGAGAAAGCTCGCGGAACTCTCGGTCAAGCGGGCGTCGAAACACCGCCACGACAACGCCAGCTACTACGTCAATCCGGATCGGGGAAGCGCGATCGAACCCTATCACGCCGGCCACTCCCGACAGAAACGCCACGGAACCGAACACCAGCTCCGGAACGGGCTGCTCGACGGCGTCGCCTCGACGACCGCCCTCGAGTTGGGCATCGACATCGGTGCGATGGACGCCACCGTGCAGTTAGGGTATCCCGGTCAGCGACAGTCGTTCTGGCAGCAGATTGGCCGCGCAGGTCGCGGCCGGAGTCGGGCGCTCTCCGCGCTTGTCGCCGAGCACCGCACCCTCGACCAGTACGTCGTCTCGAATCCCGACTACCTGCTCGAGAACGACGTCGAGGACGCGGTCGTCGACGTCGACAACGACGCGGTTTTCGCCCAGCATCTGCGGTGTGCCGCGGATGAACTCGCCGTTGGCGAGACCGATGCCGGAACCTTCGCCGAGCGCGACCGCCTCAAGCGGGCGATCGAGATGTGGCGACGTGCCGGCCAGTTGCGGGGCTACCTCGAGACAGGCGTCTCCTACGTGGGGCCACCTCGGCCCCAGCAGTCCGTCTCGCTGTACGCGACGACGGGCGAGGAGTACGAGGTCCGACTCGCGGAGGGCGTCGACGACGGACACGATCCGGAGATGGAACCGCTCGCGAAGGAACGCGTCCTGCGAGACTTCCACGAGGGTGCGGTCCGCCTCCACCAGGGGAAACAGTACGAGGTCGTCGATGTCGATCACGACGCGCCACAGCCAACTGTAACACTGCAACCGACGGACGTCGACTACTACACCCGCTCCCGGACCGACGTGACGGTGCTCGATGCCGTCTCCGAGCGCTCGCGGGAAGTTGGCGACTTTACCCTGCACTTCGGCCAGGGTCGGGTCCTCGTCTATCACGGCACCTACGACCAGGTCGCGATCCACGGCGGCCAGAAGCAGAAACAGGCGATTCCGACCGAGAACCCACCGCTTGCGATGGAGACGCAACTCTGCTGGCTCGAGGTGCCCCAGGAGGTCGAACGCGCGTTGATCGAGAAGTACCGCGACTTCTCGGTCCCGGAACTCGAGGACGGCTTCGCGGGGACGGCCCACCTCGGCTACGCCGGTGGACTCCACGCCGCCGAACACGCGACCATCGGTGTCGCGCCACTCGAGTTGATGGTCGACAAGCGGGATCTGGGCGGGCTGGCGACGCTGACGATCGACTCGCACCTCGACCAGGACGAGCCGACCGAGGACAAGGCCGGGTTCGGAACGCCAGCCGACGACGGCGACACCCCGCAGAACATCGCAGCGGCCGAGGCGACCGTCCGCGAAATCGCAATGGGTCTCGAGCGACCACCGGCCAGCGGCTGGTTCATCTACGACGGCGTCGAGGGCGGCCTCGGATTCGCGCGAGCGATCTACGAGAACTTCGAGGCCGTCGCCCGCCGGGCGCGGCACCTCATCGCGGACTGTGACTGTGGCGATCCGGGTGGTTGTCCCGCCTGCGTAATGGACGACCAGTGTGGCAACGACAACCAGCCCCTGCACCGGGGTGCGGCTGTCGACGTTCTGGATCAACTGCTCGGCAACGAAGATCGGAGCGCGCTCGAGGCACACCTGCCAGACGAGGAGTACGGTGGCGACCGACGACCGCCGCTGTTTTACGCCTGATCGAGGCGCTAATGCCCCTTCCTCAGCGAGCGCCGAAGGCGCGAGCAGGGAGGGGATACAGCGTCCCCAGAAATCTTTGATTTCTGGTGTGCGAACGAGACGCTTCGCGTCTCGTCAACGCCGCACGAGTTTCTTGCACTTTTCTACAGCAGGCCCGCAGGCCCACGCTATCGACAGATTGATGAGTATCTACTTCGTAGATACACTCAATGGATCGGTACGAGGTCGAAGGGCACGAAGTCCTCAAAGCCGAAGTCAAACCGACCGGAAACGGTGCGCACATCTACGTCCCGAAAGCGTGGACTGGCGCAACTGTCAAAGTCGTCCGTGTCACCGATCCAACCGACGAAGACGAGTAGACTATGCGCTACAACTACAGGTATCGGCTCAACCCAACTGACGAACTCCACGAACGGTTAGCGTGGACGGTCGATACTTGCCGACAAGTCTACAATCACTTCCTGCACCGACTCAACCGAGAGGACGGCACAACCGCCTACTCCGAGCAGTCGGTCCTTCCCGATCTCAAACGCGAGTGGACCGAGCTGAAGCAAGTCCATTCGAAGGTGTTGCAGAAGGTCGTACAGCGACTGTACGATAATCTCTCGACGCTGCAGGGGCGGAAGGACAACGGCTACCCCGTTGGCGAACTCAAGTGGAAAGGCCCGCAGGAATATTGTTCGATCAAGTACAGCCAAACCGGCTTCGAACTCAAAAACACGAGTGGCCGTACTGTGCTTTCCCTTTCCAAAATCGGCGATATTCCGATGGTCTACCACCGCGACGTTCCCGACGACGCTACGATCAAAGAAATCGTCGTCAAGCAAGAACCAACCGGCGAGTGGTTTGCCGTCCTTGGGATCGAAACCGAGGACGAAGCACCAGAGAAACCCAAGAAAATCGAGGATTGTGCCGGGATCGACGTGGGCATCCTGAAGTACGCTCACGACACCGACGGCACCGCTGTCGAACGTCCCGACTTGTCCGACGAACGCGACCGGTTGGAACGCGAGCAACGCAAACTCTCACGGAAAGAACACGGATCGGCGAACTACCGCAAGCAACAGCGAGTCGTCGCCAAACGTCACGCCGACCTGCAACAGAAGCGCCAAGACTTCCTTCACAAACTCTCGAACCACTACGCTCGAGAGTACGACCTCGTTGCAGTCGAAGACCTCGACGCGAAGGGGCTGATGGAACTCCCGTCGAACAGCCGCAACCGTGCCGGAGCAGCGTGGGGGACATTTTTGCGGATGCTCGAGTACAAATGCGAACGCGAAGGAACGCATTTCGTGGCCGTCGATCCGGACGAGACGACCAAAGAGTGCGCGGCCTGCGGTGCCGAGTCAGACAAGCCGTTGTGGGTCCGCGAACACTCCTGTCCTTCCTGTGGCTTCACGGCTGACAGAGACTGGAACGCGGCCTACAACATCTTGGTGCGCGGACTAAAGCAAGTAGGGACGGGCTGTCCCGAATCAACGTCCTCAGAATCGAAAGATTCTGATGGGCTGCGAAAATCGGCAGACGATTTTCGAACGCCTGCGGAGACTGCGCTCCCTACGGGAACCGATTCGGTTCCTGCAAAGCGCGTCGTGGAAACAGGAAGCCCCATCTGCTCACGGGCGCGAAGCGCCCGTTCGCATGGTCCGTGAGACCTTCGGCCTCACGCTACCCTCAAGGAGCGAGCGGCGCAAGCCGCGAGCGAGTAGGGTGGGGAGGAGGTCACTGTGCTGATCGACTCGATTCCGTCGCCTAGCCAACACATATTTAGCTGATATATCCCCACCCCAGTCCGAGAGGTTCCCATACGAGGTCGTTGCCACGGTGACGAACGGGCCACAGCAGATCGACAGCGCCCCAGACACGGCCGGGCGAGGACAGCCCACGCCGGACTCGAGCGCGAACGAATCGGCCCTCGACCTGGCGGACGGTATGCGAATCCTGCCGACGTATCGACCCCGCTGGCCTCGGAACGTGTCGAAAACGTTTCGGCTCCTCGTCGGCGAGCGTACGAAGAATCTCCGTCCGGATCTCGTTGCCGAGCGCCTGAAACGCGTCGCTGGACGGCTCGACCGTCACTCCGTCCGGCTCGTCGGTCAGACAGAACGTCTGTCTCGGGACAGCTAAAAGCCCTCGCGTCGCGGTAGTATGCGACAACTGACCGCTGTCACTACGGCTTTTCGTACTCGACCTCGAGTTGGTCGAAGAGGAACGACCAGGTGTCGAGTCGCTCCTCGACGATCATCCAGGTCGGTTTGCCGGTGCCGTGGCCGGTGTCACGGTTCGTCTTGCAGAGGAAGAGACTGCCCTCGGCGATCGACTGCATGCGTGGGCCATCTTCCAGGCGTGAACGGGATGGACCCGCGTGTCGTCTTCGGCCGTTGTCAACTTCCCCACCCGACTTCGCTCAGTCTGACGACTTCGCTCGTTGAGGGTGGGGGTTGTCCGTGTCCTCGACCTCGAACCCGTCCGGGTGGACGGTAAATCCGCCACTCGGTGTCACCGTTCCAGAGTTCAGGGCAAGTTGACTGTTGCCCGTCCGCCGAGACGACTGTTGGCCTCGGCAGACGTACCGCATACCGATTTTCTTCGCCGCGTTGTAGTCTGCGTTCGCTTCTGACTCGCACTTCTGACAGCAAAAATCGTTTCGAGCCAGGCGATTCTCGTCGGCTGTGAAGCCACACTCGGCACACCGTTTCGACGTGTACGCTGAACCCACCTGCTGCACCATGATACCGTTCGCTTCGGCTTTGTACTCGACTTGTTCGTACAGCGTTCGGAACGCCCACTTGTGGCCCCACGACGCACCCGTGCGGTCGGGGATGTGGGTCAGGTCTTCGAACGCGATCACAGCACACTCGTCTCGGAGTGTTTCGTCTACGATGGGCGGGGCTGCCGGAAACGGCTTCGGCGTCCGAGACCTGAGCGGCTAGCTCGATTCAGCGAGGGAATCCCCGCCGTTCACGGCGCGGAAGACGTCACGTCCAGGGCTCCGGATCGATCGCGTGGTCCGGTTTCTCTCCCGCGAGTGCCTGCTCGAGTTGGCGAGCGATCGTCCGGTTCAGATCGTCGTGAGCCTCGAGCGACTGCCACCCACTGTGGGGGGTGATGACGACGTTTTCGAGACCTCGGAGTGGCGTCTCCCCTGGGGGCTCTTCCTCGAGGACGTCGAGACCGGCGGCTGCGATTTCCCGGTTCTCCAGGGCCACTGCGAGGGCGTCTTCGTCGACGATGCCGCCGCGACCGACGTTCACGAGAACGGCGTGTTCGGCCATTTGTTCGAACGCGTCGGCGTCGACGAGTCCACGTGTTTCCTCGGTCAATGGCGCGTGGATCGA
Organism: Natronobacterium gregoryi SP2; assembly: GCF_000230715.2. Taxonomy (GTDB): domain Archaea; phylum Halobacteriota; class Halobacteria; order Halobacteriales; family Natrialbaceae; genus Natronobacterium; species Natronobacterium gregoryi. Next base: position 3,337,222 of record NC_019792.1, read on the forward strand.
GACCGCGTCGGACGCCGCGAGTAGTTCCGGAAAGTCGACGAGTTGGCCGCCGTACTCCTCGACTACTTCCTCGTCGACGTACGGGTCGTAGACGAGCAGGTCGAGATCGAAGCCGTCGACGTGGTCGACGAGTCGACGAGCGATCCGGCCGAAGGAGACGAGCCCGAGGGTCGAACCGGTGACTCGCCGGACTGGACGCTCGGTCTCCCAGCTCCACTCACCGCGTCGAACGTCGCGGTCGGCGGCCGGAATCCGCCGTCGACACGCGAGGAGGAGACTCAACGCGTGGGTCGCGACCTCGTCAGTGCAGTAATCGGGGGCATTCGTAACGTGGACGTCGTGGTCTGCTGCCGCGCCAACGTCGACGTTGTCGAACCCGGTTCCAGCCCGAGCGATCAACTGCAGGCTGCCGGCCCCCTCGAGGGCGTTGGCGGTCACCGGCGTGTGGACGTCGACGACGAGTGCGTCGGCGTCGGCTGCGGCCTCGGCGACGGCCGCTTCGGTGTGTGTATCACGCACTTCGACGTCGACTCCTTTCGCTTCGAGCTCCGATCGCTGGAACTCGACGTCGACAAACGGCGTCTCGCTGATGATGACGTGTTCGTTCATAATTCAATAGTTTACTATTTTTGTACTCTATATTTGAGCGCGCTCTTCTTTAACTGTCCGGTCTGTTTTCGGATACCCGCAACGACACCGATCGTATCCACGAACGTGGTCACTGATCGCGCCGAAAAGAACAACCTTTACAGGTTCGTGAGTGTCGCTAGCCACCATGTCCGAGACGGTGCTCCTGATCGGTGGCGGCGGTCGAGAGCACGCCATTGCGCGTGCCCTGAAAGACAGCGACGACGACCTTTATGCCTGTGCCGGCAACCGAAACCCCGGTATCGACCGGATTGCCGACGGGTTCGAAACGCTCGAGACGACCGACCCCGACGCAGTCGTCGACTACGCCGAGTCAGTCGGCGCAACGATCGGCGTCGTCGGCCCTGAGTCACCGCTCGAAGCCGGCGTCGCAGACGCCCTCGAGGAGGCTGGCATCTACGCCTTCGGCCCCAAGGAAGAAGACGCCCGCATCGAGACGGACAAGGCCTTCCAGCGGCGCTTCATGCAGGAAAACGACGTTCCGGGCTGTCCGGACTTCGAGACCTTCGACGACGTGGAGGCCGCCTGCGAGTTCATCGACGAGTACGACGGCGACCTTGCGATTAAGCCCGCCGGTCTCACTGGCGGCAAGGGCGTCAGAGTCATCGGCGACCAGGTCACCCCCGAGGAGGGGAAAGCGTACATCCGCGAGTCCGACTACGACCGGATCGTCCTCGAGGAACGGCTGATCGGCGAGGAGTTTACGATCCAGGCGTTCGTCGCCAACGAGACGCTCGAAACCGCACCCGCCGTCCAGGACCACAAGCGCGCCTACGAAGGCGACGCCGGACCGAACACCGGCGGAATGGGCAGTTACTCCGACGCGACGACCCACCTCCCGTTCATGACCGAAGCCGACTACGAGGCGGCCGTCTCGATCATCGAGGCGACCGTCGACGCCCTCGACGAGTATCGTGGCATCCTCTACGGTCAGTTCATGCTCACCGCCGACGGCCCGAAGGTCGTCGAGTTCAACGCCCGCTTTGGCGATCCCGAAGCGATGAACACGCTGCCCGTCCTCGAGACGGACTTCCTCGACGTGCTCACCGCCGCCCGCGACGGTGAACCGATTCCGAAACTCGAGTTCACCGACCGGGCGACGGTCTGCAAGTACGCTGTCCCCGAAGGATACCCGACGGACCCTGCTGCGGGAGCGAAAGTCGAGGTCGACGAAGAGAGCGCCGGCGACGCCTTGCTTTACTACGCCAGTGTTGACGAACGCGACGACGGCATCTACACGACGACTTCGCGTGCGTTCGCAGTCGTCGGTGTCGCGGATTCGATCACCGAGGCAGAAGAGATCGCCGAAGACGCGCTCGCGGTCGCCGGCGACGAGGGACTGCACGTTCGCCACGACATCGGGACACCCGACCTCGTCCAGCAACGGATCGATCACGTGAACACCCTCCGCGACGAGTAGCTACTCCTCTGGATCGAAGAACTCGTCCGCCTCCTCGATCGACGACTCGAGGTCCGCCACGTCAATCGCCGGCCCCAGTTCGCCCCCGGCGACAGCATCGCCGCGCAGTTCGATATCCGTCACCGCCTCGAGTCCCTCGTTGCGGACCGCAGACGTGATCGAGTCGGCGTCGGACAGCGACCGCAGCGTTCGTTGCACGACGACGTAGCCCGCCAGTGCCACGCCACCCGAGGCGACCGCACATGGAACCGTATCGCTTGTAGCCGAACGTGACTGCCTTCTTGCCGACCGTGTAGACACCGAGCATCGTGGCTCGAGGGAGCGAGAGGATCGAAAAGAACAGTCAGCTTTCGTCCGACGACCCGGGCTGTTACGCGAGGTCTGCGTCGACGGCGTCGATCGCCTCGAACAGCAATGCCAACGCGAGGTCTATCTCGCGTTCGGTGACGTCAAGCGGCGGCAGCAGTCGCAGCGTCTTGTGCCCACACCCAAGCATAAGTAGCCCACGCTCGAACGCGGCTTCGACGACCGCCTCGCGCCGATCTTTGGTGTCGAACTCAATGGCAATCATGAGTCCGCGACCACGGACGTCGACCAGTTCCGTCCGGTCCTCGACGGCGTCCTCGAGTCGGCTGTGCAGTTGCTCGCCCCGATTGCGGGCGTTTGCGAGCAGATCCTGTTCGTGGATCACGTCGAACGTGAGCGCGCCCTGCATCGAGGCGACGACGTCACCGGCACCCCAGGTCGAGGAGAGTCGGCTCTTCTCCTCGGGGAAAACGTCGGACCGCGAGATGGTCGCGCCGACACGGAGCCCCTTCCCGGCCGAGATGACATCCGGCGTGAGATCGAGGTGGTCGACGCCCCACATCTCGCCGGTCCGGCCGAGTCCGGACTGGATTTCGTCGACGATCACCGTCAGATCGTACTCCTCGCGGAGGTCCTCGAGGTCGCGCGCGAATCTGGGGTGGGCAGGTCGGTAACCGCCCTCGCCCTGGATGGGCTCTAAGATCAGATACGCGACTTCGTCGGAATCGATTACGCCTTGTTCGTCGTGGAGTTTGTCGGCGACGACGTTGCCGCCGGGGCCGTCGGTCAGCCAGCGACGTTCGTACTCCGCTTCGGTCGTCGGGTAGGGGACGCTGACGATTCCGGGAACTTCGGGGAATCCCCGCCGATGGACGGACTTCGATCGGTTGAGCGAGAGCGCACCGAGCGTGCGACCGTGGAACGCACCCTCGGTGGTGAACCCGCGGTGACCACCCGACGCGTAACAGATCTTGATCGCGTTCTCGACCGCTTCAGCGCCGGAATTCGAGAGAAAGACCCGATCCATGTCGTAGTGGTCGGTCGCGTCGACGAGTCGCTCCATCAACTGGCTCGGCCCCGGAAGATCGGGATCGGAAGGCGAGCCACCGGCACTGACGTAGAAGTCCTGGCCCGCGATCTTGAGCGGATCGATCAAGTCGAACTCCTCGAGTCGCTTGCGGAGGACGGGATTGTTGTAGCCGAGTGGGGCGGCGGCGACGTGGCTCGTGAAGTCCATCAAGACGTTTCCGTCGACGTCAGTACAGAACGGACCGACCGCGTCGGCGGTCGTATCCCAAACGAACTCGTACACGTAGGTACTCGGTGCGGCGAATTCGTGGTGGTAGTCGACCCACTGTTTTGCTCGCTCGCCCGGTACCGTCTCGACGGTCGGCTCGATCGTCTCTCGGTCCATACCCACACTTCGCTCCGGGGGATTAAAAGAATACGAGATTAGTTCGTCTAGATGACCAGAACGACGGACGCGACGGCACCACCGAGTAACAAAGCCGCACTGTATGCCGCGACTTGATTCCGGAAAACCTGATTCGCCGACGTCGTCGTCAACAACGCCTTGACGACGATACTCGAGACCGTCGCCAGCAAGATTCCGATCGTCGCTTCGGCCGGTCCCAACTGACCGCCGCGATAGAGAACGACCGCCGACGTGGTCGCACCCGCACTCGAGACAAAGCCGCTTGCAACGGCGGTCGCGTAGAAGCCGAGCGCGCCGAACCACTCCTCGGACAGTGACCCGAACACGAGCACGACCAGGAAGACCGCACCGAACGCGAGCGCGTTTTTCATCGAGAACGGGCTCTCGAGGTCTATCGGTCCGGACTCGCTCCAGTCGGCGGTTGCGCCAGCAATGACGAACGCGACCAGAATGACCGCTCCGAGCGGAACGATTGCCTCGACGAGCAGCGACTGATCACCCCCGATAGTGAACCCGACCGCGATGGCGAGGTTTCGTGCAGCCATCGCAGCGTTTGCAAGCAGAATCGCGGCGACGGCGTAGGACGCCGACTCCGGACGCTGGTTGACGTGATCGAGCATCGTGCCGACGACGGCAGTCGAAGACGCCAGGCCACCGAAAAAACCCGTCACTGCGATTCCGCGCCCGCCGTACGTCGAGACAATCGCGTAGTTGACGATCCCGATCCCTGCGACGGCGACGACCATGAACCAGATGACCTGGGGCTCGAGTTCGAGAGTGATCGTTCCAAACTGGAGGACGTACTCCGCCGGCAACAGCGGGTAGACGACGAACGCGAGGATGCCGAACTCGGTCGTCGCACGCATCTCCTGTCTGGAGAACCCCCAGGCGAACTCGTGGAGCTCGCGCTTGAGGACGAGCAACAGCGACGAGAGAACGGCGACGGTCACACCCTCGATGATAAACTCCGCTGCGACGAGCGCGCCGACCCCGTAAGCCACGAGCATCGAAACCGACGTCGTCAGTGAGAGTCCGGTCTCCTCGTCGGCGCTCAACAAACCCTGGACCGCGAGCAACACCCCCTGGACGATTACGAGCAACCCCCCCAACACCAGCAGGCTCTCGCCGACGGCCGTCTCGAGGACGAGAATCGTAAAGACCGCTGCGAGAAGACTGATCAGCGAGAACGTCCGGATGCCGGCCGACTTCTGCGACCACTCGCGTTCCAGCCCGAGGAACATTCCGAGCGCGCCCGCAAGAGCAATCCGGACGACCGTCTCCTCGAGCGGGGCGTCGACGATCTGCAGCGTGACCTCGATCACTGACGGCTATTCACCGTGGTCGCACATAAGCGCCGTGCCAGGTTCAGCGGACGGAGAACGGCACAGCGTCGAGGATCGAAAGAGACGAACAGACGGAAAGTACGGTACGTCTACGCCGAGAAGACGTCGTCGGTCTCGAGCACCTACAGGTCGACGTACTGGGCTTCCCACTCACGGCGTGCCTCGAGTTCGCGCTGGCCGCGTCGAGTAAGCGTGTAGAAGTTCGTTCGACGGTCGCGGCGTCCTTTCTCGACGAGTCCCTTGTCGACCAGGGTGTCGAGATTGGGGTAAAGGCGGCCGTGATGGATCTCTTTCTCGTAGTACTCCTCTAGCTCTTCTTTGATCGCCAATCCGTGGGGTTCCTCTTCGCCAGCGATGACGTAGAGGAGGTCACGCTGGAATCCTGTCAGGTCGTACATTGGGAAAGTACCACTCGTACTTACTGTCGAATTTTAATAAGGCTATCGGGTCAGTTCGATCGGAGACGGACTGTCGACTTCGACAGAGGCCCATACCGACTCCATCCGAATGATAACACCCATGACTGATTGTGAGCGAAAGACACATAACGAGCTGTTCATGTTTAGGGTACGCGAGGTACGTTTCCGTATACTTACACTCGACGTGCCTCCGGCGCAGTCGTGTGGTTTCAGACGGAATGCTGTACCAATGTATCGGCGCGACCGCAGGCGGACTCGTGCTCGCGCCGGAACTGACTGACAGCAAACCGTATCAGTCGCCGTCGGATCTGTCGACTGGCGAAAACGAGCGCTGTCGCTCGTCGGTATCGTACGAAACAGGAAAGCAAATCGCGTGGCCAAAAACGCCACGCGATTGCTTGCCGCCCTGAATTGGTCCCCGCTGACGCTTCGGCCCTCCAAGCGAAGCGTCACCTGAACGATTCTGCTGGGAAAACTTAAATGTAACGGGATTGGTTGCCGTTCGAGTGAGTCCCGACCTCAGATATGTTCCTCCTCGAGCACCCAGCCAATCGCACGTTTGTAATAGGTGAACATTCGTTCGACGCCGTCGTGACTCATCTCCTCGCTCTCGAGTTGTTCTTCGAGGAACTCGTACTGCTCGCGGATCTCTTCTTCGTCGCGCATAGTCGAACCTAGGGATCGAACGGCAAAAATGTGGTCGCAAGCCGACAGCTACGTCGTCGGTGATCGTTTCGAAAAAGCGGGGCCGATCGCTCCTGACTACGGAACGGGAGTAGCCGGATTAGGTGCCGTCGTCCATCCCGTCGTCCTCGTCGTCCATCCCGTCGTCCTCGTCGTCCATCCCGTCGCCGAGCGTGAGTGTAACCTCCTCGTCGTCCCCGTCGATCGTGACTTCATCTTCGGTCTCTTCGTCCTCGTGCTCGGCGCGAACAGTGTAATCGTCGTTCGGGAGGTCCTCGAACTCGGCCTCTCCGTCACCGTCCGTCTCTTCTTCCATCGGGAACTCCGGCTCATCGTCCTCGTCGTCCATCTCGTCATCCATCTCGTTGTCCTCGTCGTCCATCCCGTCGTCCTCGTCGTCCTCGTCATCCATCTCGTCGTCCTCGTCGTCCATCTCGTCATCCATCTCGTCGTCCTCGTCGGCCGGTTGGACACCGACCGCAGCACCGTCGACAGGGTCACCCTCCTCGTCTTCGACGATAACGGTCAGTGTGAACGCCTCCTCTTCCTCTTCTTCGTCGTCGTCCTCCTCGTCATCTACCGGCTCTTCCTCGTCGTCTACCGGCTCTTCCTCGTCGTCCATAGGCTCCTCTTCATCGTCGACTGGCTCGTCCTCGGGGTCTTCGTCCGCACAGCCGGCCAGAACGAGTGCACTCGCGGTCCCTGCAGCAGCGACGAATTTTCGACGGTTGAGTCTTTGATGGGACATATTATTCGATAGAACGTTTCCGTGGGTTTCGGTGTGGCCTGCAACTGCCGTACGTTAATTACCTGTTGAACGGCGTTTAGGAAACTGTGACCGTCAGTGGCGACGAATCGTCCAACCGAGGCGATACTGCCTCCAAGAGCGATGGCAGCGGAAAACCAGCACTCTCGCCACTAGCGGGTAGTGGACAGACACTCTCTTCCGGCCGAAATTACGGATTCCAGGCAGATTTTGAGAGACTCTCCCGTGGGGGACTCTCACGGCCTCAGCCGTGGGAGGATGGCAGGATTTGCGGTCCCCACGGGTCCCTGCGGGTGCAGTTCGCCGAACAAGTCACACAGCGACACCCCCCAATTGTGCCCCGTCGCCGTTCCGGCCAAAGGCGTGTACAGCGTCGTCCTCGCCGCGGCCGCCGCCTGACGATCGCACTCATCTATCGGGTGTTGCTGTGAGCCTGTTCACCAGTCGACCGATCAACGACGTGACGCTCCCGCACGACTCCGTGGACTCTTTTGGGCTGGTAGCCGTACCGTCGCACATGAAAATCCGGGGCGAGCGCGAGTGCAAGGAGTGTGGGACCCGCTGGTCGTACTACGAAACCGCGAGCATCGACTGTCCAGCCTGTGGCAGCCTCCACAGTGTCGGCGTCGACGAACGGACCGAACACACCGACCGACAGGCCTCGTTCGACCTCACGCCCGTCCGGAACGACATCGACGAAGTTTCGACCGACGAACTCGCCGAGCGAGCGCGGGACCGCTGTCGCGAGTACGTTCGCCGGCGCGGATTCATCAACGCCGGCGAACTGCGCGACCTCGAGAACACGTATCTCGCCGCCACGGAACTGCTCCACGTCGCCGACGTCGTCGCTCGCGGGATCGAACTCGAGTTAGCGGACCGCGAAGAGCTGTACTTTCTTTCCCTGCTCCGGGACGCCGACGTCGGTGACCGCCCATCCACCGATGCGGTCCCGGCGACGCTCGAGTCCGCCCGCGGACTCGCCTACGCGAACGCAGTCCGGGAGTACCGACGCGACGTTCGCACTTGGGCTGGTGAGCGCGACGCGAAACTCACGACGAACGAACGCGGTGCACTCGAGACGCTCGGCGAACACGTCAAGCGACTTCGGATGCTCGACGGCGATGTCGATCCCCAGACGGCCGAACGGCTGGTCGAAACGACCCGCGAACTGGCCGACGGACTCCGTGGCGACGAAGTGGCGTTTGCCCGGGCACAGGAAGGTCTCGAGAACCTCGCGTTCTCTCGATAGCGTTTCATACGGATTACTGTAACAATTTACCGGCGCAACCGCCGCCCGGGTCGCGGTTGTGCCGGAAATGACTTACAGTAAACCGTATCAGCTCGGGGTGTGATGGTGCGATGAGGTGACCGTGCGCTCGGACGTTCTCTCGCCGCTTCGGGCTCGGTTTCAGAGCGCCACGGCGAAAGTCCCACGCTCTATGCGGAGATGGGGCCCGTCTAGCTGTGGGGACTCTCTTGTTTCGAACACAACCCTTTTCGACCGCCGGGCGTACCATCCAGTATGGACGAAGACGCGGTTCTCGACCGCCTGCAGTCGGTCGACGACCCAAAGCTCGGGGACGATATCGTTTCACTCGGCCTCGTCAACGACGTCACCGTCGACGGCGACGAAGTCGAACTCGATCTCGCGCTTGGCGCGCCGTACTCACCGACGGAGTCGAACGTCGCCGCCGAGGTTCGTGAACTGTTATTGGAGGAGGGACTCGAGCCCGACCTCTCTGCGAGCGTTCCGGACCGTGACGACGCGAGCGGCGACGATCAGGTGCTCCCAAACGTCAAGAACGTCATCGCCGTCGCCTCCGGGAAAGGTGGCGTCGGCAAGTCGACCGTGGCGGTCAACCTCGCAGCCGGCCTCTCGCAACTGGGTGCCCGCGTCGGTCTCTTCGACGCGGACGTTTACGGGCCGAACGTTCCCCGGATGGTCGACGCCGACGAGCCGCCGATGGCGACCGAGGACGAGACGCTCGTCCCGCCCGAGAAGTACGGGATCAAGCTGATGAGCATGGCCTTTCTTACCGGCGAGGACGACCCCGTCATCTGGCGCGGCCCGATGGTTCACAAAGTAATCACACAGCTTACGGAGGACGTCGAGTGGGGCCACCTCGACTACCTCGTCGTCGACCTCCCGCCGGGAACCGGCGACACGCAACTGACGATGCTCCAGACGATGCCCGTCACGGGCGCAGTGATCGTCACGACGCCACAAGACGTTGCCCTGGACGACGCGCGCAAGGGGCTCGAGATGTTCGCCAAACACGAGACCATCGTGCTCGGTATCGCCGAGAACATGTCGACGTTTGCCTGTCCGGACTGTGGCAGCGAGCACGATATCTTCGATTCCGGCGGCGGCAAGGAGTTCGCCGAGACCCACGAGATGCCGTTCCTGGGATCGATTCCGCTCGATCCGACGGTTCGGGAGGGCGGCGACGGCGGCGAGCCGACCGTCCTCGGCGAGGGTGAGGTAAGCGACGCCTTCCGAGTCCTCACGGAAAACGTCGCTGACAACGTCGGGATCGTACACCGACGTGCCGTCTCGCAGGCCCACCAGAGCCAAGCCCCGTCCATGGATTGAGACCGATGTCAGGTGACACTGCCAACCACGGAGACGAACGTTTCGAACCGGACACCGAACGCGTCGAACTGCTCCGGGATGTCGCCGACGAGATCCGCGACGAGACCAGCGAGAGCAAACAGCTCGCGAATATTCTCTACCGGACCAGCGACCTCTACGACGAAAAAGAGGAGACGACGCCCGAAGAGATCGTCCGCAACGTCAAATTCATCCTCGAGGTCACCGAACGCGGCGGCCTCGACGGATAGAGCAGCCGCGTCTCTTTTGAGCGCCGAACGCAGAGAAGAACACGACGTGGACGCAAACCAGCACACTCGATCGAACCCGTACGGTATGGACGAGGAGTGCCGGAACTGTCCGGCGCTCTGTGAGACGCGAACCCAGGTCGTCCACGGCTACGGCGACGTCGGTGCCGACTTCCTGTTCGTCGGCGAACACCCGACCGCACGGGCCGACGACGTCGGCGTCCCCTTCCTCGTCACCGACGAGGAGACCGACGGCTCGGGAACCTCACTCCGGCGGGTTCTCGAGCGACTCGCACTCTGTGACGCTACTTCCCCAGACGATCGCCCTGCCCTCGAGAACGCCTACCTCACGAACCTCACCCGGTGTCGCGATCCCGACCGTCGACCGACCGACGAGGAGATCGGTAACTGCGAACCCTATCTCGACGCCGAGATCAGGTCGATAAACCCCGAGGTGCTGATTCCCGTCGGCGAGCGGGCGCTCGCGGAACTCGGCACCGAGTACACGACGACGCCAGCCGAGGAACTCGCTCTCCCGGAGGCCCACGCGACGACCATCCGGGGCCGCGGGTTCGCGCTCGTTGCAATGCTCGAGCCTCGAGACCAGACCGACGAGCAGACCCAGGAGTGGCTCGAACACTTCGCGTCGCTGATGGCGTCGGACTATCGCCAGACGAAAGGACGGCGAGAACGGTAGTTACCAGTACGGGTTCTGTCGCCACTGACTCGAGCGAGCACCGAGGAGGATCAGCGCGCCGACGACGACGATCGTTACTGCAAGCACGCCGATCGAGGGGACAAATAGGTCGCCGGGACTCTCGAGCAGGTAGCCAGTGACGAAGCCGTAGACACCCAGTACAGCCAAGAGCGCGACGACGAGCGCGCCGAACAGTCCAGTGATGGTGACGGTCCGATCGTTCATACGTCTCGCAACGAAGTCCGCAGGTATAGTTTATGTGGTACTTCGTCCACGTCTCGAGTGACTGAAACGCCGCGTTCAAGGGTCGTGATAGCGGAGTGCCCGTATGATCGTCGTCGTTCCGGTCGATCCACCGCGAGAAGGACTCGTTCTGACGGGACTCGTCGAGTCGACGCCGCTGTCGGAAAACGAGGCAATCCAGTTGTACGAGGCTGCCGTCACCGACGTCGTCCGTACCGCAGTCGACAGCGGCGGCGACCTCCTCGTCAACTACAGGGACGAAGAGACGTTACCCGACGAGGTTGCGGACGGGGATTCGGAGGAGGCAGTTCGGGCGCTCGTCACCGATGCGCTCGAGGAGACCGACACAGATTCCGAAGCGGTCCGGTTCGAGCGCCAGGTCGGCTCGAGCAAGTCCGCACGAATCGGTAACACGGTGACCCACCTCCTCGAACGGGAGGGCGTCGACGGCGTGGGCGTCCTCGAGCCGACGGCACCGGCGGTCAAACGCTCGGACATCGACGGTGCGGCGATGGGGCTCCGTCGCCACGACGTCGTGCTCGGCCCGTCCTCCGACGGCCGGACGTACCTGGCCGCGTTCACCGACCCGATCGACTTCGAAGACGCGTACGCGCCGTTCGAGTTCGCCACGCTCGCGAACCGCGTCGACGAGGCAGGACTCGACCTCGGGTTCGCACCGATGGTGCCGACGCTCGCAACTCCTGGCGGCCTCCGGTCGACGATCGCGACGCTCGAAGCCCGCGCAGTGGCGAGTCGACTGACCGCGACTGCGACCGCGGTAGTCGTCGACGACCTCGAGATTTCGGTTGGAGAGGACGGCGACCTCGAGCGAGCGGAGACCGATAACCATTTTTGAGCGGACGGGGTACGTGGGAGTGAGGTGGGGTGGCAGAGCGGCCTAACGCGCCTGCCTTGAGAGCAGGTGGCTGTCAAGCCTCATGGGTTCAAATCCCATCCCCACCGCTTCTGCGACGAGCAATCCGTGAGGAGCGAAGCGTGAACGAGGGGTTTGAACTAGACCAGTCGCGCGCAGCGAAGCGAGCACGGAGCACGTCTGGGCGTGGTTCAAATCCCATCCCACCGTTTTTCCGCGAACAACTGCGACGAGCCTCACGAAGAGCACGTGAGCGGAAAACGAAACGGTGGGATTCGAATCAGATCGGGGGTCTGCGCGTAGCGCAGGTTATCGAGCGTGGTTCGAATCTCATCCCCTCCGTTTTTGTGACGAACGGAGCGCGGGGACCCGAGCGGCGAATCATCGGATTGGAATCGAGCAAGGGGAGAAAGCCTGTATCGACTACTAGCTGATAGGGAGGTATGGACCGCCGAACGGTGCTCGCTGGCGTTGGTGGGACACTCTCGGTGAGTGTTGTCGGGTGTCTCGACACGAGTCGTCTCTCGAGTCGAGGTGGCGACGCCTCTGAGTCGGAGACCGGTGATGACTTCGACCCTGATATCGAACCCACGACTCGGCTCGGTGACGGGGAACGAACGTCGATCGAGGCCGAACCCGACCGAGAGTACGAGTACGTGGACGCAGACGATAGCGTCCGCATCACGTACGACAGCGGCAAGACGAACGAGATGTCGTTCGACGAGTGGGGGACGAGACGGGCAACCGCGGCCGCGGCATCGCACGTTCGATCGTCGCTTTCCAGCGAGGAGTTACTCGGAACCGGTGTCTTCGTCGCAACGGGCGTCGCGGAGGTCGATACCCTCGAGGACGCACCCGAGGACCTGACGTTCGACAGGGCGATTCCACTCGGTGTGCTCGTCGACTACAACGCCAGCTACTCCCGCGGCGGGGACCTCCGCTCCGAACCCGACGTCGAGTTCGACGCGATCGTGGCCGCAACTCCTCGAGCGGTCGACGTCACGATGTTGTTCGAGGAGCGACCGTCCACAGCCGTTGTACCTGCCTTTTGTCGTCGAGGGTGGTCGCGAGAGGACTGATACGGATTACTGTAACGATGTACCGGCGCGACCGCAGGCTGGCTCGCGGTCGCGCCGGTACATCGGGACAGCGTTCCGTATGAGTGGAAAACGAGATCCGAACTGGGTCCATTCGGGACAGGGACGCCGAAAATACAGCGGAACGAGAGGTTACTGGTAGGACAACTCGAGTTCGAGCGCGCGCTCGAGTAGCCCCTCGTCGTAGTACTCTTCGGCCTGCTCGGGACGGGTGTCGTAGATTGCACGAACCTGCTGGACGGTGTTCCGGAAGTTCTTGAACGTCGCCTCGTCGACCATCTGGCCGTCCAGCGTGACGGCCCCGGTACCTTCGCGTTTGGCTTCGTTGAACCGTTCGATCTTGTTCACGTCGCGTTCGAGTTCCTCGGGCGTCGGCATGTGAACGGTGTTGGCCTGGATCGTCTGTTTGGGGTACAACGACCAGGAGCCGTCCAGCCCGAGACGCGCCTCGTGTTCGACCTGATCGGCGTACTCGTCGGCATTGTAGTAGGTCAACCCGGCACGTTCCTTGAACAGGTCGTCGAAGGGACCACCGATCGACAGCAGGCCGCCGGCGCTTGCCTCGTTCGAGAGCGCCTCGAGCAGGCCATCCCAGCGTGGCATTCCGTCGCCCAAATCTCGGCCCCCGAGTTCGGCGGCGTAGTCGACGGGGCCAAAGACGAGCGCGGTCAGCCGAGAGTCCTCGCCGAACTGGGCGATTTCTCGCAGATCCGAGCGAGCACGGCCAGTCTCGATGATGATCGATAGTCCGATCGACCCGTCGGCGTAGCCGTGTTCGGATTCGGCTTCAGCCACGGCTTTTGCGGCGTTCTGGACGTCCTCGAGTCGTCCCACTTTCGGGACGACGACGCCGTCGATTTCGTCGCCGACCTCGGAGACGAGCCGATCGATTTGGGCACGACCTTTCTCGCGGTAGGTTTCGTCCTCGTAGCTCCACTCGACGCGAGGCCAGATCTCGCCGGGGAACTCGTACTCGGGCACGTTCTCGATGGTGTTCTCGAGGCCCTGCTCTTTCATGTCGGGCGCTGTGCCGTCCTCTAAGTCGGGCACGAGCCAGTCGGGTGCCTGGAATCCCTCGGCCTCGAGGCCGGAGGTGAGGTACTTCGCCGAGTCGTCTTTCGGAACGGCGGCCGGTGCAGTCTGGAAGGTTCGACAGAGTCGGATGTCGTCGGTCATGTGTCTGGATTCGTTGGATTGTGTGGGTATCGTTCGGAGTCGGTGTCAATGCGTTCGTTTCTGGATCTCTGCAGTTCGCGTTCCCGAGTAGACGGGTTCGTCGTCCTGGTTGAACGCGACGTGTTCGAACCGGACGGTGCCCGCTTCGTCGCTCGAGGCGTCGTTCTCGGCCTCGAGTACGCGGGTAAAGGCGTAGACGGTGTCGCCGGCGGCGACGAACGTGTGGAACTTCTCGTCGTCGAAGCCGACCTCGCGCCAGGTCTGTTCGTCCGACCGGGCGTGACCCAGCGCAGTCGATCGGGTGACGTCGCCGTAAGTGACGATGTCTCCGGACGGCGAGTCGGCCATCACGTCGACGTTGTGGTGCTGTTTGGCCGTGTTCAGCGTCGCCAACGGCAGGGAAGCGACGGTGACGTCGTCCTGGGTGCGGCCGCGTTCGTGCTGGTAGGCGACGGCGGCGTCGCGGTCCTCGGATTCCTCGAGTGCGGCCACGAAGTCTTCGAAGTAGCCGCCTTCGGGCGTGACGAACGTTTCGGGGAGGCTGGGGCCGTCGTCTTCGATAGTCGCCGTCTCTCCACCGCCGTCGGAGCTGCCCTCCGACGAGGATCGCGAACCGTCACTTCCCTCCCCGCCGTCGGTCGCGACCGATTCGCGACGCGGGATCATGTTCGTGCGCTCGTAGGAGCACAGGATCTCGCCAGTTTCGGCGTCCGTGCCTCGGGTTCGCCAGGAGACGATGCCGTACTCGGGCCGAGAACTCGAGGTGGCAGTACTGACCACTTCGCTCTCGACGTGGAGTTCGGTCCCGTCGTAGACCGGTGTTCCGGGGAACCGGACGTCGGTGCGCCCGAGGAAGTAGCCGCCCTTTTCGCTCAGGTCCTCGACGGTAATGCCGAGGGTGGCCGCGGTGAGGTAGTCCGGGTGGATCGGGGGTTCGTCGAATCCGCGTGACTCGGCCGCGTCGGATCGCCAGTAGGCTGGATCGTGGTTCAGCGTCTGGCTCATCCACCCTTCGTTGCCGAACTGCGTGAGCGTGAGGCCGGGGTCGTGTTCGATGACGTCCCCTTCCTCGAAGTCCTCGAAGCAGTTTCCCTTCTCTTTCGTCTCGGCTCGCTCGAGTGCCTGGACGAACGTCTCGGGATCGGTCCAGTCAGTCATCTGCAGTCACCTCGTCACTCGCGGTCAGTTGCTGGTCACGCTTGCGTCGTGCGATCGTCCGTCGCATCTCGTTCTCGACGATCATGTACCCTTCGTCGAAACCCATCCCGGGCTTTGCGAGTACCTGGGCGGCGTCGGTCGCGAGCGCGACGTGGGCGCAGGCCCGCGAAGAGGTTGCGGTCTCGTTGCAGGTCCCGCCGAGATACGCGCGGGTGTTCGTTCCCTCGCAGTAACGGACCGCCTGTCCGCTACGGTGGATGCCGCCGAGGTCGGGCGTCTTGATCTGGACGAGATCGGCCGCGCCAGCGTCGACGAACGCCTGCACGTCCTCGAAGGTGTTGCACCACTCGTCGGCGACGACGTCGACGGCGACGTCCGCGGCCTCGAGTCCCTCGCGGAGTTCGACCATCTCCTCGATCTGTGCTTTGCGGTTGCCCGCGTCCATCGGTCCCTCGATCTGAATCGGGTACGGCGCGGCTGCCTCCTCGAGGGTGACGAAGTAGTCGACGACCTCGTCGCGGTCGTAGGGCGGGCCGAATATCTCGCCGATCATCCCGTAGACGTCGATGTGGAACCGCGGCTCGTAGTCGTCGGGGCCGAGTTCCTGGGACCGCTGGGTGAGCCACTCGACGTACTCGACGAGCGTCTCCCCGTCTTCGCCGATCTTCTCGACGCTGTTGATCAGGGCGTGGGGAAGCACGGGGACGCCCTTGACGAACATCTTCTCGGTGTTGGTATAGCGGTCGTCGCCGGACTGGCCGAAGACCGGCACCGGCTCCGTCGCAGGGTCGGTTCCCAGTGCGTCGGCCAGTACGTCGGTCTTCGTCGTGCCGTCGGCCTTGGCCGCCGCACCGAGCAGCGCCTGCGAGACGCCGTACCGGATCGCCGTGTGGAGTCGCTTCCCTTCGACCGCGAGTTCCTCGAGCAGTTCCGCGTTCGCGAGAAAGTCGGTGGCGTCGCGGCCGACGAGCTCGTCGGCGACCGGGCCTTCGACGACGGGCGCGTACTCCTCGGGCTGGAAGAGCGGGTCGCGCCCGCCGGCCCCGGAGTACTGGACCGCAGCGCAGTCGCCGCGAATCGTGGAGCCGTCCTCGAGGGAGATGTCGACGATGAGCGTTTCGCCGGCCTGGCGAATCTCCTCGAAGCCGTCGGTGACGGGCTCACCTTCGTAGGTGAAGCCGTCTTGCTTTGCACCCTGTTTGATCGCGCGCTGGTCGTCGAAGAAGAACCCGGCGTAGCCGGGCGTCGCGTGAATTCCTGTGAGCTTCATGTTAGGCGTCCCCCTGTGGTGGCTGTGGTCGGCCAATGAGCTTGCCGTCGCTGATCGCGTCGACATCGTCCGCGACCATCCGAAACGACTGGTCGCGACCCTCGGTGTCGGCGCGTCGCGAGAGGCGTGCCCTGTGGATCTCCTTGATGTCGTCGTCCATCTCGAGGTCGGCCCACTCGAAGATGCGGACGCGACCGTCGTCGTCGCGGGCGGGAAGGACGGCCCCCTTCGCGCTGTCGCTCGGGGCAAATGGGACGTCGAGTACGCCGGAGTCGAACGCCTCGATCGTCCCTCGGACGACGTCGCCGTCGCCGTGATCGTAGATCGTATCCATCAGACACCGGGTTTCGCGCTCGATGAGGTCCTGTTCCTCCGCGATACCGTCGATGTCGATGTTCTGTTCGATCGCCATGTCGATGACCTGCCGGGTCGTTCGCAGGCCGGAGGCGTTTGCCTCCTTGGTCGGCACCCCCTGGAACTCCTGGGGGGATTTGGTGATGACCTTGTCCGGTTGTGCGATCGCAGCGGTCATCCCGCCGAGGCTGATGACGCCGTTGGCGCGTGCCTCGTCCGGCGGAAAGCCGCCCATCCACTCGTGGAAGACGGTGGTGACGACGACCTCGTCGGGAAGGTACTCGTCGCCAAGCTTCTGCAAGGCGTTCAGGGCGGCGACGTCTTGGACGACGTTGCCGACCTGTCCGTAGCCGAGCGTGATCGAGCGCACGCCCTGCGTGGCGGCGAGTTGCCCCTCGACGATCATGATCGCGATTGCGATCGACGGCGGGACGAGCGTCCCCGTCAGCGGGCCGAACGGCTCGCGGTTGATCCGTACACCGCGTTCGGTGTAGGCACCCGCGAGGCGATCCACGAACTGCCACTTCTCGATCGTCTCCTCGAGGCCGTGTCGTTTCGTGTACGGAATGTTGTACGAGATCGGTCCGCCCTCGAAGCTCTGGAAGCCACCGGCGAAGGTGATCGCCGCGAGCAAGCGGGCGTCGGGTGTGCCGTGGCGAACTTCGATCGGAGCCTCGATCGACTCGATCAGTTCGCGACAGCCGTCGACTCCGTGGTTGACCGCGGGAAAGCCGTTGAGGGTGTTCTCGCCCGTTTCACGGGCTTTCTCGAGACCTTCCTGGGCTTTCTCGTACTCGTTGTCACGGGTGTAGGAGTCGATCGTGGTCGGCAAGAGGTCGGCCTGGCCCTCCCGGTGAAGGTACTCCAGCAACTCGATTTGGTCGTCGATCCGGGGTACTCCGGCTCGCGGCTGTAAGAGGGGCTTGTCAGCCGACTCGAGGACGTCCGCGAACCGTTTGTGGGCCGGCAGCGACTCGTGGTACTCGATCGCGTTCTCGAAGTCCACGTCGGCACCCGTTGGCCAGTTGGACCGGATCTCGTCGTCGATACGCCGTAGCTCGTCGGATGGAATACGCTCGTCTCGTATCATCTAGGAACTGATAGTAGCACGTTCCGACTCGGTTGGTGTGATCTCGAGGTCCTGTCGCAGGGCGGCGATCGCATCTTCCGGGTCGGTTTCGGAGTCGAAGACGCGATCGAAGCCGAGTTTCTGGAACGTGCGTCGGGTCTGCTCGAAGTCGCTCTGTCCGACGTCGAGGTTGCCGCCGATGTAGGTGACTGCGTCGACGTCGGCTTCGTCCAGCACCTCGTGAAATCCCTGGCAGTCCTGTTCGGCGTGACCGTAGAGCGAGGAGACCAGCACAGCCTCTGCATCGTGTGCTACTGCGGCCTCGGCGAACTCCGCTTGTGAGGTCTGGACGCCGAGATTGACGACGTCGAAACCAGCTGCACTGAACGCCTGCTCTAGGATCGTGATGCCAACGACGTGAGCGTCGGACCCGATCACGCCGAGGACAACCGTTCGGGACATCGTGTGCAGAACCATGAGGAACCCCAGTATAAAGTTAATGATCGTCCATGATAATATTCTTTAATTGTCCTTTGTTTCCCTCATTGGCATACAGGAACATGCCAATGCTTAATAGTAAAGGTTTTTTACTGTTGGGGGTTGGATTCGGCAGCACTTCATGATAAATAACAAGGGTTCGGGTTCCGAGAGCAGAGGGGCGCTTTCGAATCTGTGCGTGCTGGACCTGACGCAGGTGCTGGCTGGCCCGTACTGTACGATGTTGCTCGCAGACCTCGGTGCCGATGTCGTCAAGATCGAACGGCCCGGCGGTGACCTCATCCGATCGAACCCACCGTTCGTCGACGACCCGGACGAGGAGGCCTACGGCGGCTACTTCCAGAGTGTCAACAGAGGAAAGCGGAGTATCGAACTCGACTTCGGCGACGAGACCGACCGCGAAGACTTCCTCTCACTCGTCGAAGAAGCCGACGTCGTCGTCGAGAACTACCAGGCGGGAACGATGGAGAAGTACGACCTCGGCTACGAACGGCTCCAGAAGTACAACTCCGAACTCATCTACTCCTCTATTCGTGGCTTCGGCGACCCGCGAACGGGCGAGACTGACCGCCAGGGCCAGCCGTCGTTCGACCTCATCGCACAGGCGCTCGGCGGAGTCATGGAGATCACCGGCCAGGAAGACGGACCGCCCACGAAGACCGGGCCTGGCGTCGGCGACCTCTTTACAGCGACGCTGAACTGCATCGGCATCCTCGCGGCCGTCAACCACCGCGAGCAGACCGGTGACGGCCAGTACGTCGACACCGGAATGTACGACTCGATGATCAGCTTCACCGAACGCGCCATCTACCAGCAGTCCTACACGGGCGAACCGCCATCACGGCAGGGTAACTCCCACCCGACGCTGTTTCCCTACGACGCGTTCGAGACGGCCGACGGCTACGTCGTCATCGCCGCGTTCAACGACAGACACTGGACGGAACTCTGCTCGGCGATGGGCCGCGACGAACTCGCCGACGATCACTCGACGATGGCAGACCGCCTCGAGAGTCGACACCTCCTCCGCGAAGAAATCGCTGACTGGACGCTCGACCGGACGAACGACGAAGTCGTCGACACACTCGAAAGGCGAGTCCCAGCGGCACCCGTCCAGACGACGGCAGACATCTTCGACGACGACCACGTTCGGGCACGCGACATGCTCGTCCAGGTCGAACAACCCGGCACGGACGAACACGTCGAGATTGCGGGCTCGCCGATCAAGATGACCGAGACCTCGCCGGAGCCTCGAGGACGTGCGCCGCTGCTGGACGAGCACCGCGACGAAATTCTGGGCGAGGAAGCCGAGACGACGGCCGACGATTAAGCCGGATCGCTGTATCGACGCCAGTGCAACCGCTTCGCTTCGGGTCGGGTCGCGGTTGCGCCGGCACCGACTGATACGGACTGCTGTCCCGAGAGACCGGCGCGACCGTAGGCGGGCTCGCGGTCGCACCGGAACTGACGTCCAGCAAACCGTACGACAGGAAGCCTATGCGACGACCCGCCAATTGGGTTTCGAGACGACGCGGGCCGTGATCACCGTGTCGGGTGGCCGGCGTTCGATCGTGTTTTGACTCCCGCCGTCCTGGAGGAACGCAAACGTAAGCTACAAGACGACCCCGCCGAAACGAGAGAGTATGCTGAACGGTGGCTTCACGTCGGCCCCTGCTGGCTCGCTGGCTACCGCAGCGTCTCGTCCGTTTTCGAAACCTAAACGCGTCTAACGTGCCCATGGAAGACCGACGGCTCGGCGGCGTTTCGCCGTGTCGTGGTCAATTCCCTGGCTGGTAACGCACCCGTCAGCCGCCGCCATCCATCGCGCTCGATCGCACGACTGGAGTCGTGTCGGCCACTCGCTGACGGGTCCGTATCGATTGCTGTTGGCCAGTCGTCCGACCGGACCGGGTCGAGCCCCGAGCTTCGAGCTCTGGCTGGGCGCTGGGTCCGAAGCGACGGCTGTCTCACAGAATATTGCACACGTCTGGCTGTTCCAGACACATCTCTATCCAACGCGATGACAGACGAATTCGACACTGACCGACACTTCGAGACGGACCGCATCGAAAAGACCCGACGCCTCCGCGAACAGGGCGACTCACCGTACGTGACCGACGTCGATCGGGACGCGACGATCGAGTCGGTTCTCGACGCCTTCGCTGCCGACGAGTACGAGGACCCGCCGTCCACGACGTACCAACTCGCAGGTCGCGTGCTGCGTGTAAACGACCTCGGCTCGGTGCTGTTTGCCGACCTGCGGGACGAAACCGGCCGCATCCAACTTCTGTTTACCGAAGAGCAGACGGAGGCGTTCGACGACCGACAACTCGTCGACATCGGCGATTTCCTCGCCGTCACCGGCGTCCCGATCCGGACGGACACGGGCGAGCGATCGATTCACGTCGCCGACTGGCAGCTCGCGACGAAGGCCCTCCGCAGTCCGCCGACGCGGACCGGGTTCAACGAACGAAACCGAGTCCGAGACCGCGTTGGCGCGATGGTCGTCGACGACGACCTCCGGACAGGTATCGAGACACGCTTTGCCGTGATCGCTACGCTTCGAGAGCTCCTGCAAGAGCGTGACTTCCGCGAAGTGGATACGCCAATCCTCCACCACACCGCCGGTGGCGCACGCGCAACCCCGTTCGAAACCTACTGTGAAGCCCTCGAGGAGGAGCAGGCCCTTCGCATCGCACCCGAACTGTATCTCAAGCGGCTCGTGATGGGAGGATTCGAACGCATCTTCGAGATCGGGAGCGTCTTCCGCAACGAAGACATCGACACGACGCACAACCCCGAATTCACGATGCTCGAGCTCTACGAGGCCTACGCCGACTACGAAGACGTGATGGAACTGACCGAATCGCTCGTCTCACAGGTCGTCCTCGAGCACACTGGATCGTACGACCTCGAGTACGGCGGGGCGACACTCGACTTCGAGCCACCGTGGGATCGGCTGACCCTCGAGCAGACGCTCGAAGAGTACGGCGGGATTCCAGTCACGGATCGCTCCACCGACGAGTTGCGCCGACTCGCCGAGCGCGAGTACGACGTCGCGTTCGACGGCTCGGTGACGCGCGGTCGGGTGTACGAGGAACTCTACGAGGCGGCCGCCGAAGACGAGATCGAGGGGCCGCTTTTCGTGACCGACCCGCCACGCGCGTCCACGCCGCTGTGTGCGCCCCACCCCGACGACGACGCTCGGGCCGAGCGGTTCGAAGCCGTCGTTCAGGGCGTCGAACTCGCGAACGCGTACTCGGAGCTGTCCGATCCGCTCGAGCAAGCACGAACGTTCGAAGCGCAAGTCAGCCGACGGGAACGTGGCGACGACGAAGCACACGAAATGGATACCGACTACGTCCGGTCGCTCGGGTACGGCCTGCCGCCGACCGGTGGTCTCGGCATCGGCGTCGATCGGCTCGCGATGTTGATCGCGGGGACACAGTCGATCAAGGACGTGTTGCCGTTCCCGATGGTCGCACGACAAAACGAGGAGTTCTGTTGACGGTGTAAGTGGGCTTCACTGGGAAAACGGCGCTTGACGATGTACCCGACAGTAGCTCGGGCGAGAAGACAAGCGCCACCGGTGGCCGGGGTTTTTCCTCTTCGAGAGCCGGGCAGCAGACGGCAGTCTCTCGTCCGTCTGCAGTCTCGAGCACGGCCCGACGCCGTGAATCGGCTATGCTGAATCGACGTGGATAAACAGATACAGGATCGTAGATTATTAGTCTTCCAACAGTATTTCGACACGTTTGGCGAAGTTTCGATCACCGCGTCGAACACACCGGGACTCACAGCTACAGTGATGGAGGATGACGTTCGGCTGCGCGGCTAAATCGACCGGAAGCGCCGCGAGTTCGTCGTCTCGTTTCGCCGTCCGCTCTGCGAGAAGCGGCTGGGTGAGCGTCGTAACTCCCTCGAAGGCCGCCGAACGTGTAGAAACAGTTCGTTACAAGTGCGTTATGGGGAGTCGGTTCTGCTGGCCGTCGACCGAGTCGCGGGCCAGGCCTGCCCTGCTGGATCGAATCCCGACCGTCTGGACGATTTGACTCGTCAGTCGACGGTTGGGACGGTTCTAGTACCATCCCAAGCGTAGACCGACTAGTTGAGAGTTGGCCAAAATCGATCACGATTCTCGATCAGAAGTGGAGTGCACTAGTCAGAGTAGACTCGCGACACTACTATCTCACAGTCTCGTCGAGTACAATACTGTGTTTCGATCTCACAAGCACACATATAAATATTGCTAACTATATAGAAAAATGGAACGTTTCCGGTCTAAGTCCGACTCCCCAGTGCCACCCGGTCGTGTAGCGTCCGTTCTCACTGCACGACTCACGAGCCAACGCCCCACGCGCTCCGCTGTGGATAGTCGTGTACGGCACCATCGCAGCTGCACTGTTTCACCACTCCGTTCTCGAGTTGACCACCGCGAACGTGAAACCCACAACCTGTGTCACACACTCGGACGGTTTGCGACTTCTCACATCGTCTCGAGAGAGCTACCGAGCTGGCCTGGAATCTCTTCTTCGAGAATCGGCGCACTACACTCCTCCTGACCGAGCGTGTTGGTCTGTTCGGTGACGACGAGGAGGTGTTGGTGGACGTTCCTGATCGCCGACTGGAGTGTTTCGATTTCGTCGGTCTGCGTTGGGTCTGTCTGTGCCTGGTCTAAGTGTCCCACAGCGAGTGCCTCCGTCACATCTTGCAGTTCCAAGACTGGCGTAAGGAGATCCCGGCGGACGACCCAGACAGTGTTTGCGAACGCGAGAGTCACAAGGCAGACGACCACAGCCGTCCCGACGACGTATCCCGTTGGCATGGCCGTCAGTACTCGCGTAGGGCCGAGAAAGGCAAGCGGAAACACGAGCAGCAACATCGCGGCCACGTACTGGATGACGGCCGCCGTGAGGACCTTTCGCTCGATGCTGTCCTCGAACTGGAGCCACTGCAGCAACTGCCGGAGCGTGCGTCGGTACGTGTCGACTACTACGCGTGAAACTGTGGCTCCTTTCATACGGTTTGCTGTCCATCAGTTCCGGCGCGACCGCGAGCCCACCTGCGGTAACGCCGGTACCTCGGGACAGCATTCCGTCTCATACTAGTACCGTCCCAACCGTCGACTGACGGGTCGAATCGAGCCACACCGCCAGATTCGACCGATCAGTTCAGGCTTGGCCCGCCACTAGTGCTTTGGCAAGCCTGAACAGATGAGTGAAACCGAATGCAGTCGTCTGGTTTCACTCAGCAGTCGACGCTTGGCGGAGTACTAGTAACCGGCCGGCACGATCTGAAACCCAGGCGTACACAGCCGCCCCCACCATCCACTACCAACCTCGTCCAGCCGCCGACAGCGGGCAATCTGTCTGGCGGTCAGAATCGACGCTACGGCGGTGTCAACCCGGTCGAATGCGTCGTCGGTGTTGGCGGTGACGGTCACTGTCCACCGGTTGCCAGTCTGAAGTTCATTGCCGATTGGAAACTGCTTCTGTGTCGAACTCGTTCAGGTCTGTGATCAGTACCGACTCGCCGTTCCGAAGCACCCGTGGGGAACGTTCTCGGCGCTGATCGGAAACTCTCCTCAGCGGCTCTTTTGTTCGGCTTCTTCGGTGCACGCAAGGAGCCGGGATTCTCGGTTGCTGTCTCGAGTCAGACGACTGTGGCTGTCCACTCGTGGTTACAACTACACTGACTCGATCGGATCACGAAGTTGGCGGCCGTGTCACAGTCTCGCCAGCGGGGCTACGAGCCTGATGTCGTGACGATTACGGAGGCGACGGGTTCGTTCTTCGCGGCCAGCGACAACGGGTGTTGTCCCGACGACGCATGCCGACGGAGCGCTCTTCGATAGCCACTGCTACGAACGGGTTCGAACTTCCCTATAGATGCAGAACTGGTGACCAGTCACTCTCGTCGTTTACTTCCAGAAACGATCGGCACTCAGTTCGTGCAACTAGTGCCGTCACACAGCGAGATAGTCGTTTCTGGTAACACGTATTGGTTACACTAGAACCCTGCATGCTTTTTCGCAAAGACTATATTCTCTTCTATCAATAACGTAGTTACCTTTCGATCAACTGCATCGCACTCGAGAATAGCGGGCTGGATTATGGGAGGGACACAGCACAATGTATGAGTTTGCGGACATCCAGACGGACGCCACGATCGCTCCGGGGACGAATATCCTCGTAACGGGACCACCGCTTACTGGGAAACGCCAACTCGCACTCGACGTTCTCGCACAGGGAGCCGAACGCGGGGACGGTTCGATTATCGTAACGACAAAAGACAACGCCGACACCATTCGAGCCAGATGTAGCGAGAGAACGCAACAGGAGTCGCCACCGCTTGGCATCGTCGACTGCGTCTCGAACCAACAGTCGAACGAATCCAGCGATAGCTCGCAGGTCTCGTACGTTTCCTCACCTGTCGATATGACGAGCATCGGAATTGCAGTCTCGAGGTTTCTCGAGGAGTTCTACGAGGGGCGTGGAATCACCGAGAATCGCGTCATGTTGCACTCGATTTCGACGTTGTTACTGTACTCGGACCTCGAGACGGTGTTTCGGTTCTTGCACGTCTTTACGGGACGGATTCAGAGTGCCGATGGTCTCGGAATCTATCTCATCGATTCGACAGCACACGACGAACAGACGGTCGACACGCTCAAACAGTTGTTTGACGGCGTCGTGAACGTCGCCCCAGAGGACGGCACCGAGACGACGGTCACGACGACCGGCCTGGCCCTGTAATCACGCAAACTCTCTTTTCGGCCCCAACGCAGGGATAGCGCCGCGGACGCTCCGACGCCGACCGACGACGACCGAAGTCCTCAGAGTAGTGACCGCACGCCGTGTCCGACTACTCTACAGACGGAGCAGGCCGCGTCTCTCAGGTTGGTTTCGGAGGGAGTCACGCAAGCAACGAACCATCCCACCCGTGGTGATTCACTGCTCGTCCGTGTTCCAGTCTACTAATCGGTCATGTGATTTATATCCCAGTACTAGCATTCACTTGCTAGGTGCAGGATCAATGACGGAGCAAAAGTCCTCTCCGCCAGGAGAGGAGTCGGAGGTGCTCGTCGTCGACGACGAACCCCGACTCGCTGGCCTCTTCGCGAGTTGGTTGACAGCAGGGTGGTCCGTTAGTACTGCCTATAGCGGAGACGAAGCACTCGAGAAGATCGACGAATCGACCGACATCGTCCTGCTCGACCGTCGGATGCCGGGACAATCTGGTGACGACGTGCTCTCTACGCTCCGATCGAAAGACGACGACACACGGGTGCTGATGATCACAGCCGTCGAGCCAGACTTTGATATTATCGAAATGGGCTTCGACGACTACCTCGTGAAGCCAGTCTCCAAAGACGAACTCCTGACAGCCCTCACAGACGTTCTCGAGAGAGCAGCCTACGAGTCGTCTGTCCAGGAGTACTACGCTCTCGTCTCGAAGCGGGCGCTGCTCGAGAAAGAGAAGACTGAGCACGAACTGGGCGAAAGCACGGTCTATCAGGAGTTGACAGACCGAATCGAAGAAGTCGCTGCAGAAACTGACCAAGCGATTGCGAACTTCGAGAGTCACACGGACTTCGCTGCTGCGTTCCGGGACATCGAGTCCGGATCGGACGAAGTTAGCGGGTCACTCCCCGACAATCCGAATTGAGAGAGGTGAGCCCGTACCGCTGTTCGCGGGACGATCGAGCGGGAGTCCGTCGGGTCGCCCACTGCGCGTAGTCAAGCGGGAGTCCGTCGGGTCGCCCACTGCGCGTAGTCAAGCGGGAGTCCGTCGGAACGGTGTTGCTGTGTTCGCCGTGGCATGGCCGTCAGATTTGGTCCCACGCGTCGTCGTCGTCAGGGTCCGGGAGGTCTGCTTGCGTGAAAGTAGTCGAGTCAGGTTCTTCGCCTGTCCCAGTTGCCTCCCCCGTTTCGTCTTCCGCTTCTCGTTCGGTCTGGCTTTCTTTTTTGTGTTCTTTTTCTTGGGCCGTGTCGTCCTCGGGAAGGCTTGCTGGAGCGCTATCTGATCGTGTGTGCGCTTGCTGCCGGTCGAACGTCGTGGGATCGGCTGTCTCACTGTCGTGATTGATCTCGACCGTCGGCCACGCTGTCTCTCCCCACCCACCACGATCGCTGTAGTAGTAGACTACGTCACCATTGACGACGGCAAACAGGTCCCGCTGCGTATCGTGAACGACGCGTTCGTTCGTATCGATCGCGACGTCGACGACGTCTTCGAGCGTCTCGAGTTCGAGATTGTGTTCTCCGATCCACATCGGAATCGACCCCGTCGAGATCCATTCGTCGTGCCGCTGGCGATGAATTCGCTTGCGGGCAGCCGCCACGTTCGTACTCGAACGCGACACCACGAGCACAGCCCCCAGTAGCGAGAGTGCAGCAAGGAAACTACCAGCACCGACGACCGCCACGTTCGGTGACTCCGCTATTTCGACCGACGCTGTCTCGGGATGCGTGCTCTCGATTTCGTGCGTGCCATCTAGCCAATAGGCACTTCCTGTCAGTTCCAGTGGCACCGTGTCGCTCTCCGCCCCACCGTTCGAACGCGTGTCGTACGCCGTCTCGACACCGACCGAAACCGAGATGTCGCCGACACCAGTGAGCGTGTCTTCTAACTCGAGAATCCGCTCACGGACTGCTCGGACGTCGATGGTCGCCGAGGTATTTGCCTGGCCGCCTGCGGAGACTGTCGGTTCGTCGTCCAGTCCTTTGTGGTCGCTCCAGAAGACCTCTCCATCGCGTTCGGCTTCGTAACGCAGGAACAGATCGTGCTCGACGGCTGCCTCTTCGAGTGGCGTTCCGGAATCAGTAACCGCCGTCTCCGCCGTAACCGTCAACTCGGGCGTGTCGGTGTACAGATACACCGGGCTCGACTCGAGTGTCGTTCCGTTCGCCCAGAGGCCGTCCTGAACGACGGTCGCAGTAGTCGTGACATCGGTCTCGATGCGTTCTTCTCCCACCTCCTGCGTTACTGTGGTCGTCTCCGGTGTGGCAACTGCCCAGCCAGTAAGCGTGAGAGCGGAGAGTCCGACGACGAGAAAGACGACCGCAAGCCCCCTCCCGTATTTAGCAGCGACCAGATCAAACCGTGGGCTGTCGATCATCGTCGTGTACTCTCGTTGTCGGATAGCGCTTTCACCCGGTTTCTCCTGGCGGGCGACCAGTCGGTATGGCTTCGCGTGACTATCTGTAAGCCGACATCATTACTCTTGCTATCTCACCGATACTGGTGGCTCCGATTCCCCTCTTACTCCTGTGTCGACAACGCGGGGCAGTTTGCTGGTCGGACTCGTTACCGCTACCGGCTTACGCTGTTCACTGCCTAGTCGCAGGAAAGCACCGATCTCGAGACCACGAGAAGCGTCGCGTCTCGAGCGCTCCCCGAGGAGAGTCTCTGCGCCGAAAGGACGGTAAGTGGTGCATGCAGACGTGACAGCCCGTCTCAGAATCGGGCCGTGTCCTGGATTCGCCAGAGCGTCCAGCAGCGTTCGTCTACCGGAATTTTCGGCGAAGGCGCACCAGCACCGAAACGTCGGATACCGGGTCCCGAAGTCGAAGGTCCGTCGCGCCAAAGAGAACGACCACGATCGTGATCGCCGCTGCGACGAGGACGCCGTTTACCGCTGCAATCGCAACGAGCGGATGAAGGCTGTGGAACCAGACGAGCAGCGAGGGCGCGGTCACCAGCACGTACCGGTGTTCGTCGACGTGACGGGTGTACTCGCCGGTTTCTTCGGGCGCAGTCGCAGCAACAGTTGCCGTCTCACTACTCCGGGGTGAAACCGTCTGCCATTCGGGGCTTACAGTCACTGTTTCGTGATGCACCTCCCGAACGACGAGGACGGGGAGATACCCCGAGTTTTCGGTTTCGTGCTCGACCTCGATCTGTTCACCGGGTGCAGCGACCTGTGGGTCGTCACTCGGTGCCGTTGCACTCCCTACCCCAAACGCGATCGTTCCCGACGGGATCACCATCGACGCCGTCGCGAACGTGACGAATACGAGCAAGACGATCCCCACCACCGTCCCGATACCGACCACGTTCGGGCGGTTTCGTGACCGTCGCGTGTCTCGGCTCGTTGGACTGAGAACCTCGAGCAGGAGGCCAAACCCGAGGAGGGCAATCCCGCTACCGACGAGAAACGCACCGGCATCATTGGTGTCGAACACGTCTGTAACACCGGCTGCCGTTGCGATCGTTCCGACGGCAGTTTCCGTAACGGCCGTTACTCCGACGACGATCGAGCCGAGAGACGGGATCGTAACGACCTCGCCGTGTACCTGCAGTGCATGGGCGACGACTTGCTCGTCGCTGACGGGTGGTTCGGCGGCGTCTTGATCGGTAAACGGGTTCGCATCACCGACCGTAATATAGCCCTCGTCGGTCTCCTCGACGATGCGATGAGTCGTCAGTTCACCTCCGTGGAGTTCGACTGCGTCGAAAACGACGACATCGCCCTCTGCGGGCGGCCCAGAGACGGCGTTCGGGATAGCAATAAAGCCGTCACCGGCGTCCATCGTTGGCTCCATACTCCCCGTCGCAACGTAGCCGAAGAGAATCGGCTGTCCGAGCAACTGACCGAGTAACAATGCAACGACAACGACGGCTACAGCGAGACCGACCGTTCGAGTTAGAACTGTTCGCATGGGTGACGAGTCGGAGTGTGGGACTTCCCAGCTCTCAGTTCACTAAACGGCTGTAACGCACGAGCAGGTCGCCCCGTCCCACAGGACGTCGTCCTGCCGAGAGTCGACGGCGTCGGTCCCGGTATCGCCGGTCTGGGACGCGTCTCGTGAGACATCAGCAGCTCACTCCGGGACGCGGTCGCGCCAATCGGTTCGGCGCGTGCCGCGACACCGAATGGACCGTCGATACCTTCCTGTCTCCACGACGATGCCTGGACGAGACGCTTCGCTCGTCCCAGCAGTCGAAAACGACAGTCAACCCATACTGACACTCGATCTCTCATACGGATACGCCGAACGCTGGATCACCTCGAGGTGCAAAACGTGCGACGCGTTACTCCTCGTCGGTTTCTGCAACGATCGTTATCGTTTCGGGGATACCGATATCTTCGTCAGGGTCTGACGTGGTGACGTCGAAGCTGACATCCAGTTTCGCTGTCTGTTCGATCCCGAGTTCGATACTCGTTTCTCCCGACGCGAGGTCGTCGTGATCGAACGCCATCGGTGCCCCATCAGCGTCGAGTAGCTCGTCGCTTCCGTCCCTGATCGAGACCGTTACCTCCCTTTCTCCGTTGTTCGTAATCGCCAAAGCATCTTCGAATTCGGTCGTTGCACTGACGTTGAGAGTATCGAGATCGAATTCGATGACAGCCTCGTCAGCTCCCGAGAGTGTCTCACTGAGAATCTCGAGCCCCAACAGTGCAGTATCATCGCTTGCAGTCTCGATGTCCACGGATCGGTCCGCTTCAACCGTGTCGAACGCTCCCGTTGCGAGTACAGTGCCACCGCCGATAGCGACCGTCCCCAATCCAGCCAGTACCGTTCGTCGAGTTCGTCTCATGTTGTGTTCCCCTGTGGCCGGCCGATAGCTCTATCGACCGTTACACACAGATCTAATTCGTTCTAACGACTCTGCACACTTAACTATTCTACTTCCTCGTCTGTAACAATCAATGGACTGTCACCAAAACCAACGTTTCGGGTAGTGTACGACTCGAAGCAGGTGAATACGAGAGCAAGGCCGTGTACACACCCAGCGCTCGATGCGACAGCCTCCCGGCAACCGTCTCGCCTACACTCCCGATCCATACATTTAAGTTACGAGAATTGTTACGGCGGCATACTGTTCCACACCCCCAGTCCCAGGAGCCGCCAGGTATCGAGACGCGTCGCGTCTCGCTTCCACGGCAAAACGCCTCGCGTTCTGGAGTCGGCTTCGAGCCAGGAAGGGCCACGGAACAACTCACGAACGCCTGGACGACCCGTCTGCTCCCATGACTGCCCGAGATGACCCACGACTGCCTCCGTGTTTGACTCGAGTGGCATGACTCGCCCCAGAGAGTCGGTGGGGAGAAAAACGAGGACAGAGAGCAGGCAAACGACAGTATCGGCGCTTCAGTGCCGCCAACGTCGGCGACTGTGATCCAACAGACGTTGGAGACGCGACTGCCAGGGCAGAAACACGACCACGTCGAACGACACCGTAACAACACCGAAACATGCGCACAGTTACGATACTCGGGGTCGCCTTCGTTCTCGCCGGGACAGTGTTACTTACCGTCCCAGCGTACGGGTTTTCTACGAGCAACGCAGACCGGGGCGTTGCGGTACAAACAGCCGAGGATAGCGATGCTCTGCTCGAAATTACCGACAGTTCACAGGAGGCCGCGGTCACTCCAGAGAGCCCCACAGCTATATTCGACCTGCTGGATACGACCGGTCAGATCGACGACGTTACCGTGATCTCGGCGTCGATTACCGGCGTCGAGGCAACGGCCCTCGACGTGACAGCCACCCCTACCGATGCCGATCGATACTCCGTCACCGTCGCCTGCCACGAGTCCGAGAGAGAGACAGCCGCCACTGTTACCGTGACACTCGAGACCAGCGGCACCGTTCACGTCGTCGCCGACCGAACGACGGATCACGCGCTCCAGATCGAGTGTGAGACCGGCGAAGATACTTATTCCGAATCCAGCGTCACCGACGATGTCGTGATCGAAGGCGACAGTCGATTCGAAGAGCCAGTCGACATCAAAGGTGGTGGCAGTATCAGCGGAGAGGGAGCCCTCACGTTCGAAGACGAACTCGAGATCAGAGGCAGTGGCGGCATCGATGTAGATGGAGACATTACGTTCGAAGAGACGGTAGAAATCAGTGGCGCCGAAGCCAGTATCACTGCCGGAGGAGACATCACGTTCAAGAACGGAGTGGAAATTTCGGGAGCCGGTAACGAGCCGGGAGAGAGCGGACTAATCACGGCCGCTGGCGAAATCCACTGGTGAGTTGTGACGCCGCCACAGCCCGTCCGGGACGACTTTCACAGGCGGCACGAGGCGGAAGCAGTGAGACTGTCCACGACCCGAGCCGCTGAACCGCCCCAGCTCCCGGTTCGTGGACCAGCCGATACGTAGATACCGTCGATTACGAGAACGGAGACATGCGGTTTGCTGTCCGTCAGTTCTGGTGCGACCACGAGCACGCCTGCGGTCGCGCCGGAACAGCGGGACAGCAGTCCGTATCAGAGACAACCTCGCGCAGAGTAACACTCTCGACGAAGCAGCGATTCCCGGATTCGCCTCGACATCACACCCCGCCCCTCTGATACGGATTACTGTAACGATTTGCCGGCGCAACCGCCGCCCGGGTCGCGGTTGTGCCGAAAATGACTTACAGTAAACCGTATGAGAACGAGACGATATCGGCGCTACTCCGACTCCATGCAGACTTCGAATCTCGCCCCACCGTCTTCACCGTCCGCAAGATCGATACTCCACCCGTGCCCCTCGACAACTGTCTCCACGATCGAGAGGCCGTACCCCGTATTCCCCTCGAGTGTCGTATAGCCCGAGTCAAAGACGTCATCGCGTTCGTTCGAGGGAATACCGTCACCCGTATCTTCGACGTAGAAGCCGACTTCGCCGTCGAACAGCCCAACCGTCACTGTGACATCCTCACCACCGTGTTCGACGGCATTACGAAACAGATTCTCGAACAGTTGCTGGAGACGGTCCGGGTCGGCATCGATCGTTCGCTCACACGCTGTTTCGAGCGTTGCGTCGCCCGTCTCGACGTACGACCACGCCCTTTCGACGACCGATTCGAGAGTCACCGGTCGCGGACGCTGTATCTCTTTTCCCTCTCGAGAGAGCCAGAGCAGATCCTCGATAATTTCTTCCATCCGAGTATGAGACGCTGCAACGTCGTTCAGATGGTCGAGATCACCGCTCTCTCGGGCGAGCTCGAGGTGCCCCGTAGCAACGTTTAGCGGGTTCCGCAAGTCATGGGAGACCAGACTTGCAAACTCTGCAAGACGACTGTTCCGTTCTTCGAGTTGTCGCTCGTTCCTGATTCGGTCCAAAACGGCTGTGAGAATCGAAGCGATGATCTTCACGAGCCATTCGTCGTCGTCGGTGAAACACCCCGGTTCTCGTGCTCCGATCAGAACGACACCGTGATCACCGAGTGGAAGAACGAGCTTACTTCGAAGATCAGTCTCTGCGTTGGAGGCATTTTCAGCGGTCCAGACGTCATCGCATCGGCGAGCGACACCCGTTTCGTAAACCTCCCGGACAATTTCCTCACCGGCCTCGAACGTCGGTCGATCTGTCGTCACACCGTCGCCCTGGTCCGAGACCGATACCGGCTCGAGTGCGTCTGTTTCCGTATCGGAGAGAAAGACTCTGTGCAGATCACACTCGAGTAGCATTGTCACGTGTTCACTAACCTGTTTGCAGGCTTCGCTCCGAGAGTCAGCCTCGATCCACCCCGTTGTTGCTCGATACAGGCGCTTGAACTTCTCTTCCCGTCGTTTTCGGTCAGTTATCTCGTCGTTGACGGCGACGAAGTGGCTTATCTGCCCTTGGCTATCGGTGAGAGGGGCGATAGTCTGATTGGCGATGTATCGGGACCCGTCTTTTCTCTCGTTGATAATTTCGTTTTGCCAGGTCTCTCCCTCGAGAATCGTCTCCCACAGTTGCCGATAGTACTCGGTGTCGTGTGCCCCTGATTTGAGAACCCGTGGTGTTGACCCCGCGACGTCCGAATACGCATAGCCTGTTACGTCTTCGAAGGCCGCGTTCGCGTATAAAATCTCACCACTAGAGTCAGTGATGTACATCGAGTGGCCAGACCGAGCGATCGCTTCTCTGAACAACTCGAGTGTTTCTTGCTGTCGTTTCTCGTCTGTAATGTCTCGAACGTGTAAGGCAAAAGCAGTGTCTCCCTCATACTGGATCGATTGGACGGTAAGCTCCGTCCAGAATTCCGTTCCATCGTTGGCTTCACACTGCCATTCGATGGGCTGTATGGACTCGCTGTGGCCGTGCTCTAAAAGCTCACTCAACGACGCGTCCAACGCAGGTTGGGCCTCAGCGCCGACCGATTCGAGGGACTGCTGCCGAAGTTCGTCCACCGTGTACCCCCAATAGTCACACGCCGTTTTGTTAGCTGTAGTAATCGTCGCCCGTGCTGGGTCGTACACGAGAACCGCATGCGGGACGGAGTCGAGCAACTCGGCCAGCGGCGGCTCGTCGTGATGCGCTTCGATAGCATCTTCGATCCGGTGTGCAATACCCGCAGAATGTGCATCTGAGAGCGGTAGATACTCGGTTACCCCTGCATTGACTGCATCCCTCGCAACCGTCGTTAGGTCACCAGCAACAAAGAGAAAAAATGGCACCTCCGAATTCTCCTGCCGAACCGTTCTGAGGAGTTCGACTCCCGTTCCCTCCAAAAGCTCCTGTCTGCTCAGAATACAGTCGATCGACTTCGTCTCGAGAGTCGACGTTGCGTCGCTAATTCCGGTCGCAACTGTAAGTTCGACCTCGCTACAGACCCGTCTATTCCGTGTGAAGATCGTACGAAGGCTGTTTGTCTGCCCGTTGGTATCTTCGACAGCGAGTATTCGGTCGGTCATGGATTGGGGTTGGTGTTCGACGACCGGCAAGTGGTCAGCAGCCGTGGTTGCGCTCGTACAGCGAACAACTGGACGTTACACAGATAACAGCGGTGATTTCGGGCGCGTGTCCAGTGATTCGTCTCGGGAACACCTCGGACTCGCTCGAATTCGTTCGAGCTTTCTAACAGAGAGACCGTGCTGTAGTTGGCTGGGAAAGCGTTACACAGCCCGAACAGTCAGAAGGGAAGGGAGACAACTAACAGGACAGGGAGAAGACAGCCAGTGGCGGGCCAAGCTTGCACTGCTGGGTCGACCCTGGTGGCGGGCCAAGCCTGAACTGATGGGTCGAATCTGGCGGTGTGGCTCGATTCGGCCCGTCAGTCGACGGTTGGGACGGTACTAGTCGTGTGGTCGGTTCGACACAGCAGTCGACGCTTGGAACGGGGCCAGATGCTGCCTACCGAGAACCGTCCACCCGCCACCGCTCTCGTTACCGCTCCTCGGGCAGTTCCAACACTGTCACCGCGCTCACCCAGTATCTTTCGTTCCGTCTGGCACTCTACGCGAGTTCGAGGACACGGCAGCGATTCCGGTCACACCGAGACGACCCAACCGAATCGAGTCGAACAACCGCTTCGAGAACCAGCAGTCGATCGTGACTCGAGGAAGACCTTTACACGGGTCGTCGATCCTGTCAGTAGTCATTGAAACTCTCTTTTTACGGTAGTACACTTGTAATGACATGTGGGCCAGGTCGGTAGCGACACTCGGTCGCCGAAAGAACGTCAGCACGCACCTGAACGCGTGGAATGTGTCAGTCGACGACTCCGCAAGCTCCTCTCAGATTTGCTGGGGAGAACCCCCCACAGCCGTCTTGTCCGCCCTTTCGAGGGACTCTGCGTCGGCAAGCACTAACTGGAAGCCGTTGCGGACGTCGTGACGAGCTACCGTATCAAAAGACCCGATTTCACCGTCTATCCTCCACCTGTCGTAGGTGCACTCGGACCGGCAACTCCGATCGGACGGACTGCTTTCACCACTGGCTGCTGTCGGCCTCGTCCTGGCTCTTCTCGAGATTGGGCTCTCTTGCCGATCGGTTAGCTGTCTTCTGTCTGGTCTTCACCGCGAGCGAAACTCGCCTGCGGGTCGTCAGTGGCGGCGGCGGGGCCGTCGATGAGGTCCTCGAAGTTATCTACTTGCTCGTACTGCCCCTGGTAGAGCAGTGCCGCCTTCCCGTCGGACGTGATTTCGTACAGGCCGGAGCGTTCGGCCGGACCGATCTTCCGAACGAGGCCGTAGTCTTCGAGCACCGGTAATCGTGTGTTGATGTTCTTCCGACTCTTCCCCGTGTGGGAGGCCAGATTCGTCGCAACGTTTCGACCTTTGTCCTCGAGTTCCTCTAGGATGAGGAAGTCAGTTGGTTGACGGAGTTTCATCGTTAAACTCTCGAGACGAAAGGTTATCCCCACTGGAAACTAAGACCTTTCGGCCAACATGATTGGGACGGTATCTCCCAGTTCACAGGCGGTACGAGGCGGCTGCCCCGACCCTTGAGGTCGGGGAGGAAGCCGACAATCGATGTAACAAACCATGCCACAATGGCTGGTCGAAGGGTGTCAACTGATCTTCCGAGATGACGAGAGACGGAGTCTCTCGAACCACGTGACCTCGAGGCGATTTACGTGCTCGGGCCACGGTGAGTTCGACGTGGTTTCACTCGTGGCGACCCAGGCTTGCACTGCTGGGTCGAATCTGGTTGTGTGTGTCGGTTCGACTCGTCAGTCGACGGGTGACACAGTAGTAACGTTCGATACCACACTTTCCCGGCGACTGGATCGGCGAGACAAATAGTCTGAAAAAGATAATTTCTGTCGTCTTCTTCTACAAGAGATACGTTTGTCCGATCTCGGTAGCCGTGTGACGGGCCGTGAGAACTGATCCACCGTGGCAGCGGTTGCTGGTAAGACCGCCGGCAGCGGCGTCGCTGACGACGCGTTTCTGGCCCAACACGAAACGACACCCTCGTGCAAGCGGACCCGCAGACGCCGGAAACAGCCGAGAAGAGGAGACTCTGCTCTCGTCGGACCGACAGCGGCAGACTGCCAGTGTTACTCGTCGCTGAGTCGAACTTCGAGAGACTGCAACTCGATTCAGGCGATCACCGCCTTTCGGCCGTCGAACCACCGTCTGTCGCTAACTCCGTCGTGCCGTGTGGCTCCACTCGAGCCTATATGTTCTATAAAATAACTATATAGTGGACTGATAGTTGTATTTATTGATACTAACTCTCTCTGACGTTCGTCCGGAGTGTTCCTCTCGACCCACACTCCGAGGAGTCGGTGTCTCGACCGAGGTAGTCGACCGTGGGAGCGAGACGGACTGCTGTCCCGATGTCCCGGCGCGACCGCGAGTCCTTCTGCGGCCGCGCCGGAACTGACGGACAGCAAACCGTGTCAATGCCCCCGCCGTTAACTGAACACGGTCAGCGAACGACCGAATCGTGAATCGACCTTCGCCACGCCCTGCAAGACGAGGAATCCGCCCTCGGATCTCTACCGGATGTGGCGTTCGAGGTTCCAATCCCCACTCGAGGAGAACCGTCGCCAGACTGGGGGAACTCTCTTTTCGGCTGTGTTGAATCACTAGTGGGGTAGTTTACACCAACAACCGATAGCGGTTCTCCCGTCGGGCCTACCGCTCGACTTGCACCTGAAGTCGCAGGTATGCGCTCACAATCGCTATCACACTCAGTACGAGACTCGATGCACGATCGCGAACGATTCGAGAGCAAATCGGACGGAATCGTCCGACCTCTCTCGAGGGGTCACGAGACTATCTGGTCGGCTCGATCCTACGTCTCGTCTTCGGCCAGTTCGATGTAGAACTCGCCGTCGCTATCGGACTCGTCATCGGTCTCGACGATACTGACCCCGACCGTGTCGGCATCGGCAGCCGTGAGGTCGGTTGCATCGTCGTCTTCGTCGCCGCCGGCTTCGACGTCGGTACTGAGCGTTCCGTTTTCGAACTCGAGTGAATACCCCTCGTCAGTTTCGAACTGGAGTTGCATGTGATGGCTGCGGACCGTCTTTTCGTCGAGGTCGACAGTCGCGTGGATCGTACCGTCGTCGTCGTCAGTCGTCACTGTAACGTCGACTTCGTCGTCGTCGCGGTCGGTAACCGATAGTTCGATGGCGTCGGGCTCGCCGAGTGACGCCTGAACGTTGTAGGTGATGTCGTCGTCATCGAGCAGTGCCGACGTAACCCGATCGGCTTCGTCGTCCGTCAGCCGATCACTGTCCTCGACAGTCACCGACACGTCGTCAAACGCTGCAGTAGTGCCGTTGATCGCGAGGGCGTTTTCGACTTCCTCGAGCGAGACGGTCACCGACGCACGCGGGAGGCGGTTGTTGGGTGGCGAGAGACGGACGTCGTACTCGTCGTCGATAGCGACGAGTTCACCGTCGTCGAGTTCGTGTGACTGATAGACGTCTGTCTGGAGGGTATCGACGCCATCGAAGTGGTCCTGGAGGGACTCGTTCTCACGAACGAAGGCGACAAGCTCGTCGACTTCTTCGTCGGTGAGCACGTCATCGTGGTCACCGACGTCGAAGTCAGTGCTCGAGAGCGATGCGTCAGCGGGGGCTGTCGTGTACTCGCCCTCGGCAGCCGCGAACCCCACAGTTACGAGGAGTACGAGTGCTGCAAGAGCGAGCACGTAAGCGGTGTAGCGGTAGTTGCGTTGCATGGCTAGACCAGTTCAGGCGGCAGTTCGCCCATCACCACTCGTCGGCGATCGGGCGAATCACCGCGTCGGGACCTTGTCAGAAACACCTCTTAAATCCCCGTTGGAAAGAAGAACGAAACGCGTTTCGGCGGTGTTTCGAACCTGTTTCATCTGTTTCATCCGTTTCAGGAAAACTCGAACCACTGTTTTCATATTGGTGCTTGCGACCATTGAAACACGATGCTGCCGGTTCCCGTCCCTCGGATCGCGTTCGCAGCCTCGCTCGTCGTCCTCGGGTTCAGCCTTGCCACCTTCGGTACCGTCGTTGGTGGTCTTTCGACGGCAACGGCTGGCGAAGTCACTGTCACCAACGACACCGTCGTATTCGTCGACGACAGCGGTGACCGAACGCCAATCGCCGACGCGACGACCACCGATCAAATCACCGTTTCCGACGAGAGTGGTCTGGTGACGGTTACGACCACTCAGCGTGAACCAGCAGCGTTGACCGACACACAGCGTGAAGCCGCCGCTCGAGTCGCCGTCTCGAACGCGACGCTCACCGAGCGCCTCCAGGCGTCAAACGGCATGACGGTCGACGTCGCACCGCTTCGAGCCGACGAGCCCGTCGATCGGCAACTTCGCCGTCCCGAGTTGGCGACCGACGCCTCCGCTGGCAGCACTGGGCCGACGTTCCGGCCGGGGACCGCTACCAGTGAAACGGTCACGCTCGAGCGAGCCGAACCACAGTTCCACGAAAACCGTGCGCTCGTCGTTGTCGAGCCCGTTACCGCGCCGAACGAGTATCGCGTCGTCGTCAATCTCACTGCAGAGACTGTCGAGCAGATACTCTCTCTCGAAGTTGTCAGCTAATATGTTCCCGAACGCCCTCCGAGACGGCCGAGTGGTTGGTGCCACCCTGCTCGTCGTCTCCACGTTCGTCCTCGGGGTACAGCTTTTGAACCCGCCCGAGCTCGTCGTTGCGACGAGCGGCCACGACGCCACCGTTGGAACGGTCGGCTACTACTTCCCATATCAGAACGCCGTCATCGTCGCCATCGCCGCATCTACGTTCGGTGCGACGACGACGTTTCTCGTCCTCGAAACTCGCTACGCGAGCAGCGACACCGCAGACGATTCCACAGTGACAGCCGACGACGCCGATCCAGCGGCACAACGGAGGAACTGGGAGGAGACCGCCGCAGAACTGTCCGCTACCGAACGAGTCGTCTACGAAACGGCACTGAAAGCCGGCGGTAAGATCCCACAGCGGGACATCGTCGAACAGACCGACCTCTCGAAGGCAACAGTCAGCCGAACGCTCGGGACTCTCGAGTCGCGGGACCTGCTGGCCAGAGAACGACGAGGAATGGGTAACGTCGTCGTGCTACAGTAACGTCCAGTCGATCGTCTCAGCGACCCCAGGAACTGTTCGAGGGTCTCGAGCAGTCGGGATGGGGTGGCTGCCGGATGGCAGACTCGTCGTGGTGTGTTCGGTCGACGACAGCAGGGGTGCCGTGAGTCGAACGGGGCCGACGCTGTCTGTCGGTTTCCACACGGCCATAACAGTAAAAGTGCAGTGACAGAGTTGCTCTGTCATGTCGAACGAGACCGAACCAGACGCAACGAGACGGAGAGTGTTGCAAACCTCGGCGGTCGGAGTAACTGCGGGAGCGGTGATCGGTGTCGGGTCGACACCGACCGCTGCTCGAGACAACGAAACTGACGCGGGTGACGAAGGGACCGACGACGGGACTGCTGGTGGTGACGAAGGAGCGGCAAACGACGGCGAAGCGTCACCGGCGTGTGACGGCTCTCCCAGCATGAGTCGGACGAGTGTAACCACGCCACAGAGTCGGATTACGAGCGACGATCCGGCCGTCGTCGAGGCTAACTTCCGTCCGGATCAAATGATCCCGGACGAATGTACTATCGTCGTCGACCTCGAGTTCAGCTTTACCGATTCTGGCTTTCAGTGGGGTGGCGGCGCAGAGTGGGATCAAGCGACTTCGGATCTCGTCGTGGGAACGTTCGAGGTGGGCCCTGGCGAAATTCGTGACATCCGTGGTGAACTCCACACGCAAGGTGCTGAAGCGGGCGACAGTGTCACGGTCGTCGCAGACTACGAGATCTGGTTCGAAGGGAATCCTGAAGAATCTGTACAGCAGAGTGGTATCAGACACACTATCGACGTCGAAGAGTCAAACCCCGCTCCAGAAGAGCCGGGTGGTGAAGGTGGGGGGCTGCTCGATAGCGTCCCTGGGTTCGGTGTTCTGAACGCCGTTGCAGGAATCGGTGGTGCTGCATACGCACTCAAACAGAGAGCGGCCGACGATAGTGAGTAGTCGCGGTTGCCGTTCCACAGCGGAAATGAACGCAGACGCTAACAGCGAAACTGGCAGATGGTGAGAACCGTCGAGACACGTCCAACGTACGAATGAACGAACGAGTACTTCAGGGGCTGTTGTTTTCCCTCGTGATCCTGGTTCTCTGTGGCCTCACAGTCGGGATAGCCGGTGGCTCCGACGGGATCGCCGAGGACGTAACCCAAACCGAGGAGGAAGTCGTGATCGACACCGATTGGGTGAACATCAACCTTCAGTCCCAGCGGACGACGGTAGAGCCGGGTGAGACGGTTCAGCTGAGTCATTCGGCTGCGAACCTCCACCCCGAAGACGAACTGACGGTCCAGCTCGTCTTGGAAGCCCCAAGCGGTGCTGACGTTTCGGGAACCGGCGACATAGACAGCGGGACCGCTGGTCAGTTCGTTACAACAACGGAGTTAGACCCCGGAGAGATCCAGGATCAGCGTATAGATATCGACTTGCTCGAGGCTGGCGAGTACGAACTAACTGGACAAGCGATCTACTACTTCGGTGACGACCCCGATACGAGTCGGACGGTCGAAATATCGCTGCCGATCGAGAAACAACCGCCGCCGCCCACGACTACCGAGAGAGTGGCCGACGTCACAACTGGAGCGATACTGGCGGTGCCTGGGCTTCAGCACTCCCTCGCCGAGGGACTGGAAACCCGAGCGGCTAGCGTCGACAACGAGATGATCCTGGGGATCTACGTCGGCGGCGTCGTCGGGCTGTCTGTCTTTCTTCTCGTGGTTCTCTCACCGGTCGTAACGCTTCTGACTGGGCGCAGTATCGTCGGCAGTATCCGCGGCCATCCCGGTGGAATAGCTATTGCGGAACGTACCGTGACGAAGTCTATCATGCTGGTTGGCTTCGCGCTCTTTCTGGTCGATATCTCTTCCGTCGCTAGCGACGGGACGTTCGACACCATCTGGTCGGCACAGGTCCTTTCGGCCCTGATCGTCGCCTCTCCGTTCGCCATCGTCGTCAGCGTCCTCGTACTGGTCAAAACACGCATCGTCGGGGCAGTTATCGAGGCGAAACGTCGATTGTTCGAATCGGTGGTCGATCGATGACAACGCCCCAGGGGAACGACGACGTATCGCCGGCACCGTTCCCGAATCCGCGACGCGGCGAGGTTCGAGCAGAGCGTCGGTAGCGGTCGACCCGAACTCGGTCACGCAGTCCCCTCGAGCGGGGCTGGCGATCATTGGTTTCTTGGTGTGACAATTCGAGTGGTCACGGTATGAGCCAAGCGACGCTGACGGAGCGGCCCTACGTCAACTCGAGTCTCTTCTCGGGCCACTATCTCGACGACCGCATCGAAGATCGCGAGGAG
The DNA here is from genome assembly GCF_000230715.2 of Natronobacterium gregoryi SP2. GTDB lineage: Archaea > Halobacteriota > Halobacteria > Halobacteriales > Natrialbaceae > Natronobacterium > Natronobacterium gregoryi. The sequence continues at coordinate 3,378,543 of NC_019792.1, forward strand.
TGGAACTGCGACGAGGACGCGCGGGCGGCAATGAAGGACCTCGAGGAGTTGTACGACCTCGAGTCGGATCTCGTTTCGGGGTATGCCGAAGATCCGCTGATCGACAACTGGATCGCCGAGGTGCTCGACATCCTGGGGTTCGGAACCAACGTCGAGACGACGCTTCCCGACGGCGGTGGCTACGTCGACACACTGTTGTTCGACGACACCGAGACACGCCGGGACGCCGCAGAAGTCTACCTGAGTACGGAGGAGACGACGGATCTGTTCGACCGTGGCGTCGGTCTGGTGGAGGCCAAGCAGTGGGATGCGGATTTCACGACCCGATTCAGCGAGCAGCGACCGTACCGCAACGCCTCCCACCAGATCAAACACTACCTCGAGCGGACGCCCGAGAACATCCAGTGGGGGATTCTCACCAACGGCCGCAAGTGGCGGCTGTACGGTACCAAAGATTACGAGACCCAGACCTACTTCGAGGTCGACCTGCCGGAACTGCTCGAGGGCGGTGATCTCGAGGCGTTCAAATACTTCTACGTCTTTTTCCGGCCCGAGGCGTTTCGCGAGCGTGCGGGAGAGACGTTTCTGGATTCGGTTCGGTCCGAGAGCGAAACCGTCGCCCAGGAACTCGGTGCGGACCTGCAGGACAACGAGCGTGTCATACAATGGTCCTCAACATTCATTATCTGCTGCCGCCCGCTTGAACAAAACCGATGACTGGTGATTCACAGAGTACACGCGAAATGCGAGCTGTATAATCGCTAGGCAGAGGTAGTGAGACGTATTCTATGACAGGCTGGAGGAAGCAATCGGGGAGTAGTACCGCGAGCGACCGTGGTGGCGAATCGGCTTTGCCCCAGATGTTGTGAGGCAGCGAGCCGTGAGTCAGATCCGTCCGTTCCCCTCGAACTCGAGAACGGGTGGGAAGACGGTACAGCCACAGGGGACGGCTGTCGCTTCTGCTGGCCCGTGGATCGTTGCGGCGACGATTTCGTCGCCACAGGTGGGACAGAGTGGGAACAGGTCGAAGTCGACGTCCGGTGTCGACGTGTCGGCGTCCGCTGTGGAACCGTCTCGATCCTCACGGTCGCGGGGGTCGTCCCCCGTCATCGGTGCCACCCGGTTTCGGGGGTTGGCAGTGCTCGAGTGTGATACGTCAGTCGTTCGGGACGTTTATGTCCCGGTAGAACGTACGCAAACATGGCTTCAGGCCTCTCGGCTGGAAGCCACGTCTCGGGTGCCTTATCACCCGGGGCATTTCGACGCGCCCCTGCTGGAGAGTGGCTTCCGTTCTGATTGTTGACTCGTCAGTGCTTATATCTATTGGTGTCGGAATCGTAGTGAACGGGTTCCACGCCACGAATGCGACTGCTGTAGACTGGATGACTGTCTCTCGCCGGCTTCCAGTCCCGGCCGGTGACGGCCAACGCTCGACTCGATGGCTCGTCTGTGACCGTCACCGACGACTCGAGACCAGTAGCGAAGAAAGGAGGACAGTTCGAGGGACGAGGCGTCCGCGGGTGTCGTCGCTCGAGGGCGTCCGAGTCGTTACGAGTCGGCGGACTCGGCCGAACTACTGGTTCGTCTGATCGATCCGGTTGCTTTCATGCGGGCGTATGCGATGCCGGCACCGAAGCCGACGACGCCCATCAGGCCGGCGAGTCCGGCGGCGATACCTTCGCTCACACCGTGATGGAGGATGGTTGGGTCCATGTGTCCCATCGGGAACGTTCTCCCGAGACTACATAAATTATACTATCTCAGTTTAGGTAGTACAACTTCGTTTGATTACCACAGAGAATATTTGGGTGACGGAGAGATAGTCGTAACTTCGATGGTGTCAGTATGAAGACGTATGGATCGACGAGCGATGCTACGACTTGCCGGTGTCACCGGAACGGCGGCGATGGCCGGCTGTCTCGCCGACAGCCTGGGGACCGACCCCGACGACGGCGACGAGTCCGAGTCGAACGGAGACGACGAAACACCCGCTGACGAGCAATCAGAAGACGACACAACCGACGGTGGACCGGAACGCTCCCCGGCGGAAACGGTGGTCGCCTTCTACGAGGCGATCGCCGACGGCGATGTCGACCGGGTCCACGACCTCCAACACGACGAGGCCGACCCATACGACGTGGACGACGAAGACGAATTCACCGTCGAAGCGACGGAAACGATCGCGACCGACGACGACAGTGCGACGGTCGAAACGCTCGTGACGGCCGACGGCGCAAGCGTCGCTCTCGGACCGGTCGTCGACCTCGAACTCGAAGACGGTGCCTGGCGCGTCCTCGAGGTCAGCCCCATCAGGCCGGACGACGACACGGCGCTCAGGCCGAACGCCACGTTCGAGGTCGATCGGGAGAACGGGAGCCAACGAATCACACACACCGCAGGTGACGACGTTCGAGCGTCGACTCTCTCCGTCCGCGGGGATGGCCTCGAGCAGACCGGGGCCTGGACCGATATCGGAGGCGACGCGAGCGCGGAGATCGACGGGGAACCGGCAGTCACCGCCGGTGACGCCGTCACCGTCGGCGTCGCGGACGACGACTCCCCTCTCGGTCGTCTGGGACGATGGGACGGTCGCCGTCGAACTCGCAGGGGTAGCCGGTGCGACCGCCTCGGCGACCGAGAGCGCCGACGGGGCGACAGCGTCCGACTCTGCGTCCGAATAGCCACTCATACGGATTGCTGTAACTAGTTACCGCCTATCGACAGAACGGGGACGGCGATCGGCGGTAAGTGACGACAGTAAGCCGTATGAGGACACGTTGCTCGAGTCGACGAGAGTGTGCTCGCGGAGAGTTGGCGAGGGGCGGTCGCCGGCCCAGTTTCGCTGGTGCAGCCCCGTGACGCGCCGGCCGACACATATAAAGAGTAACCCTTTTGCAACACCCCGACACACGTTCGAGCATGAGCCAGGATTGGCCAGTCGATCCGGACGGCGAGGAAGGAAGCGAGGGGATGCGCAAGTTCGACATGCGGATCATCGCGGACAAGGTAGACGAGGAAGCGGACTTTCCGATGGACGTCTCCGAGTTCGTCGACGAGTACGGCGAGTATCCGATCCGGATCAACCACGAGCGGGTCGTCGCGCTGCGTGAGATCTTCGAGTACGTCGATGCCGAGGAGTTCGAGGAACTGGTCGACATGCACAAGGCCGTCGGAGCGGCGATGCGCGAGGGGGACTTCTGGAAGTACCACCCGGAGGGGTCCGATCCCAAAAAGAAGCCCGCCTAACCACGTGACTGCGTGGCACATCTCGGATCTGGATTGCGTATCACTTATACGACGGGACGTTGGAAGGTTTTCGTACAGTGACTAATACGCAGGTTACGCTGGTCCAGATCGACAACTACGGTCCGTGGACGGTGACGCCAGAACCGAGACGAGAGGCTGACCTCCAGACACTACAGTCACGACTCTACGCCGATATCTCTCAGTTCGTCGGGAATCGTGGCGGATACGTGTTCTTTACGCGGTTCGACAACATGATCGCTGTGACGAACGGCCTCGACTTCGAGGACCATCGACTCCTCCAGGAGTCGGCCGGCAACCGCTACCCAGTCACGCTGAGTCTCGGGGTGGCGACTGGAACCGACCCCGTACAGGCGTTGTCCGACGCGACGACCCGCCTCCAGGAAGCCGGCAGCGCCCAGGACGAGAACCGACGAGAGTGTCTCGAGGGACGGACCATCGACGACGCGCACCGCTCCGACGAGGATGTCCAGATCGCCCACTTCGACGTCATCGACGCGACTGGCAACTACACGGACGAACTCAACGCTTTCGACACCTTCATCGAGATCGAACAGGGGTACGCCGAACTCATGCGACACATGCGGTACGCTCACGACAGTCTCTCGTTTTTCGTCGGTGGGGACAACGTGATCGTCGTCTGCCCCGACCTCGAAGACGAGGACTACGTCGAAGCGATCCACCACGTCGAGGAGGCCGCCGACGTCAGCCTCCAGGTCGGCGTCGGCCACGGAGAAAACGCCCACGACGCGGGGTTTGAGGCGAAACACGCCCTCGAGACCTGTCGAGCCGACGGAACGCGCGTCGAACTCGCGTGGGAATCGTAATCCGACGACGCGCCAAACCGGGGTCTCTTCGAGAGCGACGTGCTTAAACGTGGCGTAGGTAGTTTTTAGCCGGACTATCGCTAGTATTCGAGTATGGAATCGGAACTGTCGGTCACGGACGTTCTAACCAACGAATACGTCGGGGTTAGCGAGTCGGATACCGTTCTGGATACGGTGACGCTCATGCGCGAAGAGCGTATGGGTGCGGCGCTCGTCATCCAGGGGACCGATCCGGTCGGTATCATGACCGAGTGGGACGTGCTCGGGCTGGTTGCCGACGAGGCGGACGTAGCCGAGACGACCGTCGGTGACGTCATGACGACGCCAGTCATCTCTGTCGCGCCCGAGCGGTCGCTTACCGACGCGGCGAACGTCATGGCACGAGAGAACATCCGCAACCTCGTCGTCGAGGACGGCGACGAGGACGAGGTTCTCGGGCTACTCACCCAGCGAGACGTCATTGCGGCTGCCGGGTCGTTCCAGGCGGCGGTGACACCCCACCGGTCGGCCGACTTCGGATCGGACATCGAGGCCGAACCGGCGACCGGGGAGCGCTCTCACAACACCCACCTCGCCAACGACGACCCCGATTCGGCGGTCAGCCCAGGTAGCGGCGACGAGTACACGACCCAGGGTGTCTGTGAGGCGTGTGGCTCGCTCGCAGAGTCGCTCTGGGAGTCGAACGGTCAACTCATCTGTGCGGACTGTCGGACAGTGTGATCTCTCCCGTTCTCCCCGTCACTGTTTTCCGTCCGTCGCTCCCGGGCCAGCCCCAAGGCAAGTCACAGTCGTGCCGGAACAGAAGTACACCAACTCGTCTGCCCACCGGTCGCCGATCCGACCGTCCCGGAGGCCCACCCTCTCGAGTAGCCACAGCGATCGCCCGCCTCGACGATCGAGAGGCCGCCGGGACCACCGTCGGTGTTCTCGTCGGGCCCGACAGTCCGCTCTCTCGCCGCGACCGGGACCGCAAAGCTCCGGGCCCGCGTCGACCTACTCTCGGAGCCACTCGAGCGTCGTGGCCGGCCCGCGCTCTCTCCCGAGTCGTGGTCGAGCGGGAGGGCTCTCGCCACGCGGCGACATCGACCCTCCGTCCGCCCGTGACGGCGACGCCACCGATTCGAAGCACGCTTGCGATCGGCGACGGGTCGCGGATCTCGAGACCGTCACCCTCAATGGTTCGGCGAGCGTCTTCGGAGACGAGGCGTTCGAGCGCGCCACTCGAGAACGCGACGGAGCAGTGACCGACGTCCCGGCGGGCAACGCCGGTGTCGAGGCGGTTGCCACCCTGAGTCTCGCCATCGAAGCGGTCGACCGCGTCGAACTGGTCGTATCACGACGCTGTGAGCGCTCCCGCCGAACCGCCACCCACAATAGATCAGCGAGAACGAGTATGGCAGAACCGACGATTGAGATCGATCCCGCGACGACAGACGAAATCGACGCCGTCACAGAGCTGTGGGTTCGACTCGCTCGCGATCAACGCCAGTACGACTCCTACGTCCGTGCGGAGACGAACCGCGACCGAATGCGGGAGACGCTCGCAGCCCACGCTGCAAGCGACGGACTGCTCGTCGCCCGTGCCGACGGCACCCTCGCCGGCTTCGCCTCGTTCTCGGTCGAACGTGGGACGCTCGATCTGGACGCCACTCGAGGGACGTTGTCGAACCTGTACGTCGAACCGGCCTACCGCGACTACGGGATCGGAACTGCGCTACTCGAGCGGGCAGAAGCCACGCTCGCGGAGCGAGACGTCGACGTGATGGTTCTCGAGGTGATGGCGGACAACGAGCTAGCACGGCGATTCTACCGGGACTGTGGCTACGAGACGTTCCGCGTGACGATGGAACGGTCGCTCGAGGAGCCGGTGGAAAACGATACACACTCAAAGGAGGAGCGGTAACTCTCGGGCGGTGCCAGGGGAGCATGGGTGGTTCATGCACTCGACTTGTAATCGAGACTTCCGGGGTTCAAATCCCTGCCCTGGCTTCAAACTTTAGGTTCAAAGCCTCTACCACCAGGTATCCGAATAGTCACCAATTCGAACGGTGGTAGTTCGCTGAATCTCAGGTTCAAAGCTCATTCTACCAGCGGTCAACAGGGGTGTTCAGCGTGAGCTCCGCAACCGACGGGTCCGGCCCGTTCTGCGGGGCGATGGGCTGTACCAACGACGCTGACGTCGTCATCCACTACCCCAAGCACGGCGAGCGAACGGTCTGTGACGACTGCGCCGAGGGCTACGAGGTGGTCCGCGATGTCTGATGAGCAGGATGTCCGTCCCGAGGACGCACTTCAGGTCGCCCAGCGTGCGCTCCAGAAGTGCAACGGCCTCGAGGACGACCTCGAGGAGCTTCGCGAGGAGTACGACGAACTCGCCGAGGAACTCACCGCGGTCAAGCTTCGTCTGTCGGAAGAGGACGACGATGCTGAATACCGTGATCTCTCGCTCGATACCAAGATCGGGATGGTTCGCGAGCACGCCTACCAGAAGGCCGTCAACGGACACGGTCGAGCAACGCTCACCTACGATGATGTCATGTGGGAGGTGTTCGACGGCGAGCCAGGGAACAACCAGTGCTATCGGTTGCTCCGACGTGCAGCTGGCTACGACAACGACGGCGACCGCATCCAGGACATCCCTGGCTTCGATCTCGACGAGAACAGCCGGCCGATGAAGTTGACTGTGGATGCAGAGGCGGCAAAACGAGGTGTCGCCTTTTCTTCCCGGAATAATTCGAGTCCGGGAGAGGTGTTCTGAGAATGGGTTTCTTCCACCGGGGAATCCCGCCTCCCTACCTCATGCTGTAATTGTATGTAAGTGTAGTTGTGTAAGTAACTGTCGAGTAGCCGGGAGTACACCGAATCCGACGCCGTCCGACGCCGTCGTTCGTCGGACGGAACGGTCAATTCGGAATTATTCCGGCAAGAAAAGACCGCGACCGATCCCATGTCACAATCACAATCGAAGGCGGAATCGGGCAAGGACCTCGTCGATAGTCTGGGGGATTTCCTCCGGAACTACTACGACGACAAGGACTCCGGACGAACCAACATCAAGGAACTCGCACAGAAGTACCCGAACGAACAGCGCTCCCTCAAGGTCGACTGGAACGACATCTACCGGTTCGATCCGGATGTCGCCCACGACGTCCTCGAGCAGCCGGAGCAGCTGCGGCGGTACTTCGAGGAAGCGCTGCGTCTGTACGATCTCCCGATCGACGTCAGCCTCTCGGGTGCACACGTACGCATCTACAACCCCCCGGAGGAACAGACGTTCTACCCGGGTGAGTTCTCCCCGTCCACCCATCTCGGTGGGTACCGGGCGATCAGGGGAGAGATCACGAAGACATCGGATGTCTATCCGAAGATCGAGGAAGCAGCGTTCGAGTGCCAGCTGTGCGGAACGCTTACGCGTGTGCCGCAGTCCAGCGGCGACTTCCAGGAGCCACACGAGTGCGAAGGGTGTGAGCGCCAGGGACCGTTCCGGGTGAACTTCGATCAATCCGAGTTCGTCGACGCACAGAAACTCCGAGTCAAGGTGCCGCCGGAGCTCGCCGACGGTGCTGGCCAGAAGATCGACGCCTTCGTCGAAGACGATATCGCTGGCTCCGTCACTGTGGGTGACCGAATCAAGGTCTCGGGGATCATTCGGTTCGAGCAGGAGGAGTCCCGGAACCAGAAGAAGCCCAAGTTCGACCCCTACCTCGAGGGCTACCACATCGAGATCGAGCACACCGAACAGCAAGATCTCGACATTACCTCGCAGGAACGGGCTCGTATCGAGGACCTCGCGAACGGTGCTGAGGGTGATCCGTTCGATGTCGGCGTTCAGTCGCTGTCGGAGAAGGTGTTCGGCTACGAACTCGAGAAGAAGGCGCTGATCCTGTCGATGGTTTCGGGCGGCCAGATCGAGTACGACGACGGTGACACTGACCGGTCGAATCTCCACGTCCTTCTGATAGGTGATCCTGGAACTGGCAAGTCGAAGCTCATCGATCGGTGCGAAGACATCGGCTGGCGGACCGTCGGCGTTACGAGCCGGCGAACAACTGGGCCCGGGCTGACGGTCACCGCAGAGCAAGACGACTTCGGCGACGGCGAGTGGAGCCTGAAAGCCGGCGCACTCGTTCGCGGCAACGGCGGCACTGTCTGCATCGACGAACTCGATGACATGGATGCAGACACGCGATCGTACCTCCTCGAGCCGATGTCGAAGCAGAAGATTAACGCCGAAATCGCTGGTGAACGAGCCACGTTCCAGACCGAGACGTCGGTGCTCGCTGCGGCCAACCCGAAGCACGGGCGGTTCGATCCCTATGAACCCGTCTCGGAACAGTTCGACCTCCGATCAGATCTGCTGTCACGATTCGACCTCATCTTCACTGTCCAGGACAAGCCAGACGAAGACGACGATCGCGAACTCGCCGACCACGTCCTTGACGTTCGCGATGCCGCCAAGCGCGATGGCACGAGTGATGATCTGATTACAGACAGTGACAACGAGAGTGGCGCGATCGTCGAGCCGGATCTCTTCCGGAAGTGGCTCGCACTCGCTCGGCGACGCCCATCTCCACCGTTCGAGAGCGAGGCAGTCAAACAGCAGCTACGGGACAGCTTCCTCGAGATCCGCCGTCTGTACGACGTCAGTGACAACTCACCGATTCCGGTCACGTTCCGCGACCTCGAAGCGCTGGTCCGGATCGCCGAGGCTGCCGCGAAGTTCGAGCTCTCAGAAACGATCACCGAGCGCCATGCTCGCATCGCGACGGAACTGGCTGGCCGCTCGATGCAAGACGTCGGGAAGAACGAGGACGGTGAGTACGATGCCGACATCGTCGAAGTCGGGCAGTCGAAGAGTCAGAAGGATCGGATGAAAACGCTCGCAGAGGCGATCAACGAACTCGAGGACGAGTACTCCAATGGGGTTCCCCGCGACCGCGTCATCGAGCACGTCCAGGACGAACTCGAGCGCGACTACACTGCCGATCGACTCCACGCCGACATGGACAACATGCTCGAGGACGGCGTCGCGATCCAGCCCCAGACCGACCACATCCGCTACCTCGGGAGGGCCTGACCATGTCGGGCGAAGCCTCGTCGAAAGAGATCTACGAAAGCGTGGTGGGCTACGTCGAGAAGAACACGGGCGGGGTACAGCCGCCACTGATCCATGAGGCTCCGGTCGTCTGTAGTATCTCGTGGAGCTATCGCGATGAGCATCCGTCTCGGGTTCGGTCGGCGATCGCGGCGGCGACCTCCCGCAATGACCTCTTCCGGTACGTCGACGAGTCGGGTGAGCACGAGCGGAGGTATCTCGGGATCGACAATGCGGACGCGCTTGAGGAGAAGATCGAGGAGTACCACAGCCGATCGCAGCGGACGACCCGCAACGGGGCGATGTGCTTACGGATCGCGAACCAGCGTGTGGACGACCTCCGAGGTGACGACTCGTGACGACCGGCTACGTGGTTAACCTCGAGAACGGACACGACGGCTACTGCGTCGAGAGTCTCGTTGGCGTCACCTACTGTGGCGAGACGTTCAACCCCGAGACCGTCGACCGCGAGCCGTACGCAGTCAACCGCGACAAGGACCACCCGCATAGCATGCTCTGTTTCGACTGCTCGAAAGCCAACTCACGAACACTCCGTAACACCGCACGAGGTGAGAAAGCGTGACCGTCTTCGAAGATACGTACGAACTCTGGGACAACGCCCTTGAGCATGACGGCGTCCACACAGTCGGGGGATCGCTATCAATCGAGACACTGTTCGACGCCCGCGACCGCTTCGAGCAGCTGGGCAACGAGCTTCGCGATGGCTGCCTCGTGATCGGGATCGACGCTGCCCGTGACATCCCACGCGGTTGGGTGGAGATCGAGGACGATATCGTCCCCGGTGGGCATGAGGAGTTCCGGCCGTTCGATGACATGGTCACGGTCACCGCCGGCAGCGGCGACCACGCGTTCATCTGCCGGTCCGACGCGGTCCGCCTGGACATGACGATTCTCGATTCCGGCGGCGTCGTCGCGATCAACTTCGACCGAGGTGAGCAGACCAATGCCTAAACAACTCCCGCAGGAGGTCCGCGATCTCCCGCCGTCGGCGCGACTCATCTGGCTCGCCCTTGAAGACGGTCCGATGACCGTCGACGAACTCCAGGTGTCGACCGGCTGCTCGAAAAAGCGAATCCGGGACTGTGCTCGTGAACTCGAAGAGGAGGGTCTTGTTGAGAGTCAAACCTCTTTGCGCGACGCAAGAAAGTCGATCTACACCCGACAATAATTCCCGAAATATCGTGTTCTATCTGTTCGTTTAACTCGATGTATCACCTTGGGTGAAGGTAACGGCTGTTTCAACATCGCTCCCCGATCGAGGCAACGACGACGTCGGGGGGTGGCCGACAGCCGACGGTCTCTCCTGCATCATCATGTCCACTACAGCCCATGCCCTCGGTGAGGTCCAGGGCCGCGACGAGCCCGATCGCGTCTTCCGGCGATACGTGTTCAACAACCCCGAGACGTGCTCTAACTGCTTCAGAACCATCAAGAGCGATCACGTCCGGATCTGTCACGGCACGCTCGGCCATGACGTTGAGCCGAAGGCGACGCGGGCAAAGTCAGTCCGGCGTCACCCGACGGATGACGATGAAATCGGACCCGAAGGGATCTGCATCGGAACTGAACAGGTCGAGATCACAACGAAGGCCCGCTATCCGACCCGGACGATCTGCGAAGACTGCGGGTCGGTCGCCGGCCGAGCAGATTCGAACCCGCTCAGTCGCCGAGAAGCACTCTCGAGAGCAGAGAACGTCGCCGAACGACTCCACGAACTGGGCGAACCGGTGGACATCGACCAACTCAAACACGCGGTCGGCCACCTGAAGTCCCTCGAGGAGTTCGCGAGCTACGACACCGAAGTCTTCGAGGCCGCGACAACGGTCTGCGTGAAGCGAGCCCGTACGAGACTATAACAGTCCAGTCGATCAGCAAGGGGCAGCCCGTCGAACTCGAGTTCGCCGGTCGCGACGTCCAGGGCGTTGTCGACGACGTCCGATGGAAGCCGACCTGGAGCAACCCGAGCGAGGAGATCGTCGTCGACGCTGACGGAACGACGATCGTCACCGGCCGAGCGAACATCCAACCGCGATAGCACCTATGGATCACGCAGAAACACTCGCGTTCGAACGCATGAACAACGGCCGGGGGACGTGCGACCGCGGCAACTGTACTGGAAACCCAACGAATTCCTACAAGGGGGATTGCCTGTGCGATCGTCACTTCCAGAAGTACATGGCAATGGCACTTGACTGACTGTCCCCGATGTGGCCCGGCGTCGCCCCTACCCTGGCGGGCCGAAGGGGACTGCACCGTTTCGGGGCGGACACCATCTCGCGACTGCCAACCCGGTAGATCGGCCGGGCACGACTCCACGGGCCGTCCCGACCCGCGCCGGGATTCGGCACAAGCCTCCCACACGGGACCCGGCGCACCCATTTTCAGACACAGACCATGCTCGAGATACTACAACAAATCCCGTTTCAGTACTGGAAACTGGCAAAGAGCGAGTTTCGGCGTCGGTTCGCAACCGTTGAGTGGCCCGAGTATCCGGACCACCTGCACCTCGAGATTGACGTCGACGTCCTCGAGGAGCAGCTGCGTCGACACCACTTCGAGGACGCCAACGGCTGGTCGCTCAAATACGAGGATGAGATCCTCAACATGCGCCGGCCCGCCGGCACCGCCGTCGACGGCCGACCACTCGAGGACCACCTTCGAGCCCGTCCCGTCGACGGCGACCTCGAGATCAACGGTCACGTCGAGCCGAATCGCTGGGAGGCGAAAACCGCTCACGTTCACGAGGAGGGGCTGACCTGGCTCGACAAGCACGAGCTCCGCATCCTCCTCGAGGGCTGCGGGATCGACGTCGACACACTCGAACCGTGAGAGATGCCATGTCCGTTAAACCACGCACTGACGACCCGTTGCACCGTACGAAGATCGAACTCATCTGCCTAGGGAGGGCTCTGATGCCAGACAAAGATTCGCTTGAGCGAACTGTCGCGACGCTGATTCTCTTCGGCGTCTGGGCGGCGATCGTCCTCGGTCCGATGTTCTTCCCCGAGGCAGAACCCCCACCTTCCGAACTCCAGCTCGGAACCACCGCCGTCGCGTTCCTCGTCCTCGGTCGGATGTGGGACCTCGAGGTTGAACGCGTCCTCGACGGCGTCACGATCAGCACGGACGGCGGCCAACCTCGTGACGACGACCGCGACTGACCCCTTTTCTGATCGCCCTGTCGTCAGGAGAGTGCGGCGGGGAGCATGAACCCTACCCCTTCAACACTAACCCATCATGCCAACAGTCACGATCGAACCCAACGTCAAGTACGACGCAGTATTCGGCACAGACTACGCGATCAACACTGACGACCGCTCGAGAACAAGCGCCCGTGTCCTCCGCGAGGAGTACGAGCGCGAATACTCGCAGGCCGTCGAGGCCTACGAGGCTATCGAAGACGACGTCGAAGATCGTGGTTACTCGCTGGATCACGATGTCGACGGCTCACTCTGGCACCAGTTCAACGTCGCCAAGGATCCGGACCTACTCGCCAAGATCGCGACGTACTTCGACGGTGTCGACGCGACTGAGCCGACAGACCTGATCCGAGCAAAGCTCCGACTCCTCGATGGACAGGTCTACGCGAACGCCCAGATCGCAACAGAAGCCGAACTGCGCGAGCAGTCAGGATGACCAACACAGTCCAGATCCCACACGAACGCAACGACGTCGTCGGACAGGCCGCGTTCCACATCCTCGAGACGTTCGCCGGGCCCGCAGCGGAGGCCGACGATCCTGTTCTCGAGGATCTCGAACGCAACCTTCAGCGCGCGCTCCAGGACTTCCCGGAGCTCACCGGCAAGACCATCACCGTCGGCCGGATGGATCCGGACGAGGACGACTACATCGGCTACGCGCAGTTCTGGAACCTCATGATCCAGTTTCCGGCCGACTCACCCACGTCCTGGCGGACCGTCTACCACGAACTCGCCCACCTCGCGATCCACGTCCAGAACCAGCAGGGCGAAGACGTCCCGCCGACGTCGGAACCGTTCTGCTCGATCGTCGGCATCTCCCGGATGTCGGTCGAGTTGATCGACGGCGACCGGATCTCCTACCTCGGCTACCCGTCGGTCCCACGCGAGGAGTGGCCGGAGATCTGCGAGCGAGCGCTCGAGTACCGCGAGGAACACGGCCCGAATAGCCACTACATCAACCAGTGCTGCGACTGGCTCGGTATCGACGACCGCGAGTCGAGAACGGCGTACTGAAAGACTGACGATGGGATACACGTTCAACTGCGATGTCTGCGAGGATCGCTACGACCACGCGCCTGCGTTCATGGGCGAGTTTCGCGAACAGTTTCTGAAGACTTCACCGTCGACGCTTACGCAACTCTTTCAGCCCGGCGAGACGGCGACTATCTGCCAGGAGTGTGCTGAGGCACTTTTCTTGTCCGGAAAACTCGCTGTCTGTACCCGATGTGGGTATGCAGAGCACGCAACCGAACTCCCGGCTGGCCTCGAGACGTGTCCGCGATGCGACGAAAAGGACACGTTCGACTTCAGAGGTGTCGATCACGATGAGTAACCACTGCACCAACTGCGGTCATCCTACCGATCATACCGAAGAACATCACGTCGACCAGCAGCGCGGGAACAACGATCCCGACAACCTGACCGATCGTTGCCGGCGCTGCCATCACGACGGCACGCATGACAACCCGCGAGCTGTCGACAAGCTGTCCGAACGTCGCTACGGCCCCCGACGTCCGAACACGGGTCCTCGGCGTATCTCGAACGTCGGTCCGCGCTGACCCAGTACTGACAGGCCGACCGCTAACGATCCACCAATGACAGACGACGAGGAGTACGAAATCTCGAGTGAGCCCTCACGGGACGAACAGGGACACCCAGTCCACCCGGAACGGGGCCACCGGATCTGTGGTGCGGTCAAGTCCGACCGAACGACACCGACTGACCACGGCCGAGAGCGCGACGACTACGAGTACTGCCTGCAGCCAGCAGGCTGGGGCGAAGATCGCAACGTCGGGCCGTGCAGCAATCACCCAGTGACTGGTGAACAGTGGGGGGAGTCCAACCCGAACTACGAGAACGGCGACTACTCTGAGTTCGCCGACTTCATGAAAGAGTCGCTCACCGACCGCGAGCAGGAGGCGATGGCAAACCTCGACCTCGAGGAGTCTGCTGAGGACTTCGCAAAAGATGTCGTCAAGGAGGCGTACCTGAAGTACCTCCGGACTGGCGACGATCGGTTCCTCCGGGAGGCCCGTCAGTGGGCGTCGGAGTTCGGCGTGATCGAGAAGCCTGCAGAGAAACTTGAGCACGAACACTCGGGCTCGATTGAGAACGACGTAAACGTGCCAGAACACGTCTCGAACGCGATCGCGTCTGCGGCGGAATCGAACCTCAAGTCTGGCGGTGATCACCAGTGAGTTCAACTCCCGACCCCGGCGGCGACCCGGGCACGGTCGACCCTGAAAAGCGGGCGGGCATCTACCGGGCGACCTACGAGTCGTTCCCGGCCTTCGCCGATGTCGTCTTCTCGGAGTCGTTCGAGAACTTTGTCCGTGGCGAGTGGATTGCCCGCCGCTGCCGGCACCTTCAGGAGCACGACAAGACCGTCAACGTCGGTCCTCGAGACCACTTCAAGTCGACCGGCAACTACGCCTACGTCGCCTGGCAGGTGTGGCGTAACCGCTTCAACTCAGACCCAGACGTCGAGTGGGCTGACGGACCGACCGACCTCGAAATCCTCTACTTCTCGTTTAACCAGCCGATGGCGCGGTACCACATCGGCTCGGAGAACAAAGACGGGATCAAGAAACTCATCGACCGAAACCCGTGGTTCGAACCGGTCGCCGACCAGAAGAAACGTGCGGACAGTCGCGCGGAGTACAGCTGGAACGACCACGGTACCGTCTCACTGTCGCCGGCAAGCGTCCAGCAGATGGTCCGTGGGCGGCACACGGACATCGTCATCGTCGACGACCCGTTCCAGGACGACAACAAACAGGACGCCGGTCTCGATCCGGGCCTCGTCCTCAAGATCAACCGCATCTTCAAGGACGCAATCATGGACATCCCGACGGGGCCGATGGCCGAGTTGCACGTCACGACGACGCCCCAGACGGAGGAGGACTTCACGTTCGACGATCAGCTCCTCGCCGACTTCGGCCGGATCGAAGAGCCCGCGATCCAGGACTACGATCGCGAGGAGGTCCTCTGGCCGGAATGGAAGTCCTACGAAGACCTGATCAGCACCAAAGAGAAGCGTGGCCGGAAGTCCTTCAACCAGGAGTACCAGATCACGCCACGCTCGAGCGAGGTCGGCTTTTTCAAAGACGAGGAAGTCGCTGCGATGACGGTCCAGGCGCTCGAGGACTACGGCGAGCGCGACCTTGAGGATCGGTGGGTCGCTCAGGAAGAGGAGTGGGAGATCAACGGCTGCATCGCTGGTCTCGACATCGGAAAGAAACGACACCCGGCACACCTCGCGGTGTTCGCCGCTGTCGACCGCATCATCCAGGTGGACGACGACGTCACGCTTCGATCGCCGACGGGCCACCTGTTCCAGGTCCACTCGAAGTGGATGGACGGCTGGGACTACAAACGGCAGGTCGAGTACTGCAAGCGCGCGATCGACTACTTCCAGATCCAGCGACTACCGTACGACAACACTCGCGGCGAATACGAGGCCCTCGAGGAGATGGGCATGGTGCCGCCGGAGATGAAGCCCGTGAGCCTGAGTGGGGGCACCAATCGTGAGGTCGCCTCCTCGATGGACGTCTACGCCACGACCGACCGGATCAAGCTCCTTCCCGATGGTCGGCAGAATCGCCAGTTGAAGGTCGTCACGAGCGACCTCGAGGCGGTCGAGACTGGTGAAGGTCACGGCGAGTCGTTCTGGTCGATCGGATTGGCCTGCTATGCTGGCAGCCGAATCACGAGACAGCTATCGACTGTCGAAGGGCGCGACGAGGACAGTGGAGTTTCATACGTATGATACAGACACAGTCGACCGCACGAATCCTTGGCAGGCAGAATAGCCACCGTAACGAACTCCTAGACCGGCTCGTGTCTCACATCAAGTCCTTCAGTGCTGCTGGGGCCCGCGTCGATTGCATCAGACTCGAGCCGTGGGTCTTCCGCACAATCTACGGTGGACTGCCCGCTGACGGCGATCCGGTACTGTTCGGCATCGACGTCGTCCGAGACAGCGATGTCATCGCGTACGATTTCGAGGTGACTCCAGCCCATGAGTGACGCCGTTACAGACAACAAGGTCGCAGTCAACGTCGAGGGGGTCGGGAAAGCCGCCTCGACCGCGAAGGCGGCGAATAGCACCCAACTCACAGACCGTCGGGTCAAGTCGTTGGGTGCGGGCATCAACCCGCCGTACAACCCCTACCGGCTCGCCTCGTTCCTCGAGCTCAACGAGACGTTGGCAACAGGCATTCGCAAGAAGTCTCGGTACGAGGTCGGCTACGGGTTTGACATCGTCCCGTGGGCCGACCTGGACGCCGACGAGGCCGACGACATCGAGCGTGAGGTCGTTCGCTGGTTCTGGCACGGTCCCGACTCGAAGTGGCAGACAAAGGCGCGCCAGACCGCCGAGCCGGCGACGCCCGAGGAGGTAAAAGAACTCACCCGCCAGGACTACCACCTCATCGGCTGGTGCTGTCTCGAGATCCTGACCGACCTAGAGGGCCGCCCGATCGGGTTGGCGTACGTCCCGGCGCGGACCGTCCGCGTCCGCAAACCCCAGAGCCAGTTCGACCAGACCCGCCACCCAGAGGAGGGGCGCTTCGTCGACGGCGACCTCGGCGATCTCGCGAGCCGGGGCTACGTCCAGGTCCGGAACGGCGAGCGACGCTACTTCGGCGAAGCCGGCGACCGCTACCGCGGCCTCGAGGTCGACATCACTGCCGGCGGCGACGGCGAACCGCCGACGATCCGCTATCAGTCGGACGGCAGCGAGGAGGAACCAGTCTTCGTTGACCGTGAGACCGGCGACGTCGTCCAGGGCAGCGCGGAAGGGCTCGAGACCGCGCCGGCGAACGAACTCATCTTCATCACGAACCCGAGCCCGCTGACCGACGACTACGGCGTCCCGGACTGGATCTCGGCGACGCGGACGATCGCCGCCGACGAGGCCGCGAAGGACTACAACGCCGACTTCTTCGACAACGACACGATCCCGCGCTTCGCGATCAAGGTCAAGAGTGGCGAGCTGACCGAGGAATCCAAGCGCGATCTTCGGCAGATGCTCAACGGACTTCGCGAGGAGTCCCACCGGACAGTCATCCTCGAGGTCGACAAGTTCGAGTCGCGCCTCGACCAGGACGTCGAGATCGAACTCGAGCCGCTCGGCCAGGGGATCTCTGAGGAGATGTCCTTCGAGGCATTCCGCGAGAAGAACGAAAGCGAGATCGCGAAGGTGCTCGAGATTCCACCGATCAAGATCGGCAACACGGGGACGTCCAACCGGTCGAACTCCGAGCAGCAGGACAAGGACTTCGCCCTAGAGGTCGTTCAGCCGGAGCAGCACAAGTTCGCCCAGCGGCTCTATGCGATCATCCACCAGCAGGCGCTCGGCGTCACTGACTGGACGCTCGAGTACGAGCTCCGCGGCGCTGATCAGCCCAAGCAGGACGCCGAAGTCGCCCGCCGGAAGATCCAGGCGGTCAACGGCGCGGTCCCGATCAACCGGGCCCTCGAGATGGCCGGCATGGAGCCGCTGCCAGATGACCACCCGATCGGCGGCGAGGCAACACTCGTCGCGAACGTCGGCGACGTCGGCCAGGAGCCGGCCGAACCATCGGTCGAGGAGCAACTCCCGCCGGAGCGCAACAAGATCGGCGAGCGTGACTGGGCCGACGTCGAGGCCGAACTCGCGGAGAAAGACGAGATCGACACTGAGCAGTTCAACTCGAGCAATCTGGATGAGGGACTGTACGACTATGAGGACGAAGAGCTGTATCTATCGTTCCTGCGGGATGAAGGTGAGTCCTCGCTCTACACCTACGTCGACATCCCGCCGACGGAGTGGTCGGCACTGACGTCGGCCTCGAGCGCGGGATCGTATCACCATTCGAACATCAGACTCTCGTACGCTTACCTCGAGATCACCAACTTCCACTCGAGGCTTCCTGAGGGCGAGATGCCGGACGATCCGCCGGACGACGTCCCGATGTGATCATGGCGCTCGAGACTCTCGGTGCGCTGCTACTAGCGCATTTCGTCGCGGACTACCCGCTGCAGACTGACTGGATGGCGGCGAACAAACACTCCGATCGGAAGGCACTCGCGCTCCATGCGTACGTACACGGCTTCGCGGTGTTGCTGTTCCTCCCGCTGGCGACGTCGAGCGGGTTGGTGATCGCAGGCGCTTCGGCGTACGTGGTGGCGGTCCACGGCACGATCGACGCCTTCGATTTCCACATTCGGTGGGATCAAACCGCTCACCTTCTGTCGATCGTCGCCGTGGCCGTACTGGTCGCGCTGGTGTAGCGACGATCGCCGATGACCGTTAGCACGGGAGCGCCCGACTCCCCGTGCGAGCGAGGGTCGACCGGGAACGCACGGATTCTCACATGACTACGAATAGCGACAAAGAGCGCGGCGAGAAGCGTGGCGTCCTGAACACCGGTCGAGCCCGGAAACTGCAGGACGCCGACGCGGACGCCGACGACAACGACGACCAGGAGGACTGACGTATGGTCACGTATGAACTGACACTCTATCGAGACCACGGAAAGGAGTTCGACAGCTTCGACGCTGATCCGGCAGAGGTCTCGATCACCACCTCGAGTGACGGCACGAAGATCGCCGCCTCGGGAGGGGACGAACTCTACGTGACGTTCGTCCCTGCCGGCGTGCCGTTCACTCTCGAGAGCGTGGAGGGCTGATCCATGCCACCGGTAACGAAGGCTGGCGGCGAGCAGTTCCGCAAAGACGTCGAGTTCGTCTCGAAGAACGACGACGAGCAGATCGCCACCGGGATCGTGATGGTGCCCGACGCAGTCGACAGGCAGTACGACTTCGTCCACGAAGACACCATCCGGGAGTTCGCCGACCAGTTCGAGACGTTCGTCGACGCCGGCGAGGCTGGCGGCGGCATCATGCACGCCGTCTTCCCGGACGAGTGGATGGACCTCGAGCGCAACGAGGTCCTCGATGAGGCCGAGGAGATCGGCGGCACGGAGGCACCCGCGGGGGCCTGGGTTCAAGAGTGGCGGATTAACCACGCCGACCTCTGGCAGCTGATCGTCGACGAGATCATCGCCGGCTACTCGATCGGCGCGATCGACGTCGGCTGGAACGGCCCGTTCGAACAGGACGAAGTCGACGACCTCACCGTCCCGGACGAGATCGGCGACGATGCCCTCGTCTGGGAACTGGTCAGCGGCATCATCCGCGAGGTCTCGGCAGTCGACATCCCGGCAGTCCCGGATGCCCAGATCCTCGAGACGAAAGCCCACACCGAGAAGCGGCTCGGCGACTACCTGGGCGATCCTGAAGGCTTCCTCGAGGAGGCTCAGCAGCGCGGCCACTCCGAAGAAGAAGCCGAGCGGATGTGGGATGTCCTGAGCGAGGCCGCCCAGGTCGAAGGCTCGAGCGAACCCGGTAAGATATCGTTCTTCGAGCGGGTCGGCAAGGCAGCATTCAACGCCGTCACCGGCTCCGACGCGGGCACTGAGTCACCGGACGCGGCAGACGACTCGTCGGCGACTCGGTCGGCCCCTTCGAGTACGGATTCGGACGAGCCACCGACGTCGGTGCCTCGAAGCGTCAAGACGGCCGCGGCAGCTGTCAAGGAGGGACGGACCCTCTCGAGAGCGAACCGTAACCGCCTGTTCGCGACGATCGACGCCTCGGTGGACGTTCTCGAAGACGCCGGCGTCGAGCACGGCATCGACCGGTTCACTGATCGTGAAGACTGGGACTTCGACCTCTCAGAACACGAGGCTGGCCCGTGGGAGACCGGTGACGACGATGACGACGAGGAAGGGTTCTGGGAACTCGCGGTCGTCGATGGCGTCGAAGGCTACCAGCACTCGGAGACTGGCGAGTTCGTCCCCGTCGGCGAGGCAACAGTCGATATCATCAGTGACGCTCACAGCGCGAGCTGGGCTGAGTCGGAGAGTGGAGACAATCACGCCGCCGGCGGCGATACGCCGGACGACGACACAACTATGAGTGACAATCCCGGTGACGAGGATCTCAAAGACCTCGTCGAACAGCAGCAGGAACAGATCTCCGAACTGACGCAGGCGGTCTCGGACATTACCGAGACGATCGCGGGCCCACAGCCAAAGACTGCCGAGATCGAGATCGACGGCGAGACCTACGAGGTGCCCGAGTCGCAGGTCAAAGCAGCCCTCGGCGTTGACGAAGACGCCGGCGTCGGCCTCGAGGACGCGATCAAGACTCTCCAGGAGAAGGCCGATCGCGTCGACGAAGTCGAGCAGCGGCTCGACCTGATGAACCAGCAGAGCGGCGTCAGCACCCAACTCGAGGGTAACACGGACGCGGACAAGGACGCAGAGAGCGACAGCGGGCTCGACAGCCTGGCCAAGTCCCTCTCCTAACACGGTGATATCTACATGAGTGCAAATTCCAACGCAATTCAGGCGGCTCGACAGCAGAACCAGGTGGCGGCGCTCTCCCACCAGAAGGATATCGGCGTCGACGAACTGAGCGGGTTCCAGCTTCCGGTCGAAGTCACTGAGGAGTTCCTCGAGCGATCCCAGGAGGGCATCCCCATCCTGGAGATGGCCGACACGATGACGCTCCCGCGCCTCGAGATGGAGGTGCCCAAGCTGGGCGTCCCCGTCCTCTCGGGCGACACCCGCGGCGAGGAGGAGAGCCGAACGAACGGCTCCGACGCCGAGTCCGGCTCGGTGAAGTTCAACGTCACCGACCGCTCGTACTACATCCTCGTCGAACCGAAGCGGGACGCGCTGAAGAACACCCACTACGGGCCCGAGGAGTTCGGCAACTACATCATCGATCAGTTCGTCGAGCGGTGGGGCAACGATGTCGGCCTGATCGGCCTGCGGGCGAGCGCCTCCGACGGCAACCTTGACAGCTACGTCGGCAAGGACGTCGCCCACCTCGACGACACGTTCACGGGGTGGATCGCCCGCGCCGAGGGCGACACGCAGAGTGTCGATGACCAGGGTGACAGCACCCGTATCGGCCTCGAGGACACGGACACTGCAGACGCTGACTCGATGCCCGAGGTGGATATGGCGGGTGACCCGATCGACACGAAGATGTTCAACGACGGCATCCAGACCCTGGATGCGCGCTACCGCGATCCCGACGAGGTCGTGTGGCTCACGTCGCCCGACCAGGTCCAGCAGTACCACTTCGACCTGACCGAGCGTGAGGACATGGCCGGCGTCGCAGTCCTGCAGGGCGACGACGACGTCACGCCGTTCGACTACACGGTCGTCGGCATCAACGGCTGGCCGAACAGCTACGCAATGCTGACCAACCCCGAAAACCTCGCCTTCGGCCTATTCGAGGAGATGGAGATGGACCAGCTCACCTCGTCCGACAAGATTCAGGAGGAGCGACTCCATTCCCGCAACTGGCTCGAAGGCCAGTTCGACTATCAGCTCAAAGAAATGCAGGCTGGCGTCCTCGTCAAGAACATCGCCGACCCGCTCGAGGCCGCGTGAGGTGAGCGCTGATGCCCACCACTAACGCACGCACTCGACGGGCGTTCGAGGAGTATCGCATCCTTCGCGTTCTCGACGAGGACCCAGATGAGAGTGTCCTCGAGGGCCCCGCCATCTGGTTCAACATAACCGACGGCGAGTTCCGCGCCTACGACGGCACGGACTTCGGCACTCTCGAGTTCACGCCGGATGCCTGAGGTGATCTGAGATGCCAACAGTTGAGAAGGTTCGCGGCAACGTCGTCTACATCCGCCCGCTCAGCTGCCTCTTCGAGCGCGGCGATCGCGCCGACGTCAGTGACGAGCTAGCCGACCACCTCGTCACCGAGCGCGGCGACTTCGCGATCGTCGACGCCGGTGACGAAGAGCCCACCGAGGGTGATGTCGATCCCGAGGCGACTGAACACGATCGTCTCGCGGACTACGTCGACGAGCACACGATCCCGGAGATCAAGGAGGGCCTCGAGGCCGGCGAGTACGACGACCAACTGGACGTCCTCGCCGACGCCGAACGCGAAGGAGACGACCGAAGCGGCGTCCACGACGCAATCGAGTCGCGTCGCAACGAGATCGAGGAGTAACCCACTATGGCTCCCACTGGTTTTTGTACGCTTGAGGACGTCCGCCGAGCGCTGCGTAAATCGAACTTGCCTGGCGACATCAGTCAGGACGAGCAACTCGCCGTCGACGCGATCGCCGCCGAGACCGAACCGCTCGAGCGTCGGTTCAACTGGTACTGGTACGAGCCAGACGGGATCGAAGAGGCTGACGCGATCGAGATCCCGACCGAGCCCAAGACCAGGGACGACGAACACGACATCCCGACGAGTGGCGGCCTCGTCCACGGGGCCAGCGAACGCCGGCGGAAGCGGACGCGGAAGAACAGCGACGCACTGCTCGAGTCGGGCCCCAACTACGACCGTCGCCGCAAGCATGATCGCCGACCGAAGCGCGAGATCCGACTCGCGTTTGGAGAGCTCCACGACAAGTCTGCCCCGGCATACACCCGGATCAGACTGAACCGCCGCAGTGTGCAGGCGGTGAACGAACTCTACGTCGTCAACGGCGACGGCGAGTTCGAGGACTGGACCGAGCAGTACGACGGCGGCGTCGGGAAGCTCAACCGGGGAGACGAGTACTGGGTCCGAGTCAACAACCAGGGCGTCTCGGAGCTGTATCTCGACGTCCATGCGATGGATGATGACATCGCGTCGCTGTCGAACGCGGTCTACGTCGACTTCGATCACGGCCGCGACGAGATACCGCGCAACGTCCGCCGAGCGGTTGCACTCCGGGCGGGAGCCACTTTCGCGGAGGAGGCGACGATCGAGATTCCGTCGAACGCGACGGTCTACAACGTCGAAACGAAGGCCGAAGACATGCGGAGCGAAGCCAACCGGCTCCTCGAGGAGTACGACGAGTCGCTCGGATGATGTTCGGGATTGCTCTCTTCGGGATGGTCGTCTCGTTCAGTGCCGGCTACGTGGTCGGCCAGGCCCGGTCGCAGTCGGCGAGACGATGCGGTCGTGCTCGAGTTGCGGAGACGCCCGACAAGGATCCAAGACATCGAACAGCGGAATCTCATATACCGTTTGAGGGGTTTGCCAACGAAAAGATGGAGCGCTTACTCGAGCAGACTTCGGAGACGCCCGACGAGGACCCGCGCCGTAACCGAACCGAGGACTACGAGGATGGATACGTTCCCACCCGATTCCGCGAAGATGGTCCGATCTTCGACGCTCAGCACGTGTCGAAAGGCAAGCGACGAACACCAGACTGGGAGCGAGGGTTCGAGTGATGAATCTCCCCAACTTCGAGGACGACCTTCGCGAGGCCGTCCTGGATGACGTCGAACAGACGCTCCAGGAGGAACTCGGCCCCGAACTCGAGCGGGTCGCCCGCGAAAACTGGCAGTCGTACGCCAGCCGCCACGGGTACGATATCGACTTCGTATGGGGGGACGTCGACGGCCCGATCGTCGAACGTGATCGCGACAGCGTCACGCTCCGGCTCGAGTGGCCGGGGCTGTCCGCACTCTTCGAGTTCGGCGTCGATCCGCACACCAAAAGCGGAAATCCCGTACTTGCCTTCGAGTGGGCCTCGCCACCGGAGGGAACCCGTCCACCAGGTGCGCCCGAGTACGTCGTTGCGGAAGAGATCAACTGGGGCTCCGTCACGGGTGGCATCTCCGAATCGCGGGCAGTCCGTGATGCGATGAACTGGCTCCGGAGGTCGCTATCATGAGTTCGGAAGTCAACTGGGTGCTTGACCAGCTGGGCGACGTCGTCGAGAGTGTCGCCGAGGACTACAGCCTCGAGAGCGGCGACCCGGTGAACGTGATCCGGGTCAACCGGACTGACAGCGAGGTCTACGATGGCTCGGACCCGAACGACATGACCGAGCCGCTACACAAACGAAAAGAAGATCTCGAGCGTGGTGTCTTCATCGGTGCCCGTCTCGCCGATCGCGACCCAACGCCAGTCGGGACCGAGTACGATCACCGCCTCGAGGCGGTCGTCTCGCTGCGGATCGAGGGCCTGACAACACGCGGGGGTAACTACGGCCACGTCGATCCAGCCGGCGAGAACGGAGTCCCCTTCGACGTCTTGACGCGGCGC
This sequence comes from Natronobacterium gregoryi SP2, assembly GCF_000230715.2. Lineage (GTDB taxonomy): Archaea > Halobacteriota > Halobacteria > Halobacteriales > Natrialbaceae > Natronobacterium > Natronobacterium gregoryi. The sequence continues at coordinate 3,403,022 of NC_019792.1, forward strand.
GTACGCCGAACACTGCTCGAGTCTCGGTCCTACCCGGACACAGGCACACCATATACCGCGTACCACGACCACGTGTTCACGAACGAAGCGTCGCTATCAGCAGCGTACCGCGACTTCTACCACTACGAGATCGACATCGCGCTCCGAGGCTACGAGGAACTTCCATAGCCATGCCAGACACGTACGCTCTTTCTATAGAACTGTCCCTCGAGGATGTCGACCTCGAGTACGGAGAGGTCGTCGGTCGCGCCGATATGCCGGGATCGGACCCGAGTACTGTCCGGCTGCCGATCGAGGACATCCTCGGGTGGACTGCTCGCCGCGAAGAGCGGCGGCTACGAGAGTACCACGAGACACATGACTGACTTCACCCATACAATCGAAGCGACAGCGGCATCGGTCGAGGACCTCCAGGAGGACCTCGAAGCACACCTCGAGGACATGATCGAGACTGACGTCAACGTCTACACTGCCGGTGTGGACGTCGACACCGACGACACCTACGACGAAACACTCCCGCCAGAGGCAACATTCAAAATTGACCTCGAGGGCGAGTTTGCGGACGAACTCGAAGACCGCCTCGGCGGGACTGTCAGCACCGCCTACCTCAAGATCGGTGTCGAACTCGAGTCGGACGGTGACCCTGAATGACTGGCGCTGGCTCGGCTCTCCCTGTCGCGTTTGCGATGGAGGACGAGTTCATGGGCGGCCTCAAGGAAGAAGACGGAGAGCCGACGTTCGTCGAACCAGGGATCGATCCACAGGTCGAAGAGCTTGATCTGCAGCGTCAGCTCGAGCGTGTCCGACGGCCGGATGATCCGATCCCGTTGACGTCGCTCGCGCAGAACCTCGAAGGCGCAGCATCGGTGTCGTTCGTCCTGACCGACGACAACTGGCACGATCTCGTCTTCGAGGATGGCCTGATAGAGAAGGGGTTGCGGCCGTCTGCTCGCTGGCATTTCGGTGTCGATCTGATCGAGGGTACCGTTGAACGGATCACGCTCGGAACGGTCGTGACGCAGGTCCAGATCCAGTACCAGCAGGATCAGAACGTCCGCGTGACGCTGACGATGCTGTACGGCGACGAGGTCGGTGGAGACAGCGATGAGGCCAACGAGTTCGACCCGACGGATGTCGAACGACCGGCCAAGTCGGACGTGTTCGCGTCCCACAGCACCAGTCTCGAGATCGATGATGCGGCCGTCGAGACCTATCTGCAGTCGGCGGGCCTAACAATCTCGAACCTCGCACGGTTCCGACGCGGTGCCGGCTTCCATCCCGTCGACGCCGTGCCTGGCGCTGTCGAACCAGACCTTTCGACGAACGCCACGTTCACGGAGAGCGATCGCCGCGATATCGCCTACGGCGGTTCGACACCAGCGACGATGCTGGATGAGATCGACGCAACGCTCGAGTTCGACCGCGACGATGGTTCGGATCCGATCGCGTACGACCTCGAGGTCAAGCCGGACAACTACGCCTGGAATGACCTCGTGCAGGCTGATACGGATTTAGGTGAGGATATCAACTGGCACGTCTCGCACGTGGAGGCGGTCTAACATGCCCCGGCAGACGGAGCACTTCGCCTTCGAGGAGGAACTCGAGCAGATCCGTGAGCAGAAAGAGGAGATCACCGACAGCATGATGCAGATCTCCCAGGAGAACCCGGCCTGGGACGATCTCATCCGGACCGGTAACTCGCTGGACACGTACGAGAACGCAATCCAGTGGGCGGACGAAGCACACGAGGACGACAGCCAGCCCGAGTGGAACGACGACGTCGACGGCGTCACGATCGCCGGCCTGTCGGGTGGCGAAGAAGCCGAGGCGATCGATCGGCTCCGATCCGCAGATGGCGGCGAGAAGGCGCGCCGCAACTACTACGTCGCTGCTGGTACCGTCGACGCGCCCTACTGCGACGTACTCGACGACTGGAGTTCGGCGAGTATCGACGAGCGCGTTGCGGTTGTCTCCCAGCTGCCACCGGACTACCTTGAGTGGGCTGATGCGAAGGTGGATGAACTGACGTCGGTCGGAGAGGGAAAGGGAAACAGCTTCTGGCGGTTGTACGCGGAGAAACGACGCCAGCAGACCGCCAAATGAGGCTGGACGCCCTCGTTGGAATCGCCATGCTCAACGGCCACGATCCACGCGAGGCCCGTGAGTACGCGAAGTACGACCTCGAAATTCTGGCGTTACTCCATAACGCACTATGAGTGAGTTTAGTACTGAAGCGGCTCTCGACATCGTCGTCGAGCAGCAGGCGCTTCGTTCGGCTCGCCAGCAGATCGAGCGGGAGCTGGGCGAGACGCCGATCACGATCGATGTGGACGCTGGGTCAGCGGATCGGTCGTCCAGGGCGCAAGCCTCAACCGACGGCGGCCAGCCCGGTGGCGTCGACAACAGGCAGCGACGCCGAAACCGCCGCGAACACCGCTGGGCACGCCAGCGAACAGACGATCTCGAGGATATCCTCGAGATTCTCGAGAGCGCTGACTTCGGCGGTGATGGCGGTGGCGGAGCAGCAGGGCTTCTCGGAGACCTCCTTGGTGGCGCGGGAGGTCTCGCTGGCGGCCTCTCGAGCGGTATCGGGGCTGCTGTCGGCTCGGCAGTTGGGACTGCTGTCGGAGATGCGATCAGCGAGGAAGGGCTCGACGTTGACGTCCCTGAGGGCGGCTTTCCACTCGAGGTTCCTGAGGGCGGCCTGCCGCTCGACAAACCGGAAGATGGGTTCCCGCTGGACGAGCCCGAGGACGGCATTGAGGTCGACGATCCTAGTCCGCTTGATGTCAATGCGCCGAGTTCGATCGACGTGGACGCGCCGGAGTCAATCCCGGTCGACGCCCCTGATGAACTACCAGTCGAAGACACCGACCCGCTCGAGGTGGAGGACGCTGGTCCGCTGGAAGTTGAGGACGTTCCAGAGATCACTGTATCTATTGGTAGAGTGGGCGGTGACGGCAGCGAAGGTGGTGCACGTGAGCCAGCAACCGGTCTCGTCGAGGGAATCCACCGCGACATCCCGGGAACCGGCCTCCGTGAAGGGCTAATAGCAGAAGGCGCAGAGCTAATCTCAGATGTCGACGTCGCCGAAGACGGCATGATTCTTCCCGGGGTCGGTCACGTCGGAGGAAACGATAATGGTGGGTCCGAGCCGGAGCCACAGACGGACTCTACTGACGGCCGGCAAGCAGAGATAAACGTCGACGTGACCGCCCCCGTCGACGTCAATGACTTGGACCGAATGGTGGACCGGGTAGTTGCCGCTGTTGAGGACGAGGTCGAAGACGTCCGCGACGATCTCGAAGGTCAGATTGATGATCTGGAGAACGCCCTCAGCGGGTAGAATTTTAAATCTTCGTACAGAAACATCTTGCATGGGTCGTTCAGTCGCGGATCCGATTGAGGAACTCGCGCGGTGGACGATACTCTATATCGTCTCTTTACTCACTGTCCCCATCGCGGCGGTGTGGGTCTGGTTCCAGCTCGATGGTCACTGGATTATGTTCGTCCTCTTGGCGGCCCTCATCGTCATCATCTTATTTGCTACGTCACGGGCAGTGAACTCCAGCGATGTGGCGGCGTCGGAGTAAAGTCTCAGTCATTCCGGCAGGGAGATTCTGATCTGTCGAGGGGTAAACTCAGCGCGGAGCAACAACGATTGGCGACATCTCCGCCGCTTCCGTGAGATTCTTGTGGCTGCTCCGGATGGCCGGGAGCCGCCTTGGTACACCGAAGTGGACAGTCAGTTAACTAAACCATTTCCCCACACATGCCACCTGGACTCAGTGACAAAGCCGTACTCGAGATCGATCTGGACGATACGACCGGCGTGTTCGAGCTCACGAAAGAAATTTCGGACAACGCTGAAATCAACCGTAGCTACCTGATTGGTGACCGCGGACAGTACATCCGCGAAGCCTACGACATCGGGTCAAATCTGATCGATGACGGCATCATCGAGAGTACAGACTTCGACCGCCGTGAAGGCTACCATGCGGACGGTGGTGCTGGCGACCAAGTCCATTCACTATCGTTCGAGACCGGCTACGGAAACAACCAGTGGGGAGACGGTTCGAGCAACCCGGACGATCCCGACGACATCACGCTATACGACGCGACTGGCTGCCCACCGCTCGCTCAGAAGCAAATCCTTGAGCACTACCTGAGCCAGGCACGGATCGACAGCAGCGGCCAGGCACGACTCTACTGGGGACAGTGGACCGACGGCACGCATGCCGCTGAAGCCGGCGTCTTCGATCAGCCGATGTACGTCACGATCCCCGAAGCCAGCCCCAGCTGGGAAGGCGGTGACTCAACGTCGTCGATGGAGGGGTCACTCCAGGTCAAGCGCGTGGCGCTCTTCCCCGACGTCGACGTCGTCGGAGCCGCAGAGAACGCGCTCGAGGAACTCGGCGAACTCATTTCCGACTTTTAACGCATGAAATACCTCTACAACGCCAGCCTTCCGGAAGCCGCACAGACTGACGAGCGCGATCGGCTCGGACAGCAACTCGCCAAAGCCGGAGTTCTCAACGAAGACAGTGCTGTCGTTGAGTCGGTTGCATCCGAGGCCGCAGACCTCTCCCTCGAGGGCGAATACCGCTGGGGCGAGGACATCTCGTCCATGCTCGCCACTGAGCTCGACGAACTCGCTGACTCAAGCCTCGCGAAACTTCCGCTGTTTCGCCGCGAGGAGTCGTACTCGAACGCGGGCTACTACGAGATCGAACGGGCAGACATCGAGCCGCTGCATGCGAACCGGCGCGACGTCTGGTCGTGGTCGCTCTCGTTAACGTTCGTCGGCACCCGATCGACGCACTTCCGCGCGATCGAAGGCAACCCAAGACAGATCGAGCACGAGTTCGGAAACGACCTCGACACCGTCCCGATCGGCGTGCCGGCATCGGCCAGTAAGGCGCAGTGGCGCAACCCCAAGACCGGTGAGCGTGAGCTAGCCGGCTCGATCGAAACCCGGCCTACGCCGACAATCGACGTCGACGTCTACGGCCTCTCCGACGCGTCGTGGTACGATCCACCGCCATTCGACGAAGATCCAGTTCCGATGCTCGTCTACGATGTCGACCACGCTGACGAAATCCAGGCCGGTGTCCGTGTCTACGACACCCGAAGGCACGACAAGAAGTTCATGGACGGCGATCGTCGCCTCCCGCGACAGTGGCAGACCGTCCACAGCACAGAACACGACTTCGACGGTACGGTCGTTCTGGACAACGGTCTGATCCGGCTCTACCTCGAGGAGGAGACGGACGTCCTTGACCTCTCGGATGGCGGCAGCCACACGGTCGAGTCCGGCGAGACCGAGCACTACACGCGGCTCGTCGGGGACAGCGACTCGCATCTGGACGTCCAGGGCGAGCTTCGGCTGACGGCTGACCCCGGTTATCTGGCGGCCGAACGCTGGGACGCCGACAACGAAGACTGGGTGGAAGTCGAACTCCCCGGCTCGAGTTGGGGAGTCCTGGACGTCGACGTGACGGAGATCGGGATGGTCCGGGACGTCGCTCAGGTCACGTTCATCAACACGACCAGCGGGGACCTCGACCTGTTCGCGCTGAACGCGATCCTGCAGGCCGGCCACGAGGACGTCCTCTGGGAGGTTCCCGACGGCGAGCAGGGTCCGATCCCGACAGGACTCGAGACGTGGCTGGAGCCGATCGCGTCGTCGTCGATCGTGGACGCGAACGCCAGTAAGACGCTCGTGTCACGGAGCGGCGTCCGACGGTAGCATAGGCGAGCAACCAACAGAACTCACGAAATCATGACTGATAACAGCGAGAAGCCGATCATCTACATCGGAGCGATCGAACTGGACGAAGACAGCGATGGGAACGCCGTCTGGCGGAATCCCGAAGACGGCGCGGAGATCACGCTCTCGGACGTGATCGAACTCAAGGCCGACCTTGAGACCGACGATGCAGTCCGTGTCGACCGGGAGCCGAGTGATAACGTCGATGTCGCTCGGAAGACAGAGATCGACGACCTCGACGACGCAAAAATCGACCTCGCCGAGAAAGGCGCTGAGGATGGTGTCGCGGAACTCGACGGTGACGCTCTGATCCGTGAGGGGCAGATTCCGTCGCTCGCGATCACGGATGTCGAGGTGTTCGACGACTTCGACGCCGTGCTGGAGTGGGATGACGCTCGGCAGGGGGATGTCGCGATCGTTAAGGATGAGGACGATCACGGCGAAGCGTACATCCTCACATCGGACGATCCCGGGGACGAAGATAACTGGCAGCGTTTGAAGACGCCACGCCCGCCTGTTGATGACGTTTTCGGTCGAACCGGGTCAATTAGTGCCGAGAGCGGTGATTACTCGTACGGGCAGATCGACGGTGAGCACGGTAGCGAGGATCACGACGACACTGTTCTCGGTGATGGTGACAGTGAGGGCCGGTCGATTTACGTCGTCGAAGAGGGAGCGTCCGACCCGCCAGGTGCGGATGACGAGGACATCATTTTCGAGAAGGAGGATTAATCATGGGTAGGTTTGGAGACGGGACTCCGACCGGAGGGACTCGGCTCGGTGATGGGACGCCTATCGGAAGTGTTAGGAAAGGGGATGGCACGACACTGTGGTCTGCGATACCCGACAGCGCAATCCATCACTATGATTCTTTGAAGTTAGATTTTGATGACGATGATGAAGTTGATAATTGGCCCGATGAAATTGGAAACGTTGATTTGGATGATATTGATACGGGCAGTCCGACTTACAAAGAAGACGGGGTAAATTCAAATCCATCAGTTGAATTCAAACAAAATATATTAACACATTCGACGGGAAATGTTGAGATTAACGACCCGTATAGTATTGCAGTTGTTGCGGAGTGTACGGGCACACGAGGAGACGACGACCTGAATATAGTCAATGACCCTGATAGGTCAGATATGCAAATCCGCATTAATGACGGTATCGATAATGAACAGGAAGTGGAGTTGCTTGGTGAAGGTGTCAACACCATACCGCTCGGTGACGCAGTACAACAGTACGTTGGAGTGTTCACGGGCGACTCATCTTCAACGGAACATATTTGCAATGACACAACCGCATCTTTTGATGGTGGCTCAACCGACGCAGATACATTATTTGTAGGCGGTGAAGAAGGAAGGACGGATAGAAGTTGGGAAGGGTTTATTTCAGAGATCATAATCTATGACGAAAAATTGGACTCGGATACACGGCAATCAGAACACGATAGGCTTGCGGATAAGTGGGGTATATCCTTTTGATTGACTCTGTGTCGCGGTCACTCATCCGGCGCTTCGAAAACACTATCTTGAACATCTGACACAATGCGATGAACTTGGAAGCCACAGCAATCAGTGAGACGAGCGTATCGCTTGAATGGACGCCCCACGAGGACGCTACCAGCCAGGACGTTGTCCGCCAGCGCCAGTGGGGGAGCGAGTGGAGTAGCCAGGAGACGATCGCGACACTCGACAGCGACGTAGACGCCTTCGAGGACGACACCGTCCAGCCCGACCGAACCTATCGCTACCAAGTCGTTGCAGTCCTCGAGAGCGGATCGACCGACGAGTCGGACTGGCTGTCAGTCGAGACCGACGATGCCGGCCTAAACCAGCATCCCGCCCCGCCCAGAGGCCCGCACGTGGAGGTCGACCACCCAGCGCGGTCGACGCCGATCACTCCCCAGGCGCTCGACGTTAGCCGTAATCCGACGATCAACGGCTACCCGCGGGCGGAGATCACGGTACCCTACGGCGACTCGTGGCATTCTGACGCGCTGAACGATGCCGAGATGCGGGTCTGGCACTCCGGCGACCAGCAGCCGATCGAGCGACTTGAGCATCGCCGACTCGAGGAAGGCAGCGGACAGAAGCAGACCGAACTCGAAGGCAAGGGCGGCATCCAGCTCGAGCAGCGGATCGTCGAGGATGTCGACGTCGAGCCGACCCACGAAGTCGTCGAGCGCATCCTCAAGACCTATACTGACTACGAGATCGAGGTGGACGAGCCGCGGGTCGACGCGGAAGAGACCGTCCTGCAGGCTGCGGACAGCGACGTGGAACTCGAGCAAGCCCTCGAGGATGCCGTCCAAAAGGCGGTTGAGGACGACACGTATCCGATAGCCATCGACGAGGACGGCCGAATCGTGCCATTACAGACGGCGTACTGGGTTAATCTCACTGGAGACCACCCCGACGACGCGTATGTCACTGGCTCGGCCGCTGAAGTCAATGCAGGAGAATCGACATCTCTCGAGTACACAATCCCGAGTGAACACGTTGGGTGGGCGGCCCGCACCGGGATTCACGATGAGACTACAAACGTTCGATTTGAGTTAAACGGGGTCAATCTCATCTCCGAGTTGTCAACAGGCAGCAGTAACTCTCCGACATGGTTTGATGTGACCGGGTCTGCCGTAGAAGACCCGCCGGACCTGGACGGCGGCGCATCCCCATTTTACTATCGGACCGAGCCGGACGGGGACTATCGGATTGACGGGACCGTGATTTACGATCGGCGGTTCCACGACGTTGACGACTTCAGCGGCGAGGTTCACGAGCCCGGCGGGCATCTCGACCGGCCACACGAGATCGGGACAATCCCGATCGACCTCGAGCCGATCACGACGCCGCTGTCGCTGACCGAGGTCTCGCTCGAGGTCTCGATGGACGACGACCAGCCCGCGCCGCTGCTCGGCCTCGGCATCGACGGCACCGACGACTTCGACGAAGTCGAAGACATGTCCGAGCACAGTCTCGAGTACGGAGAGTTGTCGACGAGTGCTCGCGGCCGCGTCTCAGTGGGCGCACGGTCGGACTCCGAGCCGCGGGATGAGACGCCACGGTACGGCTACGAGCCACTCGCGCTCGACACGCTCGAACTCCGCGGCGTGCTCGACAGTACTCCAGTTCTGACGAATCGGTCGTTCGACAACCGGCTGATGGACGTCCTCCAGGAGGTCGCGGACATCGGCAACTTCGCGTTCGAGATCCGCGCCGACGACAGCGGTGACCTCGTCGTGCACTGGACGCAACTCGAGCAGCGGTCGAGCGACGCCGACCCCGACCTCGCCAGCTACGAGATCGACAAGCAGACCGAAGACGTCGTCGAGCGCGCGATCGTCTACGGCGGCGCTGCTCGAGTGACCCGCCAGTCGGTCGAGGTCGAACTCGAGGAGTGGGTTGACCTGCCGTTCCCCGACTCCAGGTTGGTCGAGCGCAAGGAGACAGTCTACGACCCCAGTGAGGACGACGAGTACTCGCGGGGCGAGGACTACGCGATCCGGTACTCGACCGAGAACGGCCAGCCACGCATCAAGGCGCTCGAGGACGGCGGTCTTGACGACGGGCAGACGGTTCGGATCGACGCGGACGTCAAGCCCCGCGGCGAGTTCGTCCAGGGTGATGTCCGGGACGGTGATGCGCGGACGGTGATCGAGGACATCCCCGGGCTTGCGAGTCGGCAGATGTGCGATCAGGTCGCGCTCTACCTCGTTGAGGAGACTGGCGAGTCGATTGTCGACGCCGAGATCACGGTGCCGCACGACGAGATCGGGTGGTCGGTGATCGACGCGATCGACATCCCGCAGCTGCCTGGCGACGGCCCATGGCAGGTCCGTGACGTCGACACCGACTCCTCGCAGACGCGGATCACGCTCGGTCCGGGCCAGACCCCGGACGAGGCCGTCAGCGAGATCCGCGACCGGATCTCCCGGAGCGAAGAACGCGTCTAACCCCTACCCCTCCTCTCTTCTCTCTTTTCGCGGTCTGTCCTCTCGAGAACACTGTGCCGGGGAGCCGGGTAGAGGCATCACTGTTCTTCGTCCAATTCCTTGATGAGTCAGTCAGTGGCTCGGACGAGGAGGTCGCTGAACGTTCCAAAACCGAGCGTGAAGTGGTACTCCTTCTGTGGTGCCATAATGACTTCGATCTGGCCGTTCGAGCAGTCGATATTCGATACGACGTCGTCAGCCGGTAATTCGGACAGACTCCCTGCTGTGTCGTGGGCCGTACTTGTACTACATCGACGTTCAGTGGCAGCTTGTTTCCATCGACCTCTAGGGGAAGACAGACTATTGGAGGTCGACGGAAATCAATTTGTGTCAGCGGCGTATACGTAGACTCAACGCCGGATTTCCGGCATGGTTTCAGACGAACCCTCGTGGGGTTGAAGCTTGTCGTGTACGCGTGTGTTCGACGAGTTCGAGTGTTTCAGACGAACCCTCGTGGGGTTGAAGCTTCGACAGGAGCGACGACGTCGATGAACAGGTATCGTTTCAGACGAACCCTCGTGGGGTTGAAGCTCGGGTGGCGTCGGGATCGGGCCGCGAGGCATGCCGGTTTCAGACGAACCCTCGTGGGGTTGAAGCACCCTCGAAAGCGTCGAAGTTCGGCTCGAGGTCGTGTTTCAGACGAACCCTCGTGGGGTTGAAGCGTGGGTCTCACTGCCAGATATGGAACACGCAAGTTTCAGACGAACCCTCGTGGGGTTGAAGCGAGCGTTGGGAGATGGTGATATGGGTGATGGTGAGAGTTTCAGACGAACCCTCGTGGGGTTGAAGCTCGTATTCAACCTCGAGCTCGTCCCCGGCCTCAACGTCGTTTCAGACGAACCCTCGTGGGGTTGAAGCCAAGAGCCGGTCGAACACATCAAGTGGGTCAAACAGGGTTTCAGACGAACCCTCGTGGGGTTGAAGCACACCGTCTGGTGGAGGTCAGGCGCAGGACGAGTTTCAGACGAACCCTCGTGGGGTTGAAGCCTTACATGACGACCGCCCGCAGTAGCGCGTCCCCTGTTTCAGACGAACCCTCGTGGGGTTGAAGCGCCCGGCGGATGCTGGTCGCCGTCAAGGACGGCGTTTCAGACGAACCCTCGTGGGGTTGAAGCGACCACCGTCCTCCCCGGTCTCCTCGCTCGAAGGGTGTTTCAGACGAACCCTCGTGGGGTTGAAGCCACTGCCCGAGCTGTGGAAACGAGATCGAGGGCCCGTTTCAGACGAACCCTCGTGGGGTTGAAGCCATGCCACGGTTTAAAATCAGATGGGCGTAGTAGGGCGTTTCAGACGAACCCTCGTGGGGTTGAAGCGATGTATTCGATGCCAGTCCGCGTTGAGTAGCTCGTTTCAGACGAACCCTCGTGGGGTTGAAGCGACCGTCCAGTCGTAGATCGGGTAGACGTTGTAAGCGTGTTTCAGACGAACCCTCGTGGGGTTGAAGCCCAGTCACTGATTCGGACTGTTTGTCGGTCATACGCGTTTCAGACGAACCCTCGTGGGGTTGAAGCCTCCTTAAGCCGCCGAGTCACAACCCGAACAGACTGGTTTCAGACGAACCCTCGTGGGGTTGAAGCTCACACGCGGGACACTCTGGAATGCCGAGCCCCTGTTTCAGACGAACCCTCGTGGGGTTGAAGCTTCATCTCGGACATACTCAGCCCTCGTCAGTTTTGAGAGTTTCAGACGAACCCTCGTGGGGTTGAAGCCGAAAGCACCCCAAGCACCCCGGAAAGCACCCCAGTTTCAGACGAACCCTCGTGGGGTTGAAGCCCGGTGCCCGACTGGGTTGACGAAAGCGACGTGCTTGTTTCAGACGAACCCTCGTGGGGTTGAAGCACCGACTCGTTGATCCACCAGTTCGCGAGGACGGTGTTTCAGACGAACCCTCGTGGGGTTGAAGCGACGAAGAGTCGCGGACGTGGGACGAGGGCGCTCTGTTTCAGACGAACCCTCGTGGGGTTGAAGCCCCGGTGGCGACGTCGTCAAGAGCGTGCACGAGCAAGTTTCAGACGAACCCTCGTGGGGTTGAAGCTCGCGAAGGTCGTCCTCGTCGAGCGTGTCCAGCTGGGTTTCAGACGAACCCTCGTGGGGTTGAAGCGAACTCAACCTGACCACCGACGCCTTTGAGCCGAAGTTTCAGACGAACCCTCGTGGGGTTGAAGCAATCTCCGATACTCCGACTGTCTGATTCCGTATCCGGTTTCAGACGAACCCTCGTGGGGTTGAAGCGACCGTCGTGCAACAGCGGAGTACTACGACGGGGTTTCAGACGAACCCTCGTGGGGTTGAAGCGCCGGTCGATCACGCCGACCGTGTGGCCCGTACGGTTTCAGACGAACCCTCGTGGGGTTGAAGCTTCCAGAACGTCGCGCACGAGCTGCATCTGTACCGTTTCAGACGAACCCTCGTGGGGTTGAAGCGGACTGTTTGTCGGTCATACGCCACCGTGAGTGGGTTTCAGACGAACCCTCGTGGGGTTGAAGCACTGCAGACCCTGTTGACAACAGAGACGTGCTCGAGTTTCAGACGAACCCTCGTGGGGTTGAAGCACTGCAGACCCTGTTGACAACAGAGACGTGCTCGTTTCAGACGAACCCTCGTGGGGTTGAAGCCGACAGAAGCGAGTCAAAGAAGACTGGCTCGAAGTGCGTTTCAGACGAACCCTCGTGGGGTTGAAGCCCCTGGTGTTGGACCAAACCGGATCAGCCGAGAGCCGTTTCAGACGAACCCTCGTGGGGTTGAAGCTTCTACTGCACGCGTTGTGAGAAACTGACTTCGCCAGGTTTCAGACGAACCCTCGTGGGGTTGAAGCAGCTCCTCGACGAAGCGACCGATACCTTCCTCGTTTCAGACGAACCCTCGTGGGGTTGAAGCTTCCCCGGGTCGTTACTCATCGTCCTCACCCCAGACGTTTCAGACGAACCCTCGTGGGGTTGAAGCCGGCTGTTATCACGTCGGCACTGTCGAACCTTGTGGGTGTTTCAGACGAACCCTCGTGGGGTTGAAGCCCACCACTTGTTCGCCTTTCGCGTGCGTGTGCCCGTGTTTCAGACGAACCCTCGTGGGGTTGAAGCAAACAAGGCCACTGGATCGCCCACGACGATGGCGTCGAGTTTCAGACGAACCCTCGTGGGGTTGAAGCTCTCTACCGGCAACGCATATCTCGAATTGTGGGATTGTTTCAGACGAACCCTCGTGGGGTTGAAGCCCTGGCTGTTGATCTCCTTGTTCGTGAGGAACGCGTTTCAGACGAACCCTCGTGGGGTTGAAGCCTTGTTGCGAAGCGCTCTCCGGTACGTCTCCGGGTCGAGTTTCAGACGAACCCTCGTGGGGTTGAAGCATCACTGTCCGACAGTTGATGCGCCGCGACCACGACGTTTCAGACGAACCCTCGTGGGGTTGAAGCATGGTTACTGGGTCTCTGGACTTTTGATAAACCGTTTCAGACGAACCCTCGTGGGGTTGAAGCCCCACCCCGTCGCGTACGCCAGCGGCCGCTGGACCGTTTCAGACGAACCCTCGTGGGGTTGAAGCACCGATCACCCAGACTACGCAGAAGCCGACGAACACGTTTCAGACGAACCCTCGTGGGGTTGAAGCCCAACCACACGTCACTCATACAGACCCACCTCGGAATGTTTCAGACGAACCCTCGTGGGGTTGAAGCTCCCCGTCGTCGGGCAACAGCGGGGCCGCTTCGTCACGTTTCAGACGAACCCTCGTGGGGTTGAAGCCCGCCGTCGTGAGACCACGAGAACGACCCATACCCGTTTCAGACGAACCCTCGTGGGGTTGAAGCCGTCGGGACCGTCACGTCTTTCTGGGCGTGAACGACCGTTTCAGACGAACCCTCGTGGGGTTGAAGCATCGGTCGCTCACCTCATCGAGAGTGGCCGTTAGGACGTTTCAGACGAACCCTCGTGGGGTTGAAGCTACGTCATGGGGGTGATCTGGGACTGATGAGCCTCGTTTCAGACGAACCCTCGTGGGGTTGAAGCCCTCCGGTCCTTTCGCGGCCGCTCGCACCGACGCCGTTTCAGACGAACCCTCGTGGGGTTGAAGCTTTCGTCGTCATCTGCATTTGCTACTGATTGGTGGCAGTTTCAGACGAACCCTCGTGGGGTTGAAGCCAAGAACAGGCCGAGAAGTGGTTTGAAAAGCATCGTTTCAGACGAACCCTCGTGGGGTTGAAGCGTCCGTCACGGCCGTATCATCGGTTTCGAGGTGCGTCGTTTCAGACGAACCCTCGTGGGGTTGAAGCAGCACCCCGAGCACCCCCGAAAGCACCCCGGACTGTTTCAGACGAACCCTCGTGGGGTTGAAGCGTTGACTCATGGCGTCGACGAAAACCTCCTTACACCGGTTTCAGACGAACCCTCGTGGGGTTGAAGCGCATTGACGTAGCCAATGCCGGCCTGTGGGATTGTTTCAGACGAACCCTCGTGGGGTTGAAGCGCCTACCACCCGCAGGGCGACCTCGAGGACGAGCAGTTTCAGACGAACCCTCGTGGGGTTGAAGCGTGCGATATACGCTAATTATAGTCTGTCCGGATGGTGTTTCAGACGAACCCTCGTGGGGTTGAAGCCTCGAGGATGTGTGTTAGTCGGTAATCGGTCGGGTCTGGTTTCAGACGAACCCTCGTGGGGTTGAAGCTCGACGCGGTCGCGAACGATCTCGAGAACGTCACCCTTGTTTCAGACGAACCCTCGTGGGGTTGAAGCCTCAACCTGATCGAGACGTTCATCCACAGCGAGAACGTTTCAGACGAACCCTCGTGGGGTTGAAGCCGAGGTGACGGTCAACGGCGTCCCCGGCTACGGGTCGTTTCAGACGAACCCTCGTGGGGTTGAAGCGTGTTGCCATATTTCGTCGCCGTTGTCGGCGTCGGGTTTCAGACGAACCCTCGTGGGGTTGAAGCGCGGTATTCGAGTTCTCGACCGTCGTCTGATCGTCGTGTTTCAGACGAACCCTCGTGGGGTTGAAGCTTCGCGCACGAAAAGCAGAAGTGGAAGTACAGGCGTTTCAGACGAACCCTCGTGGGGTTGAAGCTCGAGTAGTGTAGCCCAACGGCCAGCCAAAACTAGTTTCAGACGAACCCTCGTGGGGTTGAAGCTCCCGTCTGTTCGACGAGATACAACGCAACCTGCTCGCGTTTCAGACGAACCCTCGTGGGGTTGAAGCCGAGATACGCCCCGAATTTCGACACCGTAGTACGCCCGTTTCAGACGAACCCTCGTGGGGTTGAAGCCTCTCGGAGTGTGCGGGTTGCCGTGGGGTCCTCGGATGTTTCAGACGAACCCTCGTGGGGTTGAAGCTCGATACGATACGGCGAAAAGAAGGAACGACTTCGAGTTTCAGACGAACCCTCGTGGGGTTGAAGCCAACAGTTAAGGGGGATCACCCAGGCGGTCGATCAAGTTTCAGACGAACCCTCGTGGGGTTGAAGCACCACGTTTGTGTCGCGCCGCCTTATAGATAACGGCGGTTTCAGACGAACCCTCGTGGGGTTGAAGCATCCGACTCACCGTCTCATCGTCAAGCGACATAACCGGGTTTCAGACGAACCCTCGTGGGGTTGAAGCTCCGAACGCATCGAAGCCAAACAGACATCCCGCTCGTTTCAGACGAACCCTCGTGGGGTTGAAGCTCGCGTTGTGGACGAAAGTCAAACTCCGCTATCGCGAGTTTCAGACGAACCCTCGTGGGGTTGAAGCTGGCTGAGATAGACCGTGTTACGGTCGAACCCACCACGTTTCAGACGAACCCTCGTGGGGTTGAAGCAACTACGTCTTCGGTCTGTCGAGTAACACTGTAGTGTTTCAGACGAACCCTCGTGGGGTTGAAGCATGCGGTACTACGACTTCATCCACCCCGAGGACGAGTTTCAGACGAACCCTCGTGGGGTTGAAGCGAACAGTCGGGACCAACCAGCGCGACGTCGTCGAGAGTTTCAGACGAACCCTCGTGGGGTTGAAGCAACCGGACTCGTGGCGTACTCCCACGGCCGGTCAAGAGTTTCAGACGAACCCTCGTGGGGTTGAAGCGTGCGGTGCCGAGTCGCTGGACGTGCGCATCTCCGGTTTCAGACGAACCCTCGTGGGGTTGAAGCGATGTTGTCCGTTATCTCAGACCAACACTCTTCGGGTTTCAGACGAACCCTCGTGGGGTTGAAGCGTCTTCGCAGCCGCCACAGTAGCGCTGGACTGCCCCGGTTTCAGACGAACCCTCGTGGGGTTGAAGCCTGACCGACGACGTCCGCGTCTGGACGGTCGACCCGTTTCAGACGAACCCTCGTGGGGTTGAAGCCCGGACAGGTTTCCGGAGGTGGTACTGCGTCAGCTGTTTCAGACGAACCCTCGTGGGGTTGAAGCCAGCGGTGACCATGGCGTCTTCGGGGTCGGATAAGTGTTTCAGACGAACCCTCGTGGGGTTGAAGCGCGATCGGGGACTCGAGTGCGGTGTTCGTCGACGAGTTTCAGACGAACCCTCGTGGGGTTGAAGCTGGGTCTGGGTCGAGATGACGTCCAGGACCGGGGTTTCAGACGAACCCTCGTGGGGTTGAAGCATCTTGTCGCGCACCTGCTCGGGATCGAGGACGTCGGGTTTCAGACGAACCCTCGTGGGGTTGAAGCTCGGTGAGGTCGCGCGTCCAGATCGACGAGCCGAGGTTTCAGACGAACCCTCGTGGGGTTGAAGCCCCGCAGTCGGTACACTCGCCGTAGGTCCCGATCCGGTTTCAGACGAACCCTCGTGGGGTTGAAGCGTCTCGTCGAACATCCATTCGGGCCTCTACGAGTTTCAGACGAACCCTCGTGGGGTTGAAGCCTGACCGACGACGTCCGCGTCTGGACGGTCGACCCGGGTTTCAGACGAACCCTCGTGGGGTTGAAGCTCGTCCTGCTGGCGGTGCTCTTGCTGACGGTCTACGGTTTCAGACGAACCCTCGTGGGGTTGAAGCCTCGAGCCGGGCGAGTCGCTGCTGGACGTAGCCGCGGTTTCAGACGAACCCTCGTGGGGTTGAAGCCCGTATACCTTCGACGGCAGTGGCGACGCGCCGGTTTCAGACGAACCCTCGTGGGGTTGAAGCGAGGTTGACGTGGCCGGGGATTGCACGGCGGCCGGTTTCAGACGAACCCTCGTGGGGTTGAAGCCTGGCGAGGGTCCGAGTGTCGGATTCGCAGGTCGAAGTTTCAGACGAACCCTCGTGGGGTTGAAGCTTCAATCTCGCCCTGGATACGTTCGACGGCGTCCTCGTTTCAGACGAACCCTCGTGGGGTTGAAGCCTCGTCGCTCACAGCGACGACTACGGCGGCGGCGGTTTCAGACGAACCCTCGTGGGGTTGAAGCTAAGGAAAGGGATGGGACGCCTCGGAATTGAACCGAGTTTCAGACGAACCCTCGTGGGGTTGAAGCCTCGAGGCCGCCGGCTTCGGTGCGCAGGTCGATTGAGTTTCAGACGAACCCTCGTGGGGTTGAAGCCTCGTCGGCTCGGACAAGGCGAGCGTCCGGCGGCTGTTTCAGACGAACCCTCGTGGGGTTGAAGCGTTCGTTACCTGCAGGTCGGTTAACGGCAGGTACGGGTTTCAGACGAACCCTCGTGGGGTTGAAGCTCGCTCTCGCCGATGGAAGTCGAGCCGCCGACCGTTTCAGACGAACCCTCGTGGGGTTGAAGCATGCAAGATAAACTCGAAATGGCAAAGAACGCCGGCATGTTTCAGACGAACCCTCGTGGGGTTGAAGCCTGTGTTTCGCAAACGACACGGCCACCTTCGGTCCGCGTTTCAGACGAACCCTCGTGGGGTTGAAGCCTCATCGTCGGCCGGTTCGGGGGTGAGTGATCGTGGTTTCAGACGAACCCTCGTGGGGTTGAAGCACTTTATAGACCTCTTTTCGCTCCTGTTCGTCGACTTGTTTCAGACGAACCCTCGTGGGGTTGAAGCGAACTCGACTTCCGCGAGCGGTCCGACGACGCCGGTTTCAGACGAACCCTCGTGGGGTTGAAGCTACTGAAACTGGAATAGACTAAGCCAGTAGCAGCACGTTTCAGACGAACCCTCGTGGGGTTGAAGCGTGACCTCGTCCTCGTCGACCTCGGTAATTTGCTGTGTTTCAGACGAACCCTCGTGGGGTTGAAGCCTCCCGAATATCGGTCTTCGTTTCGCTCGTTTCACTCGTTTCAGACGAACCCTCGTGGGGTTGAAGCGACCATTTCTGGCCGGCCGACTTCGGCTCGGCCTGTTTCAGACGAACCCTCGTGGGGTTGAAGCGGGTTCGGAGTGCTGGTCGTAGAGGACGTGATGGTCGTTTCAGACGAACCCTCGTGGGGTTGAAGCGAAGATGAGGACGGCGAGTTTGACGCTGAAGCACGTTTCAGACGAACCCTCGTGGGGTTGAAGCGACATCGAGCGGGAGACAGATGCCGGATGCGGAGATGTTTCAGACGAACCCTTGGGGGTATATCTTACAGGAAGTAACCACATGTGAGTGTTCATTGGAGGAACTGCAATCACGTGTATACCGAATACGGCGAACAGTTCCCCATCCAATATAGTGTTCGATCGACATATCTGTGTTGCCGCCAATCCTTTGTACAATCAGTCCATTTGTTATTTTATTGATGGTGATTGTCAGCAGAGGTGAGGAGAAGTAGTGCGTATCATGGCCCATCTATCCGCTCGAGCGGACACAGCTTACGACAACGCGTACCACGACAAACTTCGTGGGCGCATGTGGCGGGCACTCGAGGGGACTGCGTACGACGACCGGCATGATTCCGGGGAGCCGCCGGGCTTCGTCATGTCGAACCCCTTCCCTCCGCGTGATATGGACGAAGGTGACGAGCGGAAACTGCTCGTGGCGTCACCGGACGAAGAACTACTCGCGAACGTCGCAGCAGATCTGCTCGAGGACCCGGAACTAAACATCGGTGAGATGCCGTTTCACGTCGAGGACGTTACTTCACTTGCGCCCGACGTAGGAGAACCCGGGTCCCGAGGAACGATCGAGACGGGGACCGGCCTCCTGGTTCGGATTCCACCGTGGCGGTGCGAAGAGTATGATATCGATCATCCGGGTGGTGACACCGCCGTCTTTTGGCAACCCGAACATACGACCGAGCCACTTGTCGAGCAACTCGAGTCGAACCTCGATCAGAAACACGACCTGTTTGCGCACGACCATTTGCCGGGTCCGAGCGATGTGGAGGGGGACCTCTTTGACGGGTTCGAATTGCTCAAGACGTTTGCGGTGCCGGTGACGGTGACCGAAGGTCAGGAGATGACCTACGTCCTGAGCAAGTGGAAGTTCGACTACACCGTTCGAGACGATCACCACCGCCGGCATCTGAATCTCGCACTCGATTGCGGGCTCGGTGAGCGCAACTCACTCGGGCTCGGGTTCCTAAACGTAACCGATCGGACCCGGCCGAGTGAGAGCGAGCTGGAGGGAAGAGATGCTCTCGCCTGACGCGTTCGAAACCGCGTATCCCGCCGAGGAGTTAGCCGACGAACTTCCCGATTCACCAATCGGATCGCTGCGGGACCTGCAGTATCTCTATGGCAAACTCTACACGCTCGCGACCACGGGTGGCGGAGAGTACGCGCCCTACCTCACGCCGGACGCTGCCGGCGACCTCGTCGACACCGAATCCAGTCTGATCGTCGTTCGAGTCGACGTCTCCGGCGGCGAGCCGAAACTGGCGGACGAACCCGTCCGAGTGACCCGCTACACGGAGAACCTAGTCCAGAAAGTCAGCCACTGTAAGTACTCGGCCGCCCGCGGGATCGACCACAGCGTTACCCACCAAGCCGGCCGCAACAGCGACGCCGAGAAACTCGCCCGATACGCCAAAAAGCGACTGACCAAATGGGCGACCGACGACATCGTTACGGACGCCGCAGACACCCATCCCGACGGCTGGATCGTCGATCAACTAGCCGTACTCGCCGAAGATGAGGACGCACTCGAGACGATCGAAGACGCCGTCGTCCAAGAACTGGGCGGCGATTCCGCGACCGCCTTGCTCACCGTCCAGGTCAAAACCGATGGCGGTGGCGACTATCGTTGGCCTGGTGATATCGACGTCTTTCTCGAGGCGATGCGCCAGCGCAAGCTCTCGAAGCTCGTCACCAAGAACAAGGCCGACGACTCGTCGGGCGACGCGACGGATATCGTGACGGGACAGCCGGCGCGGACAGTCGGTACGTCCGAGGACCCACAGAACTACTTCCTGGGCAAGCAACGGGAGACGTTCCCCGGGTTGGACATCGAGGAGGCCTGGCGTGCCCATCCAATTTCCGAGGATGCCGCAGTCACGGTGATGAACGCGGAGACGTTCGTCGAGGCCTGCACATACCGGACGTTCGGAACAAAGGTGTACTACCTCCCGTACTTCTTCGGCCGACCGACGGCGGAAAGGGCCTACGAGCTGTACGGACTGCTCTATCAGGCCGCGACGGACGGGGGCATGGAAACGCCGATCGAGGACGCCTACGCGACTCGGCGCGGCAAGGACCTCGGGGAGAACGACCTTCGGTTCTACGTCTCGGCGGTGATGCCCCACCAGATGTCCCGATACGACGTCTTTGGGGAGACGCTGAACGGCCAGCTCCACTACCCGACGGAACTCGCGTTCGCGCACAACGAGGTGGTCGGCCAGGCCAGCGCGTTCAACAGCGACGCCGACTGGACGCCGCCGCTGCCGACGACCGAGTCGTGGGATCTGCTCACGGACAGTACCACGCGGCTCAACTCCGTCTCGACGGGCTGGTACTTCTACCAGACCTTCGCCGAGCGGGACGACGCCGATGCGGACGCCGACGACCCCCGGATCGAAGCGCTGGTCAACGTCCTCAGCGGCGAGCCGATCGCCGTCGAGATGCTCCTCGAGGAGTACGTCCAGCGGATCATCGACGAGCAAACCGACGACAGCGAGCACGAGGGATTCCCATCCCTGCTCGTCGCCAGCCAGTTCGCACAGCTTTGTGCACTGGCTGACGAGAAAACCCAATTACTGACGACGACCGATCCGGCGAAAGACCCGATCACGCAAGCACCGACCTACGAGAAACACACGAGCCAAACGATGGAAGAGATAGACATAGTCCCGGACGGGGGCCACCCCGGCGACGCGAAACTCGAATCGTTCATCGAAAATACGCCCGCACTGACGCCCGATCCCGACGACGAGGATTCCGTCGCGAACGAGCGACGCGGGGCCTTCCTGCTTGGTGCACTCGTCGGCGATATCGGTAGTTACCAGGAGTACAGCGAGGATCGATCGACGACGCTGGTCGACCAGTATCCCGTCAAATCGATCACCCAGTCCCGGATCAAGAAGGTCGCCCAGGAGACGATCGCGAAGACGCTGACGTACACGCGTCAGGAGAAGAAAAAGCAAGGCGACTATCCGGGGACGAAAGCCGACCACATCGTCGACCGACTCCGCGAGACGATCGTCGATCCCGATCCCGACGAGTGGGAGATCGACACCGACGATCTGCGCTTCTACTACGCACTCGGCGTGACCTACGGCATGAACGACCACCCATGGAACAACGGCAACGCACAGACCGACGACCAGTCCGACCTCGAGGAGGAACACTAAGATGTCAGCTACGACCGATGACGACACTGTCCAGAACCGCTCGGAAATCGTCTTCCTGTACGACGCCGTCGACGCGAACCCCAACGGGAACCCACTCAGCGGCGCAAACCGGCCCCGAATCGACCCACAGACCCAGCAGGCGATCGTCACCGACGTTCGCCTGAAGCGGTACCTCCGCGACCAACTCGAGGACGACGGCCACGGAGTCTACATCCGAAACGTCCAGGAAGAAGGCAACCAGTATACCCGCGGCGAACTGCTCGAGGATCGGCTCAAGGCGGTCGATATCGATGACTATGATCTCGACGATGAGGACGAGGCGGAACAGCTCCGCGAAGACATCTTCGGCGAGTTCCTCG
This sequence comes from Natronobacterium gregoryi SP2, assembly GCF_000230715.2. Lineage (GTDB taxonomy): Archaea > Halobacteriota > Halobacteria > Halobacteriales > Natrialbaceae > Natronobacterium > Natronobacterium gregoryi. Next base: position 3,424,757 of record NC_019792.1, read on the forward strand.
CGGAAAGTGTGGACGTTCGATACTTCGGAGCGACGATGTCCGTCGATACTGACGACGAATACGCAGCCCACCTGCCGGACCACTTCACTGGCCCCGTCCAGTTCTCGCCCGGAAAGACGATGCACGCAGTCAACGAGAACGAGGAGTACGACAGCCTGACGAGCGTCATCGCGACGCAGGAAGGGAAAGAACAGGGCGGCTTCGACCTTGACGACCACCGCATCCAGTACGGCCTGATCCGCTTCCACGGACTCGTCGACGAACACGGGGCGGCCGACACAAACCTCACGGCCGAGGACGTCGAACGGCTTGATACCCTCTGCTGGCGAGCGCTGAAAAACCAGACGATCAGCCGGAGCAAAGTTGGCCAGGAGCCGCGACTCTACTGTCGCGTCGAGTACGCCGACGAGAGCTTCCACCTCGGCGGGCTCGATAAGGACCTCACGCTCGACGAGGAGCGATCGGCGGCCGACGAAGAACTCCGAAACGTCCGAGACCTCACCGTTGACGTCGATACCTTCGTCCAGCGACTCGAGAACGCGAGCGATCGGATCGAACGCGTCCGCGTCGTCGCGAGTGATGTCTTAGAATGCTCGCACGACGGCGAAGTCGGCGGCCCCGACGTGCTCTATGAGGCACTCGAGGACGCGGTCGGAGCGGACGCACTTGAGATCGTCGACGTCTACGAGGAACACGCCGCGACGATGCCGGACGAGACCTGAGACGATGGGGCAGCAATCACTCGACGCATGGGAGCACGACGAGGGTGACTCTGCGTTCCCGGAGCGGTGTCTCTCGGTTACCGTTCGCGGCCCGTGGGGCCACTTCCGGCGAATCGAGGGCAACGTCGTCAAGCAGACCTACCGAATCATTCCTCGAACGACGGTCGCAGGGCTGTTCGCCGCGGTGCTTGGCATTGAGCGCGACGGCTACTACGAGCTGTTCGGACCCAACCGCTCGGCGATCGCGATCGAACCGGTACGCGAGATCCGGACGATAAACATGCCGATGAACACGCTCTCGACAGCCGACGGCGACCTCCAATCATTGAACGGTCGCGGAAAACTCAGCGTCAAGCTCCCGGACCCAACGACGCTCCGACAGCAGCACAACTACGAGGTGCTCGTCGAGCCGGCCTACCGGATCGACGTGGCGCTTGCAGACGAGGAGCGCTACCGCGAACTCCGCTCGATGCTCGAGGACGGCCGCTCCCACTACGTCCCGAGTCTCGGTCTTTCGGAACACCTCGCGGAGCTCGAGTATCACGGCGAGTTCGACATCGGGCCCGGTCCGAAAGCTACGGCAGACGACCAACCGGTCGCCGTCGATTCCGCTGTTCCCGATGCCGTCGAGAATGTCGTCTTCGAGGCGGGAACCCGCTGTCAGGTCGAGGAGTCGCCTGCGTTCATGACGACCGATCCAGGCGGGCGGACCACGACCGAATTTACCGCGTACACGTACAACCCGGACGCCGAGCCGCTTCGTATTCGAGACGTTGACGCCGCGACGGTCGACGGGAGGACTGTCGTCTTCGTGTAGATGCCTACCCGCTACTCACACCCACCAGAGGGAGGACACGATGGCGTGTTGCTTCGTGATCACCTCGAGGACGTAGCGCAGCGCGTCGGATACGTCGTTCCTGACGATGCCCGGACGCCCAACGACGACCCGCTCCGAGACATAGTCGAGACGCTCGCGTACGTCCACGACTTCGGGAAGGCAACGACATACTTCCAAGAGTACCTTCTCAAAGGGGTCGACCCCGACGATAGCTACTGCCGATACCACGCTCCGATCGGTTCGTTCGCCGCGTACTACGCGCTCGAGGCGAAGGGATACGACGACGAAACGTGTCTTGCGGGATTCGTCGCCGTCGCAAAACACCACGGCCGACTTCCGGACATCGCGGAGTACGTGTACGAGCGAACCCACCGTCGCGAGAAGATCGCAACGGAACAGGACGCGGAAAAACAGCAAACCGCGGTCGCGAAGCAAATCAGCGACATCAACGACCACGTGCTCGAGTTCGCGGGGAACGTCTTCGACGCTGCGACTGATGGGGACGGCTCGTGGGAAGAATTCTGTCACCGATTCGCCGGCAACCTACTCGAGGACATCAAGGCCACCGTTGCGACGGAGGGTTACAGCGAGGGAATCGATCGTGAGTCCCTGTCCAATTCGTGTTACGCGCTCGTTCTCGAGTGCTGGGGCTCGCTCGTCTTCGCGGACAAGACCAGCGCGGCCGCAGCAGCTACCGACACCGAACCGTCGGCGGCAACCTACGAGGCGGTTCGGCCAACCGCCGACAGTCTGGACGACCACGTCCGGTCGCTCGAAGAACAGGCCAGCGCCGATCCGGACGGGACGCGCGCCGAGCGGTTGAACCACTACCGCTCCGAAGCGCGAACCGATGTCCTCGAGAGCGCTGCCTCGTTCGCCGACGACGGCGGTGGCGTCGCGACCCTGACCCTGCCCACAGGGATGGGAAAGACCCTCTCTGGGCTCTCGGCGGCGATGGAGATCCGCGACCGACGTGACGGCGACCGGGTCGTCTACGCACTGCCCTTTACGAGCATCATTGACCAGGTGGTCGACGAACTCGAGGACATCTACGAGGTCGACACCACAGGGCGACTGCTTACGGCACATCACCATTTATCGGAGACGACGATACGAGACGAGGACGCCGAAGATAACGACGACGCCCAAGCCGACGATGCGGATCGAAACGACGACGTCGCCGGTATGCTCGGCGAAAGCTGGCGCGCCGGGCTCACGGTGACGACGTTCGTCCAGTTGTTCGAGAGCCTCGCCGGCCCGTCGAACAAGCAATCGATGAAACTCCCGGCGCTTCGAAACAGCGTCGTCGTCCTCGACGAGCCCCAGAGCCTACCGCTGGACTGGTGGAAGCTCGTTCCGCGTCTCGTGGAGCTGCTGACCGAGCAATACGACGCGACGGTGATCGCGATGACTGCAACGCAGCCACAGCTGTTCGAGGACGCGACCGAACTGGTCGACGACCCGGAGACGTACTTCGACGCGACCGAACGGGTCACCTACGAACTGGATCCGTCGGCCGAACGGTATCTGGACGACCAGACCGAGCCGAAAGGATACGACGACGCGGCAGCGACTCTGCTCGAGTCAACAGCCGACGACGAGTCCGCGCTCGCAGTCTGTAACACGATCGACAGCGCGCGCACACTCACTGAGCGCGTTACTGACCGCCTTCCAGAGAGTACGGACGTCGCTGAAGTATATGCCGAGAAACTCGAGCACGCGGGCGATGTCGAGGACGTCGATCCGAAGTGTGTCGCCGAGCGTGTCGCAGACGCTGGTGGCCGGTCAGTACTCCACCTGTCGACCCGACTCCGTCCATGCGACCGGTTACGACTGATCGAGACAGCGAAAGCGCTCACCCAGCGAGACCAGCAGTTGCTAACGATTTCGACCCAGCTCGTCGAGGCTGGCGTCGACATCAGTTTCGATCGGGTCTATCGTGATCTCGCCCCGATCGACAGCATCGTGCAGGCAGCGGGTCGGTGCAACCGTTCGTTCGAACGCGATCGCGGCCGCGTCGTCGTCTGGTGGCTCGAGACACCGGCAGAGCAAGAGAAGACCCCGGCGGAGGCGGTGTACAACCGGGGGACGAAACTGCTCCCGACCACCGCGAAAACGCTGGATGCCGTTCGTTCCGGAGCTACGATTTCCGAAACGACCGTCGCTCGAAACGCGGTCACCAGATACTACGACCGGCTCCACGACGAGAAGGATGTCGGTGCGGACGCGTATCCAACCTACGTCGACGAGGCGAACGGACGCAAACTCGCGGAGCTGTCGCTCATCGACAAACGGCTGGCAATCGACGTGATCGTCTGTCGAACTGCTGCGGACCGTCGGAAAGTGAACGAAATCCGTGATGCACTGAATCGGTACGACTTCGACGCCGTCGACTCGCTGATGCGGGAGCTTCGACCGAAACAAATCTCGGTTCCGGTCTATCGCTCCGATTCGAAGGAAGCACAAAAGCTCGCTGAGCTCGACACCGTTCACGGCGAAAGTGACATCCGATGGGTCGACACAACAAAGCCACACTACAACGGCTTTTTCGACGAAATGACGGGGTTCGTCGTCCCCGACAACACGGCGGAGCGACGCCTCCTATGACCGACTCTGGCTCTGAGTCCGGCTCGAACCCCGGTACTAATGCAGATCACGACCGCGACCCGGTCACTCGCCTCCTCGAAACCGCTCGTGGCAACCCGGTCGACGATCCGTTCCGCGTGACCGGCGTGATGATGCAGTACTACCACGTCTGCAAGCGCGAACTCTGGTTCGAGTCCCGAAACCTCGAAATCGATCGGGAAAACCCGACGATCGTCCGCGGAACACGCGTCGATGACACCGCCTACAGCAAGAAGCGGCGCAACATTTCGCTCGGTATGATCGCACTCGACCTGCTGGAGGACGGACGCGTCGTCGAAGTCAAACCCTCCTCAGCATTGACCGAACCCGCGACGATGCAACTGTCGTACTACCTGTGGTATCTCGAGCGCGTCGCTGGAATCGAGAAGGACGGCGTCCTCGCTCATCCACGTGAGCGAAACCGTGAACCGATCGAGTTGACGGACGAACGCACCGACAAGGTCGAGGGCGCGATCCGAGGTATCTCCGACGTCGTCAGTCGGGAGACGCCACCACCTGCCGAAAAAAAGCCTTTCTGCGAGTCCTGTGCCTACCACGACTTCTGCTGGTGCTGACCCATGGACAAAAACTACCACGTGTTTTCGGACGGCCGCATCGAACGCACTGATGACACAGTCAGAGTCGTCACCGACGACGGCGAGAAGAAATACGTCCCTATCGAAAACGCGAACGCGTTCTTTCTACACGGGCAGATTGATTTCAATACCAGATTGATGTCGTTTCTGAACGACCAAGGTGTCGCGTTGCATGTCTTCGGATGGGAAGACTACTACGCCGGATCGGTCATGCCCGAGCGGGGGCAGACCTCGGGCCGAACGGTCGTCTCGCAGGTCCGGGCCTACGATGACACCGCCCACAGACGGCGGTTGGCAGCAGCGATCGTTTTAGGAGGCATTCATAACATGCGGACGAATCTCGTCTACTACGACGGTCGTGGGTACGACCTCGAGAGGCACATTTCTGAACTTGAGCAGGTCGCCGATCGTGTTGCTGAGGATGTCCCAATCGACGAACTTCTCGGTATCGAAGCGACGGCACGGAAAGAATACTACCAGGCGTTCAACAAAATTCTCCCCTCCGAATTTCAACTGACGCGACGCGAGTACAATCCGCCTCCGAACGAAGTAAATAGCCTGATCTCATTCGGAAATTCGCTCGTCTATGCGAATTGTGTCTCTGCAATCCGAGCGACAGCCCTAGATCCAACAATCAGTTATTTACACGAACCAGGGGAGCGTCGCTACTCGCTATCCCTCGATCTCGCCGACCTGTTCAAACCCGTACTAGCTGACCGCGTTCTATTTCGGCTCGTTAATCGTAATCAGATTACGAAAGATGATTTCGAAACGGATCTCGGCTCATGTCTGTTAAACGAGACCGGCCGGCAGATGTACACGAAGGCATTCGAAGAGACGCTAGAGCGAACTGTCGAGCATCCATCGTTGAACCGAAAGGTTAGTTATCAGTATTTGATGCGTCTCGAGGCGTACAAACTGAAAAAACATCTGTTGACCGGCGAATCCTACGACTCGTTCAAACGGTGGTGGTGAGATGTACGTGATCATGGTTTACGACCTGCAAGCCGATCGAACGCACAAGGCGCTCAAACTCGGTCGCCGCTACCTGACACACGTACAGAACTCCGTATTCGAAGGTGAAATCTCAGAGGGAGACCTCGAAACACTTCGGAACGAAGTCGACGATTTGCTCGAACCTGATGAGTCGGTTATCATTTATGAGCTCTCATCCAATACATTACTTAACCGAACAGTATTCGGTGAGGACCCGACCGAAGGTAATCGGTTCTTATAAGAATCCCATATTGAGATAGTACGTTCGTTCTTCTGTAGGAGATTGTTGATACTGCTCAGCTGTCGCTGTAGAATCGAAGAGAGCAAGGACACCGCGTCAGCGGTGTCCGTTAGGCATGATCCCGCTAGATATGTTTGGGTCGGAATCGGTCGCAGCGGACCTGTTAGAGCAGGTTCGCTGGCGTAACGGTGTTACTTGCCCTCGCTGCCGTTCTGACCTGACGGTCAAGAACGGCAGCTATGGGCACTTTCAGCGCTATCTCTGTAAGAATTGCGACCGCACGTTCAACGACAAGACCGGCACAATCTTCGCCCATTCGAAAGTCGCACTCAGAAAGTGGCTGTTCTCGATTTACGCGTTTCTCCGGTTTAACACGAGTCTTCGCCAACTTCAGCTAGAGATCGACGTCCAGTACAAAACGATCTACCAGCGCGTCGAGCGCTTCACGAAGTCGCTCGACGCGCCATCGCTCAACCTCGTTGGTCCCGTCGAAATCGACGAAGTCTACGTTTCTGCAGGGCTGAAAGGCCGCGAGCGCGACCAAGAGTCGCGCTCGCGTGGTCTGTCCACGCGTGGGCGAGGAACGTACGACCAGGACAAACCGCCGGTGTTCACGGTCGTCGATCGTAGCACCGGCGATCGATACGTGATTCCAGCGAAATCAGCCGACGAATCGACGATTCGGCTCCTTCTCGCAAACCGCGAGAAGGAGCCACTAACCGTCTACACTGATGGATTTCGAGCCTACGATCCGTTGACCGAGGACGACGCATTCGACCGCGAATACGTCGTCCACGGCGACGGCGAATACGCCGACGAAGACGTTCACGTCAATACCTGCGAGAGCCACGGATCGCTGCTGCGACCGTGGCTCTCGCCTCATCGAGGCATCTCAAAGGATAAACTCACACAGTATCTCCGAGCGTTCCAACTCCGACGAAAACTACTGCGAAAACCAGGGAGAGAAGCGCTCAAACACGCTGTCAAAGCAACGCTGTGAAATCAACAAAGTGCTACACAAGAGCGATATCAGTTAATGTCGTCACTTTCAGCGTCTGTACGGTGTTTCCTGACCGCTGGCGGAAGTACGATGAAGAACGGCGGCGATCAAAGAACGTGCTGTCGAGAGCGGCGTGGCCAGACTGCGGGTGTTGCTGCGCTGAAATGCGCAGCAACGCCCGCCACACCCACATTTTCAGCCGGTCGAACGATTTGTAGATCGTGCTGTAGTCAGGGAGATTCTCTCGATCGAGACCAAGTACGTCACGAACCTCGCTCATATACTTCAGCCGATTCGGCGTTTCACGGTAGCTATGGCCCTCTTCGAGCCGAAAACAGTGGAGGACGACATGGACCCAGCGGGCGAACCCGCCGCTGGCGGGCTCGCCCGCGTGCTTCCCCAACGCTTGTTTAGCTAGGTCACGACACTGCTCAACGAAGTCGAGGATATCGATTTCCATAGGCAGAGTCGAATTCCTCGGCTTCATCCTTCTAAGCTAGTGATATCGGCGGATTAGATCGCTATTCAACAGAGCATCCTGTTCAGTTCACGAATGGCTTCTAAGAGATCTTCGTCGGGTATCCGGTTCAAAGACTCGTCACCTCCACTCTGCTCGGTGTGCTTGAATTCGGTACTCACTCGGAATCTGGGAACCAGCGGTAGCCTGAGCGCTACTCATCGGGATCTCCTTGCATCTGTTCGACTTCGTTCTGGAGTGCCCGCTCAAGCGACCGGCAGTTGTCGACCATCTCGGTGACGGTCTCGTGCTTCGCTTCGTCGAGCCCCGCAGCAGGGATCTGCTGCAGTGCAGCCAGTGCATCACGGGCCTTCGAGAGAGACTGTTCACGAACCTCGAGATCCGAGAGTGGCTGCCGCTCACTCATCGGAATCACCGAGGTACTCTTCCATTTCATGAGTGGTTTCATAGAACTCCATTGCGTCTCCCCACTCTGCTTCGAGGTGGTTTGCTGCCTCGTGCATCGTTTTCTTCCACTCTTCGATCGTTTCTTGATCGGGATCACTGTCCTCGCAGACTCCCTCGATCGCGAGCTCGTACGCCTCGTCGAAGTGCTCCTCGAGGAACTCGATATCCTTCCGGAGGTGCTTTCGAATTCGATTTCGGACGATAGACTCAGTCTTGTATCGGTAGTTATCTGATACGTCAGCTTCGCCGCTGATGATCTCCTTTTCTCGGTCGGTCAGCAGTGCACGACCCTCCTCGCTCATTACCTGTACTGTTTCGCTCGTAGTCATAAATTACCTCATGTCGTAATCTTACGCCCTTGCGTAAGTGTATTACGCTAAAGAGTATGTACTCCTAAGGGTGTATACGCTATAGAGTAATAATTAAGTGGCTGGCGAATAGAGTTGTAACTGAGCACGGGACGCCTCGGAAAATCTGAGGCCGGTGTTGCAGCACCGACCCCGTGCTGGTGCAACCAGCGTATGAGCGTACAACGCCCAACCGATGAAACGGTTACGACTGGCGGACAGGCACAGATCGACGACGTCGTCCTCGAGCGACGCAGCTGGAACTACGCGTACATCGGCGAAGACGCAAAGGGACGGCATCACCACCTCGACCGGAAGCGCGAGCGCGTGGTCGTCACGAAGTCGCGTGCCGATCGCGACGACGACGGCGCGGTGCCGGTCTTTGCCCTCGAGGGGCCGATCCTCCACGTCGAGGATGTCAGCGAGCACGACCAGGCCGACGGCACGACCGACGGCGTCGTGATCTGGATCGGGTTCATCGGCGCGGAGTGTGGCGACGACGAGAGTGGCTGGGCGCACCGGCCTGTCTCGGCCGCGGACAAGATCACGGACGCACTCGAGGAGGTGTTCTGACGATGTCGATCCAGCCGGCCACAACCCGCGGTGATCGACCCGAAAGGTGGTCCGAGGACCGCATCCAGCGCGACCTAGAGAACCGTGAGGAAGCCGAGGCGGTCGCCGGCCCCGAAGGCCCCGCACAGACGGCGGCGACGACACGCACGAACAGCACGTCAACCAACAACCACAGCCAGCAGACAACGAACCCATGACCGACGACACCGACATCCAGCCCGGCGACGTAGCGCTTGATCGAACCCAGGGACGCCCCGTCCACGTCCTCGAAGACACCGAACAGACGGCTCTCGAATGGAGTAACGAGAACGGCTACGACCTGCTCGAGAACTACGGGAACGAACGCTGCGGGACGACCGCAAGCGACCGCGTCTTCGAGGTCGCCTACTGCTCGAGCATCCAGTCTGAACCCTCGAAGACCTACGCCATGCCGGAGAGTCGGCTTGATCGCGTCGAAACCGAGAAGGCTGACGACGGCCGCCAGGTCTACGACCGGATCGTCGTCGACGTCCTCGAGCAGCTGTTCCAGCGCGCCGGCCAGGATGACGAAGGCGCGGTGAACGTCCTCGAACAGTACGCGACCGATGTCGGGATCGACGCTGAAGCCGTCGACGAAGCGCGCGAGCTTGCCGAGGCCGCGCAGTTCGGAGGTGACGCGTAGATGTCCGTCGAGGCTGAGGACTCCGACGTCGCCGGCGCACTCGAGGGGGAGACCATCGACGGGACGGTGCTGCCGCGGTCGTTCCTCGTCGAGGGATCCGGTCCGGTCACCGCCGTTCGCGATCACGGCGACGTCGTCGAGCGGACTGACGGCGAGGTTTCACTCTCGCGCCGACTCAAGACGCTCGACGGCTTCGCGACGTTCTGGTCGGTCCGCGACCTACGACACTGGAAGCGCAACGCGATCCGTGAGGTCCTCGAGGACTACGAAGGCGACGACGTCCGGTACGTAATCAGTGACGAGCAACTCGAGGAGTGGGATGTGCAGGTCGACGGCCGGGCGGATGCGTTTGTCGGCGTCGCCGAGACGATCGTCAACAGTGAGGTCGACGACGAGTTCGATGCGCCGAATCAGCATTTCTCTGGTTACGTCGCCAATCCCTCTGGTCGGACCGTCGACGAGATGACGCTCGACCTCGCGAAGGACCTCAAGACGTCTCCCCTCTGGGGGCCCGGCGCGCGGCTCGCTGAAGTGGTCGTCCGCCACGCTGAACGTGAGGACCTTGAGGGCTACGTCGAGGGGCTGCTCGAGGAGGTGTCCGGGTGATGCACACCCACCGATTCGAAGTGAATCTCGAGGTAGAGGGAGAGGTTCGCGATGTGCGGTTGGCAGAGGACTCCGATCAGGCCGCCGACTGGTCGAAACGGGATGTGGAGAGGGGGATCGCCCGAGGACTCACGGAAGAACTGTCTGCTGGTGAATCAGACTTCGACGTGACCGTGGTCACAACTCGGAAGGCGAACCGGGACGGGGAGGTCGGTGAGGATGGCTGACGAAGTCACGCTCGAGTGAACCGGGGTCGACAACCGTCGGCTTCGATGGACGTTCACCCCGGACACCTTTGGCGAGGAGGGCTGGCGGATCGAAGAAGAACGGACGCCGACTGGGTGGCACGAGGTCGGCCGGGAGCCGATCGGTGACGTCGAGATCGCTGGTCGACTGCTCGAGGCGTAGTACGGTAGATTGAGAAACAGACCTATTGCTCTCGGTTTCTTCGGTAGGATCCTTACAGTAGGGTGGTTCCCTACTGGAAGGCCTCACAAGGCGTTAGACTGTACGTGATGGGTGGCAAAAAGGTTTGCTACGGCTCACAGAAGATTTCACGGAGTTCCTGAAGCAGCTCTGGGTGGTGTGTTTCGAGGAATTCGACATCTTCGCGGAGCGCATCCTTTCGCTGGCGAATCAGTGATGCGGCTTGGTATCGATCCTGTTCGCTGTAATCGTCGGCTTCAGCGAGTTTTTTGCGATCGGTGGTTGTCGTCAGTGCGCGGCTGCCTGTGACTTCTGGAATATCGCTCATACCGAGCCGTATGTTCTCCAGACGGATCAAGTTATTCCATGCGATAACGTTAATCTATGGCATAACCTTTATGGGGATAGGGCGTATAGGTATAGTTGAGGCCGGAAGGCCTCACAAGGCAATGTCCGACGAAAAGCTCGACCGGGCGTTGAAGATCACAAAACTGGTCTTCTTCGCCCTTTCGACGGTCGCAGTGTTGAAGAACATCCTCGGGTTGTGACGACCCGGGGACCCCCGAGAGGGGGTTCGGGCGTCGGACAAAAGCGATACCTGGACGGTCAACGTCCGGGTAACCAGCCATGCAATCGCAATACGAACGCGTCTTACGACGCACGGGCGAGCTCGCACTAATCGCCCTGGTAGTGTTAGTGCTTGGCGGCCTCGAGTGGCTCCAGGCCCAACATGAGGCCGGTGCGACGATCACAGTTGCAGTAGTCGTCGTAGTCGCAGCAATTGGCGCGTACTACAACGCCTCGGACCTCTGGGAACACTACCGGGGAGCGAACTAACCCCGTTCTGAAGACCTTCCATTGCTATTTCGAAACGACCCGCGGTACCTCTTTTATGACACCCATCGTAACAGTCACGTATGATTCAAGATCGGTGGGTCTTCGACGACGAGTACCACGCCGACATTGTCCACCGAGACAGTGAACTCGAGTCGCTGTCACGGCTGCTCGAGCCCGCAACACGAGGGCAGCGCGCGGAAGACGCGTTGATCTACGGGCCCAGCGGTGTCGGGAAGACCGCGACCACGCGCTGGCTGCTGCGTGACCTCCACCATCGGGCGTACATCCAGTCGGTCGCGATCGAGTGCTCGAACCAGACCTCCCACAGCATCATCCACGAAGTCGTCGCAAAACATCCGAACAGCGGTATCGTCCACAAAAACCAGTCTCGGGACGACCTCCTTGAGACGTTCGACGAGGTCGTCGACGCGCCGTGTATCGTGATCCTCGACGAGGCCGACATCATCCCCGACCTGGATGTCCTCGACGACCTGTTGTCGATCGAGTTGGCGTCGGTGATCGCGATCACGCACCAGCAAGTTGAGTGGCTCGCTCGCCTGGACGACGATGTCGAACCCCACTTTCCAGCGAACAACCAGATCGAGTTCCGGAAGTACAACGAAGCGGAGCTCGTCGACATCCTCGACCCCCGCGTCGAGCGTGGTCTGGTCGGCAACCCAATTCAGGACAACCAGTTGGAATGGATCGCCGACGATTGTGACGGGGAGGCCCGCTGGGCGATCAAGACTGTGCTCGCCGCTGCGGAACTCGCCGTTGATCGCGGGCACGACTACTTCCACGATCGGGATGTTCAGGACGGGTTCGAGCGCGCGAAGCACAAGATCCGGAAGGCGAACCTGCAGTCGCTGCCGGTGACCTACCTGCGGCTATACGAACTGGTCCGAGCGATCGGCCCCGTCTCGGGCGAGGAGATGAAAGCCGCCTACGAGGCGCACAAGAAGGAGATATTCGACGGCCGCGGGCGCGGCCCCGTCAGCTGGCGTCGCGCGTGGGACTACCTGAGCAAGATGGCCGACTACGACCTGCTCGAGATGCCTGGTGAAACGAACTCGAAGGTGTATCAGGTCGTCGATAAAGAGTTAGAAGCGCCTGTCGAGTTCGATCCTGCAGCGTCAGTAACGAAAGAGAAGGATCTGCAGCATTAGCGAGAGAGGTGGTGAAGGGGAGCTATTCGTCGTCAAATTCGTCTGGCTTGAGACCGGTGGGAGTCTTGTGGCTGCACCGCGGACAGGTGGCGCGCCACATTTGACCGGAGTACTGCCAGACGTACCCGCATTCCTCGCATTCCACTTCGGTAGTCTCGTTATCCGAGTCTGCCATTACGCTCATCATAGCTACCACCACTACCACCAAGAATGTAAGCATTCTGGTTGGCGCGCATGTTAACACTCCTGCCACCACTACCACCAGTTTTATTTAGAGCGATATGGTAGTAGTGGTAGAGGTAGCAGAAAGAATGACACACGCCTCGGCTGACGAGAACCCGTCGAAGAAGGTCGAATGCGACAATTGTGGGTACGATTGGCACTACTCGGGAGACCTTCCTAACACGACTTGCCCGAGCTGCCAGCGGAAGACGTCAACAACGAGTTCGGAGGAATAGCTACTCGATCAATTTAGTGAGCCGGGTGTCACCAGCACCCGACTCCAGAAACACCAAAACGCATGTCGATCGACACCACCCAACGTTATTGTTATCCTACGGCTACAGCGCTGAATATAGGCGCTAACCACAGGATACTCGTCGGTAGCTGTTTCGAAATAGGCGGGTCACTTTTAGTGCGTTTTGGGCCGTACCGTAGAACCAACCACTCGCATCCACGACCGGGGCGCAGACAGCTTGGAACCCTGGATGCACCCCGGCTGGTCGCGGGCCACAGACAGAGACCACGCGGGAGGGGATCGCCTCCCGCACTGAACTGTAGCCATGACAACAGACAGAGACCACGACGAAAACCCTGACGAATCGGCTGAAACTGAAACCGACTTCGAAGCTGCTGCCGGCGCGGTCGATCGCATCCCCGACGACACGATCAACGGGATCGCCAAGCTCGTCGACCGACTGACCACCTCCCAGAAATTCGACGACGCCGAAGCCCGCGCAAACCACCCCGAGCCGCTCGAGGCACGCCCGACGCTCGGCGGCCACCGGTTGCGCGTCGACGGCGACCAGGACGGGGAGTGGCTCACAACGAACTACGCCGTCCCAGCGGGTGATGCGCGATGACGACGGATCTTCTCACCCGCGAAGAGATGCATGCTCGCGTCGATGCCCTGTTCGACACCTACGAGGAATGCAATGACGACGAGCCGATCGCCCTAGTTGGTGATGTCGTCGGCGATCTCGACGTCAGTGCACCCAACGAGAAACGAGGGTACTACACAATTGATCCGATTGTCGGGTTCGCCGACTTCTCGTTCGACGGCGGCTGCTACCCGCTCGGCGAGGCCGTCCGGACCAAGGGTCAGCGTGGCCTCACGGGCACAGTCATCGTCGGAAAAGACGACCTCAGTGAGACCGTTACCGCAGCCCTCGATGGTGACGAAGAGGCGATCGCGGAACTAACGGGAGGTGCCGACCGATGATCGACGGCACGCTCGCGTTCCTCGACGAGCCGGCGGACGAGCCGCTCGAGAACTACCACGACACCCACCGCGCGCTGCACGTCGAGTCGGCCGTCAGCTATCTCGACGACGAGCTCACCGTCCAGCGCGGAACCGTCGCCGGACGGGTGCCAAAAGAGGAGGAGATCGTCTCGATGAACGGTCACGAGATCGAGGTCGACCGCGAGACACGCACTCGGACCGTCCCCTCCGACTGGATCGCTGATGTCTCTGGTGGCGGCTGGGTCGTTGCCGAACGCACGCACACGCCTCGCGAACAGGACGAATACCTCGACATCGACTGGCCGTTCACGGAGTTCGTCAAGCGGACTGGCATCGATATCGATCACGTCGGGTTTTCACCTGCGCAGTTCGTCCGCAACCAGCGTGACGCTGACCGCGACTACACGATCGAGATGGCCTCCCGCGAGTACAACGGCGACGATGTCTCGATCGAGTGGGGCCAGGGTGCGCTCAAGAAGGACGCGATCAAGTCCGACGTCGGCGTCGCACTGACGACGCTCTGGAACGGCGAGTTCGTCCGCCTCGTCGTCTACGGATCGGGCTACTTCGCGATCTGGGAACCCGAAGAAATGCAGATCGAGGAGTTCGCGCGCTTCGTCGACGAAGAGATCGTCCCGATCGCCCACGTCCTCGAGGACGAAACCGAAGGGGGGGAAGACGAGAGTGAGCAGGATACCCTCGAGAGAGCGGAGGTCGGTGCGTGATGACGTCCCGGTACGACGTCGTCGGAGCGATCGAGAGATCGGTCGCCGAATCCATGGGCCGTATCGGTGGCGATGCCATCCTCGTCGACGACGGCGGTGATGAGCTGCTAATTGCACGACCCACGGAGGACAGTGACGATGAGTAGAGGGTGTGGCTACTGCGATCAACCAGGCCACGACGTCAACCACTGCCCGGAGCGCCTCGAGGAGTACCACGGCCGCCCCGTCGACAACTACGACGATGGGAACGGCGAAGACATCCGATGCTGGGTTCAGGACATCGACGAGGACTGGCACGCTTCGATGTACTTCGAGGACAGCAGGCACGTCGCAGCCTGCGGCGAGATCCTCGACACACCAGTCGCCGACCTTACCGAGGATGCACGACGCTACCGAGACAACGTCACGATCTGTCCCGACTGCGAGACCGCCCTCAAGGACGACAACGAACCCCCGATCACCGAGGACGGCCGCGAGTTCGAACGCGCAAGCGAACTCGTAACCGACGGCGGATACAACCCTGAAGACCTCGTCGTCCTTGAGTGCAAGTCCTGCGACTACGAAGAGGTAGTCGCGTACGGCGCACGCACGGCAACGAGCTGTCCTGGGTGCCAAGGCAATCTCGAGATCGACTCGACGAGAACCGCACACAATTGCCCCGGGACGAGCAACATCAACCACGTCATCGTCGAGTCCGGGGAGATGTGTCCGTTCTGCGAGGACGTCCAACAACGAGCCGCTACCGACGGCGGCCTCAAAGAGGTCTTCCGCCGTGAGGAGATCGTCGCGACCGACGACGGCGTCGCAATCGGCGAGGACGCGATCCCGGACGGCGGTGGGTCGGGGTCACGCTCCTGGACCGGTCCCGGTGAGGTCCACGACTCCGAGGGAATGCGCTGTCACGACTGCGGCTGTGTACATGACGACTGGACGAAAGACAGCCATCACACCGTCGACGACGGCCACAACGCGGAGATAATCGAGCGCCTAAAGTGTGGCTGCTGCGGCGCGATCACGGAGGTACCTCGCTGATGACTGACAGCGCCGATCTCCGCCGACTCGCCGATGTCGTCGACCACGTCGACGACGTCACACCAGTCGACGTCGACGGGGCGCAAGTGCTCTCGGGCGGTGGCGAAGACCTCCGCGCAAAGCTGACGATCGCCGTGGCAGCTGACGCCGACCTCGAGGTTTCCGACGTCGACAGTCAGGAGACCACCGGCGAAGACACTGAGGAACTGGAGTGCGATGTCGCCGGCTGCGACTTCACGAGCAAGTCCGAGCGAGGACTCGCGATCCACAAGGGCCGCGTCCATGCCAATGACGAGGACGAAGACGAGAACGGCACCTCCACCGAGGCCGACACCGAATATAGCGAGTCTGTGTCAGAGGCACGCACCAGCGGCCTCGAGGAGGACGCTGAGGACGGCGCGCCGGTCGACGACGCCGGCGACGACGTCCAAGATGAGTCTACCGATGCCGAGGAGATTTCCGTCGACGCCGTGGATCGCGACGGCGACGGGGGTGACGACGTCGCCCTTCCAGCGGGGGTAACAGAGGATGACGTCAAGGCAGCCGTCGACGAACACGAAACAGTCGGCGACGTCGGCGAAGCGATCGGAGTCACGCGCGGGCGGGCCCGCACAATCACGTCTGTCCTCGGACTGTACGGCGAACTGAAAGACCTCCCGGCAGGTGGTCGCCATGCCTGAAGACGGTACTGAGCGTGTCCGACTCTGCCCAACCTGTGACTCTGAGTCTGTCGACCACTGCCCGGAAGACCCCAAAGGAAAGAAGCGGTGTGGTGAATGTGGGGCCAGATTCCACGGGGCGAAGGTCCGCTATGTACACACAGGAACTGGCCGCGGTCAGGCCGACCCGCGAGTTGTCGGTTTGCTCGTCCTAGTCGTCGGGATCGTGTTGACGATCGGGATGGCTGCCGGGGTGATCATTCCATGAGCGCCCTCGATCGAGACATCGAGTCTACATCGCCACCGCGGTACGAAGACCTCGAGGTCAGCGACCATGCACAGGTCCGCTGGACCGAACGATCCTCGAGGCCCCGGCTCAACCCGGCCGTCGCCTGGCTCGAGGCGGTCCCGATCGACTATCCCCGCATGTCGCCGCCGGCCCAGCACGCCCGTCTCCACGAAGTCTCGGAGATTATCCTACTGGCCGACGGCCACGCGACGCTTGTGACCTGCATCCGCCTGGAGGACCGTCCCGAAGACGAACAGCAGTACATCCGCTCTCAACTGAATCTATGAGTACGACAGGACACACCCCTAACGCCGACGACGATCCCGATCCCTGGGAAGAGCTTGCCGAACACGAGGACACCCTCGAGATGCTGATCGAAGAAGACGTCGCGATGGCAGAGGACGCCGAGATCCTACTCGACGAACTCGAAGAGAGGAGGTACCGATGACGGAAACTATCGCACCCAGTGGTTCATCGATCGAGCAGCGAGCTTCGGACTTCGGGGTCGTCGAGGACGTCGGCGAGCTCGAGGACCTGCTTGGCCTTCTCCGGTGGGAGGTCGGCGAGCGACTCGGCTTCCCGATCGTCGGCCTCGTCGAGTTCGACAGCGGCCTTCGGGTCCATCGCCTGGCCACACCAGACACACAGCGGTTCGCTCCGGGGCGTCTCTCGACCACAACGGGTACACTCGAGCGGGGCGATCGGATCGTGCTCGTCTTCTTCGACGTCGACGCCGTGGGCGCGGGCGATCTCGAGGTCCGAGTCCTCGCTGAAGACCGAGATGTACCGGGCGGCGACGCGGCTGCCACGGACCCAGCCGTGATGCTCTTCGATGTGGGCCTGGTTGAGGTTCCTCGAGGCGAGGTAGGCAGCGCTGGACTTGCGGAAGTTCGTCAGCGTGACGGGCTTGTCGATGTCGGCGCGATCGGCGGCTTCGTCGAAGACGTTCGAGACCATCCGGTCGCTGATGGGTTCGGCCTTCGTGATCTTGCTCCAGAGCGGTGCGTCGGGATCGTCACGATCGGGATGGGCGTCGAGCCAGCGGTTGACGTACGGGACCGACGGGATCAGCAGGATCGTCCGTCGACCCTGTTTGCCTTCGACGGTGACCTGCAGGCCGTGGTCGTGGTCTTGGATGTCGCCGACGGTGAGGTCTTTGAACTCACCCCCACGGAGGCCGGCGTCGAACTGCATCGTGATCATGGCCGCGTCGCGCGCGTTGAAACACTCGTCGGCCATGGGTTCGACGTGTTCGTCCCACTTGAGCATCTGCCGGGGGTCGGGACTCGGGTCGTAGTTGCTCGATGTTCCGGTCGGAACCCAGTCGACACTGTCGGGGCACTCGCCACCCTCAGTGACGCGCTTCGCGAAGACGCGGATGGCCGACCGGTAGTCCCGGTTGGTCTCCTCGTTGTCGTAGTTGCGGTTGATCCAGGCGACGATCGACTCGGCGGCGTCGCGGTTCTCGAGGGCGGCTGCGAGGGTGCCGTCCTCGAGATTTTCGGCCATGATAGTGCAGTGACGCAGCAGTTTCAGGTGTCGGTAGTCGCTGTACTCCTGGGCGAGGAGATCGAGCTTGTCGCTGAACTCGAGCAGGAAGTCGCGATCGTTGTCGCCGACGTCCTCACCGGCCCCGATGCGCTCCCGGAGGTTCTCAATCTGGTTGCGCGGATCGTGTCCCATGAACCGCTAGAATTTCCTGAGTTTCATAAAGTTATGGCTTTGAACCTTGAGTTTCCAGCCCTGCCCTGGCTTTGGTCCGTCGTTTCGTAGCCGCCGCTAGTGTTTTTCGATAGACTCGAGCCACAGTCTACCCCACTGTCCGAACTCGATACGGTTTGCTGTCAGTCAGTTCCGGCGTGACCGCGCTCCTGCGGTCGCGCCGGGAAATCGGGACAGCAGTCCGTATGAGTGTCGAACCCCAGTTCGGGAGTCGGTCGGCGGTGCGCCGGTAGCCTCGATCGAAGAATCGATCACCTGGACACGAGTTGCCGCACGCGTCCAGCCGATGAGTTACTCGTCTCGGTCGTCGTCTTGGTGCTCGGATTCGAACGCGACATCTTGCCCGGGTTCGATCGCGATGCGATCGATCTCGTCGCCGTCCTCGTCGTAGATGACGAGGTAGTACGCGACATCCGGAGCGTCTGGAGCCGGTTCGGTATCGATCTCGTCGCCGTCCTCGTCGACAGCTTCTGCGTCGTCGAGATCCTCGAGGTCAGTCCCGGCGATGAAGTCGTATACTTCGGCGGTATCGTAGAGGATGGCCGCGTCTTCGGACTCCGAACTGGAGTGGGCGTTCACGAAGATGTTCCGGACGACGTCTGTCTGGTCCGGCGTGACGACTTTCGTGTGCCACCACAGTTCGTCGTCGACGGTGACCGGGATCGGCTCGACGGCCATTGCGTCGCCACCTGGCCCCCAGTCAGTTCGGGTGTCGGTACCGCGAGCAATGCCCATTGCTCGCTCGGGTCCGCGTAGTGACTCGCGGCCGCTGCTGTAGTAGTTGAACTCACCCGTTTCGGCGTCAGTGAACCACACTTCGTCGAGACCGCGCGTGCTGTCTCCGTGTGGTTCCATCGCCATCACGTAACTCATTTGCTCGTCCTCGAGGTCGATAACGAACGGCTGGTGGTTACCGACCTCGGAGGGCATCGACGCTGGTTCGACGACTCCTTCGAAGGAGCCGACGATCGAGAGTTGGTTGATAATGCCGTTCCGGTAGCGAAGCGAGTCCATCCTCGCCTCGGTGACGTCGAGCGGATAGAGCCGTTGTCCGGTGAGTACCTCGGATTCCTGGGCCTGTTCGGGACTGAGGTGATCGATCGTGCCATCCTGATGGACCAGTGCAACGCCATCCCAGACGGGAACCGTGTGCGGAATCGGCGAGAGCTGCCACTCGTGACCGGTTTTCGGATAGGCCATATACGCCTCGCCATCGTGGACGAACTCGATCGGCTCGTCGTTGTACTGGCTCCAGTAGTCGGTTTGCTTGAGGTTCCAGTCGGCACTCCGATACAGGAGCATGTTTTGGCCGTGCTCGAACTCGTGCTCGTCGTAGGCCTGCATGTCAGGCGACTCCATGGTCGTCATATCCGTCAGGAAGACGCCGCGCTGGTGGCCGGAGAGTCGCACGCGGAACGGATCGGGCTCTACGGGATACGACCACGCTAACCGGCCGTCGTCCATCCTCGCGATATCCGACTCACCGAGTTGATGCTGGCGGTAAGAGACACTCCCGCGTGTCTGCACGTCAGAGACCGCTTGCGGCGTGATTCGAGCGTTTTCCTCGTTCACTTCGGGAAAGTCGTCGGCGATCTCGGCTTCGGCCATCGTCTCCTGTGCGAGTGTGCGCTCTTCGACGACCGCCGCCGGAACGCCGTATGCCGCACCGACGACGAGTAATACGATGGCCGCGGTCGTCAGAACCGAGAACTTCGCTGTGGAAGACGGCTGATCTGACTCGAGCGGCGGCGAAAAGAACAAGAACGCGGCGACGAGAAGCACTCCACCACCGAAAATTAACAGAGCAGGACTGTGAACGATACGGTAGAGCAGCGGGTGAAAGAGCGGGCGGAGAAACCAGACGACGGCGACGAGAACTGCGACTGCGAGTAGTCGTACCGAGAGAGACTGAATTGTTCTGTCTGCGTTTCCTTCGTCGTTCGTTGATTCGTTGTCAGTTGTCATCTTCGAGCTCGTCTACTCCGGCTTCGATAACTTCCGTGTAGGCTGCGTCGACGTCGAGATCGTTCGCGTCAGCATACTCTTTGACGCGCCCATTTAACTGGTGCGTGATGTCGACGTTCGGCCGCATATCGTCACGGCGGACGGTCTATCCCTTCGGTTTATAGCCATTGTGGCCAACGAGCCAGTGAACAGGCAGGCGGCAACGAGAAAACAGACTGTTGTGTCGTGTGGCGTCGAGTCGGCCTGCGCTCGAGGACGGTCACGCACGTCCGACCCTCGAGCGTGTCCACGGGATCACGCTCGAGACTGGTGATACCGACGCCGCAGTCGCTACCGCGTTTCGGTGTGCCAGCGTGGTGGCGGCCGTCGGCTGTCGCCGACCGGTCTCGAACGGTGTACTGTCATCCGGTTTGTTGTCCGTCAGTTCCGGCGTGACCGCTCTCCTGCGGTCGCGCCGGCAAATCGGGACAGCAGTCCGTAGCAGTCGTTTCGAGTGCGACTGCGCCCCGGGGCGGTTGCACCGGAAAATCGGGGCAACAATTCGTATCAGGAGTCTGTCGCGTCGTGGGGGACGGAGACGACCGGGCAGTCGGCGTTCAACAGGAGTGATTGGCTGACGCTTCCGAACAGCGCCTGACCGAGTGCTCGCCGCTTCCGGCCGCTGACGACGATGTAGTCGGCGTCGTGTTCGGATGCGTACGCTCGGATGACCTCGCTCGGTTCGCCGATCAGCCCGACGGCTTCGTACTCCTCGAGGTCGTCGACCTGGTTTGCAGTACTGGTTGCGACCTCGGATGCCGCTTGCTGGACGTTCTCGACGATTTCGGGGACGGCTTCTTCGTGTTGTGATCGTAATGCGTCTGCGGAGACGTCGGTGAAATCGATGGTTGGGTCGCCGACGTGAACGACGTGTAACTTGACGTCGTATCGGTCGGCTAGTTCGGCGGCCTGCGTGACGACCGTCACTGCCCGGTCCGATTGGTCGACTGCTGCGACGACTGGCATACGCCTTGTATCTGACCGGTCGGTATTATACTGACGGCTGTCACAATCTATGCTGATCGGCTGTGTCGTTTCGTCGCCGGCCAGTGGCCACACGCTGCTGTCGGCAGTCACCTTTACAAGTGGTGCCTGAAGCTCGAAAGTTTCCGCCTGAAACGCTCTGATCGGAATAACTATCGTATAATTGTATGTTATTCGACCAGAATTAAATTCACTAGTGTCTGTTTTTGGCCACTATTCTACATATATGGTCATCAATACTGGGTTAGGGCCAGTGATTTTATATGTGGCCAGAAAAAGTCTCCGGTCGATGTTACCCTCAGTCGATCGTTCGGACGGCGACGAACTTCAGTCACTCAGTTTCGAGGTCATCGTTGCAGTCGCCGAACGAGAAGGGGTTGACCCGACCGACATCGAGCCGCCGGAGTACGACGCCCTCTACGAAGTCGTCAATCCAGAGGCACTCGACGCGCTGTTTGCAACACGAGAAAACGGAACGGCACGAACGAACGGACACGTCTCGTTCCCGTTCTGTGGCTATCACGTCGTCGTCACGGGCGAAGGAGAAGTCGAGGTGTCCGAACTCGACGACTGATACGGACCGTGTGTACGATTTGGTGTCAGTCACGTCCGACGCGACCGCAGGAGTGCTCGCGGTCGCGCCGGGACATCGGGACAGCATTCCGTACGAGTCTGTCCGCTCACTCGAGTGGCGACGACCGATCAGTTCCAGTTGCGCTCGATCCGTTCTCGCCACTCGGCCGGCAACGACTGGGAAGTTCCAGCCTCTCCGTCTCGAACGACTTGGACGGTCCGGGCAGTCGCCGCTTGCTCCCCGTCGGCACGAATCTCGTACTCGAGGGGCAGACTCGACTCGCCTAGCTCCGGGGCTCTGACTGCCACGGTCACGTCGTCGTCGGCCTCGATCGGGCGGGCGTAATCGATTTCCAGGTTCACCAGTACCGTTCCGACCTCGACCAGCGAGACGTCGAGTACGTCTCGGAAATACGCTTTACGAGCCTGCTCGAGGTAGGTAGCGTATGTCGCATTGTTGACGTGGCCCATAAAATCGATGTCCCGGAGTCGGACATCGACGTCGACCTCGGCTTCGTAGCCGTCATCTGTCATGGCGGGCAAGACGGAGTCGACGGCCGTATGGCTGTCGTTCTCGCGTTCCAGCGTCACTCTGGTTGCCGTGCGGCCTCGAAGACCGCCTCGTGGAGCCGATCCGCGACGACGTCCAGCAGCGGTTGCATGTTTTTCGTGTCCGCACGGTTGTACTCGACGAGCGTCTCCAGTGCACTCTCGTCGCCTCGTTCGTACTCGTGCCAGAGCCGAACGGCGTCACGGCCGCTGATGTCGGGGTGGTCGCGCTCGATGCCGACCTCTTGCTCGATCGCTTTCAGGCCGCCGTCCAGTCCGAGTTTCTTGCAAGGGTACAGCAGGTCGACGTGAGGGACCGAGATCTCGAGGTCGTAACAGGTTTCGAGAAACGGGACATCGAACCGCTGGCCGTTGAACGTGACCAGCAGCGCCGACTCCTCGAGTTCCCGCGAGAGGCGGTTTGCCGTGAGGTCACGCCCCTGAACGAACGTCTTGGTGTCACCGCCCCGGTGGAGGCTGACCGTCGTCACGTCGTTACAGGACGCGTCCAGCCCCGTCGTCTCGATGTCCAGAAAGCAGGTCTCCTGTCTGACGTTCTCGTAGAGCCGCCATCGACTCGAAGCCGGCAACCGTTCGGCGAACGGGGAGACATCGCCGTCGTCGAGGTGGGTCCAGCCGTCGTCGATGAAGGCGTCGATCCGGTCGGCGAGCGTGTCGCCGACAACGCTCCCGTCGAACTCCTCCCAGTGGGTGATCCCGTTCTCCCACAGGCGGCGTTCGGTCGTCTCGCCGACGCCGTGGACGGGGATGAAACTGTTTTCGATGCGCACAGCAGTGTGGGCGGGCGGAAACGACAAAAACACTTGGATCGACCGCGACTACAGTCGGAGCCAGTCGGTCTTTGTCTTCGCTCCTGGCGACCCGTCCCGGAGGTGCCATTGCTGTTCGTAGCTCCCGTCGCGCACTCGGAGCACGACGACGGCATCGAACAGCGGTTCGAGAAGAGAAAGCGTATCGTGGCCGTGCTCGCGGGGCAGGTGGTAGTGTCCCATGCCGCGTGCATCGTCGATCCGGGACGTAACTGTCTGCAGGAAGCGAAACACCTCTTGGGCGTCGTACACGTCGAGCAGTCGACCCAGGGGGTCCACACAGACGCGAAGCTCCGAGGGAGCAAACCCCCCGGCGACACCCTCGAACTCGTCGATTGCCGAGACGAGCTCGAGCGACAGTGGCTCCAGCGACGATCGATCTCCGGTCCCCGTCGAGAGGGTAAGCGTCATCGATCCGTCTTCGAGTCGCCGCGAGACCACACGGGTAGTCAGGTGCCGTTCGTCGTGGTCGGTGACGAACAACTGGTACCGTGGCTCCGATCCTCGAAGCCCACAGAGTCGGTGACAGACCGCGTCGTGACACTCTTCGTCGCCGCCGACGAGCAGAATGTTGCTCCCGTGTCGCTTGAGCGTCTCGAGAGTGCGTGCAAATGCCGCTCCTTCGATCCCCCGCATCCCGTGTTCACTCTCCATTCGAGATAGTACACAGTCGTTTCCGAAATAAATATTTCGGCCACCGCTCGTTTAAAAATTCGTGAGAGGCAATAGCACGGCCAGAAGTCGGTATACTCGAGTTCAGACCGGCTGCAGCTACCGTCGTCGCCGTGATGGGGCAACTGCCCGACCGTCCGGCTTTTCATACCGGCTCCCGTAGAGCCGGCATGGCCGACACCGACGAGGAGCTCGCCGAGGCCGTCCGCGAACTCAGACAGACCATCGACGAGCTTCGCCAGGAACTCGAGCCTGAGCGTTCGCGCAGGCGACCGCGACTTCGTCCGCCAACCCCAC
Source organism: Natronobacterium gregoryi SP2 (assembly GCF_000230715.2). Lineage (GTDB taxonomy): Archaea > Halobacteriota > Halobacteria > Halobacteriales > Natrialbaceae > Natronobacterium > Natronobacterium gregoryi. The sequence goes on from NC_019792.1 coordinate 3,449,114, forward strand.
GAGAGGTGCTCGCGTTCACCGACGAAATCGCGCTTCCCGCAGCCCTCTCGGTCCTCGAAGCGAGCGTTCGCGCTCTCGAGACCTTCCAGCGAGGACTCCGACTCGTCAGAACCGAGCGAGAGGCCAGCGACCGGACGACCGAGGCGACGACTGCAGCGAGCGACCGTGCCGAACAGTTCCGAGAGACGACACTCTCGCGGCTCGACACCGTCCTCGAGGACCTCCAGCGGGCCGCTTCCGAGGGGGCACTCCCGGCCGACGAGGAAGCGCGGGACCTACTCACCGAGGCGCGTCGTCTTCGTGACGAGGTCGACGACCGACTCCAGGGTGATCGGGCCGGGTCCGGAGACGAGGCGAGCAACTGGCAGGGAACCGGGCCGGTCAGTATCGACGTCGAAGAGGGTGCGCCGCCAGAACCCGACTCGAGCGAAGACGAGGACGAGCCAGACCCCTCGATCGACGTGGAGGCCGAACTCGAGACGCTCAAAGATCAGTACGGGCCGGAAGAAAAGAGGGCCGACGACTCGCTGGCCGACCGAGCGGACGACGATTCCGAAGCGAACGACTCGTCAGAAGCGGATTCGAACGGTGAAGGCGGGGAGTCAGACGACGAAAATTAGACCGGTTCGAACCGGTAGCCGTCCCAGGACTGGCTGTCGGGCTCCCGAATGCCCGCGCCCGGTTCGCGAAGTTCTTCCTCGGAGACCGCCCGGACTCCGTCGCCAGTTTCGACATCGTCGGTCGTCAACTGGACGATTGCGCGGACGGTGTCGTCACCGTCGGCGAACGCATCGCTTACGTCGAACTCGACGATCGCAAGGTGGTTCGGCTCGCGCACGCCCGGTGGCGTCGCCGTCGACGTCGTCCACGTGACGACCTCGGCGGTGTACTCGCTGAGATCGATCGTCGCCACCGGCTCCGCGCCGCCGGGACCGCGCGGATGACCGGGGTAGCTGATCGTGCCATCCTCGTATCTGGTCGCTTCCATCGTCATTGTGTTGCCTCCATGATGGTGGTGATAACGCAGTTCCCGAACCCGCCGACGTTACAGCAGAGGCCGACCTCGGCCTCGACCTGTCGTGGACCAGCCTCGCCGACCAGTTGCTCGTAGATCTCGACTCCCTGTGCGACGCCGCTCGCGCCCAGTGGGTGGCCCTTCGATTTGAGCCCGCCGGAGGTGTTGATCGGCAGTTCGCCGGTGTCTCGCTCGGTGTACCCCTCCTCGACCAGTTTCCACGCCTCGCCCTGTTCGGCGAAGCCGAGTCCCTCCATCTGGAGAAACTCGAGGATGGTGAACATGTCGTGGAGTTCCGCGACGTCGACGTCGTCGGGGTCGCGGCCGCTCATCTCGTATGCGCCCTTTCCACTCTCGACGACACCCCCCATCACGGTCGGGTCCTCGCGTTCGTGGACGACGTGGGTGTCAGTCGCGCCGTCGATACCCGATATAATGGCGTAGTCGTCCGTATACTCCTGTGCCACCTCTTCGGGACAGAGCATCAGCGCGGCCGACCCGTCCGTGATCGGACAGAAGTCGTACAGTCGCAGCGGGTCCGCGACGATCGGTGACTCCAGCGCCGTCTCCTCGTCGATCTCCTTCTGGAACTGCGCGTTCGGGTTGTCGACGCCGTTTGCGTGGTTCTTGACTGCGACCTTTGCGAGACTCTCGCGGGGCGCGTCGAACTTCTCGAGGTAGTGCCGGGCGGTCAGGCCGGCGAACGACGGCAGCGTCACACCGGTCTTGTACTCCGCGGGATGAGTCAGTGACGCGATGACGTCCGTCGCCTCGCCCGTCGTGCGGTGAGTCATCTTCTCACCGCCGACCAGCAGCGTCATGTCGCTTGCCCCGCTGGCGACCGACTGCCAGGCGGCGTAGATCCCCGCACCGCCGCTGGAACTGGTCTGGTCGACCCGCTGGGTGTAGGCCGGGATCGCGTCCAGATCGTGAGCCAGCGCGTTCGGGATACCAGTCTGTCCTTCGAACTCACCGCTTGCCATGTTCGAGACGTACAGGTGCTCGACATCCGCTGCGTCGACATCTGCGTCCTCGAGACATTCGAGTCCGGCCTCCGCGAGGAGGTCGAGAACCCACTCTCCCTCGCGTTGCCCGAACTGGGTCATCGAGGCTCCGATAATTGCAACGCGTTCCATATCCTACGTGACTCGAGTCAGTGATTTATATGATGGGGTCGCGGATTCCCGTGGCCGATCGGTTCACGTGAGATGATTCCACACTTCATCAGACAGGAGGTACAGGTCCGCGATCGGCGCGCTACGGTCGACTGTCTCGCTCGAGCCGTTTCACAGGTGGTGAGGGATCAGTGCAGCCGAGTTGCAACGTGACCGTCAGGCGTCGCCACAGACCGTCTCGTAGTGTACTGTCCGTCAGTTCCGGAACAACCGCGACCCGAAGCCACACTGGGACGTCGGGATAGCAATCCGCTTCAGACGGTTTGTTGTAACGGTTTACTGGTACAACCGCAAGACGGGGCGCGGTTACACCGCCTCTGACTGACAGCAATCCGTATCAAAGGAAGTCGTTCAGTCCCGACTGGTCGTCGTCGGATTCGCGTTCGTCGGCTTCGGGCGGCGCGTTCGACGTCGCCTCCGTCTCGGCCGTCGATTCACTGTCGCCGCTCGAGGCGGCGACCGTCGGCTGGTCCTCGTCGTCGGTCGGTTCTTCCGCCTCGCTCTCGCTGTTGTCGAAGAAGGCAGAACCCGAGTGTTCGACCGCCGTCTCTTCCCGGCGGTCTTCGGCGTCTTCGACGATAGACTGGACCTTGTTGGTGTCTTTGCCGCTGCCGGTAACGAACGAAACCCCTGCTTCGTCGAGTTCGTAAGCGGCAGCCATCTGTACGGTGAGTTCGCGGTTCTTGCAGTGGTGGCTCATCGCCGAGAGAAACGGGAGGATCTCGCGGCGGGCGGTCGCGACGCTGGTTCCCTCACGCTCGGCGATCCGTTCGGCGATGGCGTCGCGGGTGTTTCGTTTCCCCTTGCTGCTGCCGAGTTTTCGCCAGTAACTGGGCGGCCCGTACCGCGTCCAGCCACCTTTCGGCTCCTGTCTGGCTGCGGCGACGCCAGCGGTCATGTTGTCGGTCGCGTACCGCCAGAACGAGTAGTCTTGGGTCGACCGCACGCGCCCGAGCCAGCGGTCGGCGTTCGAGAGGAACTCGTAGGCGTCTGCGAGCTCGTCACCCTCGTAGTCTTTCGGGACGTTGTCCTCGATCCAGTTCAGCAGGTCGTCGGGCGTCTCGTCGACGTCGTAGGAAGCCCGCAGCGCCCCCTCGGCGTCTTCCTCCTTGATGAGGGCATCGAGGTAGTCGAAGATCCCCTCGGTCGTGTCGCGCTCGCCGGTGACGGCGTCTGCGACCGTCAGGCGCTCGGCCTCTTCGGCGACCGCCTGAAGGTCGTTGACCGCCGAGCGCAGGTCACCGCTCGTCTCCTCGGCGATCTGTTTCAGGGCTTCCTCCTCGAACTCGATCCCCTCCCGGCGGCAGATGTCCCGCAGGACGGGAACGATCGACCGCTTCGAGACGTCGCGAAACTCGATCGCCTCGCAGGCGTTGCGAAGTGACTGGCTCATCTCGTAGAACTCGTTTGCCACGAGAACGACCGGCTGGTCGGCCTCCTTGACGACGCGAGTGACCTCCCTCGAGCCGCCGTAGTCGGCGTTGCCGTGGAAGTTATCCGCCTCGTCCAGGATGACGAGTCGCCGTCCGGCACCGCCGCCGGTGAGCGTGCCACTCTTGGCGGCTTCGCCGGCGACGCGCTCGATCACGTCCGCCCCGCGGCTGTCGCTGGCGTTGAGTTCCATCACGGGCCAGCCCATGTCGTTGGCCAGCGCGTGGGCGGCGGAGGTCTTCCCGATGCCGGGGCTGCCGTGGACGATCACCGCGTCTCGGTGCTCGTCCCAAGTGTCGGCCCACTCTTGCAGTTTATCTCGGGCCTTGTTGTTCCCGCGTACCTCCGACAGCGTCGTCGGCCGGTACTTCTCGGTCCAGTCACTCATTTTTGACCCCAGATTGATGTAAGCATTGAAGTGTCTATAGGTGATATGTGGAATACACCGACCGTCAAAATGCCCCGGATTAATGTCACAGTCGATGACGAGCAAAAGGATAGATGGGACTCCCATGTGGAGGAAGACCCAACTGTATCGAGCCTTTCGGAAATGGTTCGAACGGCGGTTGAGCGATACATAACTAGTGACGATTCATCGCCAGAGGGCCTTAACAATGCTGTTGATGAGGATATGATGGAGTTGTTGGAGTCTATCGATTCCCGAACCGCAAATTTGGAAAATAGTTTGGACAAGCTCCATCGTCGGACTGTACATGACGACGAGATTGAAGATATAGTCCGTCTTCACACGGAACAACTTCCCGATATTGTTACTATGCAGTTGCTGTTGAAAAATCTCCATTCGGGTTCAGAGCCGATTGAAGCTGAGGATATAGATACGTATTATGACGAGCCCTCGGATGAATTGGTTGACATAGCCAAATTGCAAGAAGAGCGCCGTAAACGGTTGAACGAGAGGTTAGAATGAGTCAGATACAAGAGTTAGAAGATGATGAATGGTTCGAAGAGTGGTTAGAAACATTTGGAGATGATGGGCATTATGATGACTTGATGTTTGGAGCGGAATTGAAGAAAGCCAGTAAACGTGTCCTCCGTCATAACAAGACGAATAAAGCTCAGAACACTTTCCGCAACCGGAAGGTAGTACTACGTCAGTTCCTTGAATTTTGTGATTATTATGGTGTTGACCCATTAAACCTCGAAGAAACATCTGCTGATGATGACCTCGTGGTGGAGGACTGGAAAAATATAATGCTCGACCAAGATTATGCGCCCCGGTCTGTTAGAAATAAGTTATACGCATTATCAAGCATTTACCAGCGTTGGGAGTCGAGGGGCTATGTTGATTCAAATCCTGTCGAGGACGTGGATGATATAGATGACTTGGAGCGAACACGATTAGAAGAACACAGCACGAAGGAGTATCTCAGTGTTGATGAATATGAACAAATTCTTGATGCTTGTGATATCCTCCGTGACCGAATTCTGATTCAACTCTTATGGGAGTGTGGTCTCCGAGCGCAGGAAGCAATCGAAGTAACCAAGCATGATATCGACAGAGAGAATCGGTCAATAACTATTGAGAATGTTAAAGATGGGAAGTATAAGTCAAAGGACGAACGAACTGTCTACTACTCTTGGTCGTTCGAACGTTTACTGGTGCGGTGGTTTGATGATGGGGAACGTCTCAAATACCTCGGAACTGAGGAAGACAAAGATAAGGACGAAAAACATTTGTTGGTAACAAAACAGGCACCACAGATGGCGATTGGTCGAGTGAACGAGATTGTTAATGAGAGAGCCGAAGCTGCTGGGATTCAAGAGACGATTTACACTGATAAGTCTGGCCGGGAACGTAATCAGATTCATTCGCATATTTTCCGGAAGTCGTACGGTGTACACCGTACGAAAAAAGGGATGCCAATTGCGTATTTGACGGAGCTTTTGGGCCATAGTGATATTGAAACTACAAAAGAACACTATCTGAAATTCCGTGATGATGATATTGAAGAAGCTGAACGAGAATATAGTTCCATGATTTAGAAACCGAATTAAAATCAGCCGTATAAGTTCTCTCGCCTTCTCATTTTCTCACGTCATGTTCGGATTGTTCAGTAGCTCCGGTTCGAGTGAACAGCGCCCTGAAGTCACTATCAATCAAGACCCTCGTGAGCTAACGATTTCAGTCAAGGGCAAGCCGGGGGACGACACGCAGGATGTCGTTGATATGGTTGCGACAGCGTTCCGAGACCGAGCCCGCAACGGGATTGATGTGTCTCCGGAGGATGGGGGAGAACTAGTCCTGAAGCAGGATGATGATGGGGTTCACAGACTACCTTAAATGACTCCTGAGGTAGTCGAGTGGGAGGATTTCGAACTGAATTGTTTGACAAGGAACTGTGACGGCCAGATGAAGCCAGTCAAGAACGAACGTGATACGATAGGGATGGTCTATTGTCCCATGTGCGAGGTTGTTGTCCGATTGCATTATGAACCATCGTATCCATCAGACGAGCATTACCCGTTATGAACCCTGATGACGACGATTTTTCACTCGCTGAGGCAATGGGGAACGAGTTAGCGATTCTCGGAAACGATTTTGTTGAAAACGAATACACACCGGGTCTGAAGACGGATGACTACGATGTTGGAGTGTACGTTCAGACAGTGAAGGATGTGGATGTTGGTAATGTTCATGTCGATAATGGCCTACTGATGATGGTCCCGGATGATTCAAAGCCTCGGAAACTGTTGAGGGAGTACGTCTACACGAGGGGAGCCACAGTAGTCAGTGACAATATAGAAGATATTGCGACTGCTGTTCCGGAGGAAGAAGTGTTCACGGGGAGTGTATCAGCGTCAGGAGGGTGGGAGAATTATTACGTGATGTTGGTCGCTTAGACTTGTACGTCGAACGGGTTTTCGTCTTCTTCGATGGGGTCAAGCCGCTTCTCGTCGTTGTACGGTTCAAACTCCAATGGTTGGAACGGGTCTGGGATTTCTTCGTCTTCGTATGCTTCGAAGTCCTCTTCAGTATTTTCTTGCTCGGTGTCGAACCCAAGAACGGATTTGATTGTTTCAATCATATATAATATAATTAAAAGGCAGGAGTAAAGGGGTTGGGGTGGTTCGATTCAACAACTTATCTCAGAGAGGGCTTCTTGAATACGGTCGTCTTCTGCTTCTTGTTCAGTATACCACGCACGTTTCTCTTCGTCTTGGTCGATGTTGGAAAGCGTTTGTCGTGTGACGTGTGGGGTGTTTTCAGCAGCTTGGCGGTAGCTCATCCCGTTCTCTATCAATTCTAATGCTTCAACGATATCCAGATATCCAGTTTCACCTTCGTCGTAGTCTGGGTTGAGATTTGGTTTGAGATATCCATCTTGCCGTGTGAATCCCTTCGGAACGTTCCCAAGCCACTTTCCCTCTTCTCTGGCCCGTCGTTGCCCCGACCGTGTTCGCCGTATCAACGTTCGACGTTCCTCAGCAGCTACAGAAGCAATGATATCTGCCACAAGCCTTCCAGTTCCGTCTGGACGGATTTCACGTACGCTCCCGTTTGAGACGTGAATAACAACTTCGTTGTCTTCACAGGCGTCGAAGAATCGTTGTGCAAGTAGTCCTTTCCGGGCGATTCGGGATATTTCCCACACAACCACGTTGTCTATCTTGCCTTCTTTGATGTCTTCAATGAGGTTCAAGAATTTGTCTCGGTCTTCACTCGCTCCCGATGCTTGTTCAGGATAAACTTCTACATCTTTGATGGCGAGGTTATGTCGGTCAAGCCAGTCTTTGATATCAGCGAGTTGGTGTTCATCATCTTGTTCGGCTGTACTTCTTCGGATATATGTTGCTACGTTTTCCAGAGTTTCAGACATATTTTCCATTTCTAGTTTACATCTACTACCCTATATAAGTGACCCCGTTCTGTTTACAGGGTGTAAACAGATGACCATCAAATTACAACCTTCAAGAGAATAGGAATCACTCTGCTGGCCACGCTTCTTCGGACCAATACTTCTTCTCGTCTATCTCATACCGTTCAATGGAATCAATTCGTATCTGTATCTGGTCTTCGACCCCTCTTTCTTCGAAACAAGACTGACAGATGTAACCGAATTCTGGATACAACATCTTGCGGTTATTACACTCCGGGCAGTCGTTCCAACGACCTTCAGAAGACATGTTACACCACCTCGTTTTTGAAACGCACAATTAGATTTCGAAGCTTGAGCAGTACGAGAAGTCCAATTATTCCGACTACAAATCCAGTTACGAGACCTATTGTGAGTTCATCTGTTGGGATGGTTATCGTCAGTTCATCAGTTGTCTGGAGTAGGTATACAGCGTAGCTGTAGGCATACTCCAGTTCGTTCCAAAGGAATACTAGACCAGCGTCAATTATATTTATTGCAGTTAATAATCCGAGCAAGAATATTCCCACAAATCCGAATACGAGGATACCTTCTAACCAGCTAAATTCGCTCTCAGCACTCATCATCACTCACCTCGTTTACTACGTCCTCGAAAATGTAGTGTGTGAACCACAGGCCTGCTACGAGGATGAGTGGGTATCCAAGTACAATTGGGAGTAGTCCAACGTCGGAACTAGCCGCAGCTTGGTAACTTCCGAGTACCGCAAATCCACCAGTAGCGTATGTGAAAGTGACCTTGTTTCCGATATCATCAGCATCGACACTACTCATTATCGCTCACCTCCTTCAGAATCATCCGGAGGTCATCACGACGATTTTTCATCTTCTCAAGCTCGTGTAGTTGTATAACGAACTGCTTCCTCTCAATTTGGTCCAGCCGTTCAAAGTTCGTACTTTCGACGGTTTCCTCAAGGTCATCTGTCTCTTCATCAAGCTCTTCGATTTGATTTCTAAGGAATATTTTCCCCCATTTAAACATATACATTATAATATAGTATGTCGGTGGGCTAAGGCTTTGGGTCATCCGGAAAGTCAGTTGTTGGTTTTGCAGAAAATGAGAATTGGAGGTGAAATCAGGGGGTCAAGGAGTCAGTATTACTGTTCGGTTTTATAGTCTTGATTCGGGTCATAGGAGAACGGGGTGTCACCGCTGTCAATATCTGCATCTGAGAACGGACCTGTTTTGATGGCGAATTCAATGTTAGAGTCTACTCCTTGTAGAGTCTCTTTCAAGAACTCAGTACTACCAGAAATGATAATGAGTGTCGAATACAGAGTGCAACTTTCATCTGGTTTGATTATTTCCACCCCTCCGAAATTTATGAAGGCATCTACAGGGTAGCTGTGTTGTTGAACATTGTGTAGTGACTTGGGTTCCCCGTTTCTTTCTCGTATCTTTTGTTTCAAATGGTTAGTATTCATCTCTTTGAACGATTTCGGACCAGAATAACCTAATCCACGTTTTTCAACTTCGGATTTTATGGCTTTGATAGAACTATCCACATCTTGTTCAGAAGTACCATAAATTAGGATGCCGGTTTTCATTTTGGTCGTATTGGTTGACCATACACATATATTTGTATCTCGTATCGATTACTACTAGATACAATCTACCACTGGGTGGATTAAAATTGAAATCAGAGAGCTACAGATTCAAATTTCACCTCAGTTGGTGCTTCTGTTAGGAGACTCAATAACTGAGTATCGATAGTTGAGTTAGCTGAAATCGTTTAGAGTCGTACTCTCACGGGCTGCTTCAACACCCGGTAGTTCGATAGCTCCAGTATCTTCGTCAACACGTTCACTTCTCTCGACCAGAACTGTCGTCTTGTGTCCAGCACCTTCATCTCGCATACTGATTAGTGCCTCAAGAGACTGCTTTACTTCACTCAGAAGCTCCTCATTATCGCCTTCGAGATTGAGTGCTTCGAGAACGGCTCGGTCAAGTGCATCCCGTTCTTCCTCAGTATTCTCGAACGTAGCGTCTTCAACCTCTTCTTCACGGTTTCGAAGGTCTTGGAACGCTTCTTTGATATCCTGTTTCGTATCTCCGTCGATATTGTTCGGGTCTGGAACAGGCCATTGTTCAGTCTCGTATACTTTTGTTTGGAGACGAGTCATCCCTTGGCCACCTGCTCGACGCCCAAGTAATTCATTCGCTATCCCGACAATCCGGGAATTCAGTATTCCTCCGAGGACTTCTTCATCAATATCTTCGGGTGGTTCGATGTAGTAGAATTGGTCACTGGTCGCAGCTTCAACATCGTTCCAGAAGACACGGTGGACTCTCCATGTGAACATGGTAGAGAGAAGTTTTGGACGAGGTAACGTCCCTAAATCAAACCAGATATCCCGAGCTTGTTGTGTTCTACGTTCATGGTATTCGTCATCTTCTCCACTCTCGATATACTCAAGGAGAGGGTGATGGTCGTTCTCCTCCAACCACTCTTTTACTTGTTCAGTTTCAGTTGTTCCGAAATCTGCATCTCCAGCAAGAGCTTCTCTCACGTAATCATGAACATCTAGGATAACCCACTCAGAAGCTTCTTCTTCGGTGACTGGAATTGTTTCTACTTGCCCAGTCGCCTTGAGCAATGGACTCGTATATGGCTCTAGTCCGAGGTCATGCATATCTTCCGTATGGCCTGTAAAGAAAGCGTTAGCTCCGGTCGTAATACCACGGCTCACTTTAGCTATTTCAGAGAGTTCAACCACATTGGGGCAAGCTTGGAGGTCAAAGTAGATTGGAGGTCCGAAGAAGAATGTATTCCATTTGCTCTCATGATAGAGAGAAGATTGTTTCCGAGTAACAAGTCGGTAGTTATCCTCTGAAATCATCTGATTTGTATCTGTTTCAGATTTGACTAGGGTGACAATATCATCAATATCCATTTCGTTAGTCACCCGGAGGAATTTTGTTATATTGTCGTCTCGCTCCTCTTCATTATCTTCTTTTTCAAGGATGATAACGCTGGAGTCTACAAGTGCGTCGTCAAACACTTGTCGGTCAAATTTGATAATAGCATTTATTCTGTAATTGTTTAGCAAGAACTTCTGAACGTCTTCTCCATATTTTGTATCTAACCAGCGGTCACTGATGATATATCCTAACTTCCCACCGTCTGCTAGGAACTCCGTCGCATGTGTGATGAAGTATGAATAGATGTCAGAGCGTTTTGAGATATACTCACCATCTATCTCTCGGTTGCTAAGGTGGTCTCTGACTTTCTCTTTGTCATCGATGTTTTCCTGCCGGATGTATGGTGGGTTCCCAACAACAGCATCAAAACCTCCAACTTGTTCCTGAAGGTCTTCCTCAGTCTCAGCTCCTTCAGTTTCTTCACCTTCAGCACTCGCCCGGGTTCTCTCAAACCGCTGGTAGCGTTTTACGTCGAAGAAGTCAGTAATCTCGATATCAACGTCTTCTGTATACGAAGTCAAGTCTTGGATGGCGAGATTAATTGCTGAGAGGTGGGCTGGGAACCGATTGATTTCAACTCCAGATATCTGGGTGAGGATTCGTTCATGGCTCCCTTGTGGTTCAGATAATAATTGTTGGAGGCGGTGGTAAGAACTAACAAGAAAACCACCACTACCACACGAGGGGTCGAGGACGTTAGCACTCTCATCTTCGATAGTTAGCCTCGTAATTAAGTCACAGATTTGTGGTGGGGTGTAGTACTCCCCCATATCTTGGCGTCGTTCGGCAGGTATAACGCCTTCATATATTTGCCCGATAACGTCGCTGTCGAATTGACTGAGGTCCTGTTCGTCAAGTTCTATTATGAAGTCTCGAATCTTTGATGAAACAGGGTCAAGCGGAATTTCGTCATATACATCGTCATGCTCGAATACCGCTTCAAAGTCTACTTCATCAACAATTTGGTCGAAGTAGTCACGAAGGTCTTCTTGAACACGATGAGGGCTCACCGCCAATGGCTCTACATCTTGGGAGTATGTAGGAGCACTCTCTAGAATCTTGTAGAAAATTATCTTGTTGATTAGGAGATATGCGGCTTGTTCAGCGAATTCTCTCCGAACTTCGCTTGGGTTATCTCCGGGATAATCTATTCCTTGTTTAGAAGTCCACTTTTTAAAATCCTCATTGAATTCGTCATCTTGTTCTAAATGCTCCTCCATTGAATCCTCAAGTCGAGGAGTGACGTACTCATGAAGGGTATTAACACGGTCAATGAAAATGTTGTCAAGGGCGTCCCAACGCTGGTCGCCCGCAGCTAATCGACCAATTTCATCGAGAAGTGTACTTGCAAACTCCTCTGGGTCCGAAATTTCGTATGATTTCTGTGACCTCTCAAGTAACGGCACACCTTCTTCGAAGGCGTCAAAGACAACTAATCGCTCTTCATTGTATGTACAGAAATACGGGGCTCCGAGGTCTCCCGCGTATCCAAACGCTTGGCGGATAACGTCGGCTGCATAAGGGTCAATATCTCGGCCACCGTCTGGACGTTTAGCCTCAATAACAAATACTGGACTCCCATTTTCATCAAATACCACAAGGTCTGCACGACCAGAAATCCCTTCATTGTATTCTGGACGGGCATGTCCGAATGTGATGTCACCACGAGTTGGTTGTTCTTCAATTGCGTTTTCGAGGTATCTGTAGAAATCGAAATGAATATCAGCTTCACTCATGGTATTTGGTCACCATGTTTAGACTTGTTGAGATACTAGAGGCTTGTATCTTACTGTATCATAACTCTATTTGGTGAAGTGACGAAGCCAATAGAGTATGGTGAAGGGATTTCATAAAGGAGACCGAGTTCGAATTGATATCCCCGATGAAACTGACCCAGACCACGACAGATTCCACGGAGAGCAAGGGGTAGTCCAAGATATCATCGAAGATGATGCAGGGTCAGAAACTGGAGACCCACGTGACAATATACTCTACCAAATACAACTAAATAACGGCAAGGAAATGGGTTTCAGATGGCGAGACCTCCGTCCAGCCGACACTGTATAGTCAATTTCGAAAATGCTTGTGAACTGCTTTAGCTTGGTCCTCGCTAATCCCATCGACACGAGCTAATTCCTCAACAGAAGAGGTTGCCACAGCATCAAGAGAACGGTACTCCTGAAGCAGACGTGCTGCGTCCGTCTCATCAACACCCGGGATATCTTCCTCCACAAGCTCATCATGGCTGTTGGAGATTTCTCGGAACTCGTCCATTCCGTCCGTCTGGATGTGGACCCCTTCGAGGTTCAGTTCCATTTTCTGGTCTATTGAACCGGGGTAGTGTTATAGTTATCGGGGGTAAAAGAAAAATAGACTCTCCGCTGTGGAGACCTCCCCCATCTCCTGTTGCGTCCACGTCGCCCGGGCGAAGAAAATCAGTCAAGGATTCCGAATTTAATCAGAATCATTAGGAACACAACTATCACAGTCCCAATCAGCGTCCAAATACCCCACGCTTCAGGGGTACACAGCGGGTCATATTCCATGGGGAGATGTCCTGTAGCAGCAATAATCCCTGAAATAACGCCTCCGACGATTGAACCGAGTAGCGGAATCAGCCATAGTATCACTAAGTATTTTAGTAATTTTAGTATCATGTATTCATAACTACACAATCTGCTAGTAAAGGGTTTTCCCGGATAAGATAGAGAATCTATCTTAGACTTGCTCGGTCAAGTCAAATCGTAGTAAAACGCTATCTCCTGTGGTGTCCACGTAGATTATCGGCGGATGGTCGTCTCCTGAAACTCGAAATCCGATATCTCCTGAGAATCGCAGTGTGACTTTGCCCCCTTCTTCATCAATGTTTTTCAATTCAGAAGAAGGGGATGTAGAGAGTACCGAGGTGATGTAGTCTACTGATTTTTCTGTCACTCGGGGCGGGTCGATAAGGTCTCGGAGGTCGTCACGGTCGTTAATCCATACGCACTCGTATATGATGCTGCGATAACTTATACGATTGATTATCTTTCACCCTTCCTTGTGTTGGTAAAATCAGGCGTGGTTTTCGGATTCTATCACGCAATAGATAGGGGTTTTGTACCTCAAAAACAGTTATTCGAGCCGAAATATCTCATCCCAGACCACGCAACTCCGTTCTGAAGCTAGCTCCACGGCGTGTTGGGCAGCTTCGGCTTCGGAGTTGAAGAACCCGTGTGATTCGATTATTTTTCTATTTCCATCATCGTCTTCAGCTTCCCGAATCACTACGTCGTGAGCCTTGGCATCGGGGTCTCGATGGCGTACGTGAGTGTCGTCTCCGGGTAGGCGGTAGACTTGGATGTGTTGGTAATCAACTACCCGTTCGTCAGTGATGTAGTCGGATTCGGCGTGGTCGGAGACCTGCCCTGATACACCATTCCGTTCTAGCATTCTCCGACTCTTTCAAGGAACGTCACTGAATCAATAACGTATCGTTCTCCACACCCCGGGCACTCTAGTTGCTCGTTCATGTTTCCTGCTGCCCACATCTCTAGTTCGGTATCGCAATCAGGGTACGTATCGGTATCTAGCCCGGCTGATTTTTGTTTGATTTGGTCGATAGTGTTTGATAAGTCAAAGGTCATCAGAACTCCATCCACAGTCGTATCTAATCGTACAATGGGTGGGTGAGAATCCGATGAAATGCGAAGACCGAGGTCTTCCGAGAATCGAAGTGTAACCTTGCCCTCTTCCTCTTTTACGTTTTCTATAGTGCATGTTGGATTAGTGGATATTATCGAGGAGATGTAGTCTACTGATTTTTCAGTCACTCGTGGCGGGTCAACTAGCTCACGGAGGTCGTCACGGTCAGGCATACACACGTATATGATTCTACGAGAACTTATACGACCGAGTATATTTCACTCGACTGTGTACAAGTAAAAAATCAGGAATCGCCCGGGAGAAGAAATTACTCTCGTGCGAACGCTAATCGTTTGATGAACGACACTGTGTTAACCACATACCTATCCCCGCACCCTGTACACACACGTTCATGTTTATTTTCTACGGGGTCTTCCAAATCCCACTCACACTGTGGACACGTATTGATATCTAGCCCTTCTGCGATTTGTTCGATGGGGGTAGTCAGGTCGAAAGTCAGGTACATCCCGTCCCCGTACGTGTCTACCTCCCGAATCTCTGGATGGTCTTCTCGGACACTTAGGACAGCTAAGTGAGGAAAATGTATGGTGACACGCCCGGCATCGGCCCACATATCATCGATGTACGCAGACGATTCTGGACCAATATGGGCTTTAATGTAATTTACCGAGTGCTGGTGGATAACAGGCTGATTAGCTAACTCTTCTAAATCCTCCATGTCGTATGACATACACACGTATATGGGCCTACGCTAACTTATACGACCGATTATATTACACTCCACTGTGTATAAGTAAAAAATCAGGCGTGGTTTTCGGATTCTACACTGTAACAGATGGGGGTTTTCCGTCTCAGAATCGGACTTAGACTACGTTATGGTTCACTCAACTCCATTCGCACCGTTATTTCTACATCTTCGTCCATCGGTGCTTCGTGTCGTTCTGCATTTAACTGGAGTTGGTGCTGTCCCTCTGTTTCAATTTCATACTCATTGGTGTCTCCGTCGTCTTCTGGATAGAAGTGATGACTGTGTACAAATGCTGTACCGTCTCCGACCTGAAAATGCAACCTTTCACCTTCGGCAATATCTGTTGCTTGGACAGTCACAGTTTGCCCATCGACTACATCCACGTGCCAGTCACGTAGGTCAGTTAATGTGTCATCGAACACAACGCCGGTTTCGTAGTCGTCATCATCCCCAGTAGTATCATCATCATCAGATTCATCTTGGCCATTGTTTCCGTTCTCCTCATCATCACCATCAGTATCTTCTGGACCTTCTGGGTCTTCTTGGTCAGTATCGTCAGCAGTACACCCAGCCACTCCAATGACTCCAACTCCCCCAATCGTGGAAAGCACCTTTCGCCTGTTCATATAGAATTGATTATACCCGGGCAAAATAATACTTCTCGTCTAACTATTCTCCATCGTAGACTCTGGTATACTTCAAAATCAAGCGTCCTTCATCGTCCTCAGTTTCCTCGATGGCGAATACGTCTCCTCGCTCCACATCATGTTTTCGAGTTATAGATGCTGGGATAGAGATATCCATCGTCGCAGTTCCCTTCCGACCACGCACCTTCACTGTCTTCTTCGTCATCGTGGAGTGGCAACGCAAGATTGTCAAAAACACTTTTTTAACCATATTACGCAGTATGTACATAACTGATAAGTTAGTTGATTAATCCGCCAGCGTTATACGTGTCAGGAATCAACCTTCGCCCGGGGGATGGGGGATTCCTCCATTTCGCCCACATACCACCATGGTATATCAAATTGACAGCGACGAATCCACAACCACTGCTGTTGTCCAAGCTGTTGCTGACCACAAAGGAGTCCATCACGAGGAGTTAGAGCCGATATACGGAACTGTCGAGCCAGATGCCTTAGAGTCGATTGTAGACAGAGGCTATGATGTTGTGGTTCAGTTTGAGTACGAAGGAGAGGTCGTCACAGTAGGTCCTAATCAGATTAAGCTTGGCGACAGGGAATCCAGCATGGAGCAGGCTTAACGAAGACTGTCAGTCGTCCAAATCCGCATCCGACGCTACGTGAGCTTGTAGAACATTCCGGATGTGGTAATCTTTTTCGCTAGCTTCATTCGCTTGGAGAGCCTGTTCTAAGTGCGTTTTCGCATCTTCGCTAAGGCCTGTCATCCCCAACTAAGGGCAGAGACTAATTATAGAAAAATCTTCCTTTTCGACTGTCATACCACACAGAGGCAAAAATTCCGAACAGGTTCGGTAACTATTGAACGAACGTCATTTCCGTGTCGCTATCCGTCGTAATCGTGGTACACGTCTATTTCCGAATCCGTGCTAATCATCCACGTTCGACCATCTCCAGAGATTTTCACACTGACATCCCGGGACTCAAACTCATCTTGCCAAACCACATCTCCGCTACCATCGTAGACGTTTGCGGTATGTACGCCTTCCGTGGCGTCTTCATACCGGGCAATACTCCGTCCACTACTGCTGATATCCACGGCATCGTACCACCAGAGCCCGACTTCGTTGTGAGTCCACTGTTCGTTCCCATCCGGGTCAAATGCGATTGTATTTTCAACATCATGGGTGAGTAGGGTTTCTCCATTCTGTGAAAGTTCAAAGAAACCGCCGAGGTCTTGGTCTGTCCACCGAATATCCCCATCAAGGTCGTACACAAGGAGCCTTCCATCGTCTAACCCAACAACAGCTATTTCATTGCTGATAGCGGCTCTAATAGGTGGTTCATCAAACTCATCGGACCAGATGTGTTCTCCATCATGGGCCACATGAATTGCATCTTCGTTTTCAGGTTCATCCTCACGGTCTTCCGTACGAGCGATAGCATATTCGCCGGAGGGAGAAGTATCAGCTTCCCACACACGCCCTGATGGAAGTCCAGTTTCCCATAGAACAGCGTCATCCATTGACAGAGCCACTAATGATGTAACAGATGCTGTTGTGACCGATTCGAACCCATCAGTTACTCCAGACCCAGCGATTTCAGTTTCGTTCCCTTCTGCGGTTTCCATCGTCCGCTGCCATTGTGACTCTCCGTCTCGGTCGTAGAGTGTGATAGTGCCGTGGACGATTGAGATAAGCTGGTCTCCATCCGGGGAAAGATGCACATCGGCGTTGTCTTCAGTAATCGTCCTCGAAGCTCCATCCGGGTCGTGTAGTATTGTTTCTCCAGTAGCCGCAGTAACCATCGTGTGGCCGTTTTCGGAGATATCCATGTCATAGTACGTTCCGTCTTCGAGTTGGAGTACACGCTCTATGCCGTCTCCATCACCGAATCCTGTATCCGCCGATAACTCTTCTTCTGAACAACCAGCTAGTCCAATCGCTCCTGCTGCTGCTGCAATCCCACCCAGATACGCCCTCCTGTGCATACCTCACCCTATTCACGAGTGTCATATCAAACTACTCCTATGTTCTTCGCTCAAACGGGTCCAGTCGGCTAATCCTTCAAGTCTTGGAGGAACACATCAAACCCCTTGTAAACATCTAGACTTTCACTCATTTCAATATTCTCAGTTACAGCGTCTACTAGTTCCAAATTCGCCCATTTCGCTTCTATGAGAAGCATATTGCAATCAGAAAGAATGGCCTGTGTGCAAACAAGCATATCGGCAAAATCGTTCTCTTTGACGGTCTCGTTCGGGTCCATCATAGAAACTCGATGTAGAAATATTTGCTTTTTCACATACTCAATAATATCCACTTCATGCTCGTGAAGAATGTACTTTTCACCCTCTTCCTTCAAGTAATCCTCAAATGCAAGCCCCTTTAGATTGTCATGGCCCCACTCTTGGTAGAGTTCTCGTATTTGTTCCATCCCATCGAAGTAGTCTTCTGTAGCACTCCATGTAGAATCTCGAAATACACGCTGGAGCGTTTCTACCTGACCTAAGCCCTGAGTTTTTCTTCTAACATACCGCCGATATTGATGGTTTGGAATTATATCTAACACAGAATCACTGACATAGAATTCATTTCCGTCTACGGGAGTCGGTGGGAGGGCTTTGTCCGCAATAGCTACGATTATTTTAGACATCAAGTCTTGTTCGTCTGCCTTCACTAAGTCGATGAAATTCCCTGAGCCAAAGTAAACTTGAACATCCTCTCTTGACGTAATATCAAAAAGTTGTTTAAACCGTTGAGGATTATGTTTTAGAAAAATCCAGTAGTTTGTGTCCATCATAATCCGTTTCATAACCGACTCTCATTACTCGCCCAATATAAACTTCCGGACCAATCTTCGACCAACCTCGTAAACCGATTCAGTCGCTCGATTCCGATAACTACCGAACGTTCAAAATCTCTTCTCGAACGCTCTTCGAACACGGATTGACAGAAACCACTGGACGGCATCGAGTCGTTCGGCGTTCGGTGTTCGAGAGCCCCCCTCTCCAATTGCGGGTGTATACGGGCGCTCGCACGGGCGAGAGAAAGGAAAATGGAAAAATTTCGGCTATTTCACTCCATATTCTGGAGTGTCTGGAGCTTCTTATCGTCAATCAAGTCGGCATCTTCTTCCAGCAATTCGTCTTTGTGTTGCTTGATTTTCTCTCGAACAGTAGATTTGCTATCGTAATCCGAGAACGCTACTATATCAGACATGGACCTGTCGGTGAAAGCGTAGACCGCAGCAAGTTTCTCGTCTTCTTTCTCCTGCTTGAAGTCCTCAAATTCCTCCTTCGTAGCGAAGTCATCTTCTTCTTTGTCCTCGTCATCGAAAATGAATTTCCCTTCGTCGTAGGTCTCAAAGTGGATATCCGTCGGAGGAACACCGTCAAGTCGTTCCATGAGGTCTCCACCTTCTCTGTCCTTCAGCGTCTTGAATATCTTAGCCTGTGTGAGAGCCGATTTATGGACGAACACGGTACACAGTGCCCGTAGAGCCTTGTCTATATCCTTTCCATCCTGCCCTATAAGGAACATATGAGCGTTAGATTTCCGGGCCAGCTTCAGCACTTTCGCTAACTGTTTCGCTCGATGTTGGTCAGCTCCGACTCCCGTAAAAATTTGCGCCGCTTCGTCGATTATCATCACAAACGGCGGGAGGTCTTCGCCTGCCTGCATCCTGTCACGGCGGTCTTCAAGTAGTTCGACTAGCCGAGAATAACGTTTAATCTCCATATCAATATCATCAGACTTCATGTTCGCCGCTGTGATGATGTCTTGGTCCCGGTAGATGAACTGGAAAACCTCCAACATCAGGGCTGAGAAGTCTGTTTTCCCGTGACCCATCGCTCCGAACACATAGGCGAGGAACACGGGTTGGGATTCGACTGCCTTCACTAACTTCATCAACGCTTTGAATCCGCTTGCATCAGTCTCGTAGCCCACAATCCCACTCTGGTAGGATAAGTGGGTCATGTTCCCCCGGAGGATACTTTCAGTTGAACTCTTCGTGGCGTGTTTTTGCACTACCCAGTGACAGTATGGCGTCTCTCCGAAGCTGTCGTAATCACCGTACGGCTCGAAGTGGAGAGCGCACTGGTGGAGATGGTTCAACGTTCGTTCGTCGGTTACAAGCCCCGTCCACCAGTAGTGTGGAGACTCGTCTTGTTTGGGAAGATTTCCATCTACGAATTCTTTGAATTCGGCTTCTATCGGGCGTTCACGGGCGTTTGCGCTCATTCGTCATCACCTCCTTCAGAGTCGTCCTTGTCACGGTCGGGAAGCTGGTATTGCCCTTCTCGCAGGTCGTGGTCCTCTTCTTCCCGCTTACGTTCAGTCTCTTCAATGTGTTCTCGAACAGGAGAGTTCGGAAGTTCACCTTCCGCAAGTGTCTCTCGCTCGAAGTCCCGAATCATCCGGTTAGTCTCACGAGCGGCGTCCTCTGTGGCGTAATCTTTCCGCCGTGAGTCTGTTTCAACGGCAGCTTGGTACTTGCCGTCTCGGTCTTCTATAACCTTCTCTAGCTTGTCCTCGTGGACTCGAAGTTCATACATAGACATATTGCCGATATCGGGCGCAACAGCAATGTTATCGTCTTTATAGTACGCTACTGCTTCGTAGAAATTGCCGTTGAAGTTGAGTGCAGATGTGTTCGTTTTCTCACCCATAAATCGTGGAGCGTCTGAATCGTACAGATACACATCTAGGTCGCTCCAGTCTCGTTCTGAAAGTTCGAAGCCTCCACCAACACCGCCGTTAGCGACGTTAGTAGCGAATAGTTCCCGGTCGTCCGTACGGTACAGCATGTAGGCAACAACCGTCCCCGGTATCAAACTCAGTATGATGAACCAGAAGGCAATGTTGAGAAACCCACCGTAAGGGTCTCCAAAGAGTCCAAATCCAAGCACATCGAGCAATCCGAAGAACGCTATCACCAGCAAAGTGAAAAATGGTGCTATACCTATAACAGCTATTTTCACCCAGTAGAGTACCGTTCTGATTCCTTCTCCAATGTACTGGATATTCGTTTTTTGATTTTCTTTCTCTTCCTCAGATTCATGTTGGTAAGTATTCCCCGTCATTTGCCAAACACCTTTTTACCACCTGTTATTTTATCGATGAAACTGAACAAGAGAAGCCCTGAAGCCACGATACTCCCGAAGGAGAAGACAATCCCAGATACGATGTAAACTGGACTCCACTCATCACCAGACGGTGGCCCACGTATAGGCGGGTCAGAGAGGTCGTCGGTCATGTACCGTGACGAATCGATTGTAAATGTCACAACGGGGTCCTCCTCAACATCGACAGTAACGACGTTCTCACCTTGCTCTAAGCGCATATCTTCCACTGGGGGAAGGGCACCACCACCAGATGTACCATCATCAGCATAGGAACCCGAAACACCTGCCCTATCAGACTCGATGACAGCTTCTACTTCACCATCATCCGTTTCCCGGTATTCAACAAGCCTCACACTGTCTGAAAACTCGAATTCGTAATTCTGTACCTCGTTAACTTCTTCGTCCTCTTGTTCTTGCGCCGAGACCTCGACGGAGACCAACCCCATGAGGAGACCGGCGACAAGCAAGAGAACTACAACTCCAACAAGTATTTTCAATATTCTAAACATACATTATTATATATGTTTTAGAAGAATAAAGAATCACCGACGAGAAGAGTGTAATCTAGCGATTTTACTGCCGTATAGCTATTCCTAGGATAGCTACTACACCGAAAAGAACCACAATTACAATTCCAGTGAGAGCGATGGCTTCCATGCTAAGTTCGTCCCCGGATTCTCCACCGCCACCACCAGCGTCTTCGTCGTCCTCGAACTCAACTGTTTCTTCGCTCGTATCAACGGTCACAGTGCCATCTCCAGTGATTTCCAAGGTCTCCTCGATGGTTTCAGTTTCTATCTCCACGGTGTGTTCTCCGTCTGTGATTTCTGAGAACGTAGCAAGCCCGTCACTGTCAGTCTCAATGGTTTCCTCGCCAATCGTGACCTCTGCTTCTTCTACAGCTTCATCATCGTCAGAAACGTCCACATCGACCTCGTGTGTAGTCTCTTCTTCGTCTTCGTCGTCAGAGTCATCCTCTTCAGCAGTGAGAGTGAGCGTCACGGTCTCGTCCTCTCCATCGATGGAAACGCTTTCTTCGCCCTCTTCGAAGCCATCAGCGTCGGCTGTGGCCGTGTAATCACCATCCTCTAACTCAGTTTTATCCACTTCTTCCCCGTCTTCGTCTTCGACCGTCACATCGGGGTCCTCGATTGCTACCCCATCTTCGTCTTCAACTTCCACTGTTAATTCATAAGTCGATTCTTCTGCTGCTACTGCACCAGTCATAACAGACATGATAACAGCGATTGCTACAATTGCTGCACCTATTTTTGATTTATCAAGCATACAATAATTAATATGTTATAAAAGAACTAAGGTGTGTGGCCGAAAGGAAGGTTGATTTCACGTAGTGGGGTGGGCTCGGAACACCACGTATCCGATAGTAAGTAGGACTCCGCCGATGAAGACAAATACAATCACTACACCAGCACCAAGACCGAGACCTTCCCAGAGTCCCCAGCCATCATCGTCTCCGCCCGCCGAGATGTGGTCATTATGCTCTACTGCGTCACGGATGTCCTGCGTGTCATCGATACGGTCTACGATAGTCACACCATCGTACGATGTGTCCACTCCTTCGTCCACTGGAACAACATCCACTTCGTCTCCAGAATCACCGTATGCTTCTTCCAGAGTCCAACCGTCATCAAGGGTTACACGGTCGGTTTCTTCTGCGTCGTCTTGATAAATCATATCAGCCCCAACGTCGTATTCTTCGCCCGTCTGGAACCCGTACACGTCTGTTAGGCGGTCATCAGCAACCAGCATGTACGTGTCAGACGACTCGGTAACTGTTTCACCATCATCATCGAATTCAACAAACGATTCAAACAGGGCGAATTCATCGTCCTGAAGCCCGTCTTCGTCTACTTCAACAGTGATTATGTCTCCATCTGTATCTATAGATACAGCATCCTCATCAGCGTTAATCACATCAACACCGATTTCTTCGGTATCATACCCTGAACTGTCTTCAAACTCAATTTCGAGAACACCGTCCTCAAACTCCATTTCGTCACGGTGTTGGTAATCGGTAAGACTGACTTCACCTTCCGAATCGGCAAGGTCTTGTGGTTCATCTGCATTAAGGCGTGGTGCGTCATCCGGGTTAGTCATGACCAGACCTCCAGTGTATTCATCACCGTCTTCTTCCACGACCATCTGTTGGTCAGGGTCAGTTACACTAGCTCCTGTCATCCTCTCGAAATACAGGTCCACAGCGGCCTGTGTGCCCATAGCAGAACCGTACTCTGTCACAAACTCTCTTGGTCCGAAATATTCATCAGGAGCTTTCTCTCCCGCATCTACATTATCGTAGTACTCTTCTGGGCGGTCAGACATCATCTCAACCGCCTCAATTCGCTCTTCTTGGACGTACTCAAGATGGGTTCGAAGGTTATTGTCGAGCGTTGAAACTGTTGTTTCGCTACTTTCAGACGAGTTAGGGTCTTCAGCTACTATCGAAACTGAGTAACTATCATCACTACCTGTTTCCGCTATACTCGTTGTATCCGGTTCTGAAAGAGCGTCAGCGTCAGCATCTTCGTAGTGGTAGAGTGTTGCGTATACACCGTTCTCATGTTGTTTATCAGGGTCTATTTGAAACACGAGGTCAGTACGCTCAGTGGCGTCAGTATCGCCTGTATTATCCCACGGGTCAGCGAATCCCGGGTCGTCGTCAGTCATTTCAACATCCTCGATAGCGGTGATGTATTCTAATTCTTCGCCAGCTTCCGTCGTCATCGTGTCTGTGACTAGTTCAGAATCACCAGTCACATCCACTGTAACATCCATCTGTCCACGGTAAAGGGTAGCAGTCCCTCTGTGGTATGTCGTTTGTGAGATTTGGATATCGTAGATATTATCTGCGTTATCGGCTTCTGAGGTTGCTTGGTCCCAGTTATGATACTCAGACCAGAATTCATTGTGAGCCCCCACATCTTCGTGTTCTAAGTCACCGACGAAATTCCGATACGTGCTGTTGAAATAGTCCAGTATAGCGTTATTAGCTGCCACTTCTGCCTCAGATAACGGTTCGTCCTCGTAGCGGTGTTCAACAACCTCTTGTTCACCATCGGCAAAGGCGAAATACGCGAGGTCTTCGTGGCGGTCGTCAGCCATGTCTCCACGGAGTTCGGCCCACATCTGGTCCAGCGAGGCGTGGTGATTGTATGCAGCTTGTTCTAACTCGAAGGCGTCACTAGCTTCATCGGGGTCATCTAAGTACGATGATGCCACACAATAAGCCCCCATCATAGCGCCCCCGCCAACTATCCAAGCGTAGGAATTATCACATACTCCATCATCATCGTCCGCTACTGCTGTACCAGAGTGTGCATTAATTGACTCAGAAGAGTCTCCAATACCACTAAAACCGCCCATGAGAGGCATAGTGAACATGCTCAATGCCATCACGAGGGCAAATGTCACAGCCACTAGCCGTCGTCTTGTTTTTGTATATCTCATAAATTGAAAGTCACCCGTGTTTAAAGGTCGTCTACGAACCCTTTACCAGCCATCACAGCCGCTACAATACCAATCAGCACAAAGAACAACCCAATCACTTCACCGCCTGTATCAAGCCGTGACAGGAGTTCTACGCCGATATTCAGTTCTAAACCGTACAGTGCAACTACAATGCTATTGATTATAGCAAACACCTTTGTCGTTATGTCATCTAAACTCATAATGCATTTAATACATATGAGAGCTAAGAATAAATGTCTATGGTCGGATGGATAGTAGTGTGAATTAAACTGGTTAGCTACTACAGTTGAAAAGCGGGGAGAGAACGGGCGTGAACGGGATATTCACCCGCGAAATCAACAAGGCAGGGCTTTTGAGTTTGACACAGATTCCAGACGTATGACGAACGAGGAGCCCTGAAACAGACGTACACAGTTCGAATCAGTATTTAACACATCACCTCCAACATAAACTTGGATGGCAAACCCTAAAGGACTTGTCACGATTTGAAATGCATCTCTCCGACAGGGCCGCACCGCAATTTCGATTCAAGAAGGAAAGTCGGTCTCTGCCTAGAAGGAGTGGAACCCCACCTGTAGGAGACCGGGGGAAGTCCACCTCGTGGAAGGTCGTGGAGACCTCCAGAAAACTGTAGGTAAGAGAGCTAGGACACAGTGAGGAATCTCCTGTTGGAAACTCGTGGACACCAAAAATAGCTAATTCCAAGTCTCTTCCCACGAGCTAGGGAAATCTGGGTGGTCTTCGAGAAGACCTCGATGCTGTGCCAGACTCAGATACTCTACCCGGTATCTGTGAACGCAGATGTTTGACTCCTCGTGACCCACAAAATCACCATACCCACCACACGAGCAAGATTTCGAAACCCTCGTGAACGGACCTCGTTGCTCATATTCAACGGTCCATGAGTCCTTAGTCCAGTCATTGCTATATCGCTTCTTCACATCATTGTAAACCTGATATCGGTAGACAGTATACTCTTCCACCTCGTGTGAATCTTCATTGTTCTGTTCTTGTTCTTGCTCTAATGGTTGTTCTTCTACTTCAGATTCAAGAGCTTCCAATGTCGATGGCTTCTCTGGATGATACCAGACGTTCTTTTCTGAATTATATTCCCAAGACATACTGTACTATAGGATATGAATCCCTATTGGCTTGTTCCCGGATGAATCCAAACCTGCGGTGCGCTGCATTTCTATGTGGATAGACGGTCCTCTTGTAGCAGACCTGAACCCCCACACTTGCGCTAGAGCTGTAAGTCAATCTGTTTCTCCCAGAGTTGAACCCCTAATACTGTTCCTGCATGAACTGAACCCCATATTCTTCTTTAGACACACCGGGGGTTCCACTAGCGGTGTCGTACTCGGAAATTCAGTCTCATCAAGTCCAAAATCCACACTCAAGAATCAAGACTCCAGATGACTCTTTAACGGTCTAAATTAAGGGAGTTTCAGCCCAACACCAATATTCCTCAAATATCATAAATACATACATGGCACGAACAACGAAATTAGATAAATATCACGATAAACGGAGCTATCTCCAAGTACTCAATGCGATTCATGAGTGCGACGGCTCGGCTTCAAAGTCTTTTCTCAGGGATAATACAGCAGACGATATTAATGGTCAGCAAATCCGGAACCGATTGAAAAACCTCCAACAAGACGGTCTCGTTGAATTAAAACAAGAGGAATCCAACACCGGGGAAGGAAACCCATACGTAGCGAACCTGACCGACGAATCTGTACGCCTAATTTCTGAAGGGTTACTGTTCGAGACCAAATCCGAACTGGAACAAGAAACCACTGTAGAAGACCTACAAGAAGAGCTTCAAGAGGAACGGCAGCGGCGTAGAAGTACTGAAGAACGTGTGGACGAACTCGAAGAGACCCTAATCAGATACTCTGCTGCTTTAGTAGCACTCCAGAAAATCATAGCAGACGAAAATGATATTAGTCGAGAAGAAATCAACCAACGTCGGGAAGTAGAAATCCAAAAGCGAATAGAAAACTAACCGTCTCACTCTTCCACCAATCGAAGCTCTTCTTCTGTTAGAACTTCTTCAGCTTCATCTTCCCATAGCTCGAAGACTTCTTCCGGGTTCTTGATTCCAGCATCTCCGGGGGACCGACTCGCACTCATGCATTATCACCCCGATTCAGTTCCCTGAATTCGTCTAGATTGTGTTTTTTAGCCTTTTTCCGGACAAGTTGTTCTACATCAGATTCATCTACAGGACCCTTGACAGCTTCTCTAATACATGTACGAAGGTCTCCCGAAGAATCGAGCAAGTCTGTCCACTCTGTTGCGTTTACTTGACCAACAATGTACTCAGCACGGTGTGAACCCATCCATTTGACATTTTGTAATCCACGGACGATATCCGCCTGAATCACAGCCTCATTGTTTTCTCGTGGGTAAATCCGAGTGTTGAAGGAAGCTATTCTGAATCCTTCTTCCCAGTCGTATTCTCCACTTTGAGACAAATCATTACCCTCGCACAGAGGGCAATGAGCGTAATCATAGTATTCTATCGGCACTAACACAACATCCTCTGAGCAGGATGGATTGTCACACTCATACTCGTACAATGCTTCTCGGTCTCGAAAGTCGCTATTAGGTCGTTCATCTCGTATCATTTTGAATCACCTGAGTTAACTTCAGACGGCCAGACAGACTCCGTATCAACTATATCACGGCGAAGCCGTGCGTGGAATTGATACTCACTCATCGAACATCACCGAAAGTTCGACATAATAGTTTTCAGCGTCGTCAGAAGTGTTATCTATAATTCCGCCATGTCCACCCATTTGTAGATGTTCACCGGAATCCAACACTACTACTTTCGTCGTTCCTTGATTCTTCTCAAATGTATCATAGACCACGTGTGGCCATGCTGTTTGTTCATCAAGACCAGCGACCACAATATCTCCTTCAGTAGCCTCTTCTATGGCTTCGTAACCGACTTGAGTCATACTACCACCTCAGCGTCGTCTTCTGGAACTATCATCCAGCCCGAATCTCGTTCAATCGCCTGTTCAACACTGTCCTCAAACGCCGTACATCGGTCGTCTGGAGCATATTTTTCAAACATCGCATTTAGAAAATAACTTACAAAGAATAAAGGTGTTACCCGAGCCATATAGGTGGGTTAGGACAACACTTTAGTTCATAGAAAACAAGTAAATAATATGGTGAAAAGAGACGAAGCATGGCACACAGCACTGTACTTATTGAATACAGAAGGAAGCATCACAAGTACCGAAATCGCCAGAAACACCAGTGTTAGCGTTCACACGGCTAACGATGTCCTTCGGTACATGGAACGGCAAGGATACGTTCAGCGGGAAACACAACTCCATGAAACGTTCCATGTGAATGAAGAACACTACATCTTTGAATAGCTCTTTTTCGCCCGTGATTGTTCCTCAGGACAAGAATAGACTCGTAGACCTATCTCTTCAGTTCATACTCGGGTTTTCACCCTTGGGTGAAGGGTTTCCATCAAAACAATCTACAAAACTCCCTCAGAAACGAATTTCAAAGGAATTCAATCTATGACGCCGAACCCTTTATCATTCTTCCACAATTTGTCTCCGACGAGTTTTTGGAGGGAAGCGTCCACCCGGTAATCTGGTATGTCATATTGTTCGTCAGCCTGTTTGTAGATGTTCTCAGGAGGAACAACATTTTTCGTCTGATTCAGGGCCTCAACTATTTCGTATACTTGTTCTTTTTCTTGTTTCTGTGAAGCGGATTCGCCAGAATTCAGTAGACCTTTGTCGAGATTACCATATTGGTCCTCAGCCACCATTTCTAAACTAGCCATTATCATGTTCATTGCTCGCTCAACATCTCGCACACCGATTTCCTCGGATAACCTTATTCGTGCGGATGCTTGTGATAGACGACGGAGGCTTTCTCCATCTCTTGCATCAACACTAATCCTGCCTTCATCTCGCTCTGATTTCTTCCGTAATTCCTTATAATATTCATCGAATAAAGCGTAGGATTCACCAGTGAATTCTGGTTGGTATTGTCGTGCGACTGCGACGTATTTCTGGATGAAATCATAATCGAAATAGTCGTTTTCATCAGGGTCGTGGTCGTTCCCGGGAGCATATTTGGACATGACTGCCGTGTCTTTATCCTCATCTACTTTATCTACAAACGGCACTATCAAGTCAAAGCGAGATAGCATCGAGGGAACTATATCTATCTGCTCCGGAAACGGCTCGTATAGATTGAAATGGGTGTCTATAGGATTTGCAGTGGCTACAGTAGCTGTTTCTGCTTTTAGTTCAGCAGAGATATTTGCAGCTTGCTTCGTAACCGTTCCATTTTCCATGGGGCCATGTAGAACATCTACGATACCGTCATCAGCCTTATCAAGCTCATCGAGGAAGACTACCCCCTCATCAGCAGCAACATAAGCTCCACCAGATACCACCCACTCGTCACTCCCGAATCTTTCTTCTCGGTCTACTGTCGCTGTAAGGCCAACTTCTGTCGTAGACCGAGAATTGACTTCAATACCTACTGGAGAGATATCGACTGCTGCTCTGGCGATTTGAGTTTTTCCAGTTGCAGGACCGCCCACGAAAAAGATATTGATGTAGTTTCGTTCATCGACATCATTAATGTCGTTTCCGCCGACCAACTGCATCAGAACTGCTTTCTTCGCTAGCTCCTCCTGCGAATAATCCTCTCCATCAATAGGCTCAGTAGATATGGTCGGTGCGATACTGTCCGCCAATCTTTGGAAAATTTCTGGGTCTTCAGATAACTCTTCAATTTCTTCTCGCTCTTCATCAGTCACTTCTACCTTTTCGTAATCATCTCCGTTGCGGTCAAGACCTACAATATGCAGATGGTAGTTCCCTCGTGGCCCTTGGACACTATCATCTATTTCACAAATAGCCGCTATGGAAACTTCATCCCCAGTCTGAACATTTTCGACTAACGGTTTATCCAGACTAGCTGTAATGTCTTCAGGTGTATTCTTCGAACTATATTTGTGCATATCTTGAACAACAGCTTCCTGTGAAGTGATGTAATCCATGTGTTCGTCATCGACCACTATATTACCACTACAATTCTCTACATCACAAGATTCGGGTTCATCTACATGCCCAGCAAACCTATCTTGCCACACTGTTTGTTCTTCTGTGCAAGCTGGACACCTTCCCCGAACTCGGTAGAGCAAGGGATAGGATGCTGAAAGCGACGAAATCTTAACGTCGAGTGAAATCAACTTGTAGTCGTGTTTTGGCGACCGAATGTTTTCGATACTTGTAGTCGGCTCTTCTGGGAGGTCTCCAATGACGGCATCTACATACGGGTCCTCACGGACTAATCGAAGGGCGTAAGTCGCACACTGCATCGCTGCGACAGGATTATTAGCGAACATCCAACGTATCCACCAAACAGACTCGATATCTTCCCACTCGATGTAATCATCATCCTTATCCTGCCAATACGTCATCCACATCGCAACACTCATATCATTTACGAGTGGTTCACCGTATTGTTCTGGCATATATTTAGCTTTATTTGACTTCCTATACTGTTCTTTAAGTTCATCCACCTCTTCATCCCACTCATTTTCATCAAAATACCAGTCAAAATATTCAACTGCGATAGTAACTGAATACGGCGAAACATCATCTATTTCGTATTTATCATCGCTTGTGTAACTATCCTTCACTGCGTCAGGGTAGTCTTCGAATGTTGGTCTTGTAATCATGGTTTGGATTGTTTGTTTTCATAGTAGACGACCCAAACCAGAAGGATAGAACCGCATGAACGAAAGCCCTATATACGTGGGTTTCGTAGTGTTACATGGGTAACGTCCTTGGTTTGGGCGTCCGACTTCTTCACTTCACCACTCGGGTTCCAGCCGAGTGGGACTTTGTTCAAATCGACCAGAGATGTCTGAAATTTTCCCGTATCTGGCTAGAAACATTATAGGTATATTAGTTTTTTGTTGAGAAGGATGGGCTGATATAACCATAATACAGTAAAACTAAACTATTGTATTTGAGTTCTACTCAGGGTGGGGGGTAGGGGGGCACCCAATAGGGCAAACACTGTCGTTCACATATGTCTAAGCGTATTCAGACCAGAAAATTCGATTTGAGCTTGGGGGTCCCCCCTCCCCCTCAACAGAATGTGTGTATCTAAGCTAATATTTTCCTTTTTCTATATACAAACATAATATATTTTATATAAAATAATATATAATTCGGAGGAACTAGGTAATATATAACCCAGCATAATAATGTGTGAGTTGAGATAATGGAACTTGCTATAGACACATTTTTCTCTGGGGGGTAGGGGGGGCACCACATTGCAATAGAATATTGTTGTTTCAGAGCTTCTTCTCATTCAAATAGCCGTTTAAGCCCCTATCTATAGCCCCCCACCCCACCCCCCATTGAGCTATGTTTAGGTGGAGGTCTGGAAGCTCGGTTCAATGATGGTTCTCCCCTAAACCATTATTCTTATAAAATAACTATTATATATGGATGGTAATAAAGTGAAAGAAGGGAGAAAAGAGTTGTTCGAATTGTTTGATGGAGTCCAACCCGGTGACACTGGAAAGTGCAGATGCAAAGTGTGTGGCCACATGACTCAAGCGAACAAATCAGGTCGCTACTCGAACATGTGGGAGCATGTGCTTTCAGAACATCCAGAGAAAGTGTAACGTCTGTTTTACTGACGAGACGCAAAGACGATTAGTCCGATAACTCCTGCGAGAACTGTGATAACTGCGATGACGATTCCAACGAGGACAAGTGGTATCCCGTCGTCACCTGCGCCACCACCTCCGCCAGCTTCGCTTGTGAATTCAAGGGTTGCACTGGTGTCATCGTCTACGACGATGTTTTCAGTGATTTCGTCCTCTCCGTGTTCCACACTCACTGTGTAAGCGGATTCTTGAACGGAAGTTACTGCAAGACCGTCTTCATCAGTTTCGCTTTCAGTAACGATTTCCTCGCCTTGGATGATTTCTACTTCAGCGTCTTCAACAGGGTCTCCGTTGTTGATGACTGTTAGTTCCACATCGTGTATGTCGTCGGAAAGGAGAGCGTAGGCATCCCCGGTATACCATGTGTCCTCGAAGTCAAGCTCCATGTGTTCTTCAGCATTGTCACCAGTCATTTCACCTTCAGATAGTCCAGTGACTTCATTTTCTTCGAGTTCTCCTTCTGAACTCCCTACTTCGCTTAGTTCTTCATCAGCCGTTTCAGCATTATAGTAACTATTCTCTATCGCAGTCGTTTCAGAACCTTTCTCAACACCACCAGCAAACGTCCCTCCACTATCGT
This sequence comes from Natronobacterium gregoryi SP2, assembly GCF_000230715.2. Lineage (GTDB taxonomy): Archaea > Halobacteriota > Halobacteria > Halobacteriales > Natrialbaceae > Natronobacterium > Natronobacterium gregoryi. The sequence goes on from NC_019792.1 coordinate 3,480,530, forward strand.
TGTCTCCTATAGTCACTTCCCCCGCTGTGTAACTGTCCGTGACTCCGTTGTCGGATTGGGCAACGCCGATGAATCCTCCTATCCCGTCGATACCAGTTTCGACACCATCTGCACCAGTCAATCCGCCTCCTTCTGTGTATACATCAGACGTGGTGTAACTGTCTGATATGGTTCCGTGTAGTACCCCTCCGGCGAATCCGCCTCCAACACTCATCTCGACTGTTACATCTCCAGATGAGTTAGATTCAGATATTGACCCGTCATCGATGTTACCGACGAACCCTCCGACGGATGTGGCTCCGTTGACTGTCCCGGATGCCATAGAGCTATCGACGGAACCATCGTTATCTATCGACCCGACGAATCCACCTGCATTTAGATTTGTACTGTGGACATTATTCTCGCTGTGGCTATCACTGATATCTCCGTCAGTGTGGCCAGCTAATCCACCTACACCTGTATCACCGATAACGTCGAGTGCCAGTCCCCCGGATGTGGATGACTGGGTGATGGATTCGTTGTTTTGACCGACGAGACCCCCGACGTGGATATTACCCATGACGTGTGATTCGCTGTGTACGTTGGTGAGGTCTCCATCGTTGATACCGACGGCTCCGCCGACATAATCTCCTCCAGCTACTTGACTATTGACAGTAAGATTGCTGATTTCACCAGTGTTGGTTGAAATCAAGCCTACTCCATCTTCATCGGCTCGTTCGATGTACAAGTTATCGACGCTATTATTTTGACCATCTAAAGTGCCGTTGAACGTTTCGATAGGGTCGAACCCGTGTGGTACTTCTTCCGCTGTGGTGTAGTCTACTGCGATATTTCCGCTCGGCTGGAGTGTTAAGTCACCATATTCTGCTATGTCCATGTTTGTCGGCATTTCCTCAAAGATTATTTCCCCATCTTCGTGGTTAACTTGATACTCGTCTTCTGAGACTTCTTCAGTGCCGTTCTCTTCGAGATAGACTGTTAGAGTCCCTTCTTCAATAGGATAGTTTGTGCTGAGTTTTTGCCTATCAGCAGGACCTATTGTTTCGTCAGTCACGTCTATGGTATCTGTATTCCAATTTTCCGTCTCGGAAGCATCGATGTCATCAGTTAAGATGTAGTCTTCCCCGGGTTCGTCTTCGATGCTTTGGAGGTCATCTACGTCTTCGATTTCGATTGCGTCTTCGGGTGCTTCCTCAGCGGATGCCGAGGCTGACAGTGTTAGAAAGGTCAGCACCGAAAATCCGATGAGAAAAGCGATGACTATGCTCGTTATTTTCACTCTTTGACTAGTATACATGTATGATATACTAGGAAGTCAAAGAACTAAGGTTTAAGTCCAAAACGGCAGTAAACTAATGGGATTTGATACCTTAGTTACAATATATGTTATCAAACATAGAAGCAAAGCGTATCGTGTATGCATTGACCGGGGCAGTTATCGTGATGATTTTGCTGGATAGGATTTCTAAGTACATGGCCATCTCCGCGCACGGCTCATTTGCTAACGAAGGGAACCCAGTGATGTATGAAGTGCTGACTCTTGGAGGATGGCCACTGTTTTTCGGATTTGCAATCGCAGTGGTAGGGGTGTTGGTAATGGCGTCCCGGGTTGTAGTTGACTATATCGAGAAAGGCGATAGACAGGTGTTTTACGCTTGTCTCGTCGGGTTTTCGTTCGTTATCGGGTTTTACACGATGGTCCTCGTGAATAATCTCGCTGGTTATTATGAAGGGGTCTTGGTGACGGGGTATGACCCGTATTCGATTGGGTGGGTTCTCGGTTGGTTGTTCTAAATACTCTGTTTGGTAGCCATTACCATTACATCAGTCTTACATCGTTTCTGATAGACATCTCGGTCCAGTCGCTCATTGAAACGTGATTGGTGAGAGTCGCGTTTAGGGATTGCGGAGCGTCACGCTTCGTCGACTGATTTCAAGTCAAGACGAGGTGTGACATCTTCGTACGTGTCGTCGCTGGAAACGACAGTGTCCCCGTTTGATTCGACGAGGTGAAGCGCGTCGACGGTGTGAACCCGTGGTCTTCCACGTACGTCGCCGCTGGCTCTGTTGAAATCCTTAGTGGGTTACAGGTTCAGTCGGTAGTTTGAGTGGATGCAGACTCTCCCAAAGTCTCGGTTGCTCCGATTTGTCGAGGAAGCATTTCAGTTAGCGAAATGTGCCGTAGCTCGATACTCCTCGAAGTTCTCGAAACAACGCTATACGCTCCATTAACACATCGTTCTCCTCTGTCTCACGGTTCGGAAGAACACAACCTATCGTACACTCCTCGACGAACTCATCGAGATGACACGTATCCGGAACGCGATCAATCTCACTGAACTGCCAGCCCCATCAACACTGTGCAAAGCGTTCGATAGACTCGATCTGGCTGTCTGGCGAGTGCTGCTCAATCTCTCTATTTCACTGCTCTCGACCAACGGCGTTGCGGGAATCGATGCTTCGGGATTCGACCGCAGTCACGCCTCAAACCACTACACGAAACGCGCCGAACTCACGATTCAGCAACTCAAGAGCGTGTCATAGAAAGCGTCACGTACGAAGCAGCAGGGTGCGCGAAGTGTGTCCAACACAAGCGCACCCCTGCAAGACGTAACTTCGGTAGACGACTTCTTGAATGTCGCGGCTACCGAAACAGTACCGCTGTTCGAGCACCTTGAGTTCGAGTTTCTGCTGGACTACGACGTGTTCGCCCCCTCGAAGCGGGGGCGAACACGAGTTCACCAGCCACCAGACCTCTTTCGCGGCTTGCTACACTGCTATTACAAGGACATCTACGGAACACGTCCGGTTGCACGAGAACTCCAGCACGGCCTCGTCTGGTACTACTGCGGACTCGACAAACCACCATCCAGAGACACGATTGACCGGTTTCTCACCGACCTTGAACACGTCATTGACGATGCCTTCGATAGGCTCGTCGAGCAGGCCGCCGCCCGCGGCCTGCCCGACTCCACCTACTCCATCGACCCGACCCACATCGAAGCGATCCAGTACAACGACGCTGCGTCGTGAAACTACGATCCAACAGCCCAAGAACACTACTATGGCTTCGGCTGTACAATCGTCTCAACCGGCGCAAAGATCCCGATAGCAGCGGAGTTTACACCGGCCAAACAAGCAGACCAAGAGACGGCGATGCGCGTCACCCGTGACGCGCTCGCCGTCGATACACCGATCTGGATGCTTGGAGACAGCGCCTACGACATTCTCGATTGGCACGACCACCTGCTGGCTGCAGGGGTCGTGCCAATCGCTCCGTACAACCCGCGAAACACTGACGACCCGAAAGACATCGAGTACAGGGTCGAAGACCGCATCGAGGAACACAGCGAGGACGTTCAGCTGAAGCAGTCCATCTTGGATGAGACGTACAACAACCGGACAGGAGTCGAACGAACCAACGACGCAGTCAAGGACTGCGGCCTCGGGCACGTTCGCGCCCGAGGTCGCGTCCACGCACGAACAGAGGTGTTCCTTGCTCTATGTCTCCGGCTCGTTGTTACAATCACCAACTACGAGCGAGGAAACGAACCGGGCTGTGAGAAGCTTTGAGATTGATTCTATGACACGCTCTGGGCGAAAGTGAAAATTTTCCCCGATTTCATCGGCATTCCCATCAACGAGTGCTGCTACCGGATTCGTTCACCTATTTGCGAACCACCGATCACCACACCCAGTACATCGACTCTGCGCCATATTCTCCCGACTGTTCGGTCCAGTCGCTCATTGAAACGTGAGTAGTGAGAGTCGCGTTTAGGATTGTGGAGCGTTACTCGTCGACTGTTTTCAGATCGAGACGAGAGCGGATTCCTTCGAACAGATCGCAGACGCGGCGGGCGTCGATCTCGAGGCGCGTCGAAGCGAATCTGTCTCGGAGCGACCCGACACTCGCCGGACGAATCGAGCGATTACGGGAGAACGCCGGCCGGCACACTGTTCGAGACAAGTAGAAACGATAACATATTAGTCAATTCGGTTCGATCGACGGCGTATGTCCCTGCTGGTCACCGCAGTCTCCTGGCTCTTGCTCGCGGTTTTCGTCGCGATCGGTGCGGTCTGCTCGCTCGGTGTCGGCTACCTGTACGGTCGGTTCTCCCGAAACCGCTCGGACGAAGCTGCTGCCCGCTGGACGAACATTCTCACGGGAGCGACGGCCCTTCTTTCGGGTTTCGCAGCCTGGATCGTCGGGAATGCCGGTCTTCTGGTCCCGGGCGAGGGAGTCGCGGATACCGTCGTCACGATTCTCGTCAGCACTGGCGCTGCGACCGTCGTCGGCGGCGCGACGATCGCGGCGATTCTCCAGGCCAATCCGGACCTGCCGGGCGTCGACGACGTGTCGACGGTCCGCCGTCACTACCTGCGGTATCTGACCGTCCTCTTCGGCCTCGTCTTCCTCTTTGTCACTGGCATCCTGGCGACACGCGACAGCGGGCCAGTCGAACTCGTTCTCCTGATTCTCGCCTTCTGGTTCGTTCTTTGGGCTGGCTCACCGTTGCTGTCCGGACTCTCCTCGAAGACGCGCCGTCCGACCGACGAGGAACGAGCACGGATCGAGGCGCTTCTCGAGCGCGTCGACCTGTCTGTCCGTGGCGTCCGGGTCGTCGAAGCCGACGACAACTACCTCACGGTCGAAGTCGCCGGCGCACCCGGCAGTCGGTTCCTGTTCGTTTCAAGCAGCGCGCTCGAGACGTTCGACGACGGTACCCTGCGGGCGCTGCTGGCTACCCGCAGGGAACAGGCGACCTACTGTGAGGACGTTCTCTCGGTGGCACCGTACGTCGTCGCCTTGGTCGTGGTGTTGGTGGCGGTCAGTTTCGAACCACTACCGCTTCTCCTGGGAGTGGTGGTGGCAGCCGTCGTCGCCGTGCTGGGTCTCGTCGGAACCCGGCGACTCCGGTACTACACCGATGCCCGCGCTGGAGACGTCGTCGGACGGGAGACGCTCGCGGACGCGTTCGAACGTGCCGCGGAGGCGGCCGATATCGACCTCGAGGACGGCGCGGGTCGGAGTCTGATCTCACGGACGCCGCCGCTTGCCACGCGCATCGAACGGCTCCGCGAGAACCAGGAGTCGGGTTAGCGGTACAACGACAGGTAAAGCATCCCGAACCCGACGATGAACGGAACGGTTTCGGCGATGTAGAACACGAGCGGCGGCTCGGGCAGTTGTGCGACGATCGTCGTGAGCGCGACGCCCATACTCAGGAAGGCAAAGCCGATAAACGCCGACTCGAGGCGTTTCGAGGGGTTCGCTCGATACGACTGGAAACTGATGATCGTCAACCCCAGCGCGAGGGCGAAGACAGTCATCTGCATCAGCATCAGGACTGCGTCGGTTACTCCGTCCATGTGTTCTCGCTGGGGGACAGACGTCGGGTCACGGGCCGAAACGGGAATGGATCGATCACGCTCATCAGTGCTCGTTCACGCCGAGTTCGTCCCATAGCTGCGTGAACCGGTCCGGCAGGTTCTCCTCGCGGAAGATTCGGACGTCGTACTCGTCGTCCTCGAGTGAGATGACCGTGCTGTTGAAGTTGCAGGTGTACTCCTTGTAGTGGTTGCCGTCGTCGGCGACGAGCGTTCGGTTCTCGACCAGGTCGTTCTCCTCGAGGAGATCGATCCGCCTGTAGATCGTCGGTTGGGAGAGGTCCAGGCGCGTTGCGAGTTCTTTGGCGGAACCCGGTTCGCGACTGATCGAAGCCAGAACAGTCCGAGCGTGCTCGTCCCCGATCGTATCGAGAATTTCTTCGATGGAGGACTCGTCATCCATATCTCGTTATTAGAGAGATTCGTCGCAAAAACTTTCCGCCTCTGACGACAAATTTAATTTGAATACACATTTTTGAACAGAAGAGTTCTCTAATCTTACAGTATTGGCGAGCGTCCTCGGGCGAGATCGACGTTGGTGGGGCGTCTTCAATTCCCGAGAAAGCCTATATATACCAGTTCTCTTCGACCGAAGTCACTGACGATGGTATATTATGCAGTACTGGGATGGAGACGATATGGCAACGACTGATGACGGATCGAACGGAATGACCGAGCCGTGTGAGGTCTGTGGGGTCGAGACGTTGCACGAAGTGTCCGTCCAGATCGTGACGGAAGGTGGAACGGGGGAAAACGCTCGGTACTCGCGGGAACCGTACCGAGTTCGGGAGTGCCAGCGGTGTGGCAACCGGGAGAGCCAGCGAATGAACAACGCGTAACCGGACTGTCCGTGAGAAAGACGGCTACTCTTGCCAACGGTCTCCGGTAGCTACTTGGGCCGACCGGGTGACCGACCTGTATGGGCGGACGAGGGCCGAAACGCGAACTCGCAGAGAAGATTGCCGGCGAGATTACGCTGAGTGACGACCCCGGCGCGACGTTGCGCAAGTGGCGAACCGACTTCGACGTCTCACAGACCGATCTCGCCGCCGAACTAGCTGTCTCCTCGTCGGTCATCTCTGACTACGAGAGCGGACGCCGCGAGAGTCCGGGGATCGGCGTCGTCGGCCGACTCGTCGAGGGTCTGCTCGTCATCGACGAGCGCCGCGGCGGCGACCGCATCCGGCAGTACGGTCGCGTGCTCTCGGCCGGGTTCGACAGCGACGTCGTCTACGACCTGCGCGAGTACGCGACTTCGCTCCCACTCGTACAGTTGTACGACGACATCGACGCGACCGAGATCACCTCCGGAAGCACGGACCGTATCAGTGGCCACACCGTCATCGACAGCATCCGAGCGATCACACGCCTCTCGAGCGAGGAGTTCTTTCGACTCTACGGTCAGAGTACGAACCGCGTGCTCGTCTTTACGGGCGTAACTCGCGGCGAATCGCCACTGGTCGCGTTGCGCGTGGTCAACCCGACGCCGAATGCGGTCGTCCTCCACGGCATCGACGAGGACGATCTGTGGCCACACGCGGCGGACCTGGCACGCATCGACGGCTACTCGCTGGCAGTGACGGACACACCACTGGACGACTTACTCGAGCACCTCGTCTCCCTCGAGTGACGCCGATCACGATGACGGGGTTCCAGTTACGCCGAACGGAACGTCATACACTCGTTTTGACCGCCGTCTACCTGCTGTCGCTCGCCGTCGTCTACGCGCTCGACGAGACGACGGTGTGGCTGTTCTGGGCGGTCGTCGTCGTCCTGGTGACGGGTGGCCTACTGGTGTCATACAATCGGTCGACGCCCGTCGAGTCGGCGTAGTCTCGCGTTTTCTACAGGCGGAGCAGGCCGAGTGCCTCGGGGTCGTTCGGAAGATCTCTGCGCTTCCGTGATGACGAGAGACGAAGTCTCTCGAACCACGTGACCCCGGGACGGTTCGCAGAAGGGCAACGGGAGTGCCCGAGATCGTACGGAACTCAGAGGTTTCCGTGATTGATACGGTTTACTGTCAGTCAGTTCTGGCGCAACCGCAGGAGAGCTCGCGGTCGCGCCGGTACATCGGAACAACTTTCCGCGCCAGTCCATGTTTATAAAAGTTATTTGATCGATATTGGAATCTAGCGACGCCCGTGCCAGCACCACTCGCTTGCGGTGTTGGCGCAGTGGTTGAATTGTTCGACTGCCTCTCGAAGGGATGTGTCGACTCCTTCGGGAGTGTCGAGTTTGATAACGGCGGTTCGACGATATTTCACTGGTCTTTCACATAGACAGTCGATGTTACTCATACATTAGGGGGGCTGGTCGGCCATTGTGGCGTGGGTTGTCTCGTCGAGTGTCGGCTTCCTCCCCGACCTCAAGAGTCGGGGCAGCCGCCTCGTACCGTCTGTGAAACATCCGTTCGTTCCAAACGCAGATCGTGGACGAGGAACGTTTCACTTAGTTGTACAATTGACCAATTGTCATAATGATAAACCACTATATATTGAAATATTGCGGAGGATACAGAAAGACTCCGATAGATATACGGTAGCATGATGTAGAGGTTGGGACGATGGTTGTATACTCCCGCCATATGGCTGGGTTGGGGCGCAACGAAACGAAAGACACCAAACGGGTGAACCGGAGGGGACGATGACGAGCACCGTCGAAATCGGGGCCGCGCTCGCTCCGCTCGTCGTCGTCGCCGTCTTGCTCGTCGGCTTCCTGTGGCCGGCCGAGCGATCGATGCCGGTCGCGTGGGTCGTCGCAGCGGTCGTCGCCTTCGCGATCTGGGACATGCCCCTCGAGTGGATTCTGGCAGCGAGTATCGGCGGCGCACTCGCCGCCATCGAGATTCTCTGGATCGTCTTCGGCGCGCTCGTGTTGCTTTACACGCTGATGCGATCGGGAGCGGTCGACCGGATCAACGAGGGATTCGCCTCGATCAGCGAGGACCGGCGCGTCCAGGTCGTCTTGCTTGGCTTTTTCCTCGCGACGTTTATCGAAGGCGTCGCCGGCTTTGGCACTCCCGCGGCCGTCGTCGCGCCGTTGTTGCTCGCACTCGGCTTCCCGGCGCTCGCCGCCGTCGTCGCGGCGCTGGTCGGTCACGCCGTCGCGACGGTCTTTGGCGCAGTCGGCACGCCGATCATCGTCGGCTACGAACAACCGCTCGAGAGCGTCGAGCCGACGATCGCGGCCGAGGGACTGTCCGTCGCTAGCTACTCGGCGACTGCGGCCGGCTGGGCTGCGGTGTTCAACGGCGTCCTCGGCGTGTTGATGCCGCTTTTCGCCGTCGGCATGGTCGTCTACTTCTTCGGTGATCCCGACGATCGGTCGGTCGCCCCGGTCAAAGATGTCGTCCCGCTCTGTCTATTCTCCGGCGTCGCGTTCGCCATCCCGTACGCGCTAGTGGCCTGGTTTATCGGACCCGAGCTCCCGTCGCTGTTCGCAGCGATGGTCGGCGGTGCCATCGTCGTGGCCACGCTCCGTGCCGGCTATCTCGATCCCGACGACACCTGGGAGTTCCCGCCCCGCGAGGAGTGGCCCGACCACTGGGTCGGCAGCATCGAACCCGGTAGCAACGAGACGGACGCCCCAGTGGACGGCGAGAAGTCGATGTCGCTCCTGCGGGCGTGGTCGCCATACCTGATCCTCGTCGTCCTCCTGATCGGAACCCGCGTGATAGAACCAATCGCGGAGTTCCTGCAGGGAGGCCCAATCGCGGCGCTCGAGACCGGCGTCGGTCAGTTCTCGATTGGTCCGATCCTCGAGTGGTCGGCGATCCTCGGCACCGAACTCGGCGGTGCGATCGACTGGGCCTACGTGCCCGGCACCTGGCTCGTGCTCAGCGCGTTGCTCGCGATTCCGGTGTTCCGGATGAACACTAGCCAGGTAGCGAGTGCGTGGCGCGAGGCCGGCGACAAGATCGTCTCGCCGCTGATCGCGCTCGTGTTCGTCATCGCGATGGTCGAAGTCATGCTCGAGACCACGGCCCACGTCGAAGCCGGCGCGACGGCGGCCGCGTCGGTGCCCGACGGGAGCATGATCGTCGTCCTCGCGGAGGCGACCGCAGCGGCGATCGGTCCTGCGTACCCGATGATCGCGCCAGCGGTCGGCGCGCTCGGGGCTTTCATCGCGGGCTCGATCACGGTCAGTAACATCACCTTCAGTGCGTTCCAGTTCGAGGTCGCCCAGACCCTCGACATGCCGACGCAGATCCTGGTCGGTGCCCAGTCGATCGGCGGCGCGATCGGGAACGTCATCGCGATCCACAACGTGATCGCCGCGCTGGCGACCGTCGGCCTCGTCGGGAAGACCGGACGAGTCATCCGGCTCAACCTCATCCCCGTCGCCTACTACCTGATCGTCGGTGGGCTCTTGACGACGCTGTTCGTCTACGTGGCCTTCCCGACGGTTTTCTAAGCACCGCCTCCTAAACGACTTCGACGACCCGACACCACTATTCCCATGACGACTACACCACCAACCCGGGGCGATCCGGCCGACGATCCAAACGCCAACTACGACTACCAGAGCGACGACGTCGAACGACCCGACCTCGTCGCCGACCTCGAGCGTCGCGTCACCGGCGACGTTCGGTTCGACTCCTACTCACGACAGTTGTACGCCACCGACGCGAGCATCTACGAAGTGACGCCGATCGGCGTCGTCTTCCCGAAGACGACCGCCGACGTCGCCCGCGTCGTCGGCTACTGTGCCGACGAGGGGATTCCGGTCCTCCCGCGGGGCGGCGGCACCAGCCTCGCCGGCCAGACCGTCAACGAAGCCGTCGTCCTCGATTTTACGAAGTACATGGACGGCGTCGTCGAGATCGATCCCCACGAGCGACTCGCGACTGCCCAGTCCGGTATCTACCTCGAGTCGCTCAACGAGAACCTCGAGCCCCACGACCTGAAGTTCGCGCCCGATCCCGCCTGGGGCGACAAGAGCGCGCTCGGCGGCGCGATCGGCAACAACTCGACCGGGGCTCACTCCCTGCAGTACGGCAAGACCGACGCCTACGTCGAGGAGGTCGAGGTCGTCCTCGCGGACGGTACCGTCACCACCTTCGGCGAAGTCGCCGTCGACGACCTCTCCGATCTGGCCGACGGCGACGATCTCGAGGCGGCGATCTACGGCGAAGTCGCACGCATTCTCGAGGAGAAGGGCGATCTGGTCGAAGAGGTGTATCCCGATCTCAAACGCAACGTCTCCGGGTACAACCTCGACTGGCTCGTCGAGGGCGCGCGCGGAGACGAACGCGGCATCGGCGAACCCGACGCCGAGGGCGGCACGGTCAACCTCGCGAAACTGCTCTGTGGCAGCGAAGGGACGCTGGCGATCGTCACCGAGGCCACCGTCTCGCTCGAGTCCCTCCCGGAAGAGAAGAGTATGGCGTTGCTGGCCTACGACACCGTCCTCGATGCGATGGACGACGTCGAGCCGATCGTCGAGCACGACCCCGCCGCAGTCGAGGTACTCGACGACGTGATGATCGACCTCGCACGGGAGACCCCCGAGTTCGCCTCCGTCGCGGAGATGCTCCCAGAAGGGACGGCAGCAGTCCTGATCGTCGAGTTCTACGCCGACGACATCGCAGACGGCAAGCGGAAGGTCGCGAACTTGCTTGCCGACCGCTGTCCGGCCGTCGACCCCGAAGGTGAGGCCGACGATGAAGACGACGACGCGCGGACGATCACCGACGCCGACGCTCTGGCGTTCGACGCCCTCGAGGCCTACGACGCCGACAGTCGCGCAAAGATCTGGAAGCTTCGCAAGTCCGGGCTCCCGATCTTGCTCTCGCGGACGACCGACGAGAAACACGTCGCGTTCATCGAGGACACCGGCATTCCGCCCGAGAACCTCCGGGAGTTCGTCGCCGACTTCCAGGACGTCCTCGAGGATCACGAGACCTACGCCAGCTTCTACGCCCACGCCGGCCCCGGCGTCCTTCACATCCGTCCGCTCGTGAACACGAAGACCCAGGGCGGACTCGAGGCGATGGAGTCGATCGCGGCCGACGTGACCGACCTCGTCGTCGAATACGACGGCTCCGTCTCGGGCGAGCACGGTGACGGCCGCGCCCGTACCCAGTGGAACCGGAAACTGTACGGCGACGAGATGTGGGAGACCTTCCAGGAGTTGAAGACGGCGTTCGACCCCGACTGGCTCCTGAACCCGGGACAGGTCGTCTTCCGCGAGGAGAACCCGACGGACATGACTGAGAACCACCGCTTCGGCCCGGACTACGAGTTCGACGCCGGCTTCGAGTCGAACCTCGAGTGGCGTGAAGACAACGGGTTCCAGGGGATGGTCGAACTCTGTCATGGCTGTGGCGGCTGTCGTGGTGAACAGTCCACCACGGGCGGCGTGATGTGTCCGACGTTCCGCGCCGAAGACGAGGAGATCCTCTCGACCCGAGGCCGTGCGAACGCCCTTCGCCAGGCGATGAACGGCGAACTCGACGCCGACGAGCAGTTCAGCGACGAGTTCGTCGAGGAGGTGCTCGACCTCTGTATCGGCTGCAAGGGCTGTAAACACGACTGCCCGAGCGGAGTCGACCTGGCGAAGCTGAAAGCCGAACTCACCTACGAGCATCACAAACGACACGGGACCTCGATCCGGGACCGCATGTTCGCCAACTTCGAGACGCTGGCGAAGCTCGGCTCGGCGACCGCGCCGCTGTCGAACTGGGCGACAAAAGTGCCCGGCAGCAGCCTCGTCGCCGAAAAAGTGCTCGGCATCTCCCGCGAACGCGATCTCCCCACGTTCCGCCGGAACACCTTCACGAAGCGGGTCGCCGACCACCGGCCGGCGGTCTCCCCGACCGAGGCCGACCACAAGGTCGTCCTCGTCCCCGACATCTACACCAACCACGAGTACCCCGAGGCCGGCGAAGCCGCACTCGAGGTGCTCGAGGCCGCTGGCGTCCACGTCGAGATCGCCGATCCGCGCGACGTTGGTCGACCGGCGTACTCGAAGGGGATGCTCGACGAGGCAGCCGAGAACGCGAACGACACCGTCCACGCGCTGTTGCCGTACGTCGAGGACGGCTACGAGGTGGTGTTGATCGAGCCGTCCGACGCCGTTATGGTCCAGTCGGACTACCTCGATCTCTTCGACCACGACGAGGTCCGGACCGTCGCGGAGAACGCCTACGGCATCTGTGAGTACCTCGATCGGTTCAATCTCGATCGCGAACTCGCGTTTGCCGCCCCCGACGACCACCTCGCATACCACGGCCACTGTCATCAGAAAGCTCACGCGAAGGATCACCACGCGGTCGGTATCCTTCGTCGGGCCGGCTACGCGGTCGATCCTCTCGACTCGACGTGCTGTGGGATGGCCGGCTCCTTTGGCTACGAAGCTGAACACTATTCGATGAGCATGGCCATCGCCGACGTGCTCTACGATCAGGTCGACGAGAGCGAGGGCGACCACGTCGTCGCTCCCGGCGCGTCGTGTCGCACCCAACTCGAGGATAGACCCGGTGCGACCGAAGAGCCGCCGACGCCGATCGAAGTCGTCGCCGAGGCGCTGGCGGACGCTCCGTAGCGGAGGCCGGCTCGGAATTTCGATCCGTCCTTTCGATCCGCGTTCTTCATGCTACTGCACGACAGTCAGTACACACCCGATCACGTCTCGAGTGCGATCGGTGTGTGCAGTGGTTCGGTCGGCAGTCTCAGCTGTGCGCTGAACGTCGTCGGTGTAACTGCAAGACTGGTTGCGCCTGTGAATCGCCCGGGGTCACGTGGTTCGAAACGCGAAGCGTCTCGTCATCGAGCGAGACCAGAGGTCTCGCAGATGTCGCGGAGCTTAATGAGTAACGGAAGTTATGGGTATGGACTGAGATGGGCGAGTAATGGGAGGCGACCGGCGAGGCGATCTCGTTCGTCATCTGAGTGAGGAGGAATTGGATCGTCTGCTTCGTCCAGCAGACGATCCAAAGATCATCAAGTGGTTCTCCTTTGTCAAACGCCTCTACAAGGGCGCAACGTACGAGGAAACAGCCGATGACGTTGGCAAATTTGCGTCGACTGGAAATCGCTGGGCACGTCGGTGGAACGATGGCGGACTTGGGCAGTTGACACCAAACTTCGGGGGCCTTAGTAATGAAGAGAGGAAATGAAGATGGCGATATCCAGCATCCTTCACCATCACACTCCTACGAGCCGTATCTCTCAAACCTATCTTCAGAACTTCTCCTAACTACTACCGCCCCCGAAGTTCGGTGACGAGGAACAAGAGCGTCTGTTAGAACTTCTCCAGAAGGGACAGCCCTGGAAAGCACAGGAGAAAGGTCTTCTCTGAGTAGCCACTCTTCGGACAGTCGCTTCGAGAGCCGATCTAATTTGCTCTGTTGAATAGCGATCTAATCCGCCGATATCACTAGCTTAGAAGGATGAAGCCGAGGAATTCGACTCTGCCTATGGAAATCGATATCCTCGACTTCGTTGAGCAGTGTCGTGACCTAGCTAAACAAGCGTTGGGGAAGCACGCGGGCGAGCCCGCCAGCGGCGGGTTCGCCCGCTGGGTCCATGTCGTTCTCCACTGTTTTCGGCTCGAAAAGGGCCATAGCTACCGTGAAACGCCGAATCGGCTGAAGTATATGAGCGAGGTTCGTGACGTACTTGGTCTCGATCGAGAGAATCTCCCTGACTACAGCACGATCTACAAATCGTTCGACCGGCTGAAAATGTGGGTGTGGCGGGCGTTGCTGCGCATTTCAGCGCAGCAACACCCGCAGTCTGGCCACGCCGCTCTCGACAGCACGTTCTTTGATCGCCGCCGTTCTTCATCGTACTTCCGCCAGCGGTCAGGAAACACCGTACAGACGCTGAAAGTGACGACATTAACTGATATAGAGTCGCTCGCTGTTCTTGATGTCCATATTACAGCACGGTGGAAGCACGATACGAAGACCGGACCGCAGATCGTCCGCCGGAACGCGGACGACCTGCAGTCCGTGGCTGCCGATAACGGGTTCCAAGACTGGCACACTGAGTACGAAATCTCCGCACTTGATGTCGAGTATATTCGTCTTTAGCTAAGACTCACACCTCGGTTGCGTAGCGGTAGCGAGCGTCTCTTGTAACACTGGGCGTTGCTGGTGGATCTTCTGTGCGTCGTCGATCAGTCGGTCAAGCAGCGGTGGCGGCGAGTAGCCAAGATATTCGCCAAGTTCGTGGAGGATGAGCTGGGCGTGCGACCGGAAGGTCGCCGCCCAGCGTTCCGGCGGAAACACGATCTCACCGTCCGCCTGTTCGGTGACCAGATCGAGCAATTCACGACTCACGAGCAGTGACAGCAACGCCGCGTACAGCAGAATTTCGACAACATGCTTCTTTGTCGTGTCGAACTCGTCCAGTTCGTACTGCGTCTTCAACTCCCGAAACAGCAACTCCACCTCCCACCGACACCGATAGATCGTCCCTAGATCCGACGGCAGGAACTCCTCTCTCGGGAGATTCGTGATGTACAGGTGGTAGTCGTCGGCGTCCTCTTTCCGGACGCCGACGACGCGAAACCGCTTCGTATGGCGTGACTGCGTTCCGCCGTACGGTCTTCGGTCGAACTCGGCTTCGACTTCCACGTCGATGTACTCGCGGTGCAGATCATCCACAACATCGTGGATCTGCTCACCCTCCAAGGGAATGGCGCGCCCGCGCCATTCCCGTAATTCCTCCGTTACGACCGGATTTGCGCTCTCTTTCAGCCGACTCACGAAGTAGCCGTCGTTCTCATCGATCAACGCGAAGCGGCGGTACTTGAAGTAGGCTCGGTCGAACAGAACGAGCCGATCTTCGAGCCACGATCCTGTGTGAAACAACGTGCTGTCGTGCGTTTTCTCGTCAGTCACGTCGAGACGTTCTATCGTCTGCTCAGTGGCATTGTGGAGCAGGTGGAGCTTCGCTCCAGCCTGCTCCTCCTTGCGAGCTTCGTACTCATCGGCAAGGAACTCGTGCAACCGCAGGACGGTTCCATCAGCGATCATCACGTCCTTGAATCGGTCGATATCGGCGTCAACAGTGTCAGGGACAGCGACCTCGTCGAGGCCACGCTCGACGAGGTCGCGGAAGTACTCTGCGGGAGACGGCGTCAACCGGTGATAGAAGCCGCCGGGAGAGGTCGTCTCATCAGCTGTCGAGTTGTAGCTGCGTCTGAAGCCAGCGAGTGTTCGGCTTTCGCCTGCGGCGAAGCCGAACACGAATGCCCAGACGAAGGCAGGGATCTGGAGCTTGCGGTCGCGTCCGATCACGCCGAGTTCCTCGGCGTGCTCTTCGAGGAACTCAGAGGGAAACAGTGTAGTGAGCCGACGCATAATCCGAGATGAGGAGGCATTGGTGGACACAGCCGTTGCCTCCTCATTCCTCTCGAAAAGATGTCTCGATAAGCCGCTGCTGTCACGTGGTTCTTCGCTTAGCTAAAGACAGATAGAGTCCACGGTAAATCGTCGACTGTGAGGCGTCTACCTCGTCGGCCAGGTAATTTTGATAAGCCGGGCCATCAACGAGGCGTTTGAATATCGACAATCGTTTGTGGAGGACCATGTAGGCGGCGTGCGCTTTCTCCGCATCCATGATTCTATGTACTGTGAAAATCAATTTATATCTAATGGAGATACCGATAGGTAGTATCTAAAATAATGGTGTTCGATATGGCATAGTCAAGCCAGATAATGTACGATATTCGCGCTCTGTGCCTATATTCAACAGGATAAAGAGCCGGAAGAAGATCCACGTGTTGTCGAATACCCTGATCAACGGTAACGAGCCATAATTTCGTTCTGATAGTGCATGATTTTACCCGAACTCAGGAAAGGATGGGTGATGACAAACGGGTACCCGGAACAAAACGCCTCTCTTTCTACTGAATCAATCTCTAATGATACTGATTCATGGGAGGAACCGAACCGCAATCTTCTCGTCTCGATTGAGATCGAAAACGTCTCTCGAGAGCCTGGGGAAAATCCATATGATTGTTTCTACTCTGCTGATCCAGCTGATCCAAAACACTCTACCCATCGAGATGCTCTCATCACCGCCCACGAAATTATCGACGATCTCAACGACGATATCGACGTGGCCAATGCCGTGACGAACGCGAATATCCTACTCGAGAAATTCACCGATCCCTACTGGGATGACCACCCAGAAATCTACGAATTCGAGGTAATGCTCCGGTCGTTCATCTACGCCGAACTGCGTGGAATACGCTACCATCAAGACCTCGCAGACTTCCTCGAGCGCAACCCCGCGATTGCATTCACACTGAGCTTCGAACCGGACCTCGGTGACGAAAACGAGTATCTTGCCCTCCAAGTGTACCACACGCCGGAGACACCTCACCAGACGACGATCACCCCGTGTGCGAATCGTCGATTCCTCGATCGAGCGGAGAAGTTCATTATGGACGTCGTCGACGAGATCGAAGCCTACTGCCGCTGACACACCCACCTCGTCGAGATGCACTATCTGTGGAACAAGAATGGCAACATGAATCCAGGCGAGTCCGAGGAGAAACTCGACCCGGACGGTCTCATGAAACAGCAGATCCAACGGCTTGTGAATGAGTTGATGCGCCACGTCTGTCCGAAGATCAACTTCCAGCGGCGGTCATCGCGCTGGCGATTGCGGGCTGGCTAGTTCTGCCGCTCGGTGCTTTCGGTGGCTGGTACCACGAGCGGGCGAAGCTGAACGCGAACTGAGCTATCATCGACGTCGGCAGTCGGAGTGTACGCAGGTCGTACTCTGATCGAACGAACGCGCGCCCGGGAGTAGCCGGAGCGTCGATCGCTCGTCCCTGGAAACGACCGCATCAGTCGCGAACGATAGGAGCCCTATAACAAACCTTGCCAGCGACGAGCGTCCGCCAAGAGATGCGTATCGACGAGAAATCGACCGACAGTCGTACGGAGTCACGATGAGACGGTCGGCACTCGAGGGAGTGCTCGCGGTCGGCTTTCTCGCGCTCGCCGCCGGCGTGCTCGTGGCTCGAGCGAATCCGGCGGTCGGGTACGAGTCGTCCGTCTACGCAGGATCACCTACGGCGACGTGGATCGCGTTCGTCGTCGCGCTGGCGATCGCCGTCGGAGCCACGATCGCCTGTCGCGGCCGGTACCAGGCGCTTGGCATCGGCCTCGGCGGGACGACCGTCACCGCGATCGTGAGTCTGCCGTTGATTCGCAACTACCGGTTCTCGGGGATGGGCGACGCGATGACTCACATGG
The DNA here is from genome assembly GCF_000230715.2 of Natronobacterium gregoryi SP2. Lineage (GTDB taxonomy): Archaea > Halobacteriota > Halobacteria > Halobacteriales > Natrialbaceae > Natronobacterium > Natronobacterium gregoryi. The sequence goes on from NC_019792.1 coordinate 3,498,138, forward strand.
GCTGGACGCGAGACGTCGCCGACGGCGGACTCGCACCCCACGAACTGTTTTACCCCGCCGTCCACTCGATCGGTGCCCTGTTACACCAGGTCGGCGGGTTCTCGATCGAACGGGCGTTGCTCGTGACGATGGTCGTTCTCTTCGTCCCGTTCCTGATCTTCGTTCCGCTCATCGTCCGGAACGTCAGCGGCAATCCACGGGCAGTCGGCTTCGGTGCGATCGTCTCCTGGATGGTGTTGCCCGTGAACAACGTCGCGACGCACATGGGCGTGCACACGAACTCCGTCGCGCTGTTTTTCGTCCCCGTCGTCGTCTTCGCCGTCGTCGCGTACCTCCGGCGACGGGCGACGATCGAACGCCTTCCGTTCGGACTGTCGCCGTTTAGCGTCCTGCTGTACCTGAGCGCGATCGGCCTGCTGCTGATTCACCCCCAGCAGATGATCAACGTCGTCGTCCTCGTCGGGGCCATCGCCGGCGTCCAGTACCTCGCTCGCTCTCGAGTAGACGAGCATCCGATCCTCGAGCATCCAACCGCCTACGCGCACACGGCCGTGCTCGGGGTGATCTTTACCGTCTGGGCGGTCTCGAACGAGCGATTCAGGAACGCGGTCGCCGGACTCGTCTACGGGCTCGTGACCGCAGACGTCGGCGCCGGTGCGGAGGTCGACCAGCGTGGGGCCTCGCTCGCCGAGATCGGTGGCAGTCTCGGCGAACTGTTCGTCAGGATGTTCCTCGACGCGGCGATAATCGGCCTCGTCGTCGGTCTCTTTGTCCTGGTGATGTGGCTGGGGTGGACGAACACCGACCGGGAGACGGCCGCGTTCGTCACGTACCTCGGTCTCGCACTGATTCCACTCGGTGGGATCCTGTTGGTGTATTTCGTCGGGACACCGACGATGGCGTTTCGACAGATCGGGTTCATCTACGTCGTCCTGACGATCATCGCGGGGATCGCCGTCGCACACCTCGCCGGCGGACTCTCCCGTTTCGTCACGAGACCGGGATCGGACGCCATCGTCGCGCTCGTGCTCGGGTCCTGTCTCGTGCTCGGATTGCTGACCGTCTACGCTTCACCACTCATCTACAGCCCGAGCCAGCACGTCACCGACCAGACGTTCAGCGGCTACGAGTCCGGCTTCGAACACGCCGCCGAGGATCGACCCCACGCCGGACTCGGCTACGACCCCTTCCGGTACGACCACGCGATCAACGGCCTCGAGCGAGAGGGAGCCCTGAGCGGCGCGACGATCGCGACTGGCGAGGTCGACCACGAACAGTTCGAGACCGGCAACTACACTGGGGCCTACCACGGCGTCGACTACTATCTGATCGCTACCGAGTACGACCTCACACGCGAGGTCGACGTCTACCAGGAACTCTACTACAGCGAACAGTCACTCGAGACGCTCGAGATGTCTCCCGAGGCGAACAAGGTCATCTCGAACGACGAGTTCGAGATGTACGCGGTCGACGGCGAAAACGAGTGATTCGGTACTGAACGTCGGCGTTCGACAGTAACGAGAGACTGCGACTCGGCCGTTCGGACGTGCAATCGTTTTCGGGCCGAGGCCGGATTTCGGACCACCCGGTGAAGCGGTTGACACAGCCTCTCTGGTGCCAGTAACAGTCTTTTTCCGCCGAAAATTCCTCGTTGTCGGGACGGTTTTCGCAGTAGTCTCGTTCGTACTTTCGAGAACGAATCTGGATAGATTCTGCTCGAAACAGTAACGTTAGGAAGTAAGTGCGTAAATTCAATAGACTTCGTCAAGGAAAAGTTTATGAGTGTAACCCAGTGTTACGCAATCGTATGGCGCACCACCCCCGTACGTCCGAGACGGAGACGACTCCGACTACCGGTCGTAACGACGGATTAACCCGCCGCAACTACGTGCGGTCGCTCGCAGCGGTCGCAACCGCAGCAACTTCGCTCGGCGCGGCCGGCACCGTTGTCGCCGACGATGACTACGAGGTCATCGAAGCCGAAGGGCAAACGATCACCATCGACTCGGGTGAGACCTGGGAGAACAAACTGATCGACATGACCACCGGGCAAGACATCGTCGTCACCGCCCACGGCACCGACTGGACGATCCAAAACGTCGGCTTCGACGGGAAAAATACGTCCGGCACCGGCTCCGCCACGTTCGGTCTCTCCGACTCCGACCCGAGCGGCTCGAGCACCGTCGAGAACGTCTATCTCGGCGACGGCTCCGACAGCCACAACGGAAGCTCGAGCGGTCACGGACAGACCGCCTTCTGGGTCGATCCCGACCACGCCGGCCACGTCGACTTCGAGAACGTCAACATCCAGGAGTTTGCGGACAACGCGATCTACGCGTCCGCGCCCGGTAACGCCGGCGGCGGCACGATCCACGTCGACCGCTGTTTCGCCGCGAACTGTTATGTCTCGCACTTCCGTCTCGCGACCGAGGGGAGCACGGTGACGAACTCGAGTGTCTACGTCGACGACTCGGGCTACCAGGGCCGCGGTATCTGGGCCTGGGCACCTGGCACGGTCGAAGTCGAGGGGTGCCAGATCGAGATGCACGGGCACAACGTCGCCATCGACGCCGGCGCGAACGGCAACCCAACCGAGGTCCTCGTCAGTGACACCGACTACGACGATGTCGCCGGTATCGGCGAGAACGCCGGTTCGACCGTCGAACTCGAGGACGATGTCGGCACGGACCCTGATGCGTTCGTCCCTGACGGCGTCCCGCAAAGCGCGGAGGAAGCCGCCTCCGGCAACTGATCGACTACCCCGCTGACGCAGCTCTCCGTGGTGGGATTGCTGTGAGTCCGTCTCGGTGGTCTGCGACGTAACGCCGCCCCGGTTCCCGCTGACGTGGTTTTGTGTTCGCGGTTCGGTTTCTCGTTTCGCGTAGTCGAGGACCGTTCGCTCGGCGCGCTTTCATCCGGTTTGCTGTCAGTCAGTTTCGGCGCGACCGCAGGAGCTCGCGGTCGCGCCGGGGCATCGGGACAGCAGTCCGTATCACTCACTCTGTCCAGGGATCGACGCGCGAGCGTGTTTTTCGGCCACTCGAGTGCCGGTAATTCTGTATTACCCGCCAGTTCGCGGTAACGACCGACGCTCGAAACGGGCCGATACGGGTAATACGGTATTACTCTCGACATCGCGTTCCGATTTCTGTCGCTTTTATCGACGACAAACGTAGAAAGTTCTATGAATGAATAGAACGTACGTTGTTGAAGTCAGTAAATTTTATACTTAGTGTAAGGGAAAGTTTATGCCGGTAGTTTCGTATTACCGAGTACATGGCACGCGAACCTTCGGTACTGGACGACGAAGCGGTCGCCGACGACGACACTACGTCGGGAGCTGGCGGTGGTAATTCTGAATTACTCGGCCGTCGCTCCTACGTGAAACTGGCGGGTGCAACGACTGTGGCTGCTGCAACGACAGTTCCCGGCACTGCAAGCGCCGACGAGGAATACGACGAGATCACCGCCCAGGGACAGACAATTACGATCGGTCGTGGCGAAACGTTCGAGAACAAGCTAATCGATCTCACGACCGGCGACACCGTCACGTTGCTCGTCGAAGGCGGCGACTCCGTCATCCGCAACGTCGGGTTCGAGGGTCTCCACCGCGGGAGCGGGTTCATGCTCTCGATCACCGCCCCCAGCGGGGACGTTCTCATCGAGAACGTCTACCTCGGCGACGGGTCGACCAAAGCAGGCGGGAGCCACACCCACGGTCCGGGTGCCGTCTTCATGCATCGCAACGCAAACTGCGACGTCACGTTCCGTCACTGCAACGTCCAGGGCTACCCCAACAACGGCTTCTACTGTTCCAACACCGCCTACGGTGGCTCGGCCCGTTTCGAGAGCTGTTACGGAAAGAACAACGGCGTCTCCACGTTCCGCGTCGCCGGTGGCAACGACGCTATCGTCGACTGCGTCGCGTACAACGACAACACCGACTACGGCCCCGGCTGGGGCGGCTACGTCGAAGACGCCGGCCGACCGCTGTGGGTCTGGCCCGGTGGGACACCCACGATCGAAGATTCGGAGTTCGCCGCCGGGTCGTATCCGTACGCTGCGGTCGTGCGCGGCAGCGGCTCCGCCCAGATGACCGATGGTGCGATTCAGGGACCGGTCCAGGGCAGCGGCCTCCAGCGCTCGGGCATCTCGCGTTCGGCCGACCTCTCGATTCCCGACGGCGTCCCGACCTCGGCCCAGGAGGCTGCAGCGGGCAAGTCCGTCGACGACTCGAGTCCGGACAGCGGCGACGACGAGGACGAACTCCCCCACGTCCTGCTGTTCGAGGGCGACGACGTCGACGTCTCCCGGTACGAGTTCGTCGTCGATGGCACGGTCGAACCGACGACCGACGACGGCGCGACCATCGACGCCGAAACCGAGATTGAGGACGGATTCGTCCACGGCGTCGTCGCCGACTGGAAAGACGCCTTCCGGTTCGACGGCGACCTCGAGACGCTGACCGTCGACGGGCCGGCGACGGTGGTTCTCGAGGGCGAAGAGATCGATCCCGACGAGTACGGCGAGGAACTGCCCCACGTTCTCACTGTCGAGGGTCAGGGTGAGCCGACGAGCTTCGAAGTTACGGTCGACGGGACGGTCGAGTACGACGGCGAGGCAGATCCGGACGACGACGCGACGACCGTCTCTGGTTCGACGGTCCAGAGCTCCCTCACCGACGAGAGCCAGACGTTCCGGTTCTCGGGCGCGATCACCGACGTGACGATCATCGAGGGCGAGGCCGTCGTCTCCGTCGACGGCGAGGAGATCGATCCAGACGAGTACGGTGACGACGAGCTGTTGCCTCACGCGATCCTCGTCGACGGCACCGGAACCGACGGGCCGACGTCGTACTCCTTCGTGGTGTCGGGTCGTGCCGTCGAGGCGACGTTTCAGGAACTCACGATCGACGACGAACAGGTGTACGAGGACGGCGTCGTCCGTGGCGTCGTCGGCGACGAACGCGACGCTTACTGGTTCGACGGTGGGTTCGAAGACTTCACGTTGCTTGGCGACGCGACGGTCGACGTCCAGTACAACGCACGCGAACAGTAGGCAACGCTCAAGCGTGACACCCCTCTGTGACATCGAGAGTAAAGTGGCTCCCGTGCCTGGAACAGCAAGCTGGCACGCGAACTGTTCCGGTACTGGATGACGGTCGCCGGGAGCCATCTGAGTGTACGATAGGGATGAATAAAAGTCCTTCCTGAACTGTTTCGGTGGACGACGAACGCGGGTAGACGGGTCGACGAGACGACGGTCGTCCGAGACGACCGCGTGTGGGTCACTCGATCCGGGAAAGTTTGCCGTTGACGGTTTGTTCTTGCTGTCGGTTTCGAACGGTGTGGACGACCGACAGTGAGAAGAGTGCGACGAGGACGACGGCGGCGAGTGCGAGCGTCGGAATCGCTGCCAGCAACGGGACGTTAAAGAGTGCGCCGCCGACGAGCACGACCCCGAGTGCACTCAATGTCCCGTACCAGCGATCCCACCGATCCTGCTGGTGGGAGTCCGTATCGAGGTACATCATCAAGAGATCGGCGTTCTCCGACAGCGAGATCAGCCCCCGATCCTGATCGTACTCGACGATTCCGGCGTCGTCCATCTTGGGGAGGTGGGTCTGGTAGAGAGCGACGTATACGCGCTTTCGTTGATCGGAACTCAGGGCGTTTACGCTCGTATCGTTCTCCCAGGCGGCGATCTGCTCGGCGAGCTCACCGAGCGTGACCGTCTCCTCTGCCTCGAGCAGGTAAGCGAGGACTTCTCGACGGCGGCGGTTCTTGAGGAGTTCGAAAATGACGTCCTTCGAGAGGCGTTCGTCGTCCTCGGAGTCACCGACGGACGATGCAATCTCGTCGGGGAGAGAGGTATCGATCGACGACATTATCGTGTTCCTCCGGCGGCAGGTGTCGCAGTTCGAGCCCGGCTCCGCCAGCGTTTGCGGTCGAGAACGCTACTGGAGTATGACCCCCGCAGCGACCGCTGTACTTCCAAACGGCGATTCGCAGTCACGATTGACACACCAAGTTGTACACCAACAGAGATACTCTTAAGCACGGCCACGTTTCGCATCGGCTGCAAAGGGCGTACGGGACGACTTCGTCGCGCCGGGTGCGGTCGGGAACGGCGACACCGTCGCTGATAGCCGAGAGCGTCACTCACAGGTCGCTGGTATCGACCGATTTGGGGAGTGTATCCGTGGCGTATGCCGCGACAGAGACGAATGCAGTGATACGCCAGTGAACTCCGATGAACGACTCGGCAACTCGTCACTGGTCCGACGTTCGACTCCACCGATATAAATTCGAGCGACAGTTTGGTACCGAAAGGAGACTTTACGTGATGAACTGACGATTTACACCGGTGGACGGACGTAACAATCGTCACGATTCATGTGTTGGTTTCCCATTGTCGGAGACGGGTCGAAGCGATCACTCGCGGTCGCTTCACCCGGAGACGACCGATGGGACACGATTTCGGCGCGGGCACGGCGGCCTAGCAACTGGTCGGCCTGCGTCGAACTCTCCGCTCGACCTGCAATCGTAAGTCGGGGTTTCCTATGAAACCATGGTACCTCCTTACAATGGCTGCAGGACTGTCTTCGCTACGGATGACACAGCCCATCATCGATCACGCAAGAAGTGAGACAAGCGAACGGGAACAGAAACGGGAACGAGGAACGGAGCTGTGTCCTGACTGTGAAACCGACACGATCGTCCACGACCCCGACCGCGGCGAACGAGTCTGTGACGAGTGTGGGCTCGTTCTAACCGAAGACCCCATCGACTACGGTCCCGAGTGGCGCGCGTTCAACGCACAGGAACACGACGAACTCTCTCGAGTGGGTGCACCCCTGACCCAGTCGATGCACGACCGCGGGCTGACGACGACGATCGACTGGCGAAACAAGGACGCCAACGGCCGGTCGATGTCCGCCGAGAAGCACGGCCAGATCCATCGGCTTCGCGTCTGGCAGGAACGAATCCGGACGAAAAACGCCGGCGAGCGGAACCTCAAGTATGCACTCTCGGAGATCGACCGGATGGTCAGCGCACTCGGCGTCCCCAACCCGGTCAAGGAAACCGCGAGCGTCATCTACCGTCGGGCTCTCCAACAGGACCTCATTCGTGGTCGGTCGATCGAAGGTGTCGCGACCAGTGCCCTCTACACCGCCTGTCGCAAAGAGGACATCCCGCGCAGCCTCGAGGAAGTGACCGCCGTCTCCCGGGTCGATCAGCGCGAAATCGGGCGAACCTACCGATACATCGCCGACGAACTCGGCATCAACTTAGAGCCGACGAACCCGCGACAGTTCGTGCCCAGGTTCTGCTCAGAACTCGACGTCGACAAAGACGTCGAGACGAAAGCGATCGACATTATCGACGAGACGACCGAGAAAGGGCTTCATTCGGGTAAATCACCGACGGGGTTCGCGGCGGCAGCCATTTACGCGGCTGGGCTGCTCTGTGACGAGACGATCCCACAGCGAGCGGTCGCAGAAACCGCCCAGACCACCGTCGTCACCGTCAGAAACAGATACAGGGAACAACTGGACGCGATCGACCAGACGCCGGCTACATGATCGATCGATCGTCTTCGCCGTAGACATCCTCGTCGACCAGTGCGTGCAAGTTATCGTAGGGAACGAACGCAACGAGCGTGTCGTCATCGTCGTACAGTTCGAGGCCGTTCTCGACTCGCTCGTACCGATCACACAGGATCTGTCCCTCGGGGAGGATAGCTCGGAACATACCGTAGCGTACGTTAGCCGCACGGATATACTATTTGTCAGCGCTGGAAGACGTCGTCGAGAGTCAGGCGTCGGCGGTGAACTCCTCGAGTTGACCGCTCAGTTCGGTAGCCGTCTGGGACAACGACTGTGCCGCATTCGAAATCTCCGAGACTGTCGCGGTCTGTTCCTCCGCAGCGGCGGCGACGCTGCTCGTCTCCTCGAGCGTGTGTTCGCTTCGGTCGGTCGCTTCGTCGACCATCGACACGACCTGCTGGCCCGTGCGGGCCTGGTCGTCTGTCGCGGCGTTGATCGACTGGACGCCGTCGTTTGCCTCCTGGACGCTGCCGGCAATCTCCTCGAGAACCTCGAGACTTTCCTCGATCGTTTCTGTTCCGTCGACGACTTCCTGTTGCATCGTCCCGATCTCGTCGACCGCTTCCTGGGCCGAGTTCTGCAGGCCACTGACCAACTGTTCGATCTCGCCGGTCGCCTCGCCAGTTTCTTCCGCCAGCGACTTGATCTCGCTGGCGACGACGGCAAACCGGTTCCCGTCGCCGCTCGCTCGGGCGGCCTCGATCGACGCGTTGAGTGCGAGCAGGTTCGTTTCCTCTGCGATTTCGTCGATGAGGGTGACGACCTCGGTGACCTCGGCCAGTTCCTCGTCTAACGCTTCGATGCGACCGACGATCGTTTCCATCCGGCGCTCGAGACGGTCGAGTTCTTCGATCGCCTCGCTTGCCGTTTCGCGTCCATCACGAGCGTTCGTCGCTGCTTCCGCCGAGACGTCCGCGACCCCGTCGGCCGTCGACGCGATCTCTTCGATCGTCGCCGAGAGATCGCTCATCTCGTCGCGTACCTTCTCGAAGCGGTCGTTCTGCTCGTCGGTTGCGACCGAAATCGCCTCCGCGGAATCGCTGACCCCCGCGCTCGTCTTCTCTAACTCGGCGACACTCGCCGAAACCTCCGTTCCAACTCGATCGACCTCGTCGGCCAACGTCTGTACCTGACCGAGCATGCCCGACACGTCGTCGACCGTTGCATTGAGGGCATCCGCAATCTCGACCATCGCCTCGTGATCGCTCTCGACATCGACGCGGTGAGTGAAATCACCCTCGGCACACCGTTCGAGAACGTCCCGACAGCGCTCCGCGTCGGCCTCGAGGGCGGCGTTTCGTCGTTCGGTCTCCTGTCGTTGCTGTTCGATCTCCTCGCGGTTCTCCTCGAGTTTCTCGATTCGGTCTTCGAGGCTGATTCGCATCTCTTCCAGAGAGTCGCCGAACTCGCCGGGAACATCCGCCTCGAGAACGCTGGCGTCGAACTCTTCGCCTGCGAGAGCGTCGGCCTGGTTGGCGACGGTCGTCAGGTAGGCGTACATCTTGACGACCGACTCTTGGAGGTCGCCGATCTCGTCTTTCTGTGTCCGACCCTGCGGTCTGGTCTCTAACTGCCCCTCGGAGATTTCGCTCGCGATCGAGCGGACCCGTCGCAGCGGTTCGATGAAGTCCCGTCGGGCGACCAACCACGTGTTGGCGAAGGCGACGACGGCGAGCACGATCAGGACGCCGCTGAGAAGGATTTGAGCGGTCGGAAAGATCGAAAACGCTTCTCGGGGCCCCAGGAAAAGCAGCGGCAACAGGAATATGCCGATTGTCGCGAGAAACTGGAGACAGACGGCAGCGAGTATCTTCCGTTCGATGGTCTCGGTCGCCCCGAGTTTGTCCATCATCCACCACAGGATCGACTCGTACCGTTCGCTGATCGAACTCCGCCCGTCGTCAGGGTTGTCGACCCGGTCCGCAGAAACTGTGAACATACGTGTCAAATCAAATGTGTTATACTTAAAGTCGGTGGCTGTTTCCAACTGATAGGGCCAGTCCGGAACAGTACCCGTCACACTGGGCCAGTTGAATCGGCGTTCAATCGATGTCGGTCGCCGGCTAGTGGCGAGCCAAGCCTACACTGATGGGTCGAATCTGGCGGTGTGGCTCGATTCGACCTGTCAGTCGACGGTTGGGACGGTACTAGCCCGGCAAAGCCCGACGAACGAAATCGGTTTATCCCCACCACCGTTAGCCCTGCCAGTGACGCGCGATCGTTCCGCCGACGACAGCGACGATCTGGAACTGACGATCGATCAGTTCCACGACGCCTGCCAGCAGGTAGGCCGACCCATGCTCACGGCAGACGGGATCGCTCGCACTCTCGATCGCTCCCAAGACGCCGTCTCGGACGAACTCGAGGCGCTGGTCGATCGCGGCGACCTCGAGTCGTTCTCGGTCACGGCCGATCCCATCGTCTGGTATCCGGCGAACCTCGAGGATCTGACCGAACAGGAACGGATCGTCGTGTTCCCGAAACGGCGCGAAATCGTCGTCGACCAGCCGACGCAGTTCACACGAGCGCAACTATCCCAGTTTGCTCACCTCGCAGATGCAAACGGCAAACAGGGATACCGCTACGTCGTTCGCCCGGAAGACGTCTGGCAGGCACCACACGAGGCGTTCGACGACCTCGCCCGGACGATGCGACAGGCACTGGGACAGCGATCCGAACCGCTCGAAGAGTGGGTCAGGAGTCAGTGGGATCGAGCCCACCAGTTTCAGCTCACCACTCACGAAGACGGCTACACCGTCCTCGAGGCCAAGACGCCCGAGGTTATGGGGAACGTCGCCCGACAGAAACTGGACGAAGAACACGTCCACGCACCGATCTCCGACACCGAAGACTGGGTGCGTGAGGGGGCGGCGGCGGCGATCAAGCGAATCCTCTACGAGGCGGGCTACCCCGTGCAGGATCACCGCGACCTCGATTCCGGAGAGTTGCTCGATGTCGACCTCGCGGTCTCGCTGCGTGACTACCAGCAGACGTGGGTCGATCGCTTCGCGGAAGCCGGGGAAGGCGTCTTCGTCGGCCCGCCGGGCAGCGGCAAAACCGTCGCCGCCATGGGCGCGATGGCCGAGGTCGGCGGCGAGACGCTCGTTCTGGTGCCGAGTCGCGACCTCGCACGGCAGTGGGCCGAGACGATCGAGGAATACACCAACCTCGGCCCACACCAGATCGGCCAGTATCACGGCGGCCAGAAACACGTCCGGCCGGTGACGATCGCAACCTACCAGATCGCGGGCATGGATCGTCACCGCTCGCTGTTCGACGACCGCGAGTGGGGACTGGTGATCTTCGACGAGTGTCAGCACGTCCCCAGCGACGTCTACCGCCGCAGCACGCACCTCCAGTCCCAGCATCGCCTGGGGCTTAGCGCGAGTCCGATCCGGGAAGACGACCGGCAGACAGAAATCTTCACGCTCGTCGGCCCACCGATCGGCACCGACTGGCAGGCACTGTTCGACGCGGGCTTCGTCGCCGAACCAGAACTCGAGATCCGGTACGTTCCGTGGGGCGACGACCAGCAGCGAAACGCCTACGCGTCGGCCGACGGTCGCGAACGGTACCGGATCGCCGCGAAGAATCACGGAAAGATCGACGAGGTACGGTACCTGCTACGAGACCACCACGACGCGAAAGCGCTCGTCTTCGTCGACTACCTCGAGCAAGGGCGCGAACTCGCCGAGGCCCTCGACGGACCCTTCCTCAGCGGCGAGACGCCCCACCACGAACGCCGGCGACTGCTCGAGGAGTTCCGCCGCGACGAACGCGACCTGCTGGTCGTCTCGCGGGTCGGCGACGAGGGGATCGACCTCCCCACTGCGGACCTGGCGATCGTCGCCTCCGGGCTGGGTGGCTCGAGACGCCAGGGAACTCAGCGAGCCGGCCGGACGATGCGGCCCGCGGGCGGCGCGCTGGTTTACGTGCTCGCGACGCGTGGGACTCGAGAGGAAGAGTTCGCGCGACGGCAGTTGCAGCATCTCGGCCGGAAGGGAATGACCGTCCGCGAACAGACGAGAGGGCAAGTGGGATCGAACGAGACTGCCGATAGCGACAACTGAGGCGGCTGGCTGAGTCGGAGACGGCCTACCCCCAAGACCATCCGGACGTTCCGAGACAGCAGAACAGCAGACCGCACGAAACGGTACTAGTACTCCGCCAAGCGTCGACTGATGAGTGAAACCAGACGACTGCACTCGGTTTCACTCATCCGTTCAGGCTTGCCAAAGCACTAGTACCGTCCCAAGCGTCGACTGACGGGTCGAATCGGGCCACACCGCCAGATTCGACCCATCAGTTCAGGCTTGGCCCGCCACTAGTACCATCCCAAGCGTGGACCGACTAGTTGAGAGTTGGCCCGAACCAATCACGGTTCTCGATCAGGAGTAGAGCGCACTAGTCAGAGTAGACTTGGGACGCTACTAGACAGTGCCATACGAACCAACTGAACAGCAACCGGAAGAGTCCTAATCGCTTATTGGGAGTTACACGAGCTTAGAAGCTCGATTAGTGCTATCTACTATCCCTTTGCTCAACCGTGTTCAGATAGACAATATCCAATGTGCGAACAGATGAAACACTGATGCTCGTACCATCAATTCTCCACTGGTGGTAAGATTCTTTGTCTGTGGTGCCGTAGTCGTATCTATGTCAGCAGAAACGGACGGGCAGGGGAGGTTGTACATCCCCAAAGATGTACGAGAAAAATACGGGGAGAAGTACCACATCGTCACGTACGAGGACAGAATTGAACTCGTTCCGGTTGCAGACGACCCGCTCGCTGCAGTCCGCGAAGCGGCAGGCGAGTTACGTGACGCATCCGTCGACGATATTCGCGCGGACATCGAAGCAGAAGCGAAAGCTGCGGCCCGCGAGAACGGGGACGATAGATGACGGTCTACGTCGAAACCGACTTTTTACTCGCGCTCGTCAAAGACTCAGACTGGTTGCAGCAATCTGCAGAAGAAGCACTCGACGAGTACGACGTAGAAACGTCGGCCGTCTCCTATCTCGAACTCCTTCTCGCCCGAGAACGGTACGAGTTCGATTACGTCCCACTCGTGGCAAATCTGCTCGAACTCGTCCCTGTCCGGGACGAGGAAGAACGACAAATCGTTCTGAAGGCCGTCAACTACTACGACGAGGGAATGACGGCGTTCGATGCGTTCCACGCCGCGACTGCAGAAACTCGGACGCTGGACGTACTCTCATCGGAGAAAGACTACGAAGACATCGAGGTGGAACGAGTCCCGCTAGAACCTGCTGATGAATGACAATATCTCTATCTCTACCCCTTGCTACCGGTTCTCACGCTGCTCTACTTTGTTCAGTTCGATCAACAGCCGGAAGATCGCCTTCACCAGATTCGCGTCGACGTCGAACCGTTCGGCGTTCCCGCCCGCGCGGTCCATCACCTGCTGTTCCTGTTCCTCGTCGGTCGTCGGCAATCCCTTCTCGTCTTTGACCTGAGCGATCGTGTCCGCAACGTAGGTTCGCTGGGCGATCAGTTCGACGATCTCGCGGTCGATCGTCTCGATCTCCTCGCGGAGTTCGTCCAGAGACATCTCGTCGGGCGTTCGTCGGTTCGATTCCTCGTCCGGAGTAGATTCTCGAGTCATAGTGATTGTGTGTGCGTCCCGTCCGTTCTCGTCTCCAGTAACCGTGTCGTTCCGGCGCGTTCGTTCCACCGCCGCTGTACGTCCTCGAGCGTCTCGTCGCTGCCGACGGCGACGTAGCTCGGGCCCGTGCCGGACAGCGAGACGCCGTCGACGTCCGGCATGGCGGTGATCATCGGTTCCGTCGAGAACTCGAGTGCGCCGGCGAACGCGAAGCCGTTGACGGTCATCGCCTCGCCGTAGCGGCCCTCGAGTGCGAGTTCCTCGACCAGGGTGGCTATCGGCGCGATCCGCTCGCAAGCCGAGACGTCGGCGTCGGCGCTGAACGACTGTTCGGGTGGCGTGTAGACCAGCGCCGACCAGTCGACCTCGTCGCGGGCGAGCAATTCGTCGTCGGTGTTGTCGGTGACGGTGACGCCGCCGAGCATGCTCGCGCTGGCGTCGTCGAACGCGCCGGTGACGGTGACACCGGCGTCCCGGGCCGCTTGGACGCCGAGTCGGCACGCCTCGATTCGTTCGACCGAGTCGGCAACGCAGAGTGCCTCGAGCGTCGCAAGTACCGTCGCGTTGGCCGCGGCGCTCGAGCTTTTGAGTCCGGACGCCATCGGCACCTCGCTTTCGGTCCGGACGCGAGCGCCCACATTCGTGGGCTCGAGTCCCGCCTCGGCTGCGTATTCGTCGATCGCCATCGCTGCACAGCGCTCGACGAGCGTCGTGTCGGCGTCGGGTTGGCCGGCAACCTCGCCGACGATGTCGCCGTCGTCGGTGAGTTCGACCGTGGCTGTCGTCTCGAGGTCGATCGCGAACGCGGAGCCGACTCCGGTCGCGAGCGCGTTGAGTACCGTTCCGGCTGCTGGCGCAACGGCGCGGCCGTCCATGTTCGTACACTGGTGAACGGATACTTACGGCTGACGATCGGTGCAACCGAGAGCGCACCGTTTTTCCCCAGTCCGATCGAAGGTCGGCATATGACTGTTCGGAGCAACGTCGCCCCCAGTACGATCGGGGTCGATCTCGTCGACGGCGGCGTCGTCGTCCAGTATCTCGACGGGCGCGAGGTGTTCTATCACGGCCCGCCTGACCCCATCGAGGGATCGATCACCACGCCGCCCGGCAAGGACGTTCACGTACTCGTCACCGAACCCGACGGTGTTGAGGGCGTGATGACGTACGTCAACGATCGAGACACGCACGACGAGATCCTCGAGACGACCGGTGTCGGCCGGGTCATGCTCGAGGAAAACGACGCGGAGGTCCTGTTTCCGGGCGTGACGGTTTCGACGGACGCCTACTCGATTCGCGTCGAGGCGGACCTCGAGGCCGTCGACGGCCGGGTGTTCGTCTTCGCGGAGGACGAGATGAGCGAACACGCATACGAACTGGTCGAGCCGGGCGGGAGGTGACGATGCCGCTGCAGAAACCCTGGCGGGACCTCGACCGCGAGGCCGTCGCGAGTGCGCCCGACCGGCCGGGCGTCTACGAACTCGGCGACGCGGACGGGGCCGTTCGCTCGATCGGTCACGGCGTGTTACGGGACGAGTTGAAGACGGCACTTGCCTACGGCGACGGCGATCGGGTACGCTGGGTCGAGGCTCACACGCTGGCTCGAGCCGCGGAACTGGCGGATGAACACCGGGAACGGCGCTGATCACTGGATGTAGGAGGGGTTGGTGTCGTCACATCGTGTCTCGTGTTCGGCCGCGTCGGATTGCTCGTCGAAGAACAACCCACAGTTTTCACATTCGTACCACGTGACGTCGTCCCGTTAGGTCTGGACGACCATATCCCGAATGGAACACAAGGCCGCGAATGCGTTTCTCCGGGTGGCTCGAGTCGAGCCCGAACCGTTGAAATGGCTGCCCGCGAACGTCCGGTATGGAACTCACGGGAACGATCCTTCGGGGGCGGGAGTTCGAGCCTATCGAAGGGCGGGTGGTGATCGACGACGAGGGACGGATCGCGGCCATCGAGGAGGCGGCCGTCGGGCGTTCGGCCATCGTTCTCCCGGCGTTCGTCAACGCTCACACTCACGTTGGCGACTCGATCGCCAAGGAAGCGGGACGCGGACTCTCACTCGAGGAGCTGGTCGCACCCCCTGACGGGCTGAAACATCGGTTGCTCCGGGAGGCGTCGCGGGAGGAGAAGGTCGCTGCAATGGTGCGGTCGCTCCAGTTCATGCACCGAAGCGGCACGGCTGCTTGTCTCGACTTCCGTGAAGGTGGCGTCGAAGGCGTCCGGGCGCTCGAGGCGGCAGCGGCCGACGTCGAGGTGGACGCGATCGCGTTTGGCCGTGAATCGATCGACGCGATAGAAGCCGGCGACGGCTTCGGTGCGAGCGGCGCGAACGACGCCGACTTCGAGCGCGAACGGACGGCGACTCGAGAGGCAGGGAAACCGTTCGGCATCCACGCCGGTGAGGTTGACGAGACCGACATCGATCCGGCGATGGACCTCGATCCGGACTTTCTCGTTCACATGGTCCACCCTGAACCAGTCCATTTGGATCGTGTCGCGGACTGCGACGTCCCGACCGTCGTCTGTCCGCGCTCGAATTTGGTGACCGGTGTCGGCCTGCCGCCGGTCGAGAAACTCCACGAGCGAACGACGCTGGCACTCGGGACGGACAACGTCATGCTGAACTCGCCGTCGATGTTCCGCGAGATGGAGTTTCTCGCCAAGTTCTCCGATCTCCCAGCGGACGACATCCTCCGGATGGCGACGGTAAACGGTGCCGAGCTCGCGGGCCTCGAGTACGGCGTCGTCGAACCGGGGCGGAAGGCACGGTTGCTCGTGCTCGACGGTGAGACGGACAACCTCGTCGATGCGCGTGATCCTGTCCGGGCCGTCGTGCGACGCGCCGGTGTCGACGACGTTTGCGACGTGATCGTCGAGGGCTGACGGCTACGTATCTCCTCGAGTGACGTTCTGACGATCCCGTGGCAACGTTATTGTATTTGGGCGACATACGGTATCATACAACACGATGTACGACCGCATTCTCGTCCCGACGGACGGCTCGCCGGAGGTCGAACGTGCACTCGAGTACGGGTTCGATCTCGCATGCGCTCACGAGGCGACGGTCCGCATCCTCTACGTCGTCAACGCGGCGAGCTACGGTGGGCTCCCGATGGAGACCGCCTGGGAGGGGATTAGCGACGCTCTCTACGACGAGGGGCAGAACGCAGTCGAGCGGGCGCGAGACCTCGCACCCGACGATGTTTCCGTCGAGACCGGCGTTCTCGAGGGGTCACCGAATCGCGTCATCGTCGAGGAGGCGAGCCGCGAGGACTGCGACCTGATCGTGATGGGGACCCACGGTCGCGGCGGCATCGACCGCCTCCTGCTGGGCAGTGTCACGGAACGGGTCGTCCGCAACGCTCCAGTGCCCGTTTTGACGGTGCGCGTCGATCCCGCCGAAGCGACCGACAAGCCGGACGCAGTCGGGACTGATTCGGCGGATCGGCGGATCACTGGCGTCGATTCGACGGATCGTGCCTAACCGGATCGATCGTTAACTGCCACCCTCGAGATAGTCGATCGCTTCTTCGTCAGTGACCTGTCCAAAGTTTCGATAAAACTGCCCCACGGCACGGAAGCTCTGGGGCGTCTCGAGTGCGATCACCTCGTCGGCCTCGCACTCGAGGTCCGAGAGCGTCCGCGGTGAACCGACGGGAACGGCCAGCGTAACGTGTTCGGCGTCGGCGTCGACGACCTGGCGGAGACAGGCAGTCGCCGTCGCACCCGTCGCGACTCCGTCGTCGACGACGACGACGCGCTGGCCGTCGAAGTTCGGCAACTCGTCGCCCTCACGGTAGCGGTCGGCCTTCGTCCGTGCGTTCTCCGCCTCCTCGTCGCGGATCTCCTCGAGGTACGCCTCGGAGACCCCCATCCGGTCGATGAGGTCGTCGTTGTGCCAGACGCTGCCGTCGCTCGCGACGGCCCCCAGTGCCAGTTCCGGGTTGTTCGGCGCGCCCATCTTTCGGGCGACGACGACGTCGAGTTCGGCCCCGAGTGCGTCCGCGACCGGTCGTGCGACGGGCAACGCCCCGCGTGGAATGCCGAGAACGACGTCGGCTTTGAGCCCGCGATCCTCGAGTTCGGCCGCAAGCTGTTCGCCGGCATCGGTTCTGTCGTCGAACATGGGTCTACCGCTGGCTACTACGGCCACCTTCTATGTCTTGTGGGGCAGACTGGAACACGCCTGCCAAGCGGCTACCCGTCGCGGCTCGAACTCTCGGTATGGGTCGTCTCCAGCGTACGCTGTCGAACGTCAGCGAGGAGTCCGGCACCGACAACGGGCGGGTCGCCGTCGTCGGCGGAAGTATCGACTATCCGACCCAGCCCGCGATCGTCGGCCAGGCGGCGCTGCGCACCGGCTCGGATCACGTCCGTGCACTCGTCGCCGAGCCGATATACGAGATCGTCGCGAGTCACTCGGTGAATTTGCTCGCCAGCTACTACGCTGGCGAACGGTTCGACGAGGACGCTCGCGAGCAAACGATCACCGTCAGCGAGTGGGCCGACGCACTCGTGATCGGGCCGGGACTGGTCGACGCGGAACCGGACGCCGTCTGTGACACTATCGACGACGTCTCCGTCCCGGTCGTCGTCGACGCGCTCGCGATCGAACCCGCACTCGAGGCCGACCTTTCGAACGCCGTCCTCACACCCAGCGGTTCCGAAGACGATCCGATCTACGAGAGCTACGGCTCGCTCGAGGCCATCACCGAGGAGACGAACGCAGTCATCATTCTGACCGGGACCGTCGACGAGATCATTGCAGACGGGACCCGCCAGCACAACGAGACGGGAACCTCCGCGCTGACTGTCGCCGGGACCGGCGACACGCTCGCGGGCATCATCGCCTCGCTACTGGGCCAGGGAATGGATCGCGAGGACGCTGCGGAACTGGGTGCCTGGGTCCTCGGCAAGAGCGGTGAACTTGCAACTGCCGAGTACGGACCGGGAGTCCTCGCGACCGACGTCGTCGATCGCATCCCCGATACGATCCGGTGAGACGGGGAAAACGATTCCACGCAGTCACTCGTCGGCAATCGTATGACAAACGAGTCCGTGGCGACCGGACACGACCACGACGCCGAGATCGACCATCCCGTCTTCGCCGCCGTCTACGACCTGCTTCCCCAGTCGCTTTTTCCCCGTGTCCACCGCGAGTATCTCGCTCGGGACCTCGCCGGACGTGTCCTCGAGATCGGCACCGGGAACGGCGCGATGTTTCCGTACGTCGTCGAAGCGGCGAGCGACGGCCTCGAGTACCACGCTATCGAACCAGACCCCAACATGCGTCCGCGGGCGAAACGACAGGCCAGAGCGAGTGGACTCGCCGTCGACCTGCGGGACGCCCGGGCTGAATCGCTGCCCTATCCCGACGACGCGTTCGACGTCGTCCTCTCGGGGATGGTCTTCTGTACCGTCCAGGACCCGGATGCCGCACTGGCGGAGGTCGCCCGCGTCCTGAAACCGGACGGGGAGTTTCGCTTCCTCGAGCACGTCGGCGCGGACGGCTGGCGACGGGCGGGCCAGGAACTGCTGAATCCGTTGTGGGAACGGGCTGGCGGCGGCTGTCAGCTGAACCGGGACACCGTCGACCGGTTCGCGAGCCACGACTCGTTCGCACTCGAGGAAATCGAACGTCTCGAGTTCGGGATCTTTCCCGTGACGCCGTTCGTCCGTGGAACGCTGCGCCGGCGACGGGAGCGGCCGGTCTAGGGGTTTTATCCCGTCGGATACCTCGAACTCTCCTATGAGCGATCTCCCCGACAGGTTCCGGATGACGCCCGGACCGACCGAGGTACCCGACGCCGTCGGCGAACGGATGGCCGAACCGCTGCCGAACCCGGACGTCGAACCGGCGTTCTTCGAGTTCTACCGCGATCTGACCGGGAAACTCGAGCGGGTCTACTACGCGGACCGCGATGGGGCAGGTGAATCCGACGTCGTCGTCCTCGGCGGTGAAGGAATTCTCGGCCTCGAGGCCGCGATTGCCTCACTCGTCGCGGAGGGCGACCGCGTCCTCTGTCTCTCGAATGGACGCTACGGCGACGGGTTCGCCGACTTCGTCGACTCCTACGGCGGCGAACCTGTCGTCTGCGAGGTGCCGTGGCGGGAGACCCTCGATGTCGACGCGGTGGCGGAGACGCTCGAGCGGGCAGCCACGGAGGGCGAACCGTTCGACGTCGCGACGATGGTTCACTGCGAGACGCCGACAGGGACGCTGAACGACCTCGAGCCGATTCTCGACGTACTGGACGAGCACGGCGTCGTGAGCGTCGTCGACGCGGTCTCGTCGCTCGGCGGAGCTCCCGTTCCGACCGAGAAGATCGACGTCTGTCTCGGCGCGAGCCAGAAGTGTTTCAGCGCGCCGCCGGGGCTGACGACCTGTGCGATCAGCGACCGAGCGTGGGACCGCATCGAGTCGGTCGAGACGCCGGAGTTCTACCTCGACTTAGAGCCCTGGAAGACCGCTGCCGACGAAGAGTGGTTCCCCTACTCGCACCTGACGGCGAACCTCTACGGTCTCGACGCTGCGGTCGACTTGCTGTTAGCGGAAGGCCTAGAATCGGTCTTCGAGCGCCACGAAGCGGCTGCACGACGCTGTCGCGAGCGGGCCGCGACACTCGGCCTCGAGACGTACTCTAACAGCGAGGACGACTGTTCGCCGACGGTCACCGCGATCGAGGTCGACGGCCGTGCAGGCGAGGTACAGGCGGCGATGCTCGAGGACCACGGAATCGTCCTCGCGACGGGGCTCGGCGGCCTCGAGGACGATATTCTTCGGGTCGGTCACATGGGCCACAACGCCCGCCTCGACCGCGTCGAACGGACGATGGATGCACTCGCGGCCGTGCTGGACTGATCGGGCCGGAGCCTGCAGGTAGAACCGTTTCCCGCCCGACGGCGATACGTGCCGGTATGTCCAGTCCCGACGAGGAGCCAACCAAGACACCCACGACCGACAAACACGAGGCCGAACAGGAGGGGAAGTGGATGGGGCGTAACTGGCTCGGGATCGCTGCCGTCTCGATTCTCGGCCTGTTCTTGCTCGCCCTCGGAATGTTACAGGCGAGCGGGCTGGTCGACGTGTTCGCCCCGATCGCCGAAACCCAGACCCAGCAGTGGGCCGCCTTCGGCGTACTCGTGCTGATCTGGATCGGCCTCGCCGGCTGGAGTTGGAGCGGTATCACGAATTCGAACTGGGATGGGTGACAGTTCAGACCGGCGTTTCTCCGTTCAGTCTCCGTCTGCAACCGCCGATCTGCGTCGAACCGCGTCGAACCCCCGGTCGAGGTCTGCGATCAGGTCCTTGGTGCCCTCGACCCCGACGGAGACACGGATCAGCGTCTCGGTGATCCCCAGTTCCTCGCGTTCTTCTTCGGAGAGAGGTTCGTGAGTCATTCCCGCCGGCAGTTCGATTAGACTCTCGACGCCGCCGACCGACACCGCGAGGGTGAACACCTCGAGTGACTCCAGGAACGCGGCCGCGTCGTCGATGTCGCCCTCGAGTTCGAACGAGAGGATGCCGCCGAAGCCGTCCATCTGTTCGCAGGCGAGGTCGTGTTGTGGGTGGCTCTCGAGGCCCGGATAGTGGACGGCCGAGACCCGGTCGTGGTCGTCGAGAAACTCCGCGATCGCCATCGCGTTGCGCTCGTGTTGGCGCATCCGCAGGTGCAGCGTCTTCAGCCCGCGGAGGACGAGATAGCTGTCGAACGGCGAAAGTGCGTCGCCGACGCCGACCTGCTGGAGGAACTCGAGTCGCTCTGCGAGCGCGTCGTCGTCGGTGACGACGGCCCCGCCGACCGAGTCCGAGTGGCCGTTGAGGTACTTCGTCGTGCTGTGGGCGACGACGTCCGCGCCGAGTTCGAGCGGCCGCTGGAAGTACGAACTCGCGAAGGTGTTGTCCACGCCGAACGTCGCGTCCGCACCGTCTGCGATCTCGGCGATAGCGGCAATATCACAGAGTTCGATCCCGGGGTTCGTCGGCGTCTCCATCCAGACGAACGCCGTCTCGTCGGTGATGGCAGCCGCGACGTTCTCGGTCTCCGTCGCGTCGACGAACGAGACATCGACATCCAACCGGGTCGCGAACACCTCCTCGAGCAATCGACGCGTTCCGGCGTAAAGGTCGTCGAACGCGACGAGGTGATCTCCCGGTTCGACGACCGCGAGGGCCGTCGTGAAGATCGCGGCCGTCCCCGAAGAGAAAGCCATCGCGTGTTCGCCGCCCTCGAGGGCGGCGAGGCGTTTCTCGAGTGCGTGGCGCGTCGGGTTCGACAGCCGGGAGTAGACGAACTCCCCGGCGTCGGGATCGACGTCGTCGAGACTCATCTCGCTGTCCAGGCCCGGTAGCGCGAACGTGGAGGAGAGATGCAGCGGCGAGGTGACGTCTCCCGCTTCGCTTCCCGTGCGGAACGGTTCCTCGCCGGCAGCGACCGCAAGCGTCTCGAGAGTCCGGTCGGTCGGGCGCATAGAGAAGCGAACGAAAGACCGTCGTTAATACTTTCTCATGCACCAGTCCCAGTATCCGTAGCCGACGATGGTCGGCAACGATTGTCGCGCGACCGTTCGTCTCTGTTGGGGGTGGAGACGGTTCCTCCGGCGGTTGAACGTCATGCGTTCTCGTAGCAAGACGCGATCGGAAAGAAACCCGTTTAATCGGCCCGCTCGAGGGACGGATAATGAGTACGAGTTACCGGATCGGACTGGTCGGCAAACCATCCGTCGGCAAGTCATCTTTCTTCAATGCGGCGACGATGAACGACGTCCCCGAAGGGGCCTACCCGTTTACGACCATCGACCCCAGCGTGGGCGAGGCCTACGTTCGAGTCGACTGTGCGGCCCCGGAGTTCGACGAAGAGTGCACCCCGAACGTCGGCTACTGTGACCGCGGGACGCGATTCGTCCCGACGAAACTCGTCGACGTCGCGGGACTGATTCCCGGCGCACACGAAGGTGCGGGGTTAGGCAACCAGTTCCTGACCGACCTCAACGAGACGGATGTGCTCGTCCACGTCGTCGACTTCTCCGGAGGGACGGACCTCGAGGGCGAACCCACCGAGGATCACGACCCCCGGAAGGACGTCGATTTCTTGGAGGAGGAACTCGACCAGTGGTATCTGGACGTCTTGGAGAAAGGGATCGTACGCTACGAGTCTGGCTACACGACGGAAGACGACGCAATCGAGGAAGAACTCGCCGAACAGATGAGCGCGTTCAAGACGAACGAAGACGAGATCAAGCGTCTGATCCGACGCGTCGGCGTCGGCTTCGATCCCGGAGAGTGGAACGCCGAGGACAAACTCGAACTCGCCCGCGAGATTCGTACGGAGACCAAACCGATGGTAATCGCCGCCAACAAGATGGACCTCCCAGCGGCCCAGGAGAACTACGCGGAGATCACGTCCGACCCCGACTACGACCACCTCACGTTCGTCCCCTGTAGTGCCCACGCCGAGAAGGCACTGAAATCCGCGGACAAAGCCGGCGTCGTCGACTACCGTCCCGGCGACGACGACTTCGAAATTACGGGCGATGTCTCTGGCGACCAGGAAGACGGTCTAGAGCAGATCCGTGACTTCCTCGACGACTACGGCGCGACGGGCGTCCAGGCCGCCCTCGAGACGGCGCTGTTCGACGTGCTTGGCGTCGTTCCCGTCTTTCCCGGCGGCGCGAACGGACTCGGCAACGAACGCGGCGAGGTCCTGCCGGACTGCTATCTGATCCCGCCGAACTCGACCGCAGAGGACTTCGCCTACAGCCTGCATTCGGACATCGGCGAGGGCTTCCTCCACGCCATCGACTGCCGGACGAACCGCCAACTCGGCAAGGAGTACGAAGTCGAGCCCCGTGACGTGGTCGAGGTAGTAACGACGAACTGAGACGGATTGCTGTACCGATATTCCGGCACAACTCCGGCGGTCCGTCCGCCTATCGCTCCCACGTGAACCGGGCGACGGCATCGTCCACCCGACTCGAGAGGCCGACGAGCCAGCCGCCGGGCGACAGCGTGCGAAGCTGGTTTTCCTCGAGTTCGATCCGGTCACCAGCGTACGGGTCGGAATCGACACGCTCGTCGTCGGCCCATTCGCCGTGTGCGGCGTCGACCGCGACCGTCATCGAACAGCGACCACACGCTTCGCGGTCTCTTACCATAGGTTCTTTAGTTTACTGTCACGGGAAGTTAAAAGCTCGCGTCGTCGTTCCGATCCGTGACGACGGATTTTTGGCCGCACCGTGGTATCTATCGGCATGGACGATTCGGCGGGACGGAAACGAACGTCGACGGGCCGTCCGACAACCGCCAGTGACCCACGGAGGGAGACGAATGAGTGACAGCGAACGACCGACCGAGGAACCGCCCGAGGCCGAGTCCGACCAGACTGGCGACGCTCCGTTGGAACCAGTCGACGAGGCACTCACGGCGGTGCCGGACTGGGACGACGGGTACCTCGATCGAGTCGGCGACCGACTGTTTCACAACTACGACCTCGAGAAGGGGTACGTGGTCGACGGCGACCAGTTCGCGCTGTACGGAGAGCTGGAGCTGCGCAGCCAGAAACACTTCCTCCATCCGGCGATTTCGTTCGCGGAACACGAGTCGGCCGAACACCTGTTTGCGACGCGGGTCGACCGCGTCGACGACCGGACGCTGGACCGGTACGTCGAACTGGGCCACCAACTCGCCGACGAGTGGATCGAGCCCGACGAACAGCACTTCTGTACGGAGTTTACGTTCGTCGCGATCGCGCCGTCGATCCCCGTCGACGTTCGTGATCGGGTAGACAGATTCGACGGCCGAAACCTGTTGAAATACGGCTTCCACGGCCACTACGAGATCAATCTCGTCGTCGCCGCTCCAGGCGACGAGGAACTTGTCGCCTGTGACAACGCTGACGTTGCAACGGCGTTCCGCGTCTGGGACCCGATCGAGACCGAAGAGCCCGGCCTGCTGGACCTGATCGCCCGTCGGCTCCAGCTGTAGTGCCACCGAAAGTCACCGGACATCGGCCGGACGACTGGAGCGCGGTTCGGTGCGAGCGAATCGAACGAGACGGTGTCTGATACGGATTGGTGTACCGATTTACCGACACGATCACTGGACGAGTCGCGGTTGTGCCGGAGATGACAGACAGCAGTCCGTCTGAACCGGTTGTAGCCCGAAGCAGTCACTCCTCGATCGCGTTACGTCGAAAAAGAAAACCGAATCCGTGCCGTCGTCAGTCGTCGTCCGACGTGCCAGCCGCGACGTCGGGTTCGGCCTCGTCGGCCGCTTTCATGTTATCGTAGCCGATCTTGAACAGCGACAGTGCGAGTCCGAGCAGCACCGCGATGATGACGATTTGGACGACCCCCGACACCTGAACGAGGAGCGATTCCGCCGGCTCCATCCCGCCGGTGATACCGAGCAATCGGCCACCGAGGATCTGGTAGAGCGCGAGCCACGTCAGACCGAAGACGGTGATAAACGCCATCAGAATCATCGGGCCACCAGTCGAGATCAGTTGCTTGGACTTCTGCCAGTTGGCGAGCCAGATGGTGCCAGTCAGCAGGGCAAGCGACGCCAGCAGTTGGTTCGCACCGCCGAACAGGACCCAGAGGTCCTCCCACTGGCCGCTGCCCAGCAGGAAGAACGCAATGATGGTGATGATCGTCGTATTGACGTACGGGTTAGCACCGTACGACTCGATCTGGGTTTCGGGCGTGTCGATGATTTCCTCGAGCATGTATCGCCCGAGACGGACGGCGGTGTCCATGCTGGTCAGCAGGAAACTCGCGAGGACCAGCGCCATAAACGGTGCCGCGTACTCGAACGGGATACCGAACGCGGTCAGGATCGCACCGCCGCCGGTCGCGAAGTTCGGCAGTGCCAGGCCGATCCCGCCATCGGCTGCCGGGATCGCGACAATCGTCACGGCACACAGTGCGACGGCGGCGAGCAGTCCTTCACCGAGCATCCCGCCGTACCCGATCAGGCGGGCGTCGGTCTCCTTGTTGAGCTGTTTCGCCGTCGTTCCCGAGGAGACCAGCGAGTGGAAGCCGCTGATGGTCCCACACGCAATGGTCAGAAACAGCAGTGGGAAAAGCGGCATCAGCGGGATGAGTCCTTCGACTGCGAGTGGTCCTTCCTGCCCGAGGAAACCGTACCAGGCTCCCGTCGTGATGTCGAAACTGAGCTGTTGGCCGTTGTGGACTGCGTCGTCTCCCATTCCGGTGACGAACGTGCCGACGATGACCGCTAGCAGTCCACCGCCGACCCCCGTGTACAGGAGGAACGAGGAGAGGTAGTCACGCGGTTGCAGTAGCATCCATACCGGGAGGATACTCGCGGCAGCCCCGTAGACGAGGACGACGAGAACCCACGCGGTGATGTTCGCACTACCGAGGAACTCCGGTAACAGTGTCGGTGCTGCATCGAGGACGACGAACGTCCCCTCCGGATACGCGCCGGCCTCGGCCGGCGGCGTGATCGCGACCGGGAACTGGATACCGACCCAGACCGACGCGAACACGCCGGCGACGAAGACGACCGTTCCGACCGAGAACGGGAGCCCCAGTTGGTACAGCCAGAACCCGAAGAGAAACGCCAATCCGATGTAAACGATACTCGCGGTCGCAGCTTCCGGGAACGCGTCGAAGACGACTCCGATGACCAGCGCGAACACTGCCACTACGAGAATCGTCAACAGGAACGCGAACCACAACAACATGTTCTTCCCCCGTTCACCGACGTACTCGCCGATGATGTAGCCGATCGACTTCCCTTCGTGTCGGAGGCTCCCCGACAGCGAGACGAAGTCGTGAACGGCACCGATCAGTGGATTCCCGATGGCAACCCACAGCAGAGCGGGCAGCCATCCCCAGATCAGTGCCGCCGTGATCGGCCCCACGACGGGTGCACCGCCAGCGATACTCGAGTAGTGATGCCCCAGGAGTACCGATTTCTTCGCCGGTACGTATTCCTGCCCGTCTTGGTACTTGTGTGCCGGCGTCTCGCGGCTGTCGTCTAGGTCGACGAACTGAGAGAGGTACCGGCCGTAGACGACGTACGCTGCAGTAAACATCACTAGCACCAGTGCAACGATCCAGATCACTCCTACCATGGTAATGTGTCTCGTGATTACGATAACACGGGACCATTATAAATATAATTCATTTGGATAAGATCAGCGAGAGCGTCCCGGTCCGTGAGTCCGAGGTGAATCGAGGACGCGACAGCAAACTCGCCACGGCTGTACAACGCGGAAGCCAACGGCTTCAACCGCTGGTAGCCGACGGAGAGCCGGCGGGTTCGAGTGCGATCTCGAGTTCGTTGGCGACGTCCTCGAGGAGTCGCCCGCGGACTTCCTCGGTGCGGGTTTCGATCGTCGCGACGACCGGTACGTCGAACTCCCGCTCGATGTGCTCGAGGCGGTCGCGTTCGGTCTCGACCCGGGTACGGAGATATCGTGCGCCACGTCCCTCCTCGTCGGGGTCGGGCTCGGGCGTCAGCCGGTTGACGACGAGTCCACGGACGGGGAGATCGGCTTCGGACAGGGTTTCGATCGAGCGTTCGGTCTCGCGGATCGAGAGTTGGTCTGGGTTCAACACGAGATAGAAAGACGCGTCGTCGCGCAACACCTCGCCGGCGAACTCGAACCGCTCTTTCCGTTCCCGAAGTCTCGCAAGAACGGGATCGCCGTCCATCACGCGTCGTGGTTCCCGGTTGCCGATCGCGGCCTTCTCGTAGAGGTCGATGCTCCGCCGGCGTTTGGCCATCAGCCGGTCGATCCACTGCTCGAGTAGATCCGGTAGCGCGAGCAGTCGGAGCGTCGCTCCCGTCGGCGAGGTGTCGAACACCACCCGGTCGTAGGGGTTGGCGTTTCGCATCACGTCGACGAACCGGTCGAACAGCGCGGCCTCGTAGGCACCCGGCGTCTGGTGGGCCATCTCGAGTTGGATGTCGACCTCGTTGACCATCGTCGCGCTCAGTTGCGAGTTGAGCTGCCGTTTGAGGTTCAGCAGGTGGTCCTGAACCTCCTGGTCGGGGTCGATCTCCATCGCGGAGAGTCCCTCGTAGCCCTCGACCGGCTTCGGCTCGTCGCCGAACTCTTGGTCGAAGACGTCTGCCGTACTGTGGGCCGGATCGGTCGAGACGACGAGCGCCTCGAGGCCACCCTCGACACATTGCAGGGCGTGTGCGCTCGAGACGGTCGTCTTGCCGACGCCACCCTTGCCGCCGAAGAAGACGAACTCGGTCATCAGAAGTGGTACTGGTGGCCCTTGCGTTCGATCACCGACTGCCGATCCCACATTCGTCGTTCCCAGGCCTCGTACTCGTCTTCCAGGTACGGCAGGAGTTCGGCAGTGTAGTACGACACCGGACTCGGGATGCCGAAGGCGTCGGGGAAACACGCCAGCATGAACGCGTCCTCGAGGTCTTCGGCCTCCTGTTCGATCTTCTCGTAGGCCGGATGGGAGAACAGTCCGTGATAGAGACCACGCACCCACTCCTCGAGTACCGTTCGGTAGGCAGCGATCCGGTCGGCAACTGTCATCAGTAGTCATGCTCGGCTATGGGGACAAAAGTATGTCGTCCGCATCCGTCGACGATGCGAACGGTCCAGCCCTGGTTCACGAGTTTGAGTGCCGAAACGACGACACTTTGTGCTCGAGTGTCAAGGTTGTGGTATGCAAGCGACGATTCCCGTCACCGTCCTCTCGGGAAGCCTCGGCGCGGGGAAGACGACGCTGCTCAACTACCTGCTTCAGACTGCCGGCGATCGGGACCTCGCGGTGCTGGTCAACGACATGGGCACGGTCAACGTCGACGCGGAACTCGTCGCGGACGGGTCGGATCTCGACGTCGAGGGCGGCGTCGCCGAACTCTCGAACGGCTGTCTCTGCTGTGAACTCCGGGACGACCTCGAGACGGCGGTCGTCCGACTGGCCCGCAACCGCGAGTTCGACCATCTGATCGTCGAGTCTTCGGGAATCTCCGAGCCGGAACCCGTCGCACGGCTGTTTACCACTTCCTCTCGGGTCGCGGCGACCTACGAGATCGACGCGCTCGTGACGGTACTGGACACGCGACTGTTCGTCGACGCCTTCGCCGGAGAGGACATCCCCGAACGACGCGGTGTGGACGACGAGAGCGATCGTCCGCTCTCGGATCTCCTGATCGAACAACTCGAGGTCGCCGACATCGTCTTGCTGAACAAGACCGACCTCTGTGACGAGGCCGAACTCGAGGAGGCCGAGGCGCTGGTCTCGGCGCTGCGGCCGGTCGCCGAGACTGTCCGGACCGAGTTCTCTGCAGTCGCCGCCGATCGACTGCTCGGGATCGACGCGTTCGAGCCGAGTGAGATGAGCGAGTCGGCAGGGTGGCAACGTGCACTCGAGGAGGCGGACGAAGAGGGCGGCGAGCCCACGGGACACGATCACGGAGGTGCTCACGGCGACGGCCACGACCATCGCCACCCCGACGACGTCTACGGCGTCGACTCGTTCGTCTTCCGGGCTCGCCGTCCCTTCCACCCCGAACGGTTCGCGGCGTTCCTCCGGAAACTCCCCGACGGGGTCGTTCGTTCGAAAGGCGTCGCCTGGGTCGCCGACCGCGACGTGAAAATCGACGTCGCTCAGGCTGGTCCATCCGTCCGTGCGACCGTCAGGGGTCCGTGGGTCGCCACGCTCCCCGAGGTCGAACGCGACCTCTACCGGTCGAACCGCCCCGATCTCGAGTGGCACGACGAGTACGGCGATCGCAGGACGGAACTGGTGTTCATCGGCACCGAGTACGACGAAGCGTCGGTCCGTGACAGACTGGACGACGCGCTGGTGACCGACGAAGAGTGGAATCGTGCGGCCGACCTCGAGAATCGGTTTCCCGCTGCAAACGACGAGACGCTGGTCGTTCGCGAACCCTAATTCTCGCTAGGCGAACGTCGACTCGATCGCCTCGAGAGCGCGTTTCAGTTCTCCGTTTCGTTTCCAGGCGGCGATCCGGTCGCCGAACGGCAACGGCGCTGACAGCGACACCGACGACCGGAGCGTCACTCGCGTGCCGCCGTCGGCTGGCTCGCACTCGAGCCACGTCTCCATGTGCGAGAACGGTCCCTGTTTTCCGTCCTGGGTGTAGTAGATCGTGTCCTCGCGGTACTCGAACCGTAACGGCAACTGGATTCCGGGACCGCTGGCGACGACGATCGTCGCTTCTCCCTCGTCTTCGATGCTCTCGACCGTGAAGCTCCCTTCGGCCTCGACGATCGCTGGCGGATCGAACCGCGCCCAGACCTCGCCGGGGTCGGCGTCGACCACCCGAGACGCAGTAACTTCCCGCATACCGACACGTTCGCGGGAGCTCTCATAAATTCCGGTGGCCAACGCATGCGCGAGTATCGCCGGAGACGAAAACGGCTAAGTGGCGAACGAGCCCTTGTGGGGGTATGAGTGCCGATCGAGACGGACTCGGAGAGGGACTCGAGTCCTCGACGGGAGACCCACGGCTCCTGGTCGTACTGAACGCCGTGCTGTCGGTCTTTTTCGGGTGGTGGATCGTCTGGGGGCTGGCGCTCATCGGTGCAATGCAGTACAGTCGGACAACCGTCTTCGTGGTCGCGATCGTCCTCTTCGGACTGACACACGTCGTCACACAGCCGTAGTAATGTCTTATGTTTTACAATACGTGTTGGGTGGGGTGGAGAGTGATTCGGGGATTTAACCGATAGTACGACACAGTTTTCGCCATGCCGGCGAGTCACTTCCAGAAAACAGGACAATACGCTGGCAATAATGGTTTTGTAAACCCATCCGAGAGTGTTGCGTGAAGTTGAATGATACGGACTGTCGGAGTATGACCGTACGAAACCACAGACTCGATGTCGAGGAGAAACGATCGCAAGACGAATTCGATACGAGGCGGCGCTCGGGCCGCGTCCGGGGATGCCGACGATGATTCCGAACGCGACGATATTCGTGACTACGAGCGTTTTACTCGGGCTAGTAGCGGTCGCCTTCCTGGTGGGGACGTTGCGTCTCCCGCCACAGGCTCGCCGCTACGGGTACGCGACGGTTCTCGCCTGTGGTGCGATAAGTGTGAAGTACGCGTTGATGTCCGCCGAGGTGTGGACCATCAGTACGACCGGGACGGACGAGTCGATCGTCCGGTTCGTCGGTTATACGGTCGCCTGGGGAGCGATCAGTTACGTACTGGGTTCGGTCGCCGATGCAGGACGACTGAAGACGGCGGGCGTGTTCGTCTGCAGCCTGACCACTCTGTGGGGAACGTTCGCGAGTTGGGTTCTTTCTGGGACCGCAGAAACGGCCGTCTCCCTGATCGTTCTCCTGGCGCTCATCGGACTCGTTTATTTGCTCTTCGGTGCACTCTCGCGGACAGTCGTGACGACGAGCGACCATCGAGAACTACTGTACACCAAGCTGAAATTCCTGGTGTTACTCGCCTGGGCCGGATTACTCGTGCTCGGAGTCGTCTCGGCACAGAACCTCGGACTCCTCGGGGGTTTCGTCGGCCTGGTTACAGGGAGTTACGTCGACCTTATCCTATTCGTCGGCTTCGGCGGACTCGTACTTCGGAACGCGACCGCACTCGAGGAGACCGCGGCCTCGACCGTCCTGGTTTCGTTCCTGGACGACCCAGAAGCGGACGGGACCGCGACGGGAGTCGAGCAGGACGTCGACGCGTCGACCTGACGGGCTCGCGTCGAACCGATTACCGACCGCTATGAACGACCCCGATACCTGATCGTCGGCGTGCTCTCGAGCACCGAGCCGAGGCGACAGGTACTCACCGAAGGATGCCGTCCGATCTGGTGATGGCGGTCGAGCAGGTCGCGTCGTACCGGCCAAGCAAACCCGAACTGGCGGTGTTCGTTTCGGGGGTTACCAGCATGGGGCTGGAGATTCTTGCGGTCAGGATCGTCGCCCCGCAGTTCGGGAGCCACATCTACACGGTCGGTGGTATCTTGACAGTCTTTCTTATCGCCTTGAGCCTGGGGTACTGGCAGGGTGGAAAGTTGGCGTCGACAGCGACGACGAGACAGATGTCCTGGATCATGCTCGGGACCGCAGTCTACGTCGCCGTCGTCGTCTACGCGAGCGATCTGTTGCTGGCTTACACCTCGACGCTCGCGTTGCCACCACGATACGCGTCTGTCCCTGCAGTGGTGCTTCTCTTCGGGCCACCCACCTACCTGCTCGGTTTTATCAGCCCGTACGCCGCCGAACTCTCCGCGAAGGTCGGCACCGGTGAGGCGTCCGGCCACGTTTACGCGCTCGGGACGATCGGCAGCATCGTCGGTTCCGCCGCGACGACGTTCGTCCTCATCCCCACACTGACCGTCGACCAGATCGGGCTGCTGTTCGGTCTCGCACTCGTCGGGACCGCGCTCGTCCTCGGACTACCCAGCCCGTCCCGTCGGTCGATCGTCGCGAGCGGCCTCGCCACGGTCGTGCTCGTCGCTGCCGTCGGCGGCGGACCAGTCGCGCTCGACTACCGCGGCGACGTCGTCTACGAGACCGGGACACCACATCAACAACTCGAGATTGTCGACGACGGCGACGTTCGCACGATGTACCTCGACGGGGCTCGCCACAGCGCGACAGACCTGAGCGAGTCCGAGCGCCACGTCTTCACCTACACGCGGTACTTCCACCTGCCGATGTTGCTGGTCGACGACCCCGACGAGGTCGACGACGTGCTGTTCGTCGGTGGCGGAGGCTACACCGGGCCACAGGACTTCGCACAACAGTACGACGCGACCGTCGACGTCGTCGAGATCGATCCCGAGGTGACCGACGCCGCCGAGACCTACTTCGGACTCGATCGCGGAGCCGTCACCGTCCACACCGAGGACGGCAGACAGTTCCTTCAGGGAACCGACGAGCGCTACGACGTGGTCGTTCTCGACGCCTACAAGAAAGACCAGGTTCCGTTTCACCTGACCACCGTCGAGTTCATGGAACTGCTCTCCGATCGACTGACCGAGGACGGCGTCGTCCACGCGAACGTGATCGCCGCACCCAGCGGCTCTGCTGCGGAGTTCTATCACGCCCAGTACGAGACGATGGACGCCGTCTTCCCGGCCGTCTACAGTTTCCGGACGAGCGACCAGAACGCCGTTCAGAACGTCCAGATCGTCGCAACGGCCGACGAGACCGACTTCTCACAGACAGACCTCGCCGAGCGAGAAGCGGCCCGCGACATCGGGGTCGACCTCGAGGACGCAGTCGAGAACCGACTCGAGGAACCCGAGGCAGACGACGCAGCCCTGCTGACGGACGATCGTGGCGAAGTCGACAGTCTGCTCGATCCGATGTTCGGACAGCGTTACGTCATCGAGGAGTCGAACGGATCGACGACGGCGAATCCGGCCCCAGAAACCGAATCGCAACGGGCACTCTCCGATTCGTGACGACAGGGCCATCGGCACGGCGGTCTCGGCGTTACCGCACGGACCGGTCTCTCATCACTAGCGTCGCTTCCGTCACATCGAGTCGCCCTGCAGCGACACTCGAGTTCGGTTCGGGCGGCGTCGGGGGTTCGTCGGTCGGTGACGTGAGTTTCCACCCGGGCGATCGCCGACGGGTGCGGTCAACTCTTTCGGATCGTGAGAACTGGCACGTCGCTCTTGCGAACGACTTTCTCCGTGACGCTGCCGACGACGAGTCGACCCGCGCCCGACCGGCCGTGTGTCCCCATCACGATCGCGTCGATCCCGTGTTCGTCGGCGTATCCGAGGATCTGTTCGTTCGGTTGCCCGTGTTCGATGGCTTCGACCACGTCGACATCGTGGTCGTCTGCGAGGGCAGCGACCGACGCAGTTGCGTCCTCGCCCTCCGTTCGCTGTTCGTCGACGACGTCGTCCCACTCGGCCGACGCTGGTTCGGCACCGGCAGCGAACTTCCCCAGCGGAATTGGTTCGATAACGTACAGCACGTGTAGCTCCGCGTCGTTCAATTCGGCCAGTTCGACTGCCTCCTCGGTCGCAATCGCCGCCGCTTCGCTCCCGTCTGTCGGCACGAGTATCCGGTCGTACATCTGTATCGAACGACACATCGGCACGGTCGAAAAAATAGATTCCGCCGTTTCCAGTCACCCGGGATAAAAAGTTCCATCGGCCGTTCGAGTGGAGTTCACCACTGGCACGGATGCTGTCCCGATGTCCCGGCGCGACTGCGAGTCTTCCTGCGGTCGCGCCGGAACTGACTGACAGCAACCCGCCTCAGTCGAGACAGGAGAATAGCCTCCGCACGTTCACCATCCCGCTATTTGAGCGCACCCTCGAGGGTGCGCCTCGGTCACCTCCAGTTTGGCTCCGACGGAGATACCACGAGTCGATGTTCGTTGCGACGTTGGACGACTGCATCGGCAGTTACCGCACGTTCTCGAGTGCGACCACCGTATCGGACATGAGCCACGCGTCCTCGCTTTCGGCGTCCTCGATGCTGAGCGCGTAGAACGATTCCCGTCCTTCGTCGACGGTGATGCGATAGCTGCGACTCTGTAGCGACCGGGGCGAGTTCGATTCGGCAGGGACCACACGTGCTTTCGGGGAGCCGCGTCTATAACTGACTCGGTCCGGAACGTCCACGAGAGCGTGACTATCGTAGCTTTCGACGGGCAAGTCAGCCGTCGAGTTCGTCGAGTTCGTCGAGCAGTCGGTCGGCCGCTGCCGTCGAGGACTCGGGACCACGAGCGGTGAGCAGGTCGCCGTCGACGGTGACGCTCGTCTCGGACTCGAGTTCGGCGTCCCAGTTGCCGCCGGCGACTTTCACCTCGTCTTCGACCCAGTAGGGGAGTTTTCGGCCGCTGGGCATGCAGTCGTTCTCGTCGACGATGTCTGTCTCCCACGCGTTGGGGAAGCCGGTGACGTCACGGCCGTTGACGACGAACGCGCCGTGGCTGTCGCGGGCGAACGCGAGAAGGCCAACGGCGTGACAGACGACCAGTGCCGTCCCGTCGTCACCCGCGACCGCGTCTCGCAACAGTCGTCGGGCGTCGCTGTCCTGATTGACGTCCCACTCGGTGCCGTGGCCACCAGGGAAGACGACCGCGTCGTAGTCGTCGGCGTCGGCCTGTGCGGTCGGGATCGGGTCGGTGAGTCGCTCGTCGTTCTCGTGGACCGTCTGGATGTGCTCGGCCGTCTCCTCGCCGACCTCGCCGGGATCGATCGACTGCTCGTCGATCTCCGGTGGACCGCCAGAGGGCGTCGCAACCGTTACCTCGACGCCGGCGTCCGACAACGTCTCGAGCGGTTCGATGCACTCTGCTCCCCAGTAGCCTTCCTCGCTGACGACGAACAGTGCTTTCGTCATATCGAACACTACGCCGAAAAGCGTGAAAACGTCGCGCTTGCGAGTTCATCCCCCGGCGGTCACTGTTGCCGGTTTTCGCGCTCCAAGTTCAGGGCGTCGAAGAACCGTCGTGTGAGGCGGCTGTCGACGAGCGAGAGGAGTTGCTCTGTGTCGTCGGCTTCGTCACCGAACAGGCCGAGTTCGATCCGGCCGCCGGCCATGTCGGGATGGCCGCCGGCCGTACCGATTCCGTCGAACCCTTCGGTGAGCACCTCACCGACGTGGACACGTGGGTCGATCGACCGGCCACTGAGTCGGACCCTGCCGTCGACGATCCCGTAGACGAGTACGGTGTCGACTCCTTCGAGGTTGAGCAGGTAGTCGGCGGCTTGCGGAATCGCGGCGGACTCTGCGGTCTTGCCCACGCTCGCCACCATCGACGAGCCGCGTCGCTTGCGAGAGGCGATCGCACGACCGATCGCGTCGAGCGTTCCCGGCGAGAACGCACTGTCGTACAACTGTCCGAGGATCTCGAGGTCGGCGTCCGGAAACAGCGCCAGCGCCGCCTCGTACTCTCGCCGGGTCGGACTGCGGACGAAGTCGAGTCGTTCGCGATGGAGCGCAAAGAGCAGTGCCGAGGCCAGCCGGGTCGTCAACTCGACGTCCAGCTCCGCGAGATACTCGACGAAGATCGTTGCGGTCGCGCCGTACTCTGTCCGAATGTCGGCGACAGGGACGGCAGCCGGCTCCACGGGGTGGTGGTCGACGACGATATCTGGAACGACGTTTGCGGGGACTTCGGTGTTCACTCCGGAACGGCTGTGATCGACGAACGCGAGACAATCGTAGTCGTCGACGGCGACCTCCGAGACGCGCCCGAGAGAGAGCGAGAACACGTTGACGAACGCTCGATTCTGTTGGTGAGTGAGATCGCCGCCGTAGACGATGGCGACGTCCTCCAGTGAGTGATCGAGCGCGATCGCCTCGAGTGCCAGCGCACTTGCGAGACAGTCCGGATCGGGGTTGTCGTGACAGACGATGACGAGGGAATCGGCCGTCTCGAGAACCTCAACGAGCTCGGCCGCACGGGACATGCACGTCACGTACGGACGGGAGACGTTTGAACCCACTGTCGGTTCTCTCTGTCGCAAAACGGAACCGACGGCCGAACGAAGCGACGACAGCGGTTCGGTGGGCGACGTCGTTCGGAACGTGGTTCGGGTATCACTGCAGCCGAAACCGGACGAGAAGTCGCTCGAAATCGGAAGTGACTGGATAGCGGGTGCGGTTAGTCCGCGTTCATCGGTGGCCGTGCAGATTGGGCCTCGTCGGAAGCGTCCGCTGGCGTATTCACGAACATCGCGTGACCGATGATTCCCATCGCGGCGAACGCGCCGATCGGCACTGCGGCCGTCAGCGACAGGCCGACAAGCAGGAGGGCTGCAGTGATACCGATCAATGCGACTGGGATGAGGCCAAGGACGATGTCGTAATATCCAGCCATAATCTATCCGATAGTATGGGATATTGGTATATAAGTGTTCCCCATAACTGGCCAATACAGGATGAGTGTATAATTGGTATCCATTGAATTGAATTTGCATAAGTTATGAGTTTTTTATTAGGCTGCTGTAGTGGGCGAAAATTTCGATGGCAGCGTCCGTTACGAGATGGTTTTCTGATACCAACTACTACCTACTTCCTGCTAACAACGGGACACAAAGGGGTTGGATCGCGTTTCGAACGCAGCTAGTGGCTCACAACCATAACTATTGGCTACAAACGGTGGACTAACCCGAAAGTCAGTATACTCTTTTTCTTATCATTCTGGAACATGTGACAGAACCGACGACACCGCTGGCAGTCTTGCAGTTCGAGTGGGCAGCGATCAGGTTACGAGCGAGCGAGGAAGGCTGCGTACCCGACCCGCCAGCCAACCAACACGACGAGGCCGAACCCAGTCATAACGGCGGTGAACGTCCACGGCACGCCCCCCTCGAGCAGTGGCGAACCGCGGAGGAGAAAACCGACGTTTGCTGCCCCGAGCCAGGTGACTGTCGCGAGACGGGCGACACGCGTCGGTGAGGACGCGACGCCGCGCGTGTACAACCCCGCGAGCAGTGAGACGACGAGCCAGCCGACCACGAACGGAACGACAGTCCCCGCCGAAGCGAGCGGCGCAGTGATCGGATCAATACCATGTGACAGTTGCCCGAAGACGATCAGCCCGACCAGGACAACGAGGTCGATCACACCGATCCGGAGCGACTCCCGATCGAGAACGGCTTGACTGACGCCCTCTCGAGTTGCCGTGTCCATACCTTGCATCGGGACTCGGAGCCTATGTGTCTTGACATCTCGAGTGAGAGCGGGTAGTTGGAACCCGACGGAAGATCCGTCGGGTGGTGTCTTCCAATGGACGATGCGTGTGACGCGAGGGGACCTCGCGGACGGGTGTTCGCACGACGCGGGCTTTGCTCTTGGACTGCCGGAGGGAGTGATACGGTTTGCTGTATTCAATTACCGCCGATCGCCAGAACGGGGTCGGCGATCGGCGGTAACTAGTTACAGCAATCCGTATGAATCGGAAGCGACGGGTACACGCCATACCGAATCAGGGGAACTAATGACGGACCCCCACCAACGCCACGTTGTGGTTCGAGTGACGTGTGACGGCTGCGATCGCACGGTCCCGCGCGCGAAACTGACGACGGTGACGATGCCCGACGGGAGCCAAGTCGCCTGTTGTGCTCAGTGCGAGGAGTACGCTAGGGCCGCTGCCGAACGACTCGACGACGGATACGGTTCGATGGCCGACCAGCGGACCGTGTGTGACGGCTGTAGGCAACCCGTCCCCGACCAAGACTTCGAAGAGATCGTCGTCGCCGACGGCACCGTTCTCTCTTGTTGTCCATCCTGCGTGACAGAAGCCACGCGGCGAGACGACGTGAAACGCCGGTCACGAGCGCAACTCGAGTCCGACACGGAATCGACGGACGCCAGTAGCGAGCCAAACGGCGACGGCTTGGACGAGGCCGATCGACCGGCGACAGACCACGACGGTCACTGCACTCAGTGTCGGGACCAGGTCTCTGTCGAGCGGTTCCGCGTCACGACCGTCGACGGGAGAACCGAGTGGCTTTGTCCCGCCTGCAGAGACGAGGCCGAACGAAACGGAATCGTCGAGTCGGTCGCCATGCGCGAGACGAAAGCTCGCGAGGTACTCGGAGTCTCGGCGAATGCCTCACTCGAGGAGCTCCACCGTGCGTACCGAAAACAAGTCAAACGCGCCCACCCGGACCGGAAGAGTGGAAGCCGATCTGCATTCCAGCTCGTCACCGAGGCTTACGAACGCCTCCGAGACGCCAAACGCTAGTACCGTCCCAACACTGACGGGTCGAATCGAGCCACACCGCCAGATTCGACCCATCAGTGCAGGCTTGGCCCGCCACTAGTAGCGTCCCAAGTCTACTCTGACTAGTGCACTCGACTTCTGATCGAGAATCGTGATCGGTTTGGGCCAACTCTCAACTAGTCGGTCCACGCTTGGGACGGTACTAGTCTCTCGTCGTCGACACCGTCTCGAGTACCCGCTGTGAAAACTCGCCCTCCGAGAGATCGTCCGGGAGCCGATCGAACCACGACGCTTCGACGTGCCAGCTCCCGCGAACCTCGCCATCGATCGAGAGCGATGTCGCCTCGAGTCGTCCCGGCGTCCAGTCGCGTTCGTCGGCGACGGCAAGCAGCGTCCGGACGACGGCACCGACCTCGTCGCTGGTTACGACGGGCGCGTCGGCGACGGTCTCGTACTCGAGTTCGAGGTCAGTGCCGTCTGTGACCGGTCCGCCCGAATTGTGCCTACACTCGATCACGTAGATCCCGTGGCTCATGAGTCGGTTCTCGACCGCGACGCTGACCGGACTCTCGTCTGTCATACCTGCCCGTTGGGCGACCGGCGAGAAAAGTGGTTGGCCGTTACAGCGGTTCGACGAGATCATCGAGTGCGGCCCGCGGATTGTCGGCCTTCGCGACGCCGCTTGCGAGCAACACGCCCTCGGTGCCGAGGTCGTCGGCGGCAGTGACGTCCTCGCCAGTACTGATGCCGGCACCGCACAGCACCGACACGTCGTCGTCGACGTTCTCGGCGGCCACGACGGCGTTCTCGACGACGCCGGGGTCGGCCTGGCTGACAGGCGTTCCCGTCCCGATGAGTTCCGGCGGCTCGACGGCGACAGCGTCCGGTCCCAGTGCCGCCCCAGCACCGATCTGCTCGGGATTGTTGGCACAGACGACCGTCTCGAGGTCGGCCCGCTCGGCTGCCCGCACTGCGCCGTCGATATCGGCCAGTTTCAGTCGCCGCTCGGAGTGGTTGACCAGTGTCCCGACGGCACCGGCGTCGGCGACCGACTCGGCAAGCGTGTGGCCGGTGTTGCTTCCGTGTTCGATCGGATCGACGTGCTGTGCCCAAGTCTCGACGCCCGTCTCCGCGACCCGCTCTATGTGGATTGCCTGTGGAGCGACGGCGAGTCGAGCGTCGGTCGTCTCGTCGACGTCGCGAACGGCGGTCGCAATCTCGAGTGGATCACACGGGTACGTCTTCAGGTTGACGAGGACGAACATGGGCGTGAGACGGCCCGCCCGAAAGAAATAGCTTGCGAGTTACCGACGCAGACGGCGAGAACAGAGAGCAGTTAGACGCGTCGTCGGGCTGTCGTACCGATATCGAGATCGACACCGATTGTCCCGACGCAACCGCGAAACCGACTGCACCGCCGCTGGCGGGCCGTCTCATACGGTTTGCTGTCAGTCAGTTCCAGCGCGACCGCGCACTCCTGCGGTTGCGCCGGTAAATCGGTACAGCAGTCCGTCTCAGTCCTTTCGCTTGACGACGTCGCCCAGCGTGTAACTGCCCGAGGAGGAACCGCCCGACCACTCTTCGTCCTCGCTCGAGCCGCTCTGTGCACTGAGGTTGATCTCGAGAAACCGCTCGAGTTTCGACTGGACCTCGTCGCTCGGCAGGGTGTCGCCGCGTTCGATCTTTCGGATGAGACTCGACTTCTCGTTTAGCTCGTTGGCGAGCTCGGACTGGCTGAGCCCTTTCTCTTCACGGGCCTGTCGGACGCGGTCGTCGTAATCGGTCGCGAGTTCGTCCATGTCGTCGAACATGTCCGATCTGGGCTGGCTCGAGCCGCTCGATTGGCTGCTGGCACTGCTCGACGAGCCACCAGAACTGGCCGAACTCGAACTCGAGGACGAACCGGATTCGGTCGAGTACTTCGTCGAAGAACTGGAGCTCGTGGGCTGTTTGACTTCGGTGCCGAAGTCGGTGCAGTTAGAACAGACGTCTAACTTCGCGCCCTCGACTTTGATGGTCTTCGGGGACGACGTCTCGGCGCCACACATCTCGCACTGAACCATACACAAAATTATACTGCGACGAGTGATAAAGCATGCGGCGCGCTCCAGTTCGCTGGAAGTATCGCTCCATACGCGCGAACACGCGAGATTCGATGCCAGAAGATCGTTCCCGAAGAGC
This sequence comes from Natronobacterium gregoryi SP2, assembly GCF_000230715.2. Taxonomy (GTDB): domain Archaea; phylum Halobacteriota; class Halobacteria; order Halobacteriales; family Natrialbaceae; genus Natronobacterium; species Natronobacterium gregoryi. The sequence continues at coordinate 3,538,213 of NC_019792.1, forward strand.
CTCGCACGGACTGCTGTAGCGATGCCGGGGAAACTGCTTTCGGGTCGCGGGTGCACTGGAACCGACGTCCGCCACTCCCTCTTGGACGGTCTCCGGTCGTCACTTACCGCCGATCGCCGACTCCCGTCTGGCGATCTGCGGTAGCTAGTTCCAGTAATCCGTCTCAGTTCAGTGCCGACCAGGAGTAGAAGAACCGCTGGAGGGCGGTCAGGTGACCGACGGTTGCGAGGAACAACAGTAGCCAGCCGATCAGTCCCAATCCGCCGTAGGTCCCGGTGATCGGATAGGCCAGCGCACCGACGATCCCGATGATCGCGAGCCGATCCGCCCGACCGACGGCACCACCGTACACTCGATCCAGACCGACCGCCTGAGCCTGCGTTCCGAGATACGAGGTCATGACGACGCCAGTGACGGCGAGAAACCCGAGGTAGTAGTTGCCGATACCGGCCGCGAGTCCGCCGATGACGACGATGTCGGCGTACCTGTCGAGGACGTGATCCAGCAGGTCACCACCGGGCGAAGCGACGCCTTGCTCTCGAGCGAGCGCGCCGTCGACGACGTCGAGCCAGCCGTTGAGGAAAACGAGGACTGCACCGACGAGGTACCAGACGGGATGGGCACGACCGCCAAGCAGGAAAGCAACGCCGGCGAGCATCGCCATCCCGAACGCGATGACGCTGACTCCGTTCGGCGTCAGGCCGATCCGGTCGAAGCCAGCGACGAACGGGTCCAGGAACCGCGAGACGTAGGGCCGGAGCTGATCGAGTGTCATGTGAGATACCCCACGAAGTCGACCTCGCCGGCGCTCGGTTCGCGATCGCCGGTGACGACGTCTTCGAGTGCGTCGACTACCGCCGCCGGCTCGCAGTCGGTCGTGTCGATCTCGTAGACGGACTCGAGGCCGTGTTCCTCGACTGCCTCCGAGAGGACGACATCGAGTGCCTCGCTCTCGGCGTTCTCGCGGGCCTTCGACGCGGTCTCGCCGCGCTCGAGTAGCCGCTCCTCGAGTTGCTCGGGCCCACAGCGCAGGACGACCACGCGGTCGGCGTCGAAGTGGTGGGCGAGGTGGGAGTCGACGACTGCGTCGTCGCGGCCCTCGAGCCACGTCGAGAGCGCGTCGAGGTCGGCGACTTTGCTCTCGCGATCGGCGTCGACCTCGGTGTAGAACCCTTCGCGGTCGAGCACGCGGTTGAGGTGGATCACCTCGAGTTCCGGCAGGGAGTCCTCGGCGGCGAGTCGCTCTTCGAGGAGCCCGGTCGCGGTCGTCTTCCCGGTGCCGGGCGTGCCGGTGACGGCGACTTTCACGCGTCGGTCACCCCCGTGTCGTTGCCGTCGGCCTCGAGTTCGAGTTCCGCGAGCACCTCGTTTATCGTCTCGACCGCTCGCTCGGTCTCTGTCTCGGTTCCGCAGGTGATGCGAAGACAGTCCGGCAGCCCGAAGCTCGTACAGTCACGGACGATGACACCTCGTTCCTGCGTTTCCTCGGCGACGCGTTCGGCGTCGCCGACGTCGACGAGGACGAAGTTGCCCTCGCTCTCCCAGACGTGGGTCTCAAGGTTGTCGCGCATGTACGCACGTGAATCGGAAGCGGTCTCGACCGTCCGCTGGACGTGTTCGTCGTCGTCGATCGCGGCCAGTCCCGCCCGGCAGGCCAGTTCGCTCGCGGCGAACGGCGTGTTCACGCGGGCGTAAGCGTCGGCCCACTCGTCCGGGACGACGGCGTAGCCGAGTCGAACGCCGGCAAGGCCGTAGGCCTTCGAGAACGTCCGCAAGACGGCGATGTCGTCTCGGGCCTCGAACCCGTCTCGACCCTCGATCGGTGCGACCGCACTCTTCCGATCCGCGAACTCGCCGTAGGCTTCGTCGACGACGACCAGCGTCTTCTCGTCCGTTCGTTCGGCGATCTCTACGACCTCCTTGAGCGGGATCGTCGACCCCGACGGGTTGTGCGGGCTCGTGAGGTAGACGATTCGGTCGCCGTCGTAGGACTCGAGGACGGTCTCGGCGTCCTGGGAGAAATCGTCGTCCTTCGAGAGTTCGTACTCGCGGACCTCGCCGTGGTGAAAGCGCGCACTCATCCCGTAGTAGGCAAAGCCGGGCGAGGGGACGAGCGTACTGTCGCCGGGTTCGAGGACGGCCCGCGAAAGGTAGTCGATTGCACCGTCGCCGCCGTTTGCCAGCCACACCTGTTCGTCGGCGACAGCCCACCGGTCGGCGATCTCGGTAGTGAGGTCGGCGTGGGCGGCCTTCGGGTAGGAGCTGGCGTTCGAGGCTGTCTCGCGGATCGCGACGGCAGCCGCGGGGGAGGGGCCGTGGGGGTTCTCGTTCGAGGCGAGTTTGACGAACTCCTCGGGATCTCGGTCGAGTTCCCTGGCTACCTCCTCGATCCCCCGACCAGCCTCGTAGGCGACGTGATCGGAGAGGTCTCTCGGTTGCATACGCCAACCCTGTTTCCGATGGCTCTTAAGGGTGCTTACCTGTCTCGAGGGCAGCCAGGCACGGCCAGTGGCGAACCTTCTCTGTCATACGACGTTCTTGGCGTCGGGCCGAAGTCGGTGGAGCACGGCCCGGCCGCCCGCCGACGCTCGAGGAGTGGCTGCTGGGCACACACTGCGTGCCTGCTCCCGTCACCCAAACCAGGATCGATTCGCAACCCTTATACACTCACGCAGAAGTAGATGAAAGTGCAGCAGGGCGCTGGTAGTGTAGTGGTATCACGTGACCTTGCCATGGTCACAACCTGGGTTCAAATCCCAGCCAGCGCACTTCTTCGAATTCAACTTCGCGAGCGACCGCGATAGCGTGTCACGAAGGTGCGGGGTCGGAAACGAGTTCTTGGATCTGGACTGGACCAGACACACCGCACCGAGTGCGTCTGGGCGTCGTTCGACACCGTAACCAGAGCTATGTTCGTCGAGTAACAACCGACGAAACGATGCCACTCGACCCAATGCAGATCGTGTTGTCGGTCTCGGTTCTCGTCGCGCTGGGGCTCGTCTGGTACTTCGGTGGCGGAGGCCGCTGGCGGGAACTGGTCGCGGGCCGATTCCTCTATGGCGTTCCCTGGGGGACGCTGGTCACCGTCGCGGTCGTCGTCGCGTTCTACGTGCTGGTCCAGGGGGGAGTCTCTCGCTGGCACGATCCGCTCACGCTACCGTTTATCACGTGGTCGTACTTTTACCCGACCGGACTGCTCACAGCGGGAATCGCTCACGGCTCGCCGCAGCATCTGGCGTCGAATATGGCGGGCACGCTCGCGTTCGCACCGATCGCGGAGTACGCCTGGAGCCACTACCCACCCTCGAGTGGCCGCTCCCGGTCGCGGTTCGGTGATGGACTGCTCTCGAGACCCTGGATTCGTGCGATCGTTGTCTTCCCGGCCGCGTTGCTCGTCGTCGCAGTCCTGACGGCGGTCCTCGCACTGGGGCCGGGGCTGGGCTTTTCCGGAGCCGTCTTCGCCATCGCTGGTTTCGCGGTCGTGAACTATCCGATCACGACCGTCGTCGCCGTTGTCGCCGCGAGCACGGTCCAGACGCTGTTCGACGCGTTCAGCCAGCCAGTGGTCCAGGCGACTATCGAGGCGGGCGCACCGTCACCGCCCGCGTGGGCTGGCGTCGGCTTCCAGGCGCACCTGCTCGGGTTCCTGCTGGGGGCGGTGCTTGGACTCTTGCTGTTGCGGCGTCGCGGGCGACGGCCGTCCGCCGGGCGGCTCTTCGTCGGCGTCGTGTTGTTCGGGATGGCACAGTCGCTATGGCTGCTCGTCGGGACCGGTGACGACATCTTCTATCTCTATCAGGGTGCTGGTGTCGTCCTCGTACTCGCGGTCGCGGGAGTGACGGCGCTTGCCGTTGCAGGCAGCGATCGACCGCTCCCCCGACCGCTTGCCACACTGGGTCTCCCGAGGGTTCTCTCGCGTCGCCAGTTCGCGATCGGTTGGTTGTTCGTTCTTACACTCGGATTCCTCGTTGCCGTCGCGGGGACGATCCTCGCCGGCCAACCGATCGTCTCGACGGTGATCGGACTGGCACTGGTCGCCGGCCTGCTCGCGTTGCCAGCGGTACCGCCAGTCGTCCCCGATCGCTTGCTCTCGAGTCCGATCTCCCGTCGCCAAACCGCAGTCGCGTGTCTGCTGGTTCTGACGGTCCTCGTCGCGCTGCCGAGCATCCCGTTCAACCTGCTCGTGATCAGTGACGACGCTGTCCCGGGCAGCGGCGAGGTCGACATCGGCGGCTACGCCGTCACCTACGAACAAAACGCCACTACCGGACAGATGCCGGTCGTCGGTCCCGGGGCCAGCGCGAACGAGACGCTCGAGACACGCCACAGCGGCGTGATCGTCGTCAACGAGGACCGCGAAATCTGGACGGTGGGCACCCAGAACTACACACTCGAACACGACGGCGACGCCTCGGTCGTCGTCGGCGGAGTCGGTTGGCACGAGACGGTCGACGTCACCCGAACCGGCTGGGACGTGCTGGGCAATGGGACGGCCTACGGCGTCGATCTCGAGGTCGGTGGCGAGACGACGCGATCGTTCGCGTCCGACCCGATCCGGGCTACCGTTCAGATCGACGGCAACGAGGTGGCTCTCGTCCCTGCCGACGACGCCGACGAGCCGTTCGAGGTCCGAGTCGAGGGCGACGGCGGCGGGACCGACGCGACAGCGATCCCGTCGGTCGACGAGACGACTACCGCGGGCGACCTCGAGTTCACGGTCGAGGATGCCGGCCACGCGGTCGAGTTGATCGCGGCAGCTGACGATACTGCCGTCCCCATCGCCGAGCGGGAGACCGAGGAGTAGTCGCGACTGTCGCATTCTTGTCGCCCCTTCTCGACGCTCGTAAGTGGTTGGTCTTTCTTTCTCGACGCTCGTAAGTGATCAGTCTCGAAGAGTTGCTGGCTGCCCCGTCGCGACGGCGAATGTTCGAACTTCGAAATTGGATTTCGAGGTTCGTACTGTATCGGGGAGCTTATTACGATGTGCGAACTTCGGGTGAACGAGATCAATGAGCACGGAGACCGACGACGCTGCGGGGGACGGACGCAAGATCCTGCTTATCGGCAGCGGACCGATCCAGATCGGGCAAGCTGCCGAGTTCGACTACTCGGGTGCACAGGCGTGTCGCGCGCTCCAGGAGGAGGGTGCAGAGGTCGTGCTGGTCAACTCCAATCCGGCGACGATCATGACGGACCCGGAGATGGCCGACGAAGTCTACATCGAGCCGATCACGACCGAGGCCATCGCCGAGATCATCCGAGAGGAGAACCCCGACGGCGTCATCGCTGGTCTGGGCGGCCAGACGGGACTGAACGTCACGGCAGAACTCGCCGAGGAGAGCGTCCTCGAGGAGTACGACGTCGAGATCATGGGGACGCCGCTCGATACGATCTACGCGACGGAAGACCGCGACCTCTTCCGCCAGCGCATGGAGAAGATCGGTCAGCCGGTTCCGGGTTCGACGACCATCTCGCTCGAGGAGGGCGAGTCGGTCTCGGAACTGACCGAGGAAGACCTCGAGGAGCGCGTCGAGGCGGCCGTCGAAGAGGTCGGCGGACTCCCCGTCATCGCTCGCACGACGTACACGCTCGGCGGATCGGGGTCGGGCGTCGTCCACGAGTTCGACGAACTGCTCCGTCGCGTCCGCAAAGGACTGCGTCTCTCGCGCAACGACGAGGTGCTCATCACCGAGTCCATCGCGGGCTGGGTCGAGTACGAGTACGAGGTCATGCGCGACGCCGACGACTCCTGTATCATCATCTGCAACATGGAGAACATCGACCCGATGGGCATCCACACCGGGGAGTCGACGGTCGTCACGCCCTCCCAGATCGTCCCCGACGAGGGCCACCAGGAGATGCGCACGGCAGCGCTCGAGGTCATCCGCGAACTCGGCATCCAGGGTGGCTGTAACATCCAGTTCGCCTGGCGCGACGACGGCACCCCCGGCGGCGAGTACAGGGTCGTCGAGGTCAACCCCCGCGTCTCCCGTTCCTCCGCGCTCGCCTCGAAGGCGACCGGCTACCCGATCGCCCGCGTCACCGCGAAGGTCGCACTCGGCAAGCGCCTCCACGAGATCGAAAACGAGATCACGGGCGAGACGACCGCCGCCTTCGAACCAGCGATCGACTACGTCGTCACGAAGGTGCCACGCTGGCCCAAGGACAAGTTCGACGACGTCGACTTCGAACTCACCACGGCGATGAAGTCGACCGGCGAGGCGATGGCTATCGGCCGTACCTTCGAGGAATCCCTGCTCAAAGCCCTGCGCTCGTCCGAGTACGAGCCAAGCGTCGACTGGGACGACGTGAGTGACGAGGAACTCGAGGACCACTACCTCGAGCGTCCCTCGCCCGACCGGCCGTACGCGATGTTCGAAGCGTTCGAACGCGGCTACACGGTCGAGGACGTCGTCGAGTTGACGGGCATCTTCGAGTGGTACACCGAACGCTACAGGAACGTCGCGGAGTCGACCCGTGCAGCTCAGGAGGGTGACTTCACCGAAGCGGCCGTCGTCGGCCGCACGAACGCTTCGATCGCCGCGACCGCCGGTGCAGAGGTCGACACCGTCGAGCAGTCGGTCCCCGGTCGTACGTACAAACAGGTCGACACCTGTGCCGGCGAGTTCGAGGCCGAGACGCCGTACTACTACTCGGCTCGCGAACCCGAGTACGGCTCCAGTTCGCTCGGCGACGACTCCGTCGCGGGCGAACTCGAGGTCGACCCCGACCTGGAGAGCGTCATCGTCGTCGGTGGCGGCCCGATCCGCATCGGCCAGGGCGTCGAGTTCGACTACTGTTCGGTCCATGCGGTCCGTGCCCTGCGTGACCTGGGAATCGACGCCCACGTCGTCAACAACAACCCGGAGACGGTCTCGACGGACTACGACACCTCCGACGGCCTGTTCTTCGAACCGATCACCGCAGAAGAGGTCGCCGACGTCGCCGAGGCGACCGGTGCCGACGGCGTGATGGTCCAGTTCGGCGGTCAGACGTCGGTCAACATCGGCGAACCCCTGGAGGACGAACTCGCCCGACGCGGCCTCGACTGCGAGGTCATGGGCACGAGCGTCGAGGCGATGGACCTCGCGGAGGACCGCGACCGGTTCAACGTCATGATGGACGAACTCGAAATCGCCCAGCCCGAGGGCGGCACCGCCTTCTCGAAGGGGGAGGCGGTCGAACTGGCCCACGACATCGGCTACCCCGTGCTCGTACGACCCTCGTACGTGCTCGGCGGCCGTGCGATGGACGTCGTCTACGACGACGAGGACCTCGAGACCTACATCGAGGAAGCCGTTCGTGTCTCCCCGGACAAGCCGATCCTCGTGGACGACTTCCTCGAGGATGCGATCGAACTCGACGTCGACGCGGTCTCGGACGGCCGCGACATCCTGATCGGCGGCATCATGGAACACGTCGAAACGGCGGGCGTCCACTCCGGCGACTCGGCGTGTATGATCCCGCCGCGCTCGCTGGACGAAGACACGCTCGAGCGCGTCCGTGGGGTCACAGAGGACATCGCCGAGGCGCTGAAGACGAAGGGGCTGCTGAACGTTCAGCTTGCAGTTCGTGACGGCGAGGTCTACGTTCTCGAGGCCAACCCACGTTCCTCGCGTACCGTCCCGTTCGTCTCGAAGGCGACCGGCGTTCCGATCGCGAAACTCGCGGCGAAGGTCATGGCCGGCGAGACCCTGCGCAGTCTCGAGGCCGAAGAGCAGATTCCCGAACACACCTCGATCAAGGAGGTCGTGCTCCCGTTCGACCGCCTGCCGGGTTCGGACCCGCGTCTCGGCCCCGAGATGAAATCGACTGGCGAAGTGATGGGAACGGCAAGCGACTTCGGCACGGCCTACTGGAAGGCACAGCAGGCCGCTCACAACGCAGTGGGTGAGGGCACCGCTGTCGTGGACCTGGACGTCGACGGCTTCGAGGAGCACTTCGACGTCGCCGAGTTCAACGACGTGCCGCAAGCGATCCGCGAGGGCGAGGTCGACTTCGTCGTCAGCCGCGACCGCGACTCCCTCGAGATGGCCGTCGAAGAGGAGATTCCGTACCTCTCGACGGAAGCGAGCGCGGAAGCATACGTCGAGGCGCTCGAGAGTTTCGATGGAAATCTCGAGGTCGACACCGTCAGCGACCGACCGAAGCGCGTCGCGAAGTGGGGACTCGAGAAGTAACGGAGTCGAGGACGGTCGGTCTCGTCTGAGACGCCGGATTTCTCTCGCAGTTTTGGTCGTATCGACGGCTACCCGGTATCATTTTTGAAGCTGCCGGTACGATTCCGACCATGGCTACGGTCAGACACGAACTCGTGTGGGGACGCCCCGGCGCACCGCGACTCGAGCTAGTCGGTGGGTTCGCAGTGATCGTCGTGGCTACCCTGCTCGCGACGGTTGCGACGAACACGCTCGGGACCGACAACCCGATCAGACGAGTGGTCTACGACGCGGGGCTTCCCGCCGTGCTCTTCTACGCGCCCGGCGTCGTCGGCGCCGTCGGTGCGTACCTGCGCTGTGGCGCAGCGACGTGTCTGGCCGTCGGGTTCGTCCCCGCGACGTTCTTCGCGCTGGTCGCGATCGTCGGCTCCGTCTTCGGTCTCCCTGGCGTCGGCGGTGGAGATGCACCGCTGTGGAGTATCACGGTCGCGTTCGCGACGATCGCTCTCGTCGCCGCAGTGGTCGGCTTCCTCGCCGGAACTGCAATCCGTGCGGGGGTGACGGCCGTCAGTCCGTAGGCAATTCACTCGAGAGCGTACCGGTCGAACCGCTCGACTGCGTACAGGTAGGCGGCTGGCGGCGCGAGCAGGCCGACGATCAGGACAGTCCAGGCGACGGTCGAGACGGTTCCCGGCGTTACACCCGCCATTTCAGCAGAGATCGGCGTGAACTCGAGCAGTCCCGAACTGAGCTCGGCGATGGGTTCCGCCGCGTCGGTGTAGATGATGCCTGCACCGGCGGCCGGGAAGACGATCCCGGCCGTGTAGAGCATGAACGCCGACTTGCTCGGCATCACCGCCTCGCGGTTGGTGGTGATCTTGACGCTGCCGAACCGCGGGAAGGCCGATCCGACACCGACCGCGAGTGCTGGCGACGCGACCGCTCCCACGACCGTGCCGACGGCCAGAGCTGTCGTCGCCTCGAGCGAGAGCGGACTCACGAGGCCGGCGACGAGTGCGACGGCGACGGCGATCGGAGTTCCGACGAGCGAACTGGCGATCATCTGCCCCCGGATTGCGTCTCGGCCGGAGAGCGTCGAGGTTAGTACGGCTGGCAGTGCCCGCCCGAGATCGCCGAGTGGGTTCAACGTGAACAGGACGCCGGTGCCCCAGACGACGTACAGACACAGCAGGACTGCCACGTAGGATGGCAACGTCCCGGTCTGGATCACGTCCTGGACGAAAAACAGCGCACCGAACAGGGGGTAAGCGACGTAGGCCAGCCGGATCGGAGCCCGCCGGGTACGGCGAACCGCCGCTACCGTCACCGACCGGACCGGCCGCGAGAGCCCCTGTGAGAGGGCGGCAGCGAGGCGACTCGAGGAGTCAGTCCCCGAGTTGGAGACGGTTCCGTCGTCGGTCCGTGCGGGATCGGCGAACCAGTGGATTCGAGCGGACGGGACGGCAGCAGCGACGGCCAGCGCCGCGACGACGGGAACGACGAGTAGCGTGGCGACGACGGCCGTGCCCGAGCTCGGGACGTTGGGAACGCCAGCGAGTAGCAGGTAACCCGGCCAGCCAAGCGGGCTGTCACCGAACACCGAGAACAGGCCTGCGGTGACGGTGTCGAACCAGCCGACGGCAATCGAGCCGAAGTAGGCCACGGCGAGCGAGACGAGCAGCGGCGTCCGGTAGCGTGCGATCGGCTCGTAGACGGTGATCAGGTGGCGAAACCAGAGGCCGAGGACGAACCCGACGGGGACGGCGGTGACCAGAAATACGGCGACGACGAGCGGCGCGACGAGTACTGGCAGGACTGTCCCGGCCCCCGAGGCGAACGCGGCGGCGAGGATCGTCGCAGGGAGGACGAGCCAGAGCGAGAACAGCAGGATCTCTGCCCCGATCACGCCGACCACGACGTTCCGGAGTCGCGTCGAGAGCAACAGACAGGCCGGCTCGTCGACGGCGGCGGCCGCCGTCACGGTCCGGATGGCGGCCATCAAAACCAGGAATAGCCACGCGATTGCGGCACCGCCAGTCGCGATGTCGGTCGCGAGTGCGACCGTCTCGGGGTCGAACTCGCCTGCGGCGACTGCCTCGCCGGCTCTTGGCAACAGGAAGAGCCCGATTGCAGTCATCGGACCGAGCGCGAGCACGGCGATTGCCGCCATCACGAGCAGTTTCGTTCGGTCACCGCCGATCGCCCGTAGCGTTCGGCGACACTCCGTGCCGGCGACGGTGGCGGCGACCTCTCTCATCGGCGTTCACCGCCCGTGTTCCCACGTGCTAGCCGACAGCGAGAAACTTCGTTCATGATAGCTACCGTGTGACGACGCCAGTAAACGGTTTGGATCGCTGTCACTCTCTCGAACTCGATCCACGCTAGTCTTCGCGTTCGAGGCCCCGCAACGAGTCGATTCGATCCTCCGTCGGCGGATGCGTCGTGAACAGCCAGCGGCCGAGCCGGTGGAGTCGCGTCCGAAGCCACCAGTAGGACGGCTCTCTGTCGCCGTCCGGCCCGAGCATGACCTTCTCGAGTTCCTTCGGCTCGAGCGGGAGGATCGACAGCGACGAGACTCCCGACGCCTCGCGGAGGTCGCGGTTCGGCGTGTCGTCGATCTCCCGGTCGAGTCGTTGGAGCGCGCTGGCGAGGACGGCCGGCGAGCCGATGACTGCTGCGGCGGCACGATCCGCGGCGCGTTCCCTGGCTCTCGAGAGACGGGCCGTGATCGATCGGCCGACGATCCAGACGACGGTCGAGAGAAACACCAGCGGAACGATGACGACACCGGCCCAGCCGGGGTTCTCGACCTCGCCGAGCCGCGAGCCAAGTCCCTCTGCGAGCACGACGGGGAGCGAGACGACCGTGACGACCATCGCGTCCCGGTTCTTGACGTGGGCGAGTTCGTGTGCGATCACCGCCTCGAGTTCGTCGTCGTCGAGAGCGCGGATCGTCCCCGTCGAGAGGACGAGGTGGACGTTCGCCGGGCGGAATCCGACTGCCAGCGCCTCGGGTGTGTCCCGATCCGAGACGGCGATCGTCGGCACTGGAACGTCGAGTTGGGCGGCGACGCGCGTCGTCTGCCGGTAGAGCTCTGGTGCCGTCTCCTCGTCGACCGGGTGAGCGCCTGCGAGCCGTTCGATCGTCTCGAGGTGGGTGTACTCGAGGTAGCCGATCGAAAGCAGCGTCGCGGTGGTGACCACGAACGCGAAGTAGGTCGCCGACTGGATCTCGAGAAAGAGAAAGACGCCGTAGAAAACGGCCCACACTCCGGCCAGGAAGCAGACCGTCACTACCACGAGGGCGAGGAGAGCGGCGACCATTCGTCCCTGGAGTTCGAGCGAACTGGAGGGCATACGTACGCGGTCGAGTCACCCAGTCAAAAGTTTGACTGGTTCGGCTCGATAACGGACTATCACCGGCTGCCGACGTGGGACGGATTTTAACTGGAAGCAAACGGAAGCGAACGTATGACCGCCCGCGACGGCCCCGCGATAGCGACGGACGGACTCACGAAACGGTACGGCGAGACGACCGCCGTCGCCGACCTCGACCTCCAGGTCGCCCAGGGAACCGTCTACGGGTTTCTCGGCCCCAACGGCGCGGGGAAGACGACGACGATGCGGATGCTGACGACGCTGACGCGGCCGAGTTCCGGAACTGCACGCGTGGCCGACCACCCGATCACCGACCGCGAGGCCGTCGCGCCACACATCGGCTACCTGCCCGAGGAGCCGCCGATCTACGACGAACTCAGCGGCCGCGAACAACTCGAGTACGTCGCCGGCCTCCGAAGCCTCCCCGAAGACGACGCGAACGAACGTATCGAGTCGCTGCTCGAGCGGTTCGGCCTGCTCGACGACGCCGACAAGCGCATCGAGGAGTACTCGAAAGGGATGCGCCAGAAGGTCGGCGTCATCCAGGCCGTCCTCCACGAACCCGCAGTCGCCTTCCTCGACGAACCGACGAGCGGACTCGATCCCCGTGCCGCCCGGACGATGCGGGACACCATCGCCGAACTCGCCGACCGGGAGATGACCATTTTTCTCTCGACGCACATCCTCCCCGTCGTCGACGAACTTGCGGACGTCATCGGCGTCCTCCACGACGGTCGGCTCGTCGCAGAGGGGGACCCCGAAACGCTGAAATCTCGCGCCGAGACCGGGGAAGCCCGAAGCCTCGAAGACGCCTTCCTCGCGGTGACTCGCGAGTCGCCGGGGACGGGTGACGTCGCGGCCGGAGCGTCCACGGAGTGAGAGCGGTTCGTGGTGGTTAAATTACATATAGGTGGCCGATAAAAAGGCGCGTATGGTCTCCCGGTTCGATTTCTCCCCACCCTCGCTCGGCACGATCGCTGCCGGATTCGCCGGTGGTGTCGGAAACGCCGCTGTCGTTCTCGGACTGTACGCCCGCGCCGACTATCCTGCCCTCGAGTCGGTGACTGGGACCGCCGTGCTGGCGCTCGGTGCGTTCGTCGTCGGGTTCGTGCCGCTGTTTCTCGCGGCCTACACTCGGCTGTTCGCTCCGGCAGTCGGCCTGCTCGCGGCCGTCGCCGGAACCGTCGCCCTCGAGCTAACATCGGCGATGCCCGAGTGGGGGACGCGGGGAGGCGAGGTCATCGTCGACGGGCCGACCCATATCGGCAGCTACGCCAACACCTGGTACGTCTGGCTCGCGCTCGCTGCGGTAGTTGCCGTCGCGGAGTTCGGCATTCGCCGCCAGTACGGCATCGCTGATGGGCGACTGCGAAACGTCCCGGAGCGACCGCTCCAGCGAGCCGACCGGTACGCAGTCGTCCTCGGAACCGCAGCCCTCGTCGGTCTCGCCACGTCGCTTTTGGTCGTCCGCCCCGGCGTACAGCCGTCGTTGGTCGTCCCGGTCGTCTTCGCGTTCGCCGTCGCCGCCACCGCAGTACCGCTCGCGGCGCTGTTCGAAGACGGCGCACTCGTCCCGCTCGTGCTCTTTGCGTTCGTTCCGTACCTCCTGGTGCTCGAGGTGTTCGTCACGACCGACAGCCCCGTTCACATCCTTTTGTTTGGCCCCTACGCCGTCGTCCTCGCGGTCGTCTGGCTGCTCGAGCGAACTGCCAGGCGGCGTCTCGGCGGCACCGACGGCGGATCGACCGGCGAACGGCCCGCGTAAGCCGCCGTTCCCGTTGTCTCCGCTCGAGGGGCACCCACTCCGATACCCTAAAGCGGCCGGACGGGGAGATTCGAGTATGGAGTATCACGAGGCGGCGGACTTTTGTTTCGGTCTGCGGCGGTTCCGCCCGAAACCGGGGACGGAGTCGACTGCACGGTTGCTCGCCCACCTCGAGAACCCCCACAATGGCGTCGATTTCGTTCAGGTTGCCGGCTCGAACGGGAAGGGAAGCACGGCCCGAATGCTAGAGCGCACGCTCCGAGAGGCTGGCCTCTCGGTCGGCCTCTACACCTCGCCACATCTCGAGGACCTGCGCGAACGGGTCCGCATCGACGGGCGCAAGATTCCGCGGTCGGCTGTTACGGAGTACGTCGAGGCCGTGCGCGGGTACGTGACGGAACGTGCTGCCGACGGCGAGTCACCGACGTTCTTCGAGACGATGACGGGAATGGCACTGTGGCACTTCGGCCGCGAAGATGTCGACGTCGCCATCTTGGAGGTCGGCATCGGCGGCCGACTCGACGCCACGAGCGTCGTCGACCCGATCGCCAGCGCAGTGACGAGTGTCACACTAGAGCATACGGGCATCATCGGCGAAACCGAGACCGAGATCGCGGCGGACAAGGCTCACGTCGCGCCAGCGGACACACCACTGGTCACCGGCGTCTCGGGCGAGCCACTCGAGGCGGTCCGGTCGGTCGCGGACGAGGTGGTCACGGTCGGCCACGAAGACGGGAACTCACATCCCGACGTGGCCGTCTCCTACGACGGCCGGCAGAACCACACCGAGGCCGCGATTTCGATCGACGCCGACGACTGGGACCTCGAAACCCGGATTCCGCTGCTCGGCACTCATCAGGCCGAAAACGCCGGGATCGCTGCCGTACTGTCCCGCCAGATCACCGACGTCTCGGAAGCGGACCTCGCTCGCGGGCTGCGAAGCGCCCACTGGCCCGGCCGGTTCGAAGTGATGGAGACCGAGCCGCTGGTCGTCCTCGACGGCGCACACAACCCTGGTGCCTGTGAGACCGTCGCCGAGACGCTCGCGAGCTACGAGTACGACGATCTGCATCTCGTCGTCGGTGCGATGCACGACAAGGACCACCGCGAGATGGCTGCGGCGATGCCGACGGCGACGACGGTCGTCACGGCCGAACCCTCCCTGGACCGGGCGGAAGACCGAAACGTTCTCGCTCGCGTCTTCGAGGAAGCCGGCACGAACGAAGTCCGGACGGCTCCGTCGGTCCAGGATGCGTTGACGGTCGCGATCGAACGGGCCGAGACCGACGACTGCGTCCTCGTCGCCGGGTCGCTGTTTGCCGTCGCCGAGGCACGGTCGCGATGGACGGCAGCGGGCATTCCGAAACGAATCCGGAACCTCGAGGACGCCCGTGAAACGCTCGAGGGGGCCGATGTCCGCGATCCCGAACTCGAGCGCGCGGAAGAGAACGCGGTTCATCGCGTCCTGAAGACGAACCTGGCGTATCGCCAGGCCCGGGAACTGAAAGACGACGTACTCCGACTCGGTGGCGACTGTGTCCTCTCGGGCCACGGCACCGACGGCGAACGAGTCGACGCCGTCCTGATGGGGACACTCGAGACGTTCGAAGAGCTGATCGACGTGCTCGAGACCGAGGGCGGCGGATCGAACGACGTCGCCCGTGAACTTCGAACGGCGCTCGAACTCGAGGGGACAGAGACCTCGACTGGGGGCGACGACACTCGTTGGCCCTGGGAAGACAGCACTGCAGTGATGGGCATTCTGAACGTGACGCCGGACAGTTTCCACGACGGCGGCGAGTACGACGCTCTCGAGGACGCCGTTTCTCGCGCCGAGGCGATGGTCGCGGCCGGCGTCGACGTGCTAGACGTTGGTGGCGAGTCGACCCGGCCGGGAGCCGAACCAGTCTCGGTCGAGAAAGAGATCGACCGCGTCGTTCCAGTGATCGAGCACATCGCCGACCTCGACGCCTCCGTCTCCATCGATACGCGCAAAGCAGCCGTCGCGGACGCTGCTCTCGAGGCTGGCGCGGACATCGTCAACGACGTCTCGGGGCTCGAGGACCCGGATATGCGGTTCGTTGTGGCCGAGCACGACGCCGGTCTGGTCGTGATGCACAGCATCGACGCGCCCGTCGTCCCCGACCGAGCGGTCACCTACGACGACGTCGTCGAGGACGTCATCGACCAGCTCTCGGAGCGAATTCTGCTCGCCGAGAAGGCTGGACTCGACCGGGAACAGATCGTCGTCGATCCTGGACTCGGCTTCGGGAAGTCCTCGAGTGAGAGCTTCGAGCTACTCGGGCGGGCCGACGAGTTCCGCGCACTCGGCTGTCCGGTCTTGATCGGTCACTCTCACAAGTCGATGTTTGGCCACGTCGACCGGGCGTCCGGCGAGCGACTCGCGGCGACGGTCGCTGCGACGGCGATCGCGACGGATCGTGGGGCCGACGTGATCCGGGTCCACGACGCGCCCGAGAACGTCGCTGCGGTCCGGACGGCTCTGGCCGCCCGCGATCCAGCGCAGTTCGAGTGGTAGCCGGGAAGCGTCCGTGCGTGATCGATGTTCTCATAGGTCTTGACTTATTACTCGACGGATATGTCCCCGACTGCCGACCGGAGAGTCGCCCTCCTGACAATTCTGATCGGCGTCACAATACTCGCCGCTGGCTGTGTCGCCGTCCCGACGGCAGACGATTCCGCTGCTGTCCTCGAGGACCGAATCGCCGACGCGGAACCACCGAACGAGATCGACGCGACGCTCGAGGTGCGCGAGGAAGTCGACGGTGAGACGACGACGACTACCGACGACATCCAGTTCCGTGCGGACGGAGTCAGTCGGATCGAAACTGCTGACGGTCTCCTGATCGTCACCGATGGCGATCAGCGCTGGCACCACGACCGCGAGACCGAGCGCGTCCAGCGGTTCGACGTCGACCCCGGCACGAAGCCGTTTCTCGAGGGTCTGTACGACCAGCAGGCCGCGTACGTAGAACGGTACGACATCGACGAAATCGAGGAGACGACGTTCGAGGGTCACGAAGTTTATCGCGTCGTCTTCGATCCGCCACCCGCGGAGACGATCAACCGGTCTGTCAGCGTGCTCGTCGGCGAAACCGAGTACGTCGTTCCGCTCGAGCGAACCGACGGGGTCGACGATCAGGCCGTCGAGACAGTCGAGGTCTGGTACGACGACGAGCAGTTCTTCCCGATCAAACACCGAGTCGAGGGAGCGGGAGTCGAACTCGAGACCACGTACCGAGACGTCACGTTCGAACCAGGATTCGTAGCCGACCGGTTCGATGTCGACGCACCGATGGAAGACGGGTCAGACGAGAACGCCGAGGACGTCGTCGAGGTTGTCTTCCCGGAACTCTCACAGCACGAGACGGTCGCCGGTGTGGACGAGGCCGTCCCGTTTTCCGTCGCCGAACCACCAGTGGAGACACTTCCGGACGCACTCGCACTCGACGCGGCCACGAGCTACGAGTTCCCGGACGAGGAACGAACGCAGGCGTCGCTGTCCTACCGTGCCAACGGTGAGACGGTCATCGTAAAGACGAGCGACGGACCACGAACTGTCGCCGTCGGCGGAGACGACGTACAGATCGGAGACGGAGCGGGAACGATCGCCGACACTCCTCAGGGGGCGGAACTCGAGTGGGCGTGTGACGACGATCTGTACTACTCGGTTTTCGTCAGCGACGGCGTCGGCGACGATCGGGCGCTCGCTCTCGAGATTGCCGAGGCGATCGGGTGTGATCCGACAGCCAACCGGTGAGGAAACACTCGGAGCCCCCTTCTCTCCGCCCATCGTCCGTTGGTAACGACCATGCGAGGCCGGTCTGTGCTCGCACACGTCGGGTTCAGGGCTCGCGAGACTCGAACGCCCTCTCACAATCGAGGTACTTTTGATCGAGGTACACGACACTCGAGGTGTGCTGTCGGTCGAACTTCACGCGCACTCGTCGCTGTCGTACGACGGTCGGGACCCGGTCGAACTCATCCTGGAACAAGCCGAAGCCGTCGGTCTCGACGCGATCGCGATAACAGATCACGACGAGATCGACGCCAGTCTCGAGGCCGCAGAACGCGCCCCGGAGTACGGCCTCGTCGGCATCCCGGGGATCGAGATCTCGAGCAAGGCGGGCCACGTGCTCGGGTTGGGCGTCGAAGAGGCGATCCCGCCGGGTCTCTCCTTCGAGACGACGATCGAGGAGATCCACGCCCAGGGCGGACTCGCGGTGGTTCCTCACCCGTTCCAGGAGTCACGCCACGGTGTGATGGCTCGCATCTCCCGGGAGCAACTCGCGAACGGTGACGCGATCGAGGTCTACAACTCGCGGCTGCTGACCGGGCGGGCGAACCGACAGGCAGAACGGTTCGCCCAGTCGCGAAACCTGCCGATGACTGCCGGTAGCGACGCCCACATCAGCGAGATGGTCGGCCAGGCTGTCACCCGCGTCGACGCCGAGGAACGGTCCGCGGCGGCGATCCTCGAAGCGATCGAGCAAGGGCGAACGTCGGTCGAAGGGAAGCGCACGCCGTGGCACATCAGCTTCCGGCAGTTCGCCGGCGGCGTCACACGGCGGATCAGAAGCAGCGTTCTGGGAGTGATACGATGACGACGCTTCGCGGTGCCGCCCCAAAGACGGTTCGTGACGCCCTCGAGCGGACGGACCCGCTCCCGGGAACGGCCGGCTTCGCGGGCGAAATCGACGGGCGACTCGTTCGTGACGTGCTCGGCCGCGAGCCGCTCTTTTATGAGAGCGCGGACGCGCCCGATCGCTGGGCGTTCGAACCCGCCGTGCTCGAGGAGCCAGTGGCGTTACCGGCAGGGTCGACGCTCGAGCTGGCGGCCCTCGAGGACGAGACGAGTGACCCGCGAATCCAGCAACACTGGACGCTGCCCGACCCCGAGCCCGATCCGGACCACGACGCCGCACTCGAGGCGCTCGAGATGGCGATCCGGACGGCCGTCGACGAGGTCCAGGCGGATCTCGAGGTCGCCGTTGCTTTCTCCGGCGGCGTCGACTCTGCGCTGGTTGCCGAGTTACTCGACGCGCCGCTGTACGTCGTCGGGTTTCCGGACAGCCACGACGTCGAGGCCGCCCGCACCGCCGCGGAGGCGATGGGTCGAGAGCTGACGGTCGTCGAACTCGAGCCCGCAGACCTCGAGCGTGCTGTTCCCGAGATTGCACGGGCGACGGGCCGGACGAACGCGATGGATGTCCAGATCGCCCTGCCGCTGTACCTGGTGGGCGAACGCGTCGCTGCCGACGGGTTCGACGCGCTCGCGGTCGGACAGGGAGCGGACGAACTGTTCGGCGGCTACGAGAAGGTCGTCCGGCTGGACCACCGTGTCGAGGCCGAGACGATCCGCGGTGCCGTCCGCGAGAGTATCCTGAGTCTGCCAGAGCAACTCCCGCGAGACGTACTGACGAGCAGGGCGACGGGGCTCGAGCCGGTCGCGCCGCTTCTCCACGACGCCGTCGTCGACGCGGCGCTGCGACTGCCGGACGAGTTGCTCGCAGACGAGCAGCTCCGGAAGCGTGGCTTTCGGCGCGTTGCCGCCCGGCAGTTGCCCGAGGCAGTCGCGGACCGCGACAAGAAGGCCGTCCAGTACGGCAGCCTCGTCGCCCGCGAACTCGATCGACTCGCCCGCCAGGCAGGCTACAAGCGTCGGATGGACGACCACGTCTCGAAATATATCTCGTCGCTGCTCGAGACCGGGTGACCCGACGAGTTCTAAAAACCGTCCAGGACCGTCAGTTGCTCGCGCGATACTCCCCGTGTTTGACGCCGATCAGCAGCATGAGCAGGCCGAAGGCGGCCATCGACGGCGTCACCATCATCAGGATCGTCTCGGTGACCATCATGTCAGAGACGATCATGCCAGCGGTACCGATCGCGATCAGTGCGACGAACGCGGCTGCGGTCGTTGGAACGTCGAACTCCATGGGCGACAGTTAGGAGACCGTCATATTAGTGGATCGGAAATCGGAAGGACGTGAACGACCGTTGTCGAACGTCGAAAGAGAGTGACTACTCGGACGGACGAACGAGATTCGCCAGTGCGACGACGATTCCGAGGAACCAGCCAAGCGGGAAGGAGATGCCGGCCCACATCGCAGCGTAGGCTGCACCCTCGAGTTCGAAGGTCGCGCGGAGCCACTCGTTGATTCCGCCGACGAACAGGATGTTGTCGAGCACCCAGACCGCGAGGTCGTAGCTGGGCTCGAGGACGTACGCCTCGAGTTCCGGCGTCACGAGTGCTGCGACGACCGGCGGAAGGAAGAGTGCGGTCATCGCGAAGGGATAGGCGAACACGACCGTCATCAGGCGGCCGCCGAACTTCTTGGCCGACGCGGCAAGCGCTGTCGAAAGCGTCGCGACACCGCTTGCGGCGGCGACGGCCAGGAACGCGTCGAACGGGATGTCGAGTTGTTCCATCGTCGACAGCGCCCACCAGGCGACGGTCAGTGCACCCCAGACGACGAGCGCGAGTGCGGTGACGCCGACGACGCCGAGACGCGTCCGCGTCGAGTCGAGTTTCGACGCGTAGTAGCGGGTTGCAAAGCCGAGAACTGTCAGCGGATAGAGGACGAGCAGGCCGAGCATTCCGAGGGTGCTCCAGCCGCGGTAGCCGATCTTTTGTGGAAGCGATTCCGGTTTCCACTTCCCCATGACGGAGTGGCCCCGGCCACGCTGTCTGGGGAACACGAGTTCCATCCAGGCACCGTGTAGCCGGCGTAAGTCAGCTTTAACCGCGCTGACTATCCCACCACCGCCACGTCTTCGAGAGTGGGTGGACATACCCAACCTACAAGTCCGGCATACCGTAAACTTTCCTTCTCTTTCATCACCGACAACAAGTTGCTAAAATGAGCGTACAGATGCGGTAAACGACGCCCGTCAGTTCCAGGGACCGAACTCTGGATCGACCTGGCGGCTCCGTTCGTCGATCGAATCGATCCGCTCTCTGTCGTCGGCCTCGAGGTCGAGCGCGAGCGACGCCCAGTTGTCCTGGAGGTGGTCGTCGCCGGTCGCTTTTGGGATCGCGACGACGCCGTTCTCGCGCAGCCAGGCGAGGCTGACCTGGGCCTCGCTGACGCCGTGTTTCTCCGCGACCGCTTGGATCTCGGGCTGGTCGAACACCGCGCCGCGAGCCAGCGGCGAGTAGGCGACGACCGCGACGTCGTTTCGCTTGCAGGTTTCGCGGATCTCTGCCTGGGGCAAAAGCGGGTGGAGTTCGACCTGATTCGCCACGATCGGCGCGTCACAGATCTCCACTGCCTCCTCGAGTTGTGCCGGCAGGAAGTTGCTCACGCCGACGCCTTCGATCAACCCTGCCTCGTACAGGTCGTCGAACGCGAGCAGCGTCTCCTCGGGATCGTACGTGCGTGCGGGCCAGTGGACGTACAGCAAGTCGACGGCGTCGACACCGAGTCGCTCGAGACTCTCGCGGGCCGTCTCCCGGACAGCGTCGCGCTCGAGGTTCGAAATCCAGATCTTGGTCGCGAGATAGACGTCTTCGCGATCGACATCGGCGCGTTCGATCCCTTCGCCGACGGCCGCTTCGTTGTCGTAGGCCTGGGCGGTGTCGACGTGTCTGTACCCCATTTCGAGGGCCGTTCGAACGCTTTCGACACACTGTTCGGCGTCGTCGTTCTTCCAGGTGCCGAGTCCGAGCATTGGTACGTCGCCGACGGTCGGACAGGCCGCCGGTGAGATGTCGTCAACATCGGTTTCCATACTCGACGGTGGAAACGACGCGAAAAAGAGGTTTGGTTTGCAGGAATTCACGCGGGGGGAACGGCAAGTGTTCTCCGTCGAGTGAGGGTTAGCCCTCGGTATACAGCCGGTGCCACGGTCGTTGGCGTTCGAAGGCCGCGCTCGCGGCGAGTACCGTCTCGTCGTCGAACCGGCTGCCGACGAGTTGCAGACCGACGGGGTGGCCACGGTCCGTCAGTCCTGCCGGGGCGGAAGCGACCGGATGGCCCGTCCAGTTGAACGGCCAGGTCAGTGCCCGGTCCCAGGCCTCGACGCCGGGGTCCTCGTGCAGGCCGACGCCGACCGAGGAGAGCGTCGGTGCCACGAGCACGTCGTAGCTCTCGAGTACGTCTTGGACGGCGTCGAAGACGTCGGTTCGGACGATCGCGGTCTTTGCGAGGTCCGTCGAGTCGTACGCCTCGCCCGCCTCGAGCATCGCCAGCAGGCTGTCGGACACGTCGTCGGGGTGCTCGCGCAGGTCGACCCCCTGGCTCTCTTTCAGAACCGTCGCGGTCTCTACCATCGCCGTCGTGAACGTCGGCATGACGGCTTCCCGTAGCTCGGCCATCTCGTAGCCGTGATCGACCGTCACCTCATCGACGGTCGCGCCAGCGGCCTCGAACGCGTCGACAGCGTCGTCCACGACTGCCCGCACCTCGTCGTCGACCGAGAACGCCCCGAGATCGAGGCTGTACGCGATTTCGAGGTCCGAGGCCGGCCGGTCGACGGCCTCGAGCGGTTCGAGGTCGATGGGGACGCTTCGTGGATCTGCAGCGTCGGGGCCAGCCATGACCGACAGCAACAACGCGGCGTCCTCGACGGTCCGGGCCATCGGCCCCTTCGTGACGGTGTGTGTCGAGCGACCGAAGGCGTTCGGACGGCCATCGTCCGGCACCAGGCCGAACGTCGGCTTGAAGCCGTAGACGCCACACGCCGCGGCAGGAATGCGAAGCGAGCCGCCGGCGTCGCTGCCAGTCGCGAGCGATGCCATTCCGGCGGCGAGGGCTGCAGCGGAGCCGCCCGAGGAGCCGCCAGCGTTCAGGTCGGTGTCGATCGGTGACGCCGTCGGACCGGCGACCTCGTTGTCGGTCGTCCCCTTGTGGCCGAACGCGGGCGTGTTCGTCTTCCCGATCACGATCGCACCCGCCGCCTCGAGTCGTTCGACCGTCACCGCCGTCCGCTCGGCGACGTGGTCGGCAAACAGCGCGGAGCCGAACGTGTGGCGAACGCCCGCTTTCAGGTCTCCCAGATCTTTCAGCGCCACCGGCACGCCGTGAAGCGGACCGACGTCCGTGCCGTTCTTGAGTGCCCGATCGGCTTCGGCGGCGGCCTCCCGTGCTTCCTCGGCACAGACGGTGACGAAGGCGTTTACCTCGTCGTCGCGGTCCTCGATCCGCTCGAGGTGGGCTTCGACGGCCTCGGTCGCAGTCACGTCCTCGTTCCGGATGCGAGCGGCGAGTTCGGTCGCGGAGAGTCGGGTGAGAGTCGTCTCGGATGACATATTCGTACAATCCGCGACCGGGAGGATATAGGTTCTCCTGTGCTCGGCTGGCTGTCTCTTCTCCGGGTCCTGCTGTCCGGTTGTACACTCGAGCAAGCCGGCGTGGAGTCTCGCTGTCGGGGGTCGCCACGCCGAAACAGCCGGCCGTGTCGCCGCCTGGGCGCTCGACGTCGTTCCGTCGGTTCGCGGCCGACCGGGCGAGTCGGCCTTCGAAACCCACAAGCGCCGGCCCCACAAACCGGCTACCGATGGAGCCACTCGAGCGGTATCGACCGATCGTCGACGACTTCGAGGCGTTTCTGGCGGCCTGTCGGCGGCCACTGGGCAACGCCGTCCGCGTGAACACGATCAAGGCCTCGGTCGAGCGGGCGACCGCCGCACTCGAGGCGGACGGCGTCGCCTACGACCAGGCCGACTGGAATCCGCAAGTGTTGCGCCTCGAGACGGACTCCCCGGGTTCGACCTGGGCGTCGTTCCACGGCTTTACCCACGGCCAGGAGGAGGTCTCGGCCGTCCCGCCGGTCGTCCTCGACCCCGAGCCCGGCGAGCGGGTCTGGGACGCCTGTGCCGCGCCGGGCGGGAAGGCGACCCAGCTTTCGGCGCTAATGGACGACGAGGGGACGGTCGTCGCAAACGACAGCAACCTCGGGCGCATCTCGGCGCTGCGGTTCAACGCCGAACGCCTCGGAGCGACGAACCTCGCCGTGACGAACGCCGACGCGCGCAACTACTCGCTGAACGCGTTCGAGTTCGACGCGTTCGACCGCGCGCTGGTCGACGCCCCCTGCTCGTGTGAGGGGACGATCCGGAAGAACCCCGACGCGCTCGAGGACTGGTCGGAAGACCACATTGCCTCGGTGTCGGGCATCCAGAAGGGCATCCTGCGGCGGGCCGTCCAGGCCACCCGCGAGGGCGGGACCGTCGTCTACTCGACCTGTACGTTTGCCCCCGAGGAGAACGAGGCGGTCGTCCAGCACGTCCTCGAGAGCGAGGACTGTCGCGTCGTCGAGTTCGACCTCGGTCTGGAGCACGCGCCGGGACTCACCAAGTGGGACGGTGAGGAGTTCGACGAGACGCTCGAGCGGGCCGCCAGGATCTACCCGCACCACAACGACACGGGCGGCTTTTTCGTGGCGAAACTGGAGGTGACGGCATGAGCGACCTCGCGCAAAACGACGGCCAGCGATTCGATCGACTCCCCGAGACGTCGGCCGAGCGAACCGTCGAGGGACGAGTCAGTCGCGAGGAGGTCGTCGAGTACTTCGAGGATCGCTTTGCCATCCCGCCGGAGACGTTCGACGACCACACCTTCTGGGAGAAAGGCGCAGGCAAGATCTGGATCTACCACGGCGACGCACCGACACCGCTCGAGATCGAGGCGATGGGAATGACCTGCCTGCGGACCCGCCAGGAACACTGGAAGCCGACGACGGACGTCGTCCAGCGGTTTGGCCGCCACGCCGAGGCGTGCGTGATCGAACTCGACCGCGAGGAGGCCCAGGCTTTCGCCGCGGGCGAGGACCAGGAACGCGAGTGGGACGGCGACTGGGGGTACCTGATCGCGGCCCACCGGATCGCCGGCGACCTCGAACCGCTCGGTATCGGCCTCTACGTCCACGGCGAGTTGCGATCGATGGTGCCGAAAGGCCGACAGCGAGACCTGTAGCTCCGCCGTCGGATCGACGCTGGTCAGCGAGAGCGTCACACCGAAGACGCCACGGATCGCGTAGGCCTGCGGGACCCGGCTCTCCGGCAGGTTCGCGAGAGAGGCGTCGGGACGTGCGACCAGTTCGAGCGAGAGCCCGTCCGGGTCCCGAAACGGGAGGACGGGATCGCCAAACCGCTCGGTGGTCTCGCCCGGTTCTGCACCGGCGTCGGAGAGTCGGTCGCGCCAGTACTCGAGTGACTCCGCGGGGACGAGAAACGAGACCGTGTTCACCTGGCCGACGCCGACCCATCCCGAGCCGGCCTCCGTGCTGTGCCGACAGCTCTCCGCCTGTAGTGTTCGAGCATCGACACCGTAAGCGTTCGACAGGCACTCGAAGACACGACGCTACTGCTCGCGAACCGTCCCGCCGCCGAGTCCTTCCCACTCGACGCGGTAACCGAGCCGCGAGAGGACGGCACTCGAGTCCGAGAGTCCGTACTCTTCGAGGGTGGACTCGACCGCCGAGAGATCGATTCCGGGCTCGATCCGGTTCTCGAGCGACTCGAGTACGTCCGGTCGAACGAGCGTCTGTCCGACGCGGTCGTGCTCGGGGAAGGCCACGTCGGCGAGGGCGTCGACGCCGACGCCGTGGCGGGCGGCCAGCGCCTCGAGTTCGACTGCGTCCTCCTCCGGAATTAGTTCGCCGGGGAGGTCGGCCGCACTCGCGGCGACGAGGTCGTCCTCGTACTCCCGGAGGACATCGACGACGTCCTTGACTCGGACCGTGCCGGTGTAGGGGATCGCCCGGTGGTCCCGTGCTGCGATTTCCTCGCCGACGCCCAGCGACTCGTCGACGGCGACGACGAGTTCGACGTCCTCTACCTCCTCGAGTTGCGAGAGTTTCTTCTCGACGTACTCGGGCGTCCAGAACCCCATGATCTCGAAGTAGACGCGGAACGCCGCGTGTGCGTACTCGAACGAAAAGTCGGGGATCATCACCCGCGTCCCCGTCTCGAGCGGTTCGGGCTCGCGGACGAGGTCCCAGTCTAAGTCCAGCCTTTCGAACCGGGCGGCGAAGTCGGCCTCGACGCCGCTGTCGAAGCTAACGTCGGTGACGGGGTCGGCGTTGGGAACCGTGACCGGATCGTCACTCGAGAGCGCGAGCGTCCGTTCGGTCCCTCGGTCGTCGATCGTCGCCTCGAGGTGCCACGTCTCGGCGTCGGCGATCGTTCGCAGGAGTCGGGCGAATCGGGTCCCGTACCGCCGCGTCGACCGGAAGAGGTGGGTGGGGCCGGTGACGACGACCTCGCGCTCGCTCGCGGCGTCTCCCGGGGCGACCGGAGGCTTGCGGATCTCGTACATGAGCCGCAGGCGCTTGATCGCCGAGACCAGTGTCTTGGGATCGCTCGAGCGCACTCGAACTTCGGTCGCGTCGAACAGTGCGGTCTGGGCCAGCGAGAGGTTGTACTGGGTGAGCAGTCCGTCGGGGTTCCACGGCGGATCGACTGCCGTCAGGAGTTGCCGTTCCTCGAGGTCGGCGTACAGCGCCTCCGCGACCGCGCTGGGCGAACTACCGAGTCGCTCGCCCGCCTGTGCGAGCGCCGCTTCTCGCTCGCTCTCGGTGGCGACGCCGACGTCCTCGGCGGCCTCGAAGGCGGCCCGACGCGCGCGCTCGGGATCGACCGCGGCGTCGGTCTCGAACGTCGTCTCCCGGTCTAGGAGGGCGGCGAGCCCGCGGACGAGTTTGAAGTCGTCGCTCTCGCGCTCGAGATCAGCCAGCGCGTCCTCGAGGTCGCCCTGGGATTCCCCGACGTGACCCTGGAACGTCCCGATGACGCGCGCGGCGAGCGGGCGGTGTTCCCGCCTGGCGAACTGCGGGTGGTAGCCGCCGCCCGCCCGCGAGACGCGGAGCAACTTCTTGCGAAGCATCGCTCGAGACTCGCGGTGGCAGCGTCAAAAGTAGTCCGCTCGTGTGGTCGAGGGTTACTCGTCTTCGGCCGTCTCCACGACTTCGACCACACTGAGGGGAACGTCCCGCAACGCGCCGCCGACCTCGCTCTTTGCGATCCGGGAGGCGTGTTCCTCGCCGTCGGCGTTGTAGACCTCCATCTCGAGTGCGAGGCCGACCAGCGCCGTGTCGGCTGCGATGAACGCGGAGTCGAACGGCTCGCCACAGGCCGGACAGCCCGTCGCGCCGACCTCAACCTCGACGTAGTCCAGGCCTTCGTTGTTGAGTCGTTTGCCGGCTTCACTGACGGCGACACCGATCGCGTCGTCGATCTCTTCGACGTCACGCACGAGCCACGCAGCTTCCATCGCGACGAGGTAGTTGCTCATATGCTGTGGTCGTTCCGGGGGGTTTCCTGCTTTGCGGTTCGCGTTCGTCGCGTCGTCGTCCGTGCGACCTCGATCCCCGTCGGTCCCAGGCACTGTCCTGCGCCATCAGCCGGTGCGCACGTGAATCAGATTATCTCTATAAGTTACGGGAATGCCGCCAGTCGATTGTCACCTGCATAGCCAGATGTCGGCTCCAGTCCGTCTCGAGTTGCTCGATCTGCGAGCATCGTGGAACCGCAAGACAGCGCCGACCCGTTCGAAGAGTAACGATGAGTATGGCAGTAGTGTTTCAAGAAAGCTTATATACTACCCTCTTCTGGACACGGCTGAACGCTGATGATATCCCGCGCGTATCACGCGACCCTGTTTGCACTGTACCAGCTGTGTATCGTGACCGGCATCCTCGTGATGCCAGTCGCGATCGCCGCCCGTCAGGCGGGGGTCACACTGCCGGTCCACCGTCTGATCACCAACGTCGAAAACGCCTACGAATCCGCCCAGACCACGGAGTAAACCGACGCTACGAGATCGCATCGTTTTCAGACAGTCGACCGCCGACCCACCGCTCTCCTCGCCTGCGACGAAAGCGGAAACGCCGGTGGTGACCGCCGGGGTTTTATATCCTCCCGGCCGTATCCATCAGGCAATGCGTACGCCACACGACTCGAGCTTCTCCGGGATGGTCGACCAGCTGGCTGACGACCCCAACCCGTACGAACCCGAGGTCGGCTCGATGCCCAACAACGACCTGACGCAGGCCGATCTGGACAACGTCAACAAGACGGGAACGACGACGATCGGAATCACGACCGAGGACGGCGTCGTCATCGCGACGGACATGCGCGCCAGTCTTGGCGGTCGGTTCGTCTCGAACAAAAACGTCCAGAAAGTCGAGCAGATCCACCCCACCGGCGCGCTGACGCTCGTCGGCAGCGTCGGTGGCGCACAGTCGTTCATCTCGACGCTGCGAGCCGAAGTCAACCTCTACGAATCCCGGCGCGGCGAAGACATGAGCATCGAGGCGCTGGCGAACCTCGCCGGCAACTTCGCCCGCGGCGGCCCGTTCTTCGCCATCCACCCGATCCTGGGCGGCGTCGACGAAGAAGGCAGTCACGTCTTCAGCATCGACCCCGCCGGCGGCGTCATGGAAGACGACTACACCGTCACCGGCTCCGGCATGCAACTCGCCTACGGCCACCTCGAGCAGGCTTACGAAGACGACCTCTCGAACGACGAAGCGACGACCATCGCCGCCCGCTCGATCAAGTCCGCCGCCGAGCGCGACACGGGCTCGGGCAACGGCGTCTTCCTCTGTGAGATCACCGGCGAGGGCGTCGACATTCACGGCCACCACGACTTCGACGAAGTCGTCTAACCGACACACTCGTCTTTCCTCCCGACCGTCCACACCCCGCTTCGACTGCGCCGACTCGAGGAGTCGACGACGAGCCGGGAGTGTAATCGTTATACGGCCGACTTCCCAGTACTCGACAATGGCACTGCTCGTCGAAGACGGGGTTCGGTATCCGTTTCGGGGTGACCGGTGGACGGATCTACTCGCTGTGGGCGGTCTTCTCGGTCTCGTCACGTCGATCGCGCTTCAGTTAGCAACCGCGATCTCTCCGTCGACAGTCTCACTCGCGTTCGTCGGAACCGCAGCGGTACCGACTGTCGCCTTGCTCGGCTATCTCTACAGGGTGTTCGAGACGACCGTCGACGGCGACGACACACCGCCACAGTTTCGACCGATCACGGCGCTCCTTCGAGGCGGGTGTCGGTTGCTTGCAGTCTCGATCGGCTACGCCATCGGTCCGCTCGTCGTCGTCGCCGTGACGGTCGGCGGCCTCGTGCAAGTCCCGTTTGCACCCGAGGCAACCGGGTTCGTCGGCTCGATGCTGTTCTTCGGCGCGTCTACGACCGTCCTCGTGCTAATCGTCGGCTTCGGGTATGCCTTCCCCGCCACCATCGGACGACTCGTGGACGAGCGACGCGGTCTGGAACCGGCGGGCGGCCGACTGCAGTGGCCGATTCTCCGCCACGGCGGCTACTTTACGGCCTGGGCGTTCGCGGCGCTGTTCGTCGTGCCAGGCTGGGCGTTCCTGCTCACTGCAATCTCGAGTCCGACGTCGTTCGGCGTCGTCGCTGCGTTCGTGGCATTTTACGCACACGTCGTCGGGGCTCGGCTGGTTGCGAGAGGATATCGAAGAGCACGGCGAGATGCTACCCCGTGACGAATCGAGGCTACATCGGTGGCTCTGCCATCGTCTGGGTGTCTAGCGTCCGATTGCGGAGCGCACGACCAGACTCCCGGTCGAATACGTGAATCGCTTCCTCCGGCAGTCGAGCGACGATCGATTGCTCGCGTTCGACGTGCTGGAACCCGTCGATCGTCGCGACGAACGTCTCCTCGCGCTCGGAATCGAACGCGAGATAGACGTTGTTCTCGTCACCCATTGGTTCGACGACGTCGACGACCGTCTCGTAACTGTGTGCAGCCTCGCAGTCGGAGCGCACCTCGATATCTTCCGGTCGAACGCCGAGCACGACCTCGTCGTGGTCGCCGATCTCGGCGGCCGTCTCGTCCGATAGTTCGTACTCGAACTGCTCGTGAACGAGTCGGTCGCCGTCTCGACTCGCGTCGAAGAAATTCATCGACGGCTCTCCGATGAAACCAGCGACGAACAGGTTCGCGGGCTCGTGGTAACACTCGAGTGGGGTGCCGACTTGCTGGAGTTGGCCGTCGTTCAGGATGGCGATCTTGTCGGCCATCGTCATCGCCTCCGTCTGGTCGTGCGTGACGTAGATCGTCGCCACGTCGAGTTTTTCCTGGAGCCGCTGGAGTTCCGTCCGCATCTGTGCCCGGAGCTTCGCGTCGAGGTTCGAGAGCGGCTCGTCCAACAGGAAGACTTCGGGATCACGGACGATCGCACGTCCGAGTGCGACGCGTTGTTGCTGGCCACCCGATAGTTCGTCGGGCTTTCGATCGAGAAGAGCGTCGATGTCGAGCATTTCGGACGCTGATTCGACCGTCTCGGAGATCTCGTCGTCGGGCATCTCAGTCGACTCCTCGAGACCGAACGACATGTTCTCTCGGACGGTCATGTGCGGGTAGAGCGCGTAGGACTGGAACACCATCGCGATGTCTCGATCTTTCGGTTTCCGCTCGTTGACGACCGTCTCGTCGAGGCGGATCTCGCCGTCGGTGACGGTTTCCAGCCCCGCGACCATCCGAAGCGTTGTCGACTTGCCACAGCCGGACGGCCCGACGAGGACGAGAAACTCGCCGTCCTCGATCTCGAGTGAGACGTCTTCGACGGCAGTGATCTCGTTGCCGTCGTTCTCTACGAACACTTTCGTTACGCTGTCGAGTTGTAGGTCTGCCATTGGTAGTGTGTTAGAGTGTCTGCCCCTTGGCGAACTGTTCTCCGAACAGGACGTAGACGACGATCGTCGGCAAGGCCGCGATGAACGCACCCGCCATCTGGACGCCGTAGTCCGTCGCCATCGCACCCGCAAGCGCGTTCAACTCGAGGGTGACGACGTAATTCGCCCGGTCGCTGAGCAAGACCAGTGCGAACAGGAAGTCGTTCCAGACCTGTGTGAACTGGTAGATCAGGGTCACAGCGAACATCGGGAGCGACAGTGGGAGGACGATCTTTCGATAAATGCGAGCGAGGCTGGCTCCATCGAGACGGGCTGCCTCCATGAGTTCGTCGTCGAGCGTCCGGTAGTACGATCGGAACAGGATCGTACAGATCGGAATGCCGTAGGCGATGTGTGTGATCGTCAACTCCACGAGTTCGCCGCGAGCGTGGAGACTGGATATGTCGACGATCGACCAGAACTGTCGTAGCGGGACGAGCACCGCCTGGTAGGGGATAAACACCGCTGCGAGAAACAACGCGAGCAAGAGCGCTTGACCGCGCCAGTCGACTTTCGTCAGCCCGTAGGCCGCGAGGCTACCGAACACGGCAGAGAGGATGGTGGCTGGCACGACCATCGCGAAACTGTTGACCATCGCAAACGCCAATTCGCTCGCGGCGGTGAGCCACGGATCGATCGTCAAGCCCTCGAGCGGCGGCTGGAGCGGCGACGTCTCCCGGTAGGCTTGCTGGGTCTTGAGTGATGTCGTCAGACCGCTGTACAGCGGCGAGAGGTAGACGCCGACGAGCGCGATCAAGACGCCGTAGAGAGCGATGCGTCGGGGGTCGGTTCCACCCGTCGACGTTTCGTCGTCGTTTGTCGCCATCACAGTGCACCCCGTTTGTACTGCGTGTACGCGTACGGACCGATGATCGTCAGTGCGAGGGCAAAGAGAACGACGGCGATCGCCGCGCCGTAGGCCCACTGGCTGGCGGAGAAGGCTTCCCGGTACATCGTCACCGCGAGGATGTCGGCCGAACGGCCTGGATTGGTTCCGAACATGACGTAGATGAAGTCGAACGCTTTGAGCGCAAACACCATCAGGACGACCGTCGCGCCGACCGTCGACGATCGGAGTTGTGGAATGATGACTCGCCAGTAGAGTTTCAGCGTCGACGCGCCGTCTATCCGTGCAGCCTCGTAGTGTTCGTTCGGGATTCCTCGCAGGCCGGCGAGATAGACGATCATACAGTAGCCACTGAACTGCCAGATCAACGCGACGATGACTGCCGCGAGCTTGAAGCGTGGATCACCGAGCCAGTCCTGGGCGAACCAGCCGAGACCGAGGCCACTCAACATGGTGTTGATCAACCCGTCGGAGGCGTACATCCACGACCAGAAGATCGCAGTCACGACGAACGACAGCGCCATCGGGAGCAAGTAAATCGTTCGGAACGTGTTCTCGAAACGGATCTTCCGGTCGACCAGCAACGCGAGCGCGAGACCCACGACCAGCGAGACGCTCGTAAACGCGATCAGTAACGCGATCGTGTTCCGAAGCGACGCCACGAAGTCCGGGTCGGCCGGCATCTGGCGGTACATCTCGAGCGTGAAGTTCGTGTAATCCGGTTGGCCGAGCCCAGACCAGCCCGTAAACGAAATCGCGACGTTCCAGCCGATCGCTCCGTAGACGAACAACAAAACCAGCAGCGTCGGCAACAGCCAGAACGGCATCGACTCGGCGAACGAACTGTGGCGGAGTCGCTCGAACGTCCCGTCTTCGCTCTCACGCTCTCGATCACCCGTCGATAAAGAAAGTGGGTTGAGTCGCCGTAGCGAGTTTCGTAGCGAGTCCATAGATTACTATAGAGCAGTCGACGATCCTACTCGAAGCTGTTGACGAGCTCGTCGTAGGTTTCGTCGACGTCCCAGTTGTCGATGAAGTTCGCGAACGCCCCTTCGACGTCGGTCTGTGCGGCTGGCGGGACGGCCAACCCGTGGGCGATCGACGGTGGCTGTTCACTCGAGGCCTGGAAGTCCGCCATCTGGTCCTGCAGGAACGGCGTGAACGCCTCGTCGGAGACGTCGGTTCGTGGCGGAATCGAGCCTTTCGCCGGGTTGAACCGTTCCTGGGCGTCGGCCGATCCTGCATAGCGCAGGAACTGCACCGTCGCGTTCGGCGATGGGTTGTGCTTCGGGAAGACGAACGAGTCCATGTTCAGGGCGTACATCTCTTCGGTCCCGGGGAACGCGACGTGGTCCCAGTCCTCGCCGTACTCGAGGTCGTCGTCAGCCTCGTACTCGCCAGCGGCCCAGTCGCCCTGATGGAAGAATGCGGCCTCGCCGCGGTTGACGTAGGCGCTGGCGTCGTCCCAGTCGTTGAGCGAACTCGCGTCTTCGTTGAAGTAGTCGCTGTAGTCGACGACGATCTCGAGCGTGTCACGAACCTCTGCTTCGACGTCCTCGACGTCGCCGGCGATAAACGTCTCGTAGGTGTCGACGCCGTACTCGCCAAGCAGTACCTGTGCCCACAACTGGAGCGTCGACCAGGCGGTCTGGGTCTGCTGGGCCATGCCGACGTAGCCGGCCTCGTCGACCGCTTCCATGGCATCTAGCAGCGCGCTCGGACTGTCGACGTCCTCGAGGTCGACGCCTGCATCCTCGACGACGTCGACGTTGTAGAAGAGGTTGTTCAGCCGGTGGATGTTGATCGGAACGGCGACGAAGTCACCGTGAGGACGGGAGGCCTCGATCGGTCCGTCGAGGTACGCCTCGCGCATGTCGTCGTCCCAGACGTGTCCCTCGATGTCGTACAGGAGGTCTTCGTCGGTGTAGTCGGTCAGCGCCTGTCCGGGCCACACCTGGAACGTACTCGGCGGGCTCTGGTCGACGACGCGGTTCCGGATGTCCGCCTCGAGGGCACTGCCTGCACCGCCCGGTGACGGCGAGGAGTCGACTTCGATGTCGGGATGTTCCTGTTCGAAGCCTTCGACGAGTGCTTCGAACGCGTCCTCTTCACCGCCAGCGGTCCACCAGTGACCGATCTCGACGGGTTCGAACTCGTCGGTATCCTCGTCGAGAAGTTCGCCGAGATCCTCGACATCGTCGTCGCCACCGAGACAGCCTGCGAGGCCGACGATGCCTGCGGCCCCAATCCCTTGCAGCACTGAACGACGCGACTTCCCCATTTCTGTATGTTTGTTTACATTCATACTGGATTTAACAACCAATAATGATTATGGAAGCGGCTTAAGCCCTTTGATGGTAACCCGTCTCGTCTCTACTACTCGAATTGAAACAGCCAGTAATAACGATAGCGATCCTTCTGTCGGGCCGACGACAGCGGATATGTCACTATAACGCTCATTTGGTAGGGCTATAACTGCCGGCTAGTAGCTACAATTGCATCGGCGTAGACAGCGGAGTTGCTCTCGACACCGGGCCAAACGCCGCCCCTGGATTCGCTCCAGATCGAGACGACTTCGGTGAACGTCTACAATCGACATCCTCCGCGTGAATGCGGAGGAATCCCGAGCGGATGGAAATCCAAAATCTCCGAGCATCGCGGAATCTTCGATTCCGCTCAGCGAGTGGAGTTTCAGGTTTGCAGTCCAATCGGCGGACTACCAGCCCGTTCGGGTACGGGTAGTCCCACAGTCTGCTCTTCCGGATACTACCTCGTTACGTGGGTTGACAGGCCGTGGTTCGAACGACTTCGCCTTTCGAACCACTTCGGATGCGCAGAGAGAAACAGGTGTACGTGATCGGGCAAGAGATGGAGAGACAGTACTCTCGTCGTCGTACGGGCGCTGTCTCCCCGCCCTACTCGCTCACTCCGCGTTGCTCCGTTCGCTCGTTGCGGACGGGGCTTAGGCCCCCTCTTTTCCAGCTAATTGAACTGCGTTCGCGGTTCGAGTGTCTGATCGACGTCCGCGAAACTCACGGACGACTCCGTCTCACTCGAACGGTAGATCCCGTCGATGACGCGCTGGACGGTCAGTGCCTCCTCTAGCGTGTTCGACGCCGGCGATTCGCCGCGATCGACTGCCTCGAGGAACTGCTGGTCTTGCTCCGTATAGCCCGTTACGGACGGATCACCGCTGAGATTGATGTCCGCGTAGTGGTCGGTCCCAGCGGTTCCGGCGTCGAGCATCGTCATATCCGTATCGCCGATCTCGAACTGGGCACCGGCCTCCGTTCCACGAACTCGAAAGTCCATACTCTCTTCGCGGTTCGTCGCCCACGCAGCCTCGAGTGAGATGGTCTGTCTGTCGGCACAGCGGACGAACGCACTCACAGAGTCGTCGACCTCGTAGGCCTCGATCTCGGCGTTCCAGTTCTCCCCGAACCCTTCGGGGTCCGCGTAGTCTTCCTGGTTACCGAACGTGGTTCTGGTGATTCCCGATACTTCGACGATCTCCGGAAAGTCAAGGACGTAAAGCGCGAGATCGAGCGCGTGGACGCCGATATCGATCAGGGCACCACCGCCCGCAAGGTCGGGATCGGTAAACCACGAGCCAGGGCCGGGAACGCCGCGACGACGGACGTAATTGGCCTCCACGTGAGTCAGGTCGCCGAACTGGCCACGCATCCGGTGTTCGTCGAACATGGCCGTCGACGCTACGTGGCGGTTGTGGAACCCGACCATACAGACGGCGTCGCTCCGTCTCGCGGCCTCGACGATCCGTTCGGCACTCTCGAGCGTGTGTGCGAGTGGCTTCTCGACGAGCACGTGTCGGCCGGCCTCGAGAGCAGCGACTGTGATCGGTTCGTGGAACCGGTTCGGGGTCGCGACGACGATCGCGTCGACCGCGTCGTCGACGACGAGTTCCTCGTGTGTCTCGTAGGGCTCGGCACCGAATCGTTCGGCGAACTGACGGCGGTGCTCCGGAACGAGATCCGCTCCGGCGACGATGTCCGCGCCGAGTTCCGCCAGATGCTTGGCGTGGAGGTTGCCCATTCCTCCGAGGCCGACGACTCCTATCCCGACACCCGTGCCGATCACGGCGAAACACCCGATTTCTTTCTATCCTCAATCAGTTGCCAGCGAGAAAGACGACGTTTCGATGCTGTTGTCGTGCGATGCCGGTTCATATAGGCATGCAGGCAGCGATCGAAATAAGGGTTGTGACGATCGGTTCTGCTGCTCAAATTTTCACTCATTTGGGTTGATATTATATTAAATATGGCTGTAAATGGTTGGCAGAAATCCAATATTACACGGTCGTGGTTCGACGACCGACCACCTCGATCTAAGAACGTCCGGAGCGACGGCCACACGACGATGACACAGGTTACGATCTGGAACGAGTTTCGCCACGAACGGGACGACGACGACGACGCCGCTGCCGTCTATCCCGACGGCATCCACGAAACCATCGCCGACGCGCTCGGCGAGGGCGACCGCGAGTACGACGTTCACACCGCGACGCTCGACGAACCGGAACACGGTCTCCCAGCGGCGGTTCTCGAGGAGACCGACGTCCTGCTGTGGTGGGGCCACGAAGCTCACGACGAGGTCAGCGACGCTGTCGTCGACCGAGTCCAACAGCGGGTACTCGAGGGGATGGGCCTGCTCGTGCTTCACTCGGGGCACTTCTCGAAGCCGTTCAAACGCCTCATGGGGACGACCTGTAACCTCCAGTGGCGCGAAGACGGTGCCACGGAACGGCTCTGGGTCGTCGATCCCGGTCATCCGATCGCGGACGGCCTCGACGAGTACGTCGAACTTCCCAAAACCGAGATGTACGGGGAACCGTTCGACGTTCCCGAACCAGACCGGCTGGTCTTTACGAGCTGGTTCGAGGGCGGCGAGGTGTTTCGAAGCGGCTGTTGCTACCGGCGAGGGAACGGCCGCATCTTCTACTTCCGGCCGGGCCACGAGACGTATCCGATCTACGAGCACGAAGCCGTTCGACAGGTGTTACGAAACGCCGTCGAGTGGGCGATGCCACGGAGCGAAGCGGTCGCTGGAACGGGGCGGACGTTCGGCAACCGACCTCGAGATAGCCGCCCCGACCGAGCGTAACCGGCGCTGTGACTCCTCCGCGAACCGGCCAGTTCGTCTTCAGCTACTTCGCTGCGTGTCGACGAGTTCGACGGCGACCTCGAGTTCGGTCCCGGTCGCCGCTGCCAGTCGTTCCCGGACGCGGTCGGCGAAGTCGGGCGGCTCTTCCGCTCCAGGCGGTCGTTCGACGAGCACCGTCACCGACGGCCGATCGCCGGAGTAGACATCGAGCAACTCGTAGTCGACGTCGATTTCGCGGAACTGTAGCTCGTCGAACGCGGGCTCGTCGCTCATCGCCTGCAGTTCGGTCTGGATGTCGTGCTCGACCGCGGCAGTCTGGTAGGTGCCGTACGTGACGACGCCGAGGACGAGCGAGAGAACGACGATAGCGGCCAGCAAGACGACGACTCGAGTCCGGAGTCGGCCGTAGGCTCGGTCGATTCGTTCCGTTTCCCGCGGTCGATACCCGGCGACCCACAACAGAATCAGCGCGGCGAGATTGATAGAGAGCAAGTTGACGAGGACGAGCGTGCCGGCAGTAACGACGACCGTCGGATGCTCCCAGGCGATTCCGAGACCGGCGGTCGCGGCAGGCGGAACGAGAGCGACTGCGATGGCGACGCCGACGAGGACCGAGCCGACGTTCCTGACGAGGCTCACGACGCCCGCGACGCCAGAGCCGAGCGCGAGAAACAACGCGAGCACGTTCGGCGTGATCCGCTCTCGGACCTGGGAGACCCCGGTGATGTCGAACCCTGGTGGGAGCAACACGGTCCCCCGGAGGAGCCAGCCGATCGCGGCAGCCGTCGCGACGGTCGCCGCGAGTCCGGCCACCTGGAGCACTACTCCACGAGCCGCGAGTTCGTCGTCGTCGACCACGACGCCGACGCTCGCGGCCAGTGCCGGCCCCATCATCGGCGCAACGACCATCGCGCCGATGATCGTCGCCGCAGAGTCGAGGACCAGTCCGGCCGTCGCGATGATCGTACTCACGACGAGCAAGACGAAGTACGTCGACGCCGCGGGTGCGAGGTCTCTCGCCCGGGCCTCGAGTTCGTCCCGCGAGATGCGGGTCCCCTTCCCGGCCTGGGTGCCGTCGTCACTCCCGACCTCGAGTTCGTCCATCCGGTCCGAGACTATCGTTTCGGCTGCCGTAACGACCGTATAGGAGGGACTCGACAAGCCGACAGCCCGGAACTCGTCGAGTAACGGTTCGACGGCGTCGGGCGCGACTGGAATCGAAACCAGCGCCTCGAACTCTCCGTCGCTCGTTTCTGCCGATACCGCGTAATCGACTCCCAGCGCCTCGGCGGTCTCGAGGACGGTCTCGAGTTCGCCCGACGGAACGAATACCTGTACGAGCCTCATGACGCTCCGTACCACAGCCAGCGGCGGAAAGCTATTCTACGGCGGCATGACCGTCCGACGACAGGGACTGTCGTGGTGCCAGCACACTCGACACGTCGAACAAAAAACAGGAGTATGGCAACGGTCCGTCAGTTCCGTCGGGAAACCGTGCCGGCCATCCCACCCGACGAGCGAGTCACTCGAATCAGAGCTCTTGGCGACCGTCGTCGGTCACGACGCTCTCGAGAAGCGTGACTGGCGTCGCGTCGTAGGCCGGATTCTCGACGTCGAACCCTTCGGCGGGCTCGGGCATCACCTCGCTGCCCGACCGGAACTCGTTCTCGAAGACGAACCCCTCGCTGACGAGTTTGGCCGCGGAGCCGAGAACGGTGACGGGAACGTCCAGCCGGTTTGCCGTCGCTGCGATCGGGAACGTGCCGACGCGGTTGTACAGCGTCCCGTCGACGATACAGTCCATCCCGACGACGACGCGATCGCACTCCTCCAGGTAGTGGCCGTGTGCACCGTCGGTGATCAGCGTCGGCTCGACGCCCTCGAGGTCCGCGAGCACCCGGACAGTCTTGCGGCCGATGTACCGCGGTCGGGCCTCGGTGACGTAGACGTCGAACGTCTTGCCGTCCTCGACCGCGATTTCGAGCGCCTCGATGACCGTCGAGGAGTAGTCGTGGGTCAAAATCGTCGCGCCGTCGGCGAGCAGTTCGGCCGCGTTTTCGGCCGCCAGTCGCTTGCCGGATTCGACCCGCGAGACGACCTCGTCGATCTGCTCTCTGGTCAGCTCTTTCACCGCCTCGACGTCGTCGAGATCCGCGTCGCTCACGTCCTCGACGACGGTCCGAACGGCGTTCTGTAACGATGCGTGGGAGGGATTGGCCTGCCGGAGCACCGAACCGTTGCGCTCGAGGGCACGAACGTACTCCTCGACGGTAGCGAACTCCCGTTCGGTCAGTTCCGCGAGCGCCTGAGTCGCCTTGACGGCGACCACCGAGGAGCTGTGGGTCTGCATCTCCTGGATCTCCTCGACCGTCTCGTCGATCATACTCGAGTGGATTCTCGTCAAGGAGAAAGGTGTTGCGGGAGTTGTCAGGCTACTCGAATCCGAACGTTCGCCGGAGTTCGCGTTCGATCTCCTCGGTCAGTCGCTCGAGGACGGTCTCGAACTGGTCGTGGTCGGAAACGGCACCGACCCGATCCTCGACGTCCTCGGGCAGTTCGACGGCGAACTCGCCGTCGCCTTCGTAGACGGGTTCGCTCTCGCTCAGCACCTGCCGGTCGATCGCCTTCAGCACCTGCGAATCGTACTGGCCGTGGAGTTGCTGGTAGGCACTCGAGTAGGCCGCCTCGAGTTCCTCGAAGTAGTAGACGTACTTCTCCCCGAACTTCTCGGGATCGAACTCGGTCATAGTGTGAAGTCGTCGAGGAGGCGGGTAATACTGTCGGACAGAAGTCAATGAAGAGAATTCGCCAGACGGGAGCGGCGAATTCTCACAATCGTTCTGTCTGACAGTGTATTCGAACGCCACGCGTCCGCAGGTTTACGTCGCTTGCCACCCTAGGACCGCCGATGACCGACGACACGATCACCGTCCGGTACACCTGCCCCCACTGTGAAGCCGTCACGAGCCTCGAGCGGCCGCCCAACCTCGCGGATCGGTCGGTGACGAAGCTCACGCAACCAGGTTGGGAGTACGCGACGGCGAACGACTCCGCCGAACAGCGGGAGGCCGCCGACGGCATCGAGTTCGTCTGTGGCGAGGACGGCCCCGTCACCGACCTCGAGGGCGGTTCCGTCGACGGCTGTGGCCGGCCGTTCTACCTCAACTTCGTGCGCTACGAGCAGGGTATCGAACTCGAGCCGGAACCGCCGACGTACGGCGGGCCGCGATTCGATTTCAACGAGTAGGCGGGCGACTACGGCAACTCGACGTCGACCCCTTGCTGCAGGCTCGCTGCTTTGACGGTGTTGTAGAGCAGCATCGCGCGGGTCATCGGGCCGACGCCGCCGGGGACAGGAGTAATCGCGCTTGCCTTTTCTTTCGCGGTCTCGAACTCGACGTCGCCGACGAGTTCGTACCCTTTCTCCGTGTCCGCATCCACGCGGTTCACCCCGACATCGACGACGACCGCGCCCTCACCGATCATCGAGCCGTCGACGAGTTCGGGTGCCCCCGCAGCGGCGACGACGACGTCGGCTCGCTGGGTCTTCGCGGCGAGGTCTTCGGTTCGTGAGTGACAGACCGTCACCGTCGCGTTGCCGTCGTCGGCCTTCTGGATCAACAGGTTCGCCAGCGGTTTGCCGACGATCTCCGAGCGGCCGACGATCGTTACGTCTGCGCCTTCGGTCTCGACGTCGTAGGCCTCGAGCAGTTTCTGGACGCCGTGGGGCGTACAGGGTCGGAACCTGGAGTCGCCGGCGACGAGGCGGCCGACGTTCTCGGGATGGAACCCATCGACGTCTTTTGCGGGGTCGACCCGACGGATGACCTCACGGTAGTCGACGTGGTCCGGGACGGGTGCCTGGACGATGTAGCCGTGGACGTCGGGATCGTCGTTTAGCGCAGCGATCTCGTCGTACAGTTCCGCCGGCGGGGCGTCGCCGTCCACGTCGACGTGGTAGCTCTCGATACCGACCTCCTCGCAGTCGCGCTGTTTCATGTTCACGTACGTCTCGCTGGCGGGATCGTCGCCCATCAACACCGTCGCCAGCCCCGGCCGCGTGCCGTCGGCGGCGAGCGTCTCGATCGCGTCCGTCAACCCCTCGCGGATCTCGCTTGCAACGGCGTCGCCGTCGATGATCTCGGTCATACTCGAGACGGCAACCGCGAGGCTAATTAATTCTCGGGTTCGTGCCTATATCCTGGCATCGAGCGACGCTATATAATCATGTTCGTGAATAAAAACGGCTTGTGACCGGTTCCAAAACATTCTGCTCAGCGATCTCTCGTGTGGCAGTGACAACGTCGTCCTCTCCCGCGAGACCGTCGTCCGTTCCGTCTCGCCCTCGAGTGGCCCTCCAACCGATACGGACGAGACGAACCGCCACCTCGGCTTGCTCGAATCCCACGCCGGCGAACCCGGGCCAGTACCTGAGAGCGAAACCACTGTGTAGGTATTTCGGCGGCTACACCGGAGAAGACGACGGTAGGTCGTTACTCGTAGAGGGGGTTCTCGTCACACAGTTGCTCGACGTCCTCACGGACCTCGGCGACGACCGACTCGTCGTCGGGTGCGTCGACGACGCGAGTGATGAGGTCGGCGACCGTGCGACAGTCCGCCTCGTCGAAGCCACGCGTCGTCAACGCGGCCGTGCCGGCACGGATACCCGACGGATCGAACGCCGACCGAGTTTCACCGGGCACTGTGTTCCCGTTCAGGACGATGCCAGCCTCCTCGAGTGCGTCCTCGGCGTCGCCACCGGAGGTGTCGGGATGGCTCTCGCGCAGGTCGACCAGCACGAGGTGGTTGTCGGTCCCGTCCGAGACCAGCGAGAAACCGTTGTCGGCGAGTTGCTCGCCGAGTGCCTTCGCGTTCGCAACCGTTTGGCGTGCGTACGCCTCGAAATCGGGCTCGAGAGCTTCCTTGAAGCCGACGGCCTTGCCGGCGACGTTGTGCATAAGTGGGCCGCCCTGGCCGCCGGGGAAGACTGCGGAGTCGATGTCGTCTGCGTACTCCTCGTCACACATGACGATGCCGCCACGACCGGCACGGATCGTCTTGTGGGTCGAGCCGGTGACGAAGTCGGCGGTGCCGACCGGTGTCTCGTGGACACCCGCGGCGACGAGGCCCGTGATGTGGGCGATGTCAGCGAGGTGGTAGGCGTCGACGCTGTCGGCGGCTTCCTGAATGCGGTCCCACTCGACCTCGCGCGGGTACGCGGAGTAGCCCGAAACGATGATATCCGGATCGAACTCCTCGGCGTGTTCGGCCAGACCCTCGTAGTCGAGGTAGCCAGTTTCGGGGTCGACCTCGTACTGTTCGACCTCGTAGAGCTGGCCGACGAAGTTCGCCGGGTGGCCGTGACTGAGGTGGCCGCCGTGAGTCAGGTCCAGCGAGAGAATCTTGTCGCCGGGCTCTAGCATCGCGAAGTAGACGGCCTGGTTCGCCTGCGTACCCGAATGAGGCTGGACGTTGACGTGGTCGGCCCCGAACAGCTCCGTCGCGCGTTCGATCGCGAGTTCCTCGACCTCGTCGGCGTACTCGCAGCCGCCGTAGTAGCGCGAGCCGGGATACCCCTCGGCGTACTTGTTCGTCATGACGCTTCCCTGAGCGTCGACGACCGCACGACTGGCGTGGTTCTCGCTCGCGATCATCTGCAGCGTCGACCGCTGGCGATCTATCTCGCTCTCGAGTGCGTCAGCAACGGCGGGATCGACGTCCCGAACGTGGTCGTGATCCATGTCCGATAACGCGACTGGGGGTCGTATAAGTGTACCTTTCCCGGGCAATCTCCGACACCCGCACCCGGAACGCGAACTGACACCATACAATATTTCCAATACACATGGATGTCGATGGTGGGCGATCCAATACAACTAACTTCTCCCCGTAACATTCGAACTTCGAATGATAGAGTGGGCGCTGGAAGAACGGATGCTCCGGGTCACCGACGTGGACAACGCGGAGCTATCCGTCCGTGGTGGCGATCTCACCGTCAGCGGCGACGGCCCCGACCTCTCGCGGGCGGTCGACGAAACCGTCCTCGCGGAGACCACCCACCTCGAGTTCCCACACTCGGTCGTCTACGCGTTCTCGACGGAGTCGAACGACCGATACGAACTCGACCCCACAGGCGAGCCGCTCACGCTTGAGCCTGGCGAGTACGTCGTCGACGTCGACACGGAGATCAAGACCTATCTCCGGTTTTCTGGTCGGGCCACGATCGAGAAGACGCCGGACTTCGAGTCGGTCGTCGTCTCGTTTCCCGAGCGGACGGCGGTCGTCCTCGGCTTCCGGAGTCGACACGAACTCCCGGCAGGAACGATCACGGTCCCGGACGACCCCGCGAAAGTCGCCGACGGGATCTCTCATCTCGCCGCCTCCCACAAGACCGCCGGCCCCGACCGGACCTACCCGACGCTACGGGGCCACCCCTCCCTGCTCGAGGCCGGCGACGAACTCGATATTCCCGATGCGCTCTCGATGGACGCTCCCGAGACGGGAATCGAACTCGTCGTTCCGCCCTGCTACGAGTCGCTGTACGTCACCGCACCGCTTTCGTACTACCTGCAGGCGACCGTTCGAACGACCGACCAGATCCCCGACGCATACGACGGCGACGACCCGAGAGCGCCCGTTCTCCGTCTCCCCGACGAGGGGGTCGAACGGCCACTCTCACCGCTGCCGACTCTCGAGCGTGACATCGAACGACTGCTCCGGAAGACGTTCTTCCTCGACTGCCTCGTCCGCAACGCGGGACCGTACGGGACGAAACTCGCCGAAGAGACCCTCCTCGAGGAACTCGGCTGTGACGCCACCACCCTCTACGAGGCGTCACCACAGACCCGGCTCGCAACCTACCTCGACGTGCCGTTTACCGCGATCGAACACCGGGTTCCGGAGTGGCATCTCTCGACGTACGTCGCACCCGAGTTCGACCGTCTCGAGGCGCTTCCGTTCCTGCTCGATCGGATGAGCTTGATCTACCGACCGCGAACCTCCACGCTCGACGGGCAAGAACTGATCGAACGCTCGCTCGAGGACTTCTATCGGGGAACGAACACGACCGACGACTACGTCGCCGCCGACGCCGACCGGGCAAACGCCGGCGAGGTCGCCTCGGTCGATGTCGTCAAACCCGAACTCCGGCACGGTCGCGTCCACGGCTGGCTCGCCGACGGCGTCCCGATCGACGTCTTCAAGTCCGCACCAGACGCCTACTACAATCGTC
The DNA here is from genome assembly GCF_000230715.2 of Natronobacterium gregoryi SP2. Taxonomy (GTDB): domain Archaea; phylum Halobacteriota; class Halobacteria; order Halobacteriales; family Natrialbaceae; genus Natronobacterium; species Natronobacterium gregoryi. The sequence goes on from NC_019792.1 coordinate 3,581,395, forward strand.
TCGACTACCTCGGCCGCTCGAGCGACGCCACCTCGATCCGTGTCGTCCTCAACGACCCCGAGATGGGAAGCGAGTACGACGAGGTCGCACCGATCTACCGGCAACGCTCCGAAGAACTCCCCATCGATGTCGCCGTCGAAGAGTCACTCGAGATGGCCGACCTCGCCAGGATCTTCGAGAACGATCACGACTTCGTCCACTACATCGGTCACTGTGAGACCGACGGCTTCCGCTGTCCAGACGGCTACCTCTCGGTCTCGAGTCTCGATCGCTGCAACACCCAGACGTTCTTTCTCAACGCCTGTGGCTCCTTTTACGAAGGAAAACGGTTGATAGAGAAGGGAAGCGTCGCAGGCGCGGTGACTTTCTCGCAGGTTCTCAACGATCACGCCGTCACTGTCGGGTCGACGTTCGCGAAACTGTTGGTCCACGGGTTCAGCATCGAGCGCGCGATGGGGTTGGCTCGTCGTCGGATCATGATGGGAAAAGACTACGCGGTCGTCGGGGATGGCACCCACTCGCTGACACAGGCCGACCATCGGTTTCCGACGACGGTGACGGTCGACCCGCTCGACGGAGGGTCTGCCGACCTCTCCGGTCCAGTATCGACGGGCTCCGGCGACTCGGCCGACCGGTATCACGTGACCGTCGACTGTTATATGACACGCGCGACTGGAGCGTACTACTACCCTCACACCGAGGACAACGAGTACGCTTATCTCTGTGGGAACGAAACGAATATGACTCTCTCGAGCTCGGAACTGGTGACTTTACTGAAAGAAACGGAGGCGTCAGTTATCTACGACGGGGACCTCTACTGGTCCGAGGAGTTGTGGCCTCGGTTCGAACGGACACGCTGAAACGGACTACTGCGAGTCAGTACCGACACGACCACGAACCCGTCCGTGGCCGGCCGGAACACCGTACAGCACTCCGTCACGTATCGCCGCCGTTGGCATCGCGTCACACTCCGTCGTAGTCAATTATTGCCGATCGCCAGTACGTAGTTACAGCAAACCGTATCAGGGCCCGCCGTACGTACTGATTCCTTTCGCACGAACTGATCGTTCGGTTGGCCGTCCTGACTGTCCATCGACTTGTCGATTACCGATCCACCACGATCGGTCTTCTCGATCACCCATGCGTTCCTATAATTGCAAATGGCCGTTATATATTTATTGCTGCACAGTTGGCTTTTAGTACCGGTCTAATTTTGACTTCGCTTTCGGGGTCAGAATTGGCCGCCCTTCAGTGGCGACCACATCCCACGGTCACTGCTACCGACTTGATTCCGACGATCTATTACTGCAGCAACACGTTCTGCTGTCCCAACATGCCGTCTCAGAGCTATCCCTCCGACGATCGGGGCAGAAAAGTGCTCGTACTGACAGGCGGCCAGTGGACTTATAGTACCGTAACGGCCGGCATAATTAAGTGAATTTCTCGCGTTTACTTCTTCACACGCATGACCTCGAATTTACTCAACCACCAGATTGACGATATCCTCGGGACTGTACTCGAGGATGCAACCGGGGATATCTACATGGTAAATCCCTCCTGGGACGCCATCGAAGAGTTCGTCTCGGTCGCTACGGCGTTCGACGACTCCCTTCCGACCGTCCACATGCTCGCGGACGAACGGACGCTCAAAGACGTCATGGACGACTTCATCGTCGCCTCGAACGCTGCCGACCTCATCAGTGAGGACGCCCTCTCACTCCGGACGCTCGAGGAAGCTCCCGAGAACTCGCTTCTGGTTACCGACGAGCGCACCATCGCGATCGTCCACGCAGGCGACCGCGTCGGCGGACTCATCACCGAAGACGAGAGTTTCGTCGAGGACACGTACGACACCTACGCGGCACGCTGGGGGGAGGCAACCGAGTTCAACCTCCGGACGCCCCCGATCACCGACGTCCGCGAGACGCTCTCCGAGGAGATCGGCACGGCGGCCGAAGAAGACTTCTCCTCGATCCTGAACTCGCTCGAGACCGCTCGCGGCGACGGCGAGGGCCTCGACGAAGTGACCATCTCGCTGCTCGTGGCCGCCCGCAACGAGGCCCTGCTGTACGACATCAGCAAGTGGGGCGAAGACGTCGGCATCGCCTCGAAGGCGACGTTCAGTCGAACGAAGACCAAACTCGAGGACATGGGACTGATCGACACCGAGAAAGTCCCGATCGACGTCGGTCGTCCACGCCTGCGCCTGAAGATCGGCGACGACCGACTCCACGAGGCTGACAACGGCCAGCTCGCGACGGTTGCACAGTCGATTCTGAACTGACGACCTCTTACTCTACGGATTTACCCACGGACGGCGCTACAGCCGACCTGAACTGAGGGTCGTGGCCGCAGACGGAAGACGGCTGCCCTCGCTGGCTGGAATTGACGCCGTGACGATCGGCTGACACCACAACGTACTTGCAACCGGCATCGGAAGCGGTGGTATGCCCGGACCAGTCTCCCGGCGCACAGCCCTCCGTTCGATCGGTAGCACGGCTGCCGTGCTTACTGTCGGTTCGCCCCCGGAGTCGAGTCGATCGGCTCTCCCGGCTCAGTCACCATCGGTAACGTGGTCGCGAACGTACGATCCCGGTGGAGAGATCGCAGCTGCTTCGAGTCTGGGCAGTCGTGGCGCCATCTCCGATCTCCAACCAACCGAGGACGGTTTGCTGATGGTCGGCCACGTCTTCTCAGACGGAACGGGCCGGGGCTGGATCGCCAGCGTCGACGACTCCGGCCGTCAACAGTGGGAACGCGTTTTCGATGGGAGTACCGAGTTCCAAGCCCTCGAGCCGGTAGCGCCGGCCGACGGCGACGGTCGAACCGAACAGCGGGACACACTCGTCTGTGGGACGACCAACGCCGCGGTTCGACCCGAGTCCGGCGCTCGAAACTTCGATCCGTACTGTGGTCGTCTCGACGACGACGGCTCTCTCACATGGGGGCTGACGTATCAAACCGAGCGATCGTACGGCGGATCGTACGGCAGCGGCGAGGGCGACCTCGGCGGGAGCGGTCGGCTGTTCGACCTGACGGCTGCCGGGGACCGGTACGTCGCTGCCGGACGCATAAGCGAAAGACGACGGACCCCGTCCGCAATCTGCATCGACGGCCGTGGTGACCTCGAGTGGCGCTGGGAACACCCCGGTGACGTCCGGGGAACCGCCTGGGGAATCACCGCCGTCGACGACGAGGTCGTCCTCGTCGGCGCTCACGGCGAGGGCGGCCGAGACGCGGAGACAGCGTGGCTGGCGAGGATCGACGGACGGGGAGAGACAGTCTGGGAGACGGCCCTCTGGGACGCGGAAGACGGGAGTAGACTCACAACCGTCGCTCGCGGACCCAGGGACACCGTTCTGGTCGCCGGAACTCGCGCGTCGGACGAGGCCGGGGTTCTCGCTGTCGACGGCACTGACGGCGCGGTTCGATGGCGCGACACGGCCGCCGACGGCGTCGACGAACTCGAGGACGCGTTCGCGCTCGAGGACGGCTACCTTCTCGTGGGTTCTCGAGCAACGGACGACGGAACGGCGGCCTGGGTGGCGCTGCTCGAGTCCGGCGGTGACGTGGTCTGGGCGACGACGGTCAGTGAGCGACGCCACACCACTGGACACGCAGTCCGTCCAACCCCCGACGGCGGAGTGCTCGTCGGCGGAGAGACGAGAGACGACGATGCACACGCTTGGCTCGCCAAACTCGGGGGAGACGACGGGGGGTCGGGCTGGGAACTCCCTACCCCGTCGCTCCCGGCGTGGACGGGCCCGTTCGCCGTCGGAGCTGGAGTCGGCGGGGGAATCGCAGGACTCCTGGCGTATCGTCGGACCGGCGCAACGATGTCGGACGCGACGGATCGAGAGTAACGACGCGCAGTCGGATGACGCAACTCCCAAGTCACCGCCCCGAGAGTTCTCGAGTATGTACGAAGCCGTCCACGCCCACCCCGACGGAGCGAGTACGGTCGCCAGACTCGCGAAGACGGCGACCGACTACGGTTTCGAGGGCGTGGTCGTGCGTAATCGCTCGGACGCTCGAGCCGACTACGACGCCGCGGAGATCCGCGAAGCTTACGGGGTCGACGTCGTCGAGGGAATCGAGATTCGGGCCGACGATCCCCAACAGGCAAGCGGTGCCGTCGGAAACCACCGGACAGACGAGACGATCGTTACCGTCTCGGGCGGGACGCCGGCACTGAATCGCTTCGCCGTCGAGAACGAGAAAGTCGACGTGCTCGCCCACCCGATGACTGGCGAGGGTGACGTCAACCACGTCGTCGCGAAAGCAGCCGACAAGAACGGTGTCCGCCTCGAGTTCGACCTCTCGGGTGTCCTCCGTACTCACGGGGGACGCCGGGTCAGGACGGTCCAGTCGCTCCAGAAATTGTACGAGATCGTCGACTACTACGACACACCCTACGTCGTGAGCGCGACGCCGACCTCCCACCTCGAGTGTCGTTCCCCGCGAGAACTCGCGGCTGTCGGGGCCGAGATTGGACTTTCCGAACAGTTCGTCGAGGACGGACTCGCGGAGTGGGGTCGCCTCGCCGAGCGCAATCGCCGCATCCAGTCCGAGGAGTTCATTGAACCCGGGGTCGAACGTGGCAGGTATGAAGAGAAGTCTTGAGGACCACGCCGCCCGGTTCGACGAGGTAGCCGGCGAGTACGACGAAGACCAGTCCGAGGAGTATCGCGCCTGTGCGAACCTCGTAATCGAACGTGCCGAACCCGACGATTCGGACACCGTGCTCGATCTCGGAACCGGCACCGGTGCAATCGCGCTCGCGCTGGCCCCCGATGCCGACCGCGTCGTCGGCCGAGACATCAGCGACGGAATGATGGAAGAGGCCGAAGAGAAAGCCGAGGAACGAGGACTCGACGACCTCGAGTTCGACTACGGCCGGTTCCGCGAGCCGGAGTACGACGGCGAGGTCGATATCGTCACCTCGAACTTCGCGATGCATCACCTCTCGGACGAGGAAAAGCGCGAAGCGATCGGCGTCATTGCCGACCTCGGGCCGCAGCGGTTCGTGCTCGGCGACGTGATGTTCTTCGGCGAGCCAGACCCCGACGAGCCGTTCTATTCGCCGGAGGTTGACGACCCTGCGACCGTCGGCACCCTCGCGGACGCCTTTACCGACGCTGGCTTCTCGCTGACGGCGGTCGAGCGCGTCCACGACCAGGTCGGCGTGCTCGTCGCCGAACGCGGACGGGTCGAAGTCGACGGCGAATGAAACACCTCCCGAAACATCTCCGGCCGCGCTGGCGGTATCTCGCCGTTGCCCTCGAGTCTTGGCCGGACGCCGTCGTCGAGCGGCGATCGTTCCAGCGGGAACTCTGGTATGCAGGGCAGAACCTGCTGGGCGATCCAGGCAGTGCCAGGGCGGATCTGACCGTCGTCCGGTTCGAGTTCGAGGACGGACGTGGAGAGGCACTGATCAAGGTCCGCCGCGGCGAGACCGACCCGGCTCGCGCGTCGCTTGCGTGTATCGACGAAATAAACGGCGCTCCGGTCGGAATTCGGGTGGTCGGTATCAGTGGTACGATCCGTGCCGCTGAAGAAAACTATTTAGGACGCGGCCGGCAAGAATCCGAGGAGAGAAACGTCGTGTTCGGGAACGAGCAGCGAGTCGCCGTCGTTCGTAACCGCGATGGATCTGCGGACGTTCGACTCGCAGACGAGTCGTTCGCGGGCGCGACAGACCTCGATTGCGATTTAGCGTGATACTATGCAGGGACAAGCCCAACAGCAGGCGTACGACCGAGGCATCACGATCTTCTCGCCGGACGGCCGACTCTACCAGGTCGAGTACGCCCGCGAGGCGGTCAAGCGAGGTACGGCAAGTATCGGCGTTCGAACGCAGGACGGCGTCGTCCTGGCAGTCGACAAACGAGTCCCCTCTCCGCTGCTAGAGGACTCGAGCGTCGAAAAGCTTCACAAGGCCGACGACCACGTCGGCATCGCCAGTGCCGGTCACGTCGCCGACGCGCGCCAGTTGATCGACTTCGCGCGCCGCCAGGCCCAGGTCAACCAACTGCGCTACGGCCAGCCGATCGGCGTCGAAACGCTGACCAAGGAAGTCACCGACCACATCCAGCAGTACACGCAGGTCGGCGGTGCGCGACCGTTCGGCGTCGCCCTGATCGTCGGCGGCATCGACAACGGCGAACCGCGCCTGTTCGAGACCGATCCCTCGGGAACCCCCTACGAGTGGAAGGCTCTGGCAGTCGGCGCGGATCGGGGCGACCTCCAAGATTACCTCGAGGAGAACTACGACGAAGAGGCAGACCTCGACGGCGGCATCTCGCTTGCCCTCGACGCGCTCGCGTCGGCCAACGAAGGCTCGCTGCTCCCCAACGAAGTCGGAATCGCGACGATCGACGTCGAGACCGAACGATACGAACAGTTCGATCGCGACCGTATCGAGAGTCATCTCGAGGAGAACGACCTGCTCGGGACCGAAGACGACACCGACGAGAGCGACGAGTAACGAGCGTAATCGAGAACACGGCCCGCCGGCCGGCCCACGGCTGACGACTGGGCGGGACTAGTGGCGGGCCAAGCCTGGACTGCGGGGTCGAATCTGGCGGTGTGGCTCGATTCGACCCGGCAGTCGACGGTTGGGACGGTACTAGTGCTTTGGCAAGCCTGAACGGGTGAGTGAAACCGAATGCGGTCGTCTGGGTTCACTCAGCAGTCGACGGTTGGCGGAGTACTAGTACCGTCCCAAGTCTACTCTGGCTAGTGCACTCTACTCCTGATCGAGAATCGTGATCGGTTTGGGCCAACTCTCAACTAGCGCTCTTCGGAAGCAGATTGTTGGTCGAACAGAGCTGGCGCTGTGAAAGCGTAGCGGGCAAGGGTGATGCGTCAGCATCACCCGACTATGTTCCCAGTTGAAGTGTTTCGCTCAGAGGCGAGCGCCGCGAACCTGCTGGAGCAGGTTCGCTGGCGCGAGGGCCTCCAGTGCCCGCGCTGCCAGTCTGAATCGGTGATCAAGTACGGCAGCTATCGAGAGTATCAGCGGTATCGCTGTAAAAATTGTGGACGCACGTTCAACGACAAGACCGGCACGATCTTCGCGCACGCGAAGATCGGCCTTGACAAGCTGTTGTTCGCGTTCTACTCGTTGCTCCGATTCAACACGAGTATCCGCCAGTTAGACGCTGAAATTGACGTCTCCTACCGATCGCTTCACCGGCGCGTCGAGCGTTTCGCCAGAACGCTCGACGCGCCTCAGCTCGATCTCGTTGGCCCCGTCGAGATCGATGAGTTCTACGTTTCTGCCGGAAAGAAAGGCCGCGAGCGCGACCATAATGAGTGACAGAAGTTTTGGGCGTGGGCTAAGACGAACGGGGTAATGGGAGGAGACCGGCGGGGCGAGCTCGTTCGTCATCTGAGCGAGGAGGAGTTGGATCGTCTGCTGGACGAAGCAGACGATCCAAAGGTCGTCAAGCGGCTCACCTTTGTCAAACGTCTCTACAAGGGTGCAACGTACGAAGAAGCAGCCGACGACGTTGGGAAATCTGCGTCGACTGGAAGTCGCTGGGCACGTCGATGGAACGATGGCGGGCTGGGTCAGTTGACACCGAACTTCGGGGGCGGAAGGCCCCCGAAGCTCGGTGACGAGGAACAAGAGTGTCTTCTAGAACTTCTCCGGGAGGGACAGCCCTGGAAAGCACAGGAAGTTCACCAGCTCTTGGACGAAGAGTTCGATGTTGAGTACCATCCGGATTATCTCGGTCGATTCCTCCGGAATCTCGGACTGTCTTACGCTAAACCACGTCCAAAACGTCCCTCACGGCCAGAAAATGCAGATGAAATCCTCGAAGAACGCGTCGCAGACGCGTTCGACGAGGAAACAGAGACAGCACATAACAAGCGTCCCGAGGATGAGGACGAAGGCTGGGTTCTCGACGACGATATCTGTACAGATGGAGGAACTATCGTCGGTTTTTGTGACGCTTCTCATCCGCAACCATACGACAATTCGCATCGACTGTGGTACGTCGATGATCCGACACTCGAACGACCGCTGGTGAAGCTTGACGAACCAGCGGTCGGGTGCTATACGCTCAACGGCGAAAGTGTCCTGACCTTTCCTGAAGATCAATCGAAAGAGAACATCTGTGCCCTATTGGAGGAGGTCCGCGAGCAGAATCCGGGAACGCGGATTCTGCTCGTCTTGGACAACTTCTCGTCTCACATCTGTGAGCACACGCGCAAGCGCGCACATCAACTCGGTATCGATCTCGTCTTTCTTCCGGTCGGTTCACCGCATCTCAATCCAATCGAGCAGGTCTGGAAAGTGCTCAAACGGAATGCTTCACCAATCGTCGTGGCGAGCGAGAGCGCGTTCCGCACTCTCGCTCGCCGCCTCTTCAACACCCTCACCGATCGACTTGGATTCGCCAAGTCTTGGATCGACCAGTTCCTCAGTCCATATTTGCAAAAGTTATCTTGATCATTAGAGTCGCGCTCGCGTGGTCTCTCGAAACGTGGCAGAGGAAACTACGACGAAGACAAGCCACCTGTGTTTGTCCTCGTTGATCGCGGTAGCGATCAGCGATACGTCATCCCGTCGAAATCCGCCGACGAATCGGCTGTGCGACTCCTCCTCGATTCCCACGAGGAGGAGTCGCTGACAGTCTATACCGACGGCTTTCGTGCCTACGACCCGTTAGAGACGGACGAAACGTACCAGCGAGAAGCGGTTATTCACGGCGAGGGAGAGTACGTTGATGGAGATGTACACGTGAATACGTGCGAGAGCCACGCGTCGCTGGCGCGACGGTGGCTCTCGCCGCATCGAGGTATCTCGAAGGACAAACTCACCACGTATCTCAGACTCTTCGAATTTCGTCGGAAAATCCTACGCAAACCCGGTCGAAAAGCCCTGAAAGACATCGTTCGAACTGTTCTCTGACTCACCAACAATGTCCTTCACAAGAGCGCTCAACTAGTCGGTCCACGTTTGGGACGGTACTAGCCACCGTTTCACTCCGCTTTTTCCGACTGTCCCTCGCCGACAGCCGTCCGTCAGTCCCGGGCGGTACCGTCGCTTCGAGTCGGCAGGAAAAGGTCTTTTACCCGGCCGGAGGTATTTCACGGCATGATATCACTCGACGAGGCAGTGACGGCGCGACTTGAGTCACACGGGGCGCGCTTCGAAGTGTTGGTCGACCCGGACGCGGCACTCGAGATCAAACGCGACGAGTTCGACGGCGATCTCGAGGACGTGATTGCGGCGGAAGACGTCTTCGAGGACGCCTCGCGTGGCGACCGGCCGGCGGAGGACGACCTCGAGACGGTGTTCGACACGACCGAACCGCTCGAGATCATTCCAGAGGTCATCACGGAGGGAGAGATTCAGATCACGGCCGAGCAGCGCCGCGAGATGCAAGAACAAAAGCGCAAGCAGTTGATCGATACGATCGCACGCAACGCGATCAACCCGCAGATGGACGACGCTCCCCACCCGCCCGAACGCATCGAGAACGCGCTCGAGGAGGCGGGCTTTACGGTCGATCCGATGGAGCCCGTCGAGAACCAGGTCGACGACGCGCTGGATGCGCTCCGGCCAGTCATCCCGATCCGGTTCGAAGAGGTGACAGTCGCCGTCCAGATTCCCGCGGAGTACGCGGGCAGTGCCCAGGCACAGGTGCGACAGTTCGGCGACCTAGAACGCGAGGAGTGGCAGCCCGACGGGTCCTGGATCGGCGTCGTCACGTTCCCGGCAGGGATGCAAAACGACTTCTACAACGTCGTCAACGAACACTCGAGCGGCAAAGCCGAGACGGAAATCGTCAAGGACAAAGACGACCTGAAAACTCGGTAGCCGGCGATCGTTGCTGTCGTCTATCTTTGAACAGCGAGAGAATCCCACCGGTTACGGCGAGGAGGATGTCACCCGCGGTGGAACCCGATCAGGAACCCGCTGGTGAATCCGGCACCGACGGCTGCCACCGAGAGCATCGACTCGAGTTGGTGGATTTCTGTGCCGGCAGCCTGGACCTGTGCCTGTTCCTGTGCGTCGACGAGGCCGGCCGTGAGTCGATTGTAGTCGACGATCAGGATACCCTGTGACTCCAGATAGCGAAAGACCATTAGCTGCACGCCAATGATGATCGCGAGCAGTTTCGCGATGCGTTTCGTCCCGAAACCCACGAGCCCACCGATGAGTGCGCCGCCACAGAACTCGAGAGCGAGCGTCGTCGGATCGACGTCTATCATCGGCCCGGACTTTCGACCCGGGAACAATGACTGTTGTGTTGTGGGCGCCACGAACACGGGATTCAAGACGGTCGGAGACGTACGGCGATGTATGACTCACGCTCGTCCAGCGGAGGTGTTCGACCGCCATCACTGACGATTCGACGGGTCGACAGCCTCGCGTTCGACCCGCCAGGCCGACGACTGTGGCGAGGGCGGGAGTGAGCCAGTGCGTATCGACGGCAACGAGACGAGAACCGCGAGCGCGAGCAGCGTCAACCCGACTTATCCAGGCATGAGAGCGATCATCGCAAAACGCGTCGACTCCGGCACGCCAGACACCAGTGAGATCCGCGACCTCGCAGCGGCGGCGGGCTACACCGTCGTCGGTGAGGTTACCCAGTCGAGAACGGCCGATTCGGCCCTGCAAATCGGCGAAGGGAAGGCGAACGAACTTGCGACGAAAGTCGCTGGCACCGACGCTACGACCGTCATTTTCGACAACCGGCTTGGGCCCTACCAGACGTACAACCTCGGCCAACTGTTGCCCGAGGGCGTCGAGGTGATCGACCGCTTTACGTTGATTCTCGAGATCTTCGGTCAGCGTGCCCAGACTCGGAAAGCGCAACTGCAGGTCGAACTGGCGGAACTCCGGTACGAACTCCCTCGGGCCGAAGCTAAGACCAGCCTCGCGAAACGCGAGGAACATCCCGGGTTCATGGGTCTCGGCGAGTACGACGAGAGCCGCGAACAGGACATCAAAAACCAGATCAGTCGGATCAGGGACGAACTCGAGCGGATCGAGCAAACCGAACAGCAGCGCCGAGAGCGACGCCGCGATTCGGGGTTCGATCTGGTCGCGCTCGCAGGCTACACGAACGCGGGCAAGTCGACGCTGTTGCGGCGGCTCGCGGCGGATCTGGACGTCGATGAGAACGAAGACCTCCACCGGGATCTCGAGTCGACGGCGGAGTCACAGGACAAACTGTTCACGACGCTTGGCACGACGACCCGGCGTGCGGACATCGAACCACGCGATGTCTTGGTTACTGACACTGTCGGATTCATCAGCGACCTGCCCCACTGGCTGGTCGAGTCGTTCAAGTCGACGCTGGATTCGGTTTACCGGGCGGACTTGGTCTTGCTCGTGGTCGACGTCAGCGAATCCGTCGACGCGATCCACGAGAAACTGGTGACCTGCCACGACACCCTCTACGAGCGCAACGAGGCACCGATCGTGACAGTACTGAACAAGATCGACGCGGTCGACGACGAGGCACTCGCGGAGAAACGCGAGGCGATCTCGTCGCTTGCACCCAGTCCCGTCACGGTCAGCGCGAAAGAGGGAGCGAACGTCGACGCCCTGCTCGAGCGGATCGACCGCGAGTTACCGGACTGGGAGGAGGAACGACTCGTCTTGCCGATGACCGACGACACGATGAGTCTCGTCTCGTGGATCCACGACAACGCAAACGTCGAGGACGTCTCCTACGGCGACGACGACGTGCTCGTCTCCTTCGAGGCCCGTCCCGCGGTCATCTCGCAGGCACGCTCGCGGGCAGGCGAGTTGCAGACGGCGCAACTGGAATCAGCGTGAGCGCTCTTTCGGTATCGAGACTGTCGGCACGGTTCTCAAACAGTACGTCGAGCCATCACAGCCGCCTGTGAACCGCCTTGGCCTGTTTCGCCTGTAGAATCGGTCGCTGACTGCTCTGACAAGTATGTCCGTAGACGCGGCTCTGCCAACGAGCTCGTTACCGGGATATCGAGGCGGACAGCCACGGCTTTACAGTCGGTGACGAAACCACTCATACGGTTTGCTGTCCGTCAGTTCCGGTGCGACCGCGAGTGCTCCTGCGGTCGCGCCGGGACATCGGGACAGCGTTCCGTGTCACACGTGGATAGTCGTTCAGAGAACGCCCGACGACTCCTGCAGGCGCTCGTACGTCGTCAGGTACTGCTCGAGAACGGCGTCTTTGTCGTACTCGTCGAACGCCTCGTCGAACTCGCGTCTCTCGAGGTCGCCCGCCTCGACGATGGCGTCTGCGAGTTCCTCCTCGCTGGTGGTTCGAAACCCTCGATCCCAGCCTTCGACGAGTTCGTGGGCACTCGAGTTGACGTGATACTCGACGATGCCGACACAGCCCGAGGCGATCGCCCACAGCATTTCGGAGGGGAAGACGCAGTATTCGGCGGTCTGGGCGAAGACGTGTGCGCCCCGATAGGCCGCGATCCGTTCCTCGAGCGAGCAGTTGCCAGCGAACGTGACGCGGTTCTCGATCCGAAGGTCACTCGCCAGACGTTCGTAGGTGTCTCGCTCTGGGCCGTCGCCGAGGACCGTTGCGGTCCAGTCGCGGTCACGGTACTCCGCGAGTGCAAGGAAGAGGCTCTCGAGGTTTGCCCCCTCGTCGAGTCGTCGCGAGTAGATCACGTCCACGTCTTCGCCGACCGGTGTCTCTCGGATTCGGTCGACGTCGATCGGGTTCGGAACGACGTCGACGCCGTGCTCGTCGACGCCGCGTTCCATGACCCAGGTGGTGACGAGCTCCGACGGCGTAATGATGCAATCAGGTTTGGGCAGCGCCCAGCGCATCACCCGGTTGGCCGGCAGTTCCTCTGTGCCACACCACTCGAGAACGAGTGGTGCGCGGGCGAGCGTTGCACCCCAGTTTGCCGCGAGTACCTGTCCCGGGGGCTCGGGAATCGTGTGGACGACGTCAGGTCGTAACGATGCGAGAGCGACGGGGAGTCGGGCGACGAACGCGTATCGCGCCTCGAGATCAGAGCCGAGTCCGTGGTAGGTGATGCCGTTGCGTTCGAACGTCGAGCAGTCTCCTTCCCAGAATCGGGCACAGTAGACGTGAACGTCGTGACCGGCGTTCTGGAGCAACGTGAGAATAGTCTGGAGTCGCCGCTTCGTCTCGGTATCCCGGTGGTGGATCGTTTCGAACGAGACGAATGCGACGCGCATATGCTGTCGTCACGTAGCGATAGGATAAAAAGTCACTTTTTTCGCTACAGTCTGCTGGCCGGTTGCTCATCGTCGAGGGCAGCGAGAACGCCCGCGTTTCCGGTGTCACTGGCTGCTCCGTCAGCGCTTGCCATCTCGTCGGAGTCGCTCTCGCCGTCCGGTTTGGGCTCGTCGCCACCAGCGGGGTCGAGCCTCTCGATGTGTTCGCCGTCTTTCTCCGTCAGCGGTTCGTCCTCGTCGGTTGCGAACTCCGGCGCGACGACCGAAACCATCAGCCCGAACGCACCCAGAACGGCGAGAATCGTTCCAGACCGAGCCGTCGTCGGCTCCAGAACTCATCCCTGTCATCGTGGCCAGAAAAGCAGCCGACGAACTTTGTTAACCACGGTGATGGGGTAGCGGGTATTCGAACCGCAGTCGTCCGGGCGGGGCTGGGCTATCCCAGCGCTGGCCAGCGTCCCGGTAACCGGACGGGCCGTCGGTGTCCGTCGTGGTTCCCGATGGGAGCAACACAGCCCGAAGCAAGCGGCTGCCCGTCGACCGCTATGGCAACGGTCGAAGCGGTCGCGACAACCGGAACCCAAACGCCTACCATCTCGAGTCGCTACGCTGGGGATATGAGCTACGAACTCGAACGCTATCTCAATATTCGAAGCGCCTACGGCGCGTCGTTCGGGCCAGACGGCGAGCGACTCTCCTTTCTGCTGGATACGACCGGCACCTCACAGGTCTGGACGATCGCGGACCCACAGGAGTGGCCCCAACAACGCACCTTCTACGACGAGCGGGTGACCTTCGCCTCCTGGTCGCCCGAACGGCCCGAACTGATCTTCGGGATGGACGACGGTGGCAACGAACGCGCTCAACTCTACCGACTCGACGCCGAGACTGGCGAGATAGAGAACGTGACGGCGATGCCGGACGCCAAACACCGCTGGGGCGGCTGGAGCCACGACGGTGAGCAGTTCGCGTTCGCTTCGAACCGCCGTGACGAGGCCGTCTTCGACATCTACGTCCAGGATCGTGATGCGACTGGAGACGCGGCAAAACTCGTCTACGAGGGCGACGGCTGGCTCTCACTCGCCGGCTGGAGCCCCGACGACTCCCGCCTGCTGGTCTCGCAGGCCTACTCGAACTTCGACCAGGACCTCTACGTCCTCGACCTCGAGACGGAGGAAATCGAGCATCTCACGCCCCACGAGGGCGACGTCCGCTACAGCAGCGCGAGCTGGGCACCCGACGGCGACGGACTCTACCTCGTTACCGACGAGGGTGACGCAGATACGCTGTATCTCGCCTACATGGATCTCGAGGGCGGAGAACTCGAGACGGTCACTCGGGGCGAGGGGTGGAACGTCGACGGGATCGCTTTGGACGACGAGACCGGGCGCTTCGTCTACTCGCGAAACGTCGAGGGGTACACCGAGCTGACCGTCGGCGAATTCGATGCCGACGAGCCGACCGAGTTCGAGAGGTTCCCCGAACCCGACCTACCAGGCGGCGTCTCCGGCGGCATTAGCTTTGACCCCGCCGCTGACCGGTTCGCGCTGTCGACGACCGGCGACACCGTGAACACGAACGTCTTCGTGGTCGACGTCGAGTCCGGGGAAGCAAAGCGCTGGACGCGAGCCCCGACTGCGGGGATTCCACCGGAGACGTTCGACGAGTCCGATCTCGTCCACGTCGAGAGCTTCGACGAACTGGAGGTGCCCGGTTTCCTCACCCTGCCGGACGGCTACGAAGCGGGGAACACACCCGTCGTCGTCGACATCCACGGCGGCCCCGAGAGCCAGCGCCGGCCGTCGTTCTCGAGCGTCAAGCAGTACTTCCTCGATCGAGGATACGCGTACTTCGAACCCAACGTCCGGGGATCGGCCGGGTACGGTGCCGACTACGCTGCACTAGACGACGTCGAGAAGCGCATGGACTCGGTCGCAGACATCGAGGCCTGCGTCGAGTGGCTGCAAGACCACCCTGCGATCGACCCGGACCGTATCGCCGCCAAAGGGGGGTCCTACGGCGGCTTCATGGTGCTTGCCGCGCTGACGGAGTACCCCCATCTCTGGGCGGCTGGGATCGACGTCGTCGGCATCGCCAACTTCGTCACGTTCCTCGAGAACACGGGCGACTGGCGACGCGAACTCCGCGAAGCCGAGTACGGGAGTCTCGAGGCCGACCGCGAGTTCCTGGAAGACATTTCGCCGATCAACAACGTCGAGCGGATCGAGGCACCGCTTTTCGTCCTCCACGGCGAGAACGATCCCCGCGTGCCCGTCGGTGAGGCCGAACAGATCGCCGACCAGGCCGCCAAACAGGGCGTCCCGGTCCGAAAGTTGATATTCGAAGACGAGGGCCACGGCTTCTCGAAACTCGAGAACCGCATCGAGGCCTACACCGAAATCGCGGACTTCCTCGACGAACACGTCTGAGACGGATTGTTGTCCCGAGTATCGGTACGACCGCGACCCGAAACGCTTGCAGCGAAACTGACAGGCAGTAAACCGTGACCAGTGACAGCAACCGGCCACACTCGAGGTGATCGGTCAGTTCACCACTCGATTTCGTACTCGCACATCTCGTCGGAGTCGACACGACCGGTCGTCGTGCTCTCGACGAGGTTGGGGAACTGTCCGCCGAACCGTTCGACCGTTCCCATAACGATCCCTTTCGAAAACTCACGGGGGTACGGACTCTCGAACGCGATTGTTCCGCCGTCGTCCGTCCCCTCGAATTCGAACTCGCCGACTCTGCCGCGGTGACAGCTTTGCAGTCCGTTCGGAAGATTCCGGAGGGCTTCGGCCGGTGTTTCGGACTCGTCACGCCACTCGAGTTGTTTCGCAACTGCGGCCCCGAGTTGCCTGACGGTCGGCTCGCCGGCCCTGTCCTCGATCAGTTCCAGGGTGCGTGCGAATTCTGTGACCGGGTACCAGTCGTTCTCGTCGAATTCGTCGATCCCCTTTTCCGCCAGTTCCTCTCGAACGCGGTCTCGAAAGACGGTCATCAGATTGTCGACCGTCGCGTCGACCGTCTGCCCACTTACTCTCGCGTGTTGTCCTTTCATCGCCCGTCACCCCCAACCGATCCAACGGGCGACGACGCGCCCGGTTCCCCCGTTTCGATCGGTGCGTCCTCCAGTTGACTCCACTCGGTCCAGGAGCCGTCGTAGTTGGTCGCATCGACACCGAGTAACTCGTGCAAAACGAACCAGGTAACCGACGCTCGTTCACCGATCCGACAGTAAGCGACCGCACTGTCGTCCTCGTCGACGTCGTACACCTCGCGGAGTTGCTCTTTGGACTTGAACGAGCCGTCGGGACGAACCGCTTTGGCCCACGGAACGTTTTCGGCACCGGGGATGTGTCCCTCGGAATCCGTCGTTTTCGGAATCTCGGGTGGTGGACTTCCGCCACGGTACTCCTGTGGGTTGCGAACGTCGATTATCGGCTGCTCGGTCTCGAGAGCGCGTTTGACGTCTGCTTCGTACGCTCGAATCGTCTCGTCGGTTTCGTCGACGGTGTACTCACCGGGCGTGACCGACGGAACCGCCGTCGTCCACTCGTAGTCGTGCCAGTTCCAGTAGTGACGACCGCCGTCCATCAACCGGACGTCGTCGTGTCCGTAGTACTTACAGACCCAGTAGACGTGTGCCGCAAACCAGTTTGCCTCGTCGCCATAGAGGACGAGCGTCGTGTCGTTCGTGACGCCACACGCTTCCATTACCGCTTCGAAGGCGTCGGCGTCGACGATGTCCCGGCCGAGTTCGCCAGCGACGTCGTTTTCCCAGTCGACGCTGATCGCACCCGGAATGTGTCCTCGGTCGTATCGACTCGTGTCGATATCGACCTCGAGGAGCCTGTAGGCTGGATCGTCGCGCTCGAACGCCGACAACGTCTCGCTGACCCATTCGGGATCTGCGAGTGGGTCCTGATTCGGTTTCATTGCGAAGCATGCGTTGAGACTGGCTGCCATTAGTTGCTCCGCGGGAGTCTCAGATACCGAGAACGGGCCTGTATATTACAGGAACGGTCTCCGGTAGCGTCACGACGCCGTTCGAACTCCGCTTTTCTCTCACAACTGCGCGTCTCCAGTCGCGTGTAGTAGTTAGTGAGTTGTAATATCCAGCTCTAGGACTGCCGTACGTCGTCGCCGGGACGACACGATCCACGCGTGCAGACACCGGTGAACCGGTACAGCATCTCGTTTTAGCCGATCACTCCAGTCTTCGTCGCGACGTCTCGAGCGGCTTCTTCGTTCATGCCATCACCGAGGATCGTGTAGCGGTCGCGTATCTCGTGACAGGTCGTCAGCGCCTCGAGCACGGTTTCGTCGTCGATCCCGAGTTCGTCGGCAGTCGTCGGCGCGTCGATGCTGTCGAGAGCGTCTCGGATGTCGACCCAGAATCCTCGTTCTCCGCCGTGGAGGTAGGCGGTCATGATCGAGCCGACGCCGACCTGATGGCCGTGGAGCGCCACGTTCGGTTCCAGCCGATCTAACTGGTGGGAGAAGAGGTGTTCCGCGCCACTGGCGGGCCGCGAAGAGCCCGCGATGCTCATCGCGACGCCGGAAGACATCAGCGCCTTGGTGACGACCCAGGACGACTCCTCGAGACCGGGCCGGATAAGGTCGGCGTTGTCGACCAGGATCTCGGCGGTCATTTCCGAGAGTGCGGCCGCGTACTCGGAGTGTTCGACGTTTTTGAGCCGTCTGGCGAGTCGCCAGTCCATGACGGCAGTGTAGTTCGAGATGATGTCGGCACAGCCGGCGGTCGTCAGCTCCCAGGGTGCCTCGGCGAGGACGGCCGTGTCGGCGACGACGGCCAGCGGCGGTTCGGCCGCGACGCTGTGGCGAGTGTCACCGTCGGGGACCGAGCCACGGTTGCTGACGATCCCGTCGTGGCTGGCGGCCGTCGGAATCGAAAGAAAGCCCATCGAGAGGTGGTGGCTCGCCATCTTCGCGATGTCGATCGCCTTCCCGCCGCCGATGCCGACGAGGTAGGATGCGTCTTCGGCTTCGGCGACCTCGATGACCGTCTCGACCGAGTCGAAGGTTGCGGACTCGATCGTGACGACGGCGGGATCGATCCCCGCGGCCTCGAAGTCTGCGGCGATCGGCTCTGCGGCGACCTCGCGTGGGGTTGGACTGGTGACGAACAGCGGCCGGCCCTGCAGGTGGAGGTCGTCGACGATCTCGACGACCTCGTCGAGGACGCCGTGACCGACGGCGACGTTTCGTGGGAGTCGAATCCACTTTGACTTCTGGAACATATTCCCTCCAAGGGTATGGGAGGCATAAAATCGTTCTCGTCGTTCGTCCGCGAACGCCGCCGGACTAGAGCGTCTCCAGAATGCCGAGTACGCGTTCCTCTGCCTCCCTTTCCGGTCCGTTCTCGCGTCCAACCCGGTCGCTCTCGAGGTGGTCCTCGACTGCACGGCCCATCGCCTCCTCGAGCGGCGTCGACTCCCAGCCCAGGTCGGCGAGTTTCGCCGTCGACATGACGTGTGGATAGTCGCGGTAGAGCGGGTAGTCCTCGAGTTCGATGTCGCCAGCCTCGAGTTCTCGCGGGCCGGCGTGGACGATCTCGACGTCAGTATCGAGTTGGTCGGCGATCAACTCGACCATCTCCTCGAGCGTGACGAGTCGCCGGTCGCCCGTGTTGTACGCCTCGCCCGGGTCGCCGCGTTCGGCGACGATTCGCAGGGCGCTGGCGACGTCCTCGACGTAGACGCGGTGCCAGATATTCGTCCCGTCACCGGGGACGACGACCCGGTCGAAGCGGTTCACCCGGTCGATCCAGAAGTCGAGTCGCTCGGTGTAGTCGTGTGGGCCGTAGACGATCGGCGGCCGGAGGGACATCGCGTCGACGCCTTCCTCGGCGGCCTCGAAGACCGCGCGGTCGCCCTCGGCCTTCCGGTTCCCGTAGGTGTCGCCCTCGTCGTCGGTCGCCTGGTTCCTGGTACACGGGGCAAGCGGCGTCTCTCCTTCACGTTTGGGAATGTCTTCCCGACCGTACGCTGCGCCACTCGAGATGTAGACGTAGGCCTCACAGTCTGCAAAGATCCGAGTCGCCGCCCGGACGTCATCGGGGTAGTAGGCCACGCAGTCGAAGACTGCGTCGGGGTCGACCTCGTCTGCGGCCGCCGCGAGCGCGTCGTCGTCCGTCCGGTCGCCCTGGACGCGTTCGACGCGGTCGTCGGCGGCGAAGGGGTCGTCGTGGTTGCCGCGGTTGAAGATCGTCACGTCGTAGCCGTTTGCGAGCAGTTCCGTCACGAGGTGGCGCCCGATGAACCGCGTGCCACCGATGACGAGAGCGTCGTCCATGCGTGGTGGTCGTCACATTCGGGGAAAACGATGACGGACCGCATCGGACCGATCCGTCGCCGTACCTTTAAGTAGTAACTCGCTCCTACACGGGGACGTATCCATCGATGTCGACGACGTTCTCCCTCGAGGGGGTCTGTAAACTCCGAGACTGTCCCGCGTCCGACGCCCTCGAGGACGCTGCCCGCGAGTACGCCGCTCTCGCGGACGAGTATGGCCCCCGGAACGTACTGGTCCTGAAGCGCCACCCCGCCGGCCTCGAGGCAGTCCGCGAACGGCTGGCCGCCGTCGACTCGACGAACGGTTCGCCGCGCTCTCCCCGGGTCGAGTCGGTCCCCGAACACGCCTCGAAGGTCATCGAAGAGCACGATCCGACGCTGGATCGACTCGAGTACGAGGAACGTATCGAACTCATCTCGCTCGTGATCGACGGTGCGAGCCGTGACGTTCCCGACTACCTCGAGCGGGCCGCCCGTCACGAGAGTTTCGCCCGGGACGTGGGGCAACTGCTGCTCGAGGCGACCCGCCAGCAGCGCCGACTCGAGGACGGGGCGGACGTCCACGACTGCCTGGAGTTTCTCTACGCGATGAACGACCGATTCCACGAGGCGATCGCATCCCGCGGCTACGTCGAGCGGGCGGACGTGATCCCGCGGGCCGTCGACCTGCTCGAGGACGACGCCGACGGCCTCCGGACGCGGATGACGGAGTCGTTCGACGCCGTCCTCGCTCTCGAGTTCGAGGAGTTCCGCCGACTCGACCGACGCTATCTCGGAGCACTCTCGGCCGATGCGCGACTGGTCTGTCTGGGCGAACGCCACGCCAGCGTCGAGCGAACCCGTGTCGAGCCCGGTCGGATCGGGGACGTCGTCGGCGACGGCCTCGCGATGGAACGGCTCGAGCGAGTGGACGCGTCCGGGTCCCCTCACCGCGATATCGTCCGATTTCTCGCGACCGGCGACGCGCCGGAGTCGAAAGAGAGCACTGACGCGCAGGCGTCGGAGGGCGACTCGAGTGTTGACGCGGCGGAACCGACTGGACGCGCTCACCGCATTCGAACCGGAACCGCACGCGAGCAGGTTCGTGCGGTCGCCACGGAGATCCAGTCGCTGTCCGGGCGTCGCGAGTGGGGCTACGACGAGTTCGTCGTCGCCGTTCCCTCGATCGAACGGGTTCCAGACACCAGACGGCGGCTCCGGGAAGCGGGCGTTCCGACGGCGACGATCGGCACTCCCTCGCTCGCCGAAGACCCCGCGGTCAACGAACTCTACGCGTTCGTGGCGCTGCAGTGTGAGCGAAGCGAGACGCGGGCTGCAGACGGCGACCGGGACGGCGACTTCGCTCGCGAGGACGGCCTCGAGCGACTCCGCGCTCGCGTCGACGACTTTTCACCGTCCCTGCTCGAGGCCTGTGACGACTCGAGTGTCGTCCGCGCGCTCCGGCAGTGGCTCCGGCAGACGAACCTGAAAGGACGTATCGCTGCCGAGGAGGACTGGGTCGATGCCCGCGAGCAGTACGCAGGCGTGCGTCGCGTCCTCGAGATCGCCGACTTCGTCGAGGAGACGGATCTCGTCGGGCCGGACTGGCACGGATTCCGCCGAATGCTCGAGCGGACGATCCGGTACGACGCGCCGTACGTCCACGCGGTCGAGACCCAGCCGCCGACCGGCGGCGTCACGGTCTGTGCTGTCGGCGATCTCAAGTACGACGCATACGAGGTCGTGTTCCTGCTGGATCTTATCGACGACGCGTACCCGGGCGAACAGTTCCTCACGCAGCTGTTTCCCGACGCGTGGCTCGAGGAGATGTCGGGGTATCCGGCGGTCACCGACCCCTCGCCCGAGACGGTCGCGGAGACGTTTGCGACGGTCGACGGATCGGACGACGTGGGCGACCCCTTCGAAACATACCACGCCCAGCGATCGCGACGCCGGCTCGCGATCGGTGCCCGTGCCGCACGGAGCCGTCTCTACTGCTGTTCGTACGAACGGGGCTCCGGCGGGCTGCGACGCACCTACGACGAGTCGCGCTACCTCCAGCTACTCGCGTCGACGTCCGGACCCACACTCGAGGACGTCGACACCCACGACGAGGCGGCGATCAACGGCGAGACGAACGCCCTCGAGGCCGTCCTCGACCAGCCCCACGGCGAACTCGAGCGTGTCCTCCGGGAGGCGAGTACGGGCGGCGAGGCCGACCTCGCGGACACCGAGGAACTGTTCGAGGAGCTCGCCGTCGTCCTCTCGGCGGATGATGTCGACGACGAACTTGCCGAGGCGGTGCGGTCGCAGTTCGAGTTCGCGGCGGGAGAGGTGGTCCGGAATGACTGAGACGCTCTCGGTCGACGCGCTTCGGGCCTACCTCCGCTGTCCCCGCCAGTACGAACTGGGCTACGTCTACGACCTCGAGGGGACCGACGAGGACGATGCGACGGCCGACCGCGTCTCACTGCTTCGAACGGCGATCTGTGCGGCCCTCGAAAGCGACGAGAGCGACCCGGAGGCGCTCGAAGCGGTGGCGAAACGACGACTGTCGACGCTCTGGGACGACCACGACGAACCGTTCCACTCACAGGCACAGCGACGCCACGAACGCCGCGTCCTCGAGGCGACGCTGCGGGCGTACCTCGAGCTGGCGGGCGTCGAACACGCGATGGGGGTTCGAGAGTTGCGCCAGGAGGTGGCGGACGGCGACGCCACGCTCGCCGGCCCGGAGATCGACCTCGAGAGTTCGATTTCGGTCCCCGATTCGGACGCCGAACCCGTCACTCTCGAGGCGACCGTCGACTACGTCTACGGCGACGGCTCGTCGCTGGTCGGGGTGCGGTTCGTCCCGACGCTCTGGCCGATGGGGTATCTCCGGTATCGCTCCGAGTGGGAGGACGTCGAGGACCGGTTCGTCGACCACTTCGATCCCGAAGCCGACGAGTTCGATCCCGGCTCCGTTGGGACCTTGCTCGAGACCGCCGTCGTCCTTGATGGGCTCCGGAGCTACGCCGACCGGCTCGGGCTGTCCGATCGAACCTGCCGGTACGTCTGGGTGCCCCTCGCCGATCGCTCGGAGACGTCGATCAACTGGGTGCGTGAGACTGTCGAGACGAGTCTCGAGGTCGCAGACCTCACCGACGTTTACGTCGACCACCACACGTTCGGGATGACCCACGAACACCGCAATCGGACCGTCGACGGGCGACTCGAGTCGGTCGTCGACCGTCTCCGATCCGACGGTTTCGACCCGAGTGAACGGTGGGACGACATCGTCGACGAGGTCTGTCCGGCGTGTGAGTATCGCGTCTGCTGTGGCGAGTACGTCGGGACGGAGGTGGCGTTCGATGGGTGAGCCAGAACGCGAACCGGGAGACGAGGAGCTCGAACCCCGCGGAAACCAGGATGCCGTTCTCGAGAGCACGGCGGCCTGTACCTCCGTCGACGCGGGTGCAGGGACGGGCAAGACGACCACGATGCTCATGCGGATCGAACACGCCATCGAGACCGGCGCGGTCGACCCCGGCGACGTGCTGGTCTTGACGTTCGCAAACGAGGCCGCTGGCAGCATCCGCGACGCGGTCGCCGACCGACTCGATCCCGAAACGGCGGCGGCAATCGACGTCTACACCTACCACTCGTTCTGTCACCGGCTGGTCCGAGAGTACGCCTACTACCTCGGCTACTCGCCGGAGTTCGACGTCGTCACCGACCGAAAACGCCGCCGGCTGATCGGCCGACTGCTCGCGGAGAACGACTACGGTTTCGCCGCGGCGACCGGCGACGGCTCACCGGCCGAACTCACCGCCGACGTCGATGGCTTCATCCAGGAGATGAGCCAGGAAGACGTCACTCCCGGCGAGCTACAGAAGGCGTTGCCGGACGTTCGCACCCTCGAGCTACTGACCGAGTTCGTCCTCTGGCTCGAGCGCCGCGCGAACGAGGAACTATCTTTCGACGCCGAGGCGCTCCGGTACTTCAACGCCGAGGACCACCTCGAAACGGCCTCAGAGTCGCTGGTCGACTACGGCAAGCTGATTCAGTACTGTCGTGAGAAGATCGACGAGTCGCCCGCGTTTGGCGACAGCGAGGTCGTCCGCGACGTCGAGCGCTACCTCGAGATCCTCCAGGACTGCGTGACAGAGACGATCGAGACGCTCTCGCTCGAGGAGCGGGAGACAAAACAGTTGCCGCGGGCGCTGTTTTACAACCGGATTCGCCGGGACGCGACGGACCGAATCGAGCAGAGCCCGTTCGGCCGACTGAAACACTACGTCGAGTTCCTCCGGCTCGCGCGCCACTACACCGACGTCTACGGGGACTACCACGACGCCCTCGAGAACCGGGGTGCACTCGACTTCGACGAACTCGTACGGAAGGCGACCCAGTTGCTGAACGACGAGTCGATCGCCTCCGAGATCACCGACCGATGGGAGCAGGTCTACTGCGACGAGTTTCAGGACACCGACGAGACGCAGTTTTCCCTGCTCACGGGACTTACCGACGGCCACGACCGACCGTCGCTGTTCGCAATCGGCGACAAGGACCAGGCGATCTATGGCTGGCGCGGGACGGATCGCAGGGGACTGGACCGACTCGCGTCCGTCTACGACGACCACGACGCGGTCGAACTCGGGCTCAACTTCCGGTCGCGCCAGGAGATCCTCGACCTGACCAACTGCTGTGGGTACGGGCCACAGTCCTCGAAGACGCTCCGGGAGGCAGACCGGACGCCGGGCGAGTACGGCGACTACGACGATTACGAGCGTGCCGACGACGACACGGGGCTCGAGGAGCCGCCGGATCACGTCGTCACGATCGAGAGCGGCGAGATCGATCGGCCGATGGCCGAACAGGTCGGAACGACCGTCTCGAGGCTGCTCAACGGTGAAGCCGAGAACGTCCCACGACGGCGACTCGAGGACGTCGCGGTCGTCGTCAGGACGAACCGCCACGCCCAGGCCGTCGCGGAGGCACTCGAGAGCCGTCGAATTCCCTACGAGGTATCGGGCTCGCCCGGCGGCGACGTCTCGCCCGGTATCCGGACGGTGCTGTCGTACCTCCGCGTGCTCGTCGACTCCGACGCGGACGCCCACCTCCGGCGAGTTCTGTTCTACCGGTATCGGCTTCCGGAGTCCGACCTTCGGACGCTACAGCAACAGGACGGTCCGCTCGTGGACGCCGTCTTCGAGGTCGACAGCGAGACACTCGAGCGTCCCGACAGGCTCGAGCGAGCACGCGACCACCTCGAGACGCTCGCAGAGTACCGGCGTCTGTACCCGCTGTCCGGCTTCCTCCGGCGGTTCCGCGAGGTGACGCGTCTCGAGTGGTTCCTCACGAGCGACGAGCGCGCCGAGTTCGACCGGATCGAGCGATTCGTCGACGCCTACGACGCCGACTCGATGTTGCGAATGCTCTCTGCGGAGTTTCTCGAGGCGCTGGAGAACACGCTCGAGGGAAGCGAGAGCGAGCGAACGCGTGGAACACACTCGAGCGACTATGTCGACGTGATGACGGTCCACCAGGCGAAGGGACTGGAGTTCGACACCGTCCTCGTTCCCTTCCTCTCGGACGAGGAGTGGTGCGTCGAGGCGGACTACGCCCGGCGAAGCCGCGAGCGGTTGCTTGCAGCGTTGCTCTCCGACGACCTCGAGTCGCCGTTACGGTCGGATCTGGCGGCCGAGACCGTCGGCGAGGAGTGGCGCGTGCTCCACGTCGCGCTCACCCGTGCGGAGAACCACCTCTTTCTGTTCGGTGCCGAGTACGACTACGAGGGTGAGGACGCCCAGCTGGGCGTCGAGACCGCGGACGCCTGCCTTCCCGACGCGATCGAGTGGTCGACTGCCGGCCAGCGGATGGACCTCTGGGAGTCACTGACCGAGAGCTTCGAGGACGTTCGAGAGATCTATCCAGAGACAGTCGCCGACCGGACGACGGAACTCGCTCGCTCGAGCGGCGTGACCCCCGGTTCGATCACCTACTACGCCGACTACGAGGACCGACAGGTCGAGCCGCTGCGAACGCGGGAGGCGATCGAGACGGTCCACCAGCTGGGGCGATTACTGCGCGACGACGCGCTGTTGCCCGCGGCCGACGCCGCGAGCTACGCCGACGGTCGCGACGACGGCGTTCGAGTGCCGGGCGCGCGGCGGCTGTCGACGCTGACCGAAGAGACCGTCCGGTTCCCGGTCGAGACGCTGTCCGAGGCGACCGAACTCCCGGTCGCAATCTCGCACAGCTACACCGCGATGGAGACTCACGACACGTGTCCGCGAAAGCACTACCTCGATCACGTCGTCCGGGCGATCGACGATCCGGGGGCTCGAGGCGAGACATCTTCCGGCGACGGCGGCTCGCGAGTCGTCGGCACCGTCTTCCACGACGTTGCCGAAGAGGCGTTCTACCGCGAGTACGAGAGCCGTGAGGAGTGGCACGAGGCAGCGACCCGACAGCTGACCGCTCGAGGACTGACCGACCACCGCGAGGACGTACTGGCCTGCGTCGATCGATACTTCGGGGCGACGGCGGACGGTTTCGACCGTCCAGTCGCCGACTGGGACCAACTCGCGGCCGAACTGCCGTTCTCGCTTGCAGACGTCGCCGGCGTGACGGGCAACGTCGTCGGCTACGTCGACTCGGTTCGCCGGACGCCCGACGGGGAACTCGTCGTCCTCGACTACAAGGCGACCGCCGAGCGGGCCGATCCGACCGAGGCCGTCCAACTCGTGCTGTACGCTCGTGCCTGCGAGCAGCGATTCGACGAACCAGTCTCGGCCGTCGGCTACGTCTACGTGGGAGACGTCGATTCGGGTCCGCGGGCCGAACTCGTCGATCCCGAATCCGACGAACTGCCGGAGTGGGAGTCGGTACTCGAGACATTCGTGGCCGCCGACGATCCCGACTATTTCGAGACGACGCCGGGCAATCACTGTCGGTACTGCCCGCATCGGTCACTGGGCTGTGGGCCCGACGGGCTCGAGGACCGCAGAGAGACGCGAGGACGTCCGCAAGCACGGTAAAGAGTTTTCGGACAGTAGACCCGTCGAGCGCGCCGACCACGGAACTGATGGCAGGGAACAGACCACAGATCGGGACGCCGCTGACGAGTCCCGATCCAACCGTGAGGAAGACGTAAGCGCCTCGGTCGTGAACGCGTCGCTCGCATCTGCGGTTCGGTAACCGCGATACGTGCGTTTATGTCGATCGAAGCGAACGATTCCGTATGATCGAGGCGACGCTGTGTTTTCCGCTGCGGGACGGCGACGTCCTCCTGATCGAGAAACGCCGCGGACTCGGCGAGGGCTGGTACAACGGTCCGGGCGGCAAACTCGAGGACGGCGAGACACCCCGGGAGTGTGCGGTCCGCGAGACCCGCGAGGAGGTCGGACTCGAGGTCGATCCGGCGGCGCTCGAGAAGGCCGGGGAACTCACGTTCCTGCTGGACGGCGAGGTCCACACGGTCTGTCACGTCTACCGGACCGACGAGTTCTCGGGGGAGCCGACCGCATCGGAGGAGGCCCGGCCGGAGTGGTTCGCTGTCGAGGACGTTCCCTACGACCAGATGTGGGAGGACGACCGGCTGTGGCTGCCGGGAGTGCTGGACGGAAAGACTGTCGCGGGCGAGTTCGCGTTCGCGGGTGGAAAACCCCTGGACGAGGCCGAGTTCGTCGATTACGACCTCGAGTGGGACGTTGCGTTCGACGCCGCGGCGGAGTAACAGTCAGGGCTTCAGAACGATTTTCCCGGAACTCTTGCGGTCCTCGATGTACTGGTGGGCGTCGGCCGCGTCCTCGAGGTCGAACTCCTCGCCGAGAATTACCTCGAGGTCGCCGCTGGTCAGCCCGTCCGTGAGGTCGGGGACAGCCTTCATGACCTTGCTCGAGTCGTGGTAGGCGGCCTGCCCGAGGTGGAATCCTTTGACAGTCTTGTTCTCGAAGAGGAGTCGCTGGTTCTCGGCGGAGGCAGGGACGCCGCTTGCGACGCCGAAGGTGACCATCCGGCCGAAGTGTTTCATGGCGTCGAGACTGCGGTCGAAGACGTCGTCGCCGACGCTCTCCAAGACGAGGTCGACGCCTTCGCCGTCGGTCTCGTCGTCGACGACGTCTCGGAAGTCCGTCTCGGTGTAGTGGATTGGGTGGTCACAGCCCAGGTCGGCCGCGAGCTCGAGCTTTTCGTCCGTACTCGCGGTGCCGAACACCTCCGCGCCGGCGTTCGAGGCGAGTTGGACCGCTGCAGTGCCGACGCCGCCCGCGGCAGCCTGGATGAGGACCGTCTCGTCGTCCTCGAGGCCGCCCCACTCGAACAGACAGGAGTGGGCCGTGAGGAACTGGACGGGGAAGCCGGCGGCCTCCTCGAAGCTCATGCCCTCGGGGATGGGAAAGAGCGTCTGGGCGTTTGCGGTGGCGTACTCGGCGTAGCCGCCGGTGTCGAGCATCGCGACGACGCGGTCGCCCTCGTCGAGGCCGACGCCCTCGCCGGTCGCGTCAATCGTCCCCGCGGCCTCCATGCCGGGGACGTACGGTGCTTCGGGACCGCCGGGGTAGAGGCCGCGCCGTTGCATCACGTCCGCAAAGTTGATCCCCGCGGCCTCGACCTCGATCCGGACCTCGCCCGCGTCGGGGTCGGGTTTGTCCGTCTCGATTACCTCGAGACGATCGCTGTCGCCGTACTCCGTAACCTCGATAGCTCGCATAGAGTTACAATGGTAACCAGTCCGTATAAATGTGCGAGAACAGGAAAGGGTCGGCCGGGCGTTTATCGCTCGCGGGCAGCGAGGTCGCCGGGACGAGAGTTCCGTTCAGCGACGGCCTTCGCACGATTTAAGACCGCGCTGCCTGACTGTCGAACCAATGAGCGACGAGAGCCAGGAACTCGGTATCACCGAGTCGAAATCGCACAAACCCGGGGAGTGGTACGCCGAAGTGGTCCAGAAGGCCGACCTCGCTGACTACGCGCCGATGGGCGGGTTCATCGTTACGAAGCCACGTGGCTACGCGCTGTGGGAGTCCATCCAGGACGCGCTCGACGGCTGGTTCAAGGAAACCGGCGTCGACAACGTTTATTTCCCGATGTTCATCCCCGAGTCCTTCCTCGAGCGCGAGAAAGACATCGTCGAGGGGTTCGACCCCGAGGTCGCGTGGGTGACCCAGGGCGGTCACGACGAACTCGAGGAGCGACTCGCAGTCCGTCCGACGAGCGAATCGATCATCGCTCCCTTCATGGCCGACTGGACCCGCAGCCACCGCGACTTGCCGCTGCGGATCAACCAGTGGTGTTCCGTGGTGCGGTGGGAGGCCACCGAGACGAAGCCGTTCTTCCGGACGAAGGAGTTCATGTGGCAGGAGGGCCACACGGCCCACGCCACGAACGAAGGTGCCTGGGAGGAGGTCTGGACCCGGCTGGACCAGTACGAACGCGTTTACGAGGACGTGCTCGCGATTCCGGTGCTCCGTGGCAAAAAGCCCGAACACGACAAGTTCCCCGGCGCGGACACCACGACCACGGTGGAGGCGCTGATGCCCGACGGCAAGTCCGTCCAGGGCGCGACCAGCCACAACCTCGGCCAGAGTTTCGCCGAGGCGTTCGACATCACGTACGTCGACGAAGACGAGGAGGAGCGGACGGCCTACACCACCTCGTGGGGCCTCTCCTGGCGTGCACTCGGCGCACTCATCATGACTCACTCCGACGACCAGGGGCTCGTGCTCCCGCCGACCATCGCGCCCACGCAGGTCGTCGTCGTCCCCATCTGGCAGGAAGACACCAAAGAGGATGTCCTCGAGTACTCCGAGACGATCGTCGACGACCTCGAAGAAGCCGGCTTCCGCGTCGAACTCGACGACCGCGACGAGCGCAACCCTGGGTTCAAGTTCAACGAACACGAGTTGAACGGCGTTCCGTTGCGACTCGAGATCGGCCCCTACGAGGTCGAGGACGAAGAAGTCACGCTGGTTCATCGACCCGACAACGAGGAAGCCGTCGAGGATCGTGACGGAATCGTCGACGCCGTCGACGAACACCTCGAGACGATCTACGACAAACTCTACGAGGCCGCCGAAGAGAACTTACAGGAGAACGTCCGCGAGGCCGACAGCGCCGAGGAGATCATGGGGACAATCGGCAAGCACGGCGGTTACGTGAAGGTACCGTGGTGTGGCGACCAGGCCTGCGAGGAAGCGATCAAGGAGAAAGTTGCCGCCGAGATCGTGATGCAACCGCTCGAGGAGCAGGGCGGCCAGACTGCTGGCGTTCCGAAGGCACCCGAGGACGACGACGCCGAGTGTGCAGTCTGTGGCGACGATGCCGACGACCTCGCGTACTTCGCAAAGAGCTACTAGCGCTTTCGGTCGGTCCTCTGTCCCTTCCCCATCGGGATCGGCGTGACGTCGTCGGTGTTTCCACAGGACTCTCGCGGGCGGTCTGTCGTCGTGACCCTGAGCAGATCCTGCTAGTACTTGACTACCATACCTAATTGATTAACCCCAGGTTGCTTGTGAGTGGATGCTGATATTCACGTGTGGTGTTCACTTCGGTGGGTGAACACTACGTGCCTCTGACACCTTTTCGTTACTGACGGTCGTCACGTCCAACAACGGCCCCTCGTATGGACACCTTATACTGCCTCCTATGGATATATAATACACTTAGTCATTATTGGTCAACCTCTTATAGTGCGTTTCACTACCGCTGTGTATGTCACAGCCACACGTAGGGGGAGCCGCCGGACGGCTCCAGGGGCTCGCTGGCCCTGCAGACGCCCGATCGAACTGCGGTGTCGGCGTCGTGATGGACTTGAACGGCGGTCGCGGCCACGACGTCGTCTCCGACGGACTCGAGTTGCTCGTCAACCTCGAACATCGTGGTACCACCGGTGCCGAAAAAGACACCGGCGACGGGGCCGGACTCATGCTCCAGACGCCACACGCGTTCTTCGAAGACGTTCTCGAGACCGACCTTCCCGAGACCTACGCCGTCGGCTCGATTTTCTTCCCGCAGGACGACGACACACGCGAGGCCCTCGTCGCGCTCTTCGAGCGGACTGTCGCCGACTACGACCTCGAGGTACTCGAGTGGCGCGACGTGCCGACGGACAACGACGAGCTCGGGGAGACGGCCGTCGAATCGGAACCCGACGTTCGACAGGTCGTCGTGACGCCTGTCGACGACGTTTCAGGTGCGGACTTCGACCGCCGACTCTACGTGGCTCGCCGCGCTCTCGAGAACGAGGCAGCCGATATCGACAACGCAGAGCGGTTCTACGTCTGCTCGCTCGATTCGAAGACGATCGTCTACAAGGGGCTGCTCAAGGGCGAACAACTGCCGACTTACTATCCCGACCTGACCGACGGCCGCGTCGAGTCGAACTTCGTGATGGTCCACGAGCGGTTCTCGACGAACACGCTCGGTGCCTGGCACCTCGCCCACCCCCATCGAACGATCATTCACAACGGCGAGTTCAACACCATTCAGGGCAACGTCAACTGGATGCGTGCCCGCGAGACGGACCTCGAGAGCGACGTGTTGGCTGACCTGGAAGCAGTCAAACCGATCATCGACGATCCCGACCAGTCCGACACGGCAAGCGTCGACAACGCACTCGAACTCCTGATGCAGGACGGCCGCGACTTAGAGCACGCCCTGCGGATGCTCGTCCCCGAGGCTTGGCGCGGTGACGACGAGATGGACGAGGACCGCAAGGACTGGTATGACTTCCACGCTTCGCTGGTCGAACCGTGGGACGGCCCCGCGCTCGTGGCGGCGACCGACGGCGAGCGAGTCGGTGCCGTTCTGGACCGCAACGGCCTCCGACCGTGTCGGTACGACGTCACGGCCGACGATCGACTAATCGTGGCCAGTGAGGCTGGCGCGCTCGAGACCGACCCCAGCGAGATCGAAGAGCGCGGTCGCCTCCAGCCCGGCCAGCTGTTCCTCGCAGACCCCGAGGAAGGTCGGGTCATCCCGGACGACGAGGTCTTCGAGGGCCTCACGGACGACTACTACGGCGAGTGGGGCGAGCGGGAACAGGTCCACGTCGACGACCTTCGGACGGCCGACGACGAGACGCCCCGGGAGTCCGTCTCGGGTCTCCGCGAGCACCAGGCCGCCTTCGGCTACACGCACGACGAACTCGAGAACATGCTCGAGCCGATGATCGAGACGGGCAAAGATCCCGTCGGCTCGATGGGCGACGACACACCGCTGTCTGTCCTGACCGAGTTCAACCGGCCGCTTTTCTCTTACTTCCGACAGCTGTTCGCCCAGGTGACGAATCCGCCGCTGGACTACATCCGCGAGGAACTGGTTACCTCGATGGAGAGCCGGCTCGGCTTCCAGCGCAACCTCCTCGACGAGTCGCCCGAACACGCGCGCCAGCTGGTACTCGACTCGCCGATCCTCACGAACACCGAACTCGAGGCGATCCGCAACTGTTCGACAAACGGAATCACTGCCGCGACGATCGATATCACCTACGAGCCCGAGAGCGGCGAACCCGGCGTCGACCTCGAGGCTGCGATCGAGCGCGTTCGAGATGACGCCGTTTCCGCGATCGAAGACGGTACCGACGTCTTGATTCTCTCGGACCGTGAAATATCGGAGGATCGGGTTGCGATCCCGAGCCTGCTCGCGACCGGCGGCGTCCACCACGCGCTCGTCCGGAACGGTCTGCGCAACCACGTCGGACTCGTCGTCGAGTCGGCCGAACCCCGGACCGTCCACCAGTTTGCGACGCTGGTCGGCTACGGTGCTGGCGCGGTCACCCCCTATCTCGCCTACGAGACGATCGCAGACCTCACCGACGGGGCGGACGGTCCCGCCACTCCGGCGGCCATCGACGCCTACGTCGGGGCTGTCGAAGATGGCCTCCTGAAGATAATGGCCAAGATGGGTATCTCGACGGTCGAGAGCTACCAGGGCGCGCAGATCTTCGAGGCCGTCGGGCTCGACTCGAGCGTCGTCGACGAATACTTCGAGGGCACCGAGAACCGCACCGAGGGGATCGGCCTGGCCGAGATCGAGGCCGACCTGCGCGAGCGCCACGCCGTCGCTTTCGGCGACGAGAAGTCCGAGACCCACCTCGAGCGCCAGGGCGAGTTCGAACACCGGTCGGACGGTATCCACCACCAGTGGAACCCCGACACCGTCGGCACGCTCCAGCAGGCCGCCCGGTCGAACGACTACGAACGCTACCAGGAGTTCGCCGAGCAGGTCAACGACCAGAACCGCACCCTCCAGACGCTCCGGGGACTGCTCGAGTTCGACTCCGATCGCGATCCGATCCCGATCGAGGAGGTCGAACCCGTCAAAGATGTCGTCGAGCGGTTCTCGACGGCGGCGATGAGTCTGGGCAGTCTCTCACCGGAGGCCCACGAGAACAACTCGATCGCGATGAACCGGATCGGCGGGAAATCGAACTCCGGAGAGGGTGGTGAACCGCCCGAACGGTTCGGCACGGAGAAAGAGTGTAACGTCAAGCAGGTCGCTTCGGGTCGCTTCGGCGTCACCTCGACGTACCTCTCCTCGGCCGACGAACTCCAGATCAAGATGGCCCAGGGGTCGAAGCCGGGAGAGGGCGGCCATCTCCCCGGCGAGAAGGTAAACGAGATGATCGCCCACGTCCGCAAGTCGACGCCGGGCGTCGGGCTGATCTCGCCGCCGCCGCTGCACGACATCTACTCGATCGAGGACCTCAAACAGCTGATCTTCGACCTCAAGACCGCGAACGAGGGCGCCGACGTCAACGTCAAACTCGTCTCCGAGGCCGGCATCGGCACCGTCGCGGCCGGCGTCGCGAAGGCAAACGCCGACGTGGTCCACATCTCCGGCCACTCCGGCGGGACGGGAGCATCTCCGCGCACGTCGATCAAGAGCGCCGGTCTCCCCTGGGAACTCGGCCTCGCCGAGGCCAACCAGATGCTTCGTGCGACCGGACTACGCGACCGCATCCGCGTCTCCGCCGACGGCGGCCTAAAGACCGGCCGCGACGTCGCCGTCGCCGCCCTGCTGGGTGCCGAAGAGTACGTCTTCGGGACAGCCTCGCTCGTGACCTCGGGCTGTGTGATGGCTCGCCAGTGTCACAACAACACCTGTCCTGTCGGCGTCGCAACCCAGCGTGGCGACCTGCGTGCCCGGTTCCCCGGCGAACCCGAGCACGTGATCAACTACATGACCTTCATCGCCCAGGAACTGCGCGAGATCATGGCAGAACTCGGGTTCCATACTGTCGACGAGATGATCGGCCGCGTCGAGGTCCTGGCACAACGCGACGACATCGACCACCCCAAGGCCCGGAACGTCGACCTCTCGGCCGTCCTCGCCGAACCCGAGGGTGACATCCGGTACAAGATCCGCGAACAGGACCACGAACTCGAGGACCACCTCGACCGCGACCTGCTCGAGGTCGCGGAAGACGCCATCGAACGCGAGGAACCGGTCGACGTAGAGACCGACGTTTCGAACGTCGACCGTGCGGTCGGCGCGATGCTCTCGAACCGGATCACCAGCCGGTACGGCGAACCTGGCCTCCCCGAGGACACCGTCACCGTCGACCTCGAGGGCACCGCCGGCCAGAGCTTCGGGGCGTTCCTCGCGAGCGGGCTCTCGATGCACCTCGAGGGGTGCGCGAACGATTACGTCGGCAAGGGCCTCTCCGGCGGCAAGATCACGGTCCGGACGCCGGAGACCGCGGGCTACGACCCGACCGAGAACGTCGCGATCGGCAACGTCGCGCTCTACGGTGCGACCGACGGCCAGCTGTACGTCAACGGCGTCGCCGGAGAGCGGTTCGCGGTCCGCAACTCCGGTGCCAAGGCCGTCGTCGAGGGCGTCGGCGACCACGGCTGCGAGTACATGACTGGCGGCGTCGTCGCCGTCCTGGGTGAGACCGGCAAGAACTTCGCCGCAGGAATGTCCGGCGGCGTCGCCTACGTCTACGATCCCGACGAGACGTTCGCCGACCGCGCGAACACCGGCATGGTCTCCCTGCACGACGAACTCGAGGAGAAAGACGAGCAGATGCTGCGTCGCCTCGTCGAGAACCACGTCGCCTACACGAGCTCCGAGCGCGGCCAGCGGCTACTGGACAACTGGGAGCGCGCGCTCGAGTGCTTCGTGAAGGTGATGCCCGAGGCCTACCACGAGGCGATCACCGAGCAGGGCAGCGACGACGTTCGCAACGAACTCCCCGAGACGCCGGTGACGGGTGCCAGCGCGGAGGCGACGGAGTTCGCGGCGAGCGACGACTGACGACTACTGGCAGTCGCGATACGAACTTTCCCACTCGCGGTCGCTGACCTCTTCGTACCACGCGACGTCGATACACTCTTCGAGCGTGTACCCTCGCTCTTTGGCGAAGTCGGAGAGGTGGGTGAGGAGCGTGGAGATCGTACGCCGTTCGGCCTCGTCGCCGACTCGAGACTCCTCGAGTCGAATTCCCTGCCGTCGTTTCAGCACCGATCGATTGAGACGACCGAGGGCGGCGTTCACGCCGTATAGCGGATCGTCGTACGTTCGCTCGTCCGGGTTCTGTGTGTCGTATGCCGCTTGGAGGTCGAAACCGCGACGGGCGCAGAAGTCGGCGAGATACACGAGCAGATCACCGACGCAATCGAGTTCGTACTCAGTCAGGCAGTCGTGTACTGCGAGATGTTCGGTGAGTTCGCCGAGTTCCTCGGCGACGCCGAGAAGCGGATTGGCGGTGGGCTGATCGGCGAAGTTCTCCCGACTCCACTCGCTTACCTCCCCCTGTAAGGTTTCGAACGTCGACATCGTCGGCGATCAGTACCGGATCGACATAAAACGACACCGTTTCGACGGATCGTGATTCTCGGCGTGTGGACTTATCGGCCCATCGCGTGGAACTCGTCGTTGGGTCGCATGTCCGCGAACATCGCCATCCGGTTGCTCAGGTTGAAGAAGGCGGTGACGGCGGCGATGTCCCAGATCGCCTCCTCGCCGAAGCCGGCCTCACGCAGTCTCTCGAGGTCGTCCTCCTCGACTTCCGTCGGCCGTTCGGTGAGTTTCACCGCGACGTCCAGCATCGTCCGGTGGGCGTCGCTGATATCCGCCGTCCGGTAGTTCGCGATCAGCTGGTCCGCGAGCTGTGGGTCCTCCGCGTAGATCCGAGCGAGCGCGCCGTGAGCGACGTTACAGTAGTAACAGTGGTTGACGCCCGACACCGTGACGACGATCATCTCGATCTCCTCGCGCTCGAGCGCGGTATCCTCGACCAGGGCGTCGTGGTACTGGAAGAACGCCCGGAAGTGCGAGGGCTTGTACGCGAACGCCGAGAACACGTTCGGCGTGAACCCAGTGCGTTCGGTCTCTTCCTCGATCCGTTCTTGGAGGTCCTCGGGGAGGTCTTCGAACGCCGGGACGGGGAACCTGGTCATCGCGTCGTCCTTGAGTTCGGGTGTCGTATCGCCCATAGCCGACGTTCTCCGTCGTACATGATAAATCGGTGTGGGATTCGAGCGGCTACCCGTCCTCGAGGACGCCGCCGGCCGCTCGAGCGTCCTCGAGGACGGCGTCGGTTCCGGGCGCGGCCAGCAGGTGGGCCGGACAGTCGCAGTCGGAGGCGCCGAACGCCTCGACCGGCTCGCCCGGGAGGCGGTCGGCCAGTTCGCACTCGCGATCTTCGTCGGGGAAGCGGACGACGGACTCGAGTATCGTCGCCGAATGGCCCAGCAGGTAGTCGACGTGCCAGTGTCTGGCGTCGCGGTCGCCGCTTGCGAGTTCCCGGTGGCGATCGACGCGCGCGAACCCGCCAGGCCCGAACGCGCTGCCGACGTAGGCGTAGGCGCCGGCGGCGAACTCGCGTTCCCCGAGTGCGCCGACCTCGATGGTCGAGTGCCGGTTGACGTCGACGACGAGAACGTAGGTACCGCCCATATCGGAGTCAGTCGCGGGCGGAACAAAAACGGCGACGATTACGGCCGATCAGGTCCGTCGAACGCCTCATACGGTTTGCTGTACGTCATTTCCGGCGCGACCGCGAGCCCTCCTGCGGTCGCGCCGGGACATCGGTACAGCATTCCGTGTCAAGACTCGTGGTGCTCTTCGTCGTCCGTGACCGGCAGGTCGTCGTGGACGTGTCGCCGGTTGCTCACGTCGTCGTCCTGGTTCCGCCGGTGGCCTTCGTCGCGGTTGCTGCCCGTTTCCTGGCCGGAGTCACCAGTCCAGTGACCCTGTTGCGCTCGATGACCGCGCTGGCGGTACTCGAGGCCGCCACCGGACTGAGTGTCGTCGCCGTGGCTTCCCTCCGGCCGACGGGAGTCGTACTGGTCGCGGTCGGATTCGAACCGTTCGCCGCCGCGGGCGTCCTCCTCTCGACTGCTTTCCTTTCGACCGCCGCGGTCCTGGCCGCCCATTCGATCGCCACGGTCTTCGCTGCCCCTTCGGCCGCCTCGGCTTTGGCCGCCCCTTCGGCCACCCTGACCTTCGTGGTGATCACCGCTGCCGTGTCGGCCGCCCTGTTCGCTCCGGGCTTCGTCGCGGCGCATTCGCTGGTCGCGCTGGTAGTGGTCGCGGCCTCGTTCGTACTCCTGGCCTCGCTGACCGCCGCTCTCGGCGTGGCCGTGGTGTTCCCGGCCCTGGCCAGCCTCCTCGCGTCGACCCTGGTGCCGTTCGTCCGGGAACCCCTGGCTTCGCTGGTGGCGACCGCCCTGGGATTGACCGTGTCGCGGGCGGCTCTCGTGTCGGCTCCGCTGTTCGGTCTCGCCTCGGGGCCGTCGATCCTGCGTGCCGCGTCGGTCGTCGCCCTGCTGGCGGAACTCGCCGCCGGACTGCCCTCGTCCGGACCGGTTGCCTTCCGTCTGGCGACCTCGCTGTGAGCCGCCCTGGGAGCGACGCTGGCCGCCGGCGTCCCGGTAGCGGCCACCCTGTTCCCCCTGTCGTTCCCAGCCACCGGTCTCGTGCTGGCGCCCTCGGCCCTGTTGCTGACCGCCTCGACGCTCGTGCCGGTTCTGCCCCGGTGCCTGGCTGTGTCGCGGCTGTCCCCGTTGTTGCTCCTGGCGGCGCTCGCCGCCGTGCTGCTCTCTCCCTCCTCGGTCCTGCTGGCGACCGTGCCCGCCTCGCTGACGACCCTGTTGGCCCCGGGCCCCCTGTCGACGGCTCTGGCCACCCTGCTGACGGTCCTGACCGCTCTGCTGGCGGCCCTGTCCGTGGTGTTGCCCACGTTCGCTTCGCATCTGCTTGTCGTACTCGCCCCGACTTCGCTGTCCGCGGTCGTCCCGTCGAGCCTCGCCGCCGTACTCGAGATTCGCATCTCCCACGTCGCCACCGAAGTCGCTCGAGCGGTCGCCCCGCCGACCACCTTCGGAACCGCGGCCGCCCTGCCGAGACCGCTCTCCCTGCTGATGGCGTCTCGAGGACCCGCTGGCTCGATCGTCTGATCGCTGGCGTCGGCTGCCTCGTTCCGGTCGGTCGTGGCCGCCACGGCCGCGTTCGGTACCCGGCTGATTCCAGCCACGCTCCGGTTCGTCGCTGCCCTCGTGTCCCCGATCGCCGTGTGCCTCGTAGTCGGTGCCCCGGTCTCGCCCTCGATCGTCTCGTCGATCGTCGTTGTGGTCTCTCATAGTAGATACGGGATGGATGTGAACGCGCTGACGCTGATCGTCTGTCCTCGTCGGCGACAGGACCTAGACCGAACGGGCGGTTAAATCCAGAGCGTGCGTTCGCTTGCAGCCCGCTATCGAACGGTGCGCGGAGTTCTCGAAGGCGTTCGGCGGAAGAACGTGTTTTAACTATCGAAGCTACTCCGCAGTTTCGGCCCGCCTCGCGGCCGGGAACAGCGACTCGAGGTCGACGTCCGTCGGTTCCACTCGAAGCCGGTACTCGCCGTCCTCGTAGGCGACGACGTCCTCGTGGTACAGGTGATCTAGGTGGGCGTAGGCCTCGCCGGGGCCGTGGATGACGTGTATCCCCTGAAGGTCGCCGAACAGGTGGTCGCTGACGGTCCAGGGGTCGGCCGGGCCGTGGGCCTCGAGAACAGCCAGAACCTCCTCGGTCCGTTCGCGGTGGTGATCGACGATCGTCAGCGCACGCTCGGTCGGCTCCTCGATGGGGTCACGGTGACCCGGCCACACCCGATCGTAGTCGCGGTCGACGATCGTTCGTAACGTCTCGAGGTAGTTCTTGAGTGGCCGTTCGACCCGAACGTCCGCGCCGCCGACGTTCGGCGTGTACACCGGCAAGAGAGCGTCGCCCACGAACGCCTCGCTCCCGTCTTCGATCTCGAAACAGCACAGCCCCGCCGCGTGGCCGGGTGCGTGGACCGCCTCGAGCGTTCGGCCGCCGATCTGGAGGCTGTCGCCGTCCTCGATCGGCGTAGCGTCGACGGGGTCGCCTTCGATCTCGTCGAAGCGGTCGAGAAAGGCAAACAGGTCTCCTTTCGCGTCCTCGGGGACGCCCCACTGCTCGAGGAGATCGCGTTGTCGCTGTTCTCGACGCTCGAGAGCGTCGGCGTCGTCTTCGACCAGCGGGACGTCCGCCTCGTGGACGTAGACGGTGGCACCGCTCTCGGCCTGGATCTCTCCCGCGAGACCGGCGTGGTCGACGTGGTAGTGGGTGAGAACGATATCGTCGACATCTGCGAACTCGTAGCCGCGGTCGGCGAGGCCGTCCTCGAGGTCCGATCGAACGTCTGTCATCGCAATTCCCGTGTCGACCAGCGCGAGTGTGTCTCCGTCCTCGAGAACGTAGGCGTTGTTGCGCCCCTCGAACTCGTCGTTACCCAGCGTGATGCGGTCCATGTGCCAGCCAGTGGCTTGACGATATTAACTCGCAGGGTCTCGGAACGATACGGCGGTAGCTGCAAGAGCGTGCTGGCAACGGGCGGTAACCCCAACCGCTCCGGCGGGGCACGGACGATACGCCGTCAGTCCTCCAGTTGCACCACGTTTCCATCGGCGGTTTCGCTTCTCGACTCCGCGCCGACCTCGAGGTCGCCGTCCTCGTCGACGACGATCATGTTCGCCGTCCCGTACGACCCGCCGAGGTCGACGTCGTGGCCCCGCTCCTCGAGTTCCTCGACGATGTCGTCCGGGAACTCGCGCTCCATCTCGAGGGTGTTACCGATGTCGTAGGGGTGTTGTGTCGACGGGAACGCGGTCGTCTCGAAGCGAGGGCTGTCGATCGCTTCCTGTGCGCCGAGCCCGAACTCGGCGACGTTGACGAACTGCTGGGTCTGTCCCTGTGGCTGCATGTCGACGCCGGTGTTGCCACCGAGCACGTAGGGCTCCCCGTCGCAGGTGGCCAGGTAGGGATTGGAGGTGTGGCGAACCTTGTAGCCGGGCGTCAGTCGGTTGGGATCGTCCTCCTCGAGCGAGAGCATCCGCATCCGGTTGTTGAGGTGGATTCCGGTGTCGCCGATCACCTGGAACTGGGCGCCGAGGCTGGTCGTCACCGCAGCCCCGTTCCCGTCCGCGTCGACGACGTGAAAGGTCGTGGTGTGGTCGGCGTCGGTTTCGGAGAGGCCAGAGTCGATCGGCCACTCCATCGCATCGTCCATCTCGAACCGGTCGCGCTGGTCCGCCGCGTACTCCTCGTCCAGCAGGTCGGCGACGGGGACGTCGACCCTGTCGGGATCGCCGACGTGGTGGTAGCGATCCGCGAACGCGAGTTTGATCGCCTCCGCCTGGACGTGGACGGCGTCGGCGCTGTCAGGGTCGATCTCGTCGAGGTCGTACGCTTCGAGGACGTTCAGGGCGAGCAACTGCGTGATCCCCTGGCTGTTCGGCGGGTTCTGGTACACCTCGAGGTCCTCGTCGTACTCGATCGAGATCGGATCGACGATATCGGCCTCGAACTCCTCGAAGTCCGGGCGGGTGAGATAGCCGTCGTTTTCGTCGGAGAACTCGACGATCGCCTCGGCGATCGGCCCGCGGTAGAAGTAGTCCCTGGCCGCCTGAATCGCTTCGTTCCGACCCTCGTCGCGCCGATCTGTGTACGCGTCGGAAAGTGCCTCGAACGTGTCGGCCATGTCGTACTGGTAGCTCGTCTCACCCTCCTCCACGAGCTCGCCGTCGGGCATGTAGATCTCGACGGCGTCCGGCCGCTCCTCGATCCGGTCCGCCCGCCGCCCGAGCCAGCGTATCATCCCCGGGCTGGCGGGATACCCCTCCCGTGCGATCGTCATCGCCGGATCGACGACCTCTGCGAGGTCGAGTTCGCCGTACTCCTCGAGCCACAGCATCCAGCCGTCCCAGGCACCGGGCACGATCGACTGGTGCATGCCGTAGTCGCCCGCACGGTCCTCGAAGTCGTCCACCGTCGCGTCGGAGCCGACGGGACCCACGCCGTCGACGCTGGTCACTTCCTCAGAGTCCGCCTCGTAGTACAGCGCCCAGGTACCGCCGCCAAGCACCGAGGAGAACCAGGGTTCGACGACCGACAGCGTACAGGCGACCGCGACCGCGGCGTCGGCAGCCGTGCCACCCTGCTCGAGGATCTCGAGGCCGGCCTCGGTCGCGAGGTGGTGCTGGGAGACGACGGCGACTGAGTCGTCGCTCGGATCGTCCGCTCCGGCTGCGTTCGTTTCCGGACGGGTGTCGCCAGCTATAGCCGCGATTCCGACTCCGCCGCTGCCGAGGAGGAGTTCCCGGCGATTGAGCGTCGGGACCATTGGGGGTTGGACAGGGAGCGCAAATGTAGTGGTTGGGGGGTTGCTCGTGAGCCTCAAAATGGGATTTCGAAGTGAATAATCAGCTCTCTCGTTCCTCGAGTGCGAGACGATCGTCCGTAACCTCGTCGAACGATTTGTCCGAGGAGACGATCGGGTCCTCGTCAGCGTAGGCGACGTGGTACGCATCAAAAGGAGTGAGATCGTTTTGTTCCATGTAGTCGACTGCCTGGAACAGCACGTCTTCGTCTTCCGGAATCGTCGCTATCTCGAGCGCATAGGCGAGTGCTTCCATCCGATCGAACTCGAACCGGTTCGAAATCACGAGCAGCTCGAGCAACGTCGCACGGGAGGTGTAGATTTCTCCTTCGTTCTCTTGAGCGACTGTTGCTGCCCGATCCTGCAGCCAGTCGTCGTCTTTTATCAATGCGAGGAAGAAGTCTGTATCAGCGTAGATCATCGGAACTTACTCCGGCATATCGCGCAGAGCATCTTCTCGAGCCGCTTCACGTGCTTCTCGCTTGATCTCTGCGATCGATTTGTCGTCGAACGCGTCACCGACAGCATTCCGGAGCCCTTCGATGGGATCGTCGGCAAGTGGAATGAGTTCGACTCGGTCGTCGAGTTCGACGACCCGGTATCTGTCACCGTGTTTCTCACGGATCTCGTGAGGGATGACGATTCGACCTCGATCGTCGGCCTCGGCCGTCTTGCTCATAGTAGTATCTTCTACCACGGGAACACTCAAAAGAGTTCCCACAAATATTATCGAGTTCCCCGCAGCTCTTTCGAACCAGGCGTCAGCTACAGGAACGAATCGTTCTAACGGGTGAAGAATCGACCAGTCGCGGGAGTGGAACGAAATTACTCCTCGAGTTCGGCCCGCAGCAACTGGTTCACGTCGCCCGGGTCCGCGCTGCCGCCGGTCTTTTGCATCACCTGGCCGACCAGGAAGTTGATCGCGCCGTCGTCGCCGGACTCGTAGTCCTCGACGGCCTCGGGATTCTCGTCGATCGCTTCGACGACCGCTTCCTGCACTTCGCCCTCGTCGGTCTTGCCGAGGTCTTCCTCTTCGACGATCTCGTCCGGCTCCTTCCCGCGGTCGAGCATCGACCGCAGAACCGTCTCGCGGGCGTTTTTCGCGGTTATCTCGTCCTCGGCGACGAGTTCGACGAGGCGGGTGACTTCCGCGAGTCGGCCCTCCATCTCCGTAATCTCCATGTCGCGGTAGTTGAGTTCCCCAAGCAGGTTGTCGGCGACCCAGGTAGCCGCGAGGTCGGGGTCGAACTCGCTTGCGACGTCCTCGTAGAAGTCAGCGACCTGCTTGGTCGAGGTGAGTTTCGAGGCGGCTTCCCCGCTCAGGTCGTACTCCGACTGGAACCGTTCGCGACGGGCCGTGGGGAGTTCCGGGATGGCGATCTCTTCTTTCCAGTGGGAGACCTGCAGCGGCGGGAGGTCGGCTTCCTCGAAGTAGCGGTAGTCTTTCTCTTCTTCTTTCGAGCGCATCGAGACCGTGATGCCGCGAGACTCGTCCCAGTGGCGGGTCTCCTGTTCGACCGCTCGACCGCGCTGGATGGCGTTTTTCTGACGAGTCTCCTCGTAGGCCAGGGCCTTCTGGGCTCCCTTGTGACTCGAGATGTTCTTGACCTCCGTGCGGTTCGCGCTCTCGAGGGCGTCCTCGCCGATTTCGTCGACGCCGTCGCCGTCGATCTCCTCCCCGGGGATGATCGAGAGGTTGGCGTCGATACGCAGGCTGCCGTCGCGTTCGGCCTCGAAGACGCCCAAGTACTCCAGTACCTCCTCGAGTTCCGCGAGGAAGGCTCGTACCTCGTCGGGACTACGGAAGTCCGGCGCGGTGACGATCTCCATCAGCGGCGTGCCGGCGCGGTTGTAGTCGACCAGCGTGTACTCCGCCGAATCGATGCCGCCACCGCCGCCGACGTGCTGGAGGCTCCCGGGGTCTTCCTCGAGATGGGCGCGTTCGATCGCCACCGTGCGCCGTTCGCCCTCGACGGAGACCTCGAGTTCGCCGTCGGCACAGATCGGCTCGTCGTACTGGGTGATCTGGAAGTTCTTCGGCAGGTCGGGATAGTAGTAGTTCTTCCGGTGGAACCGGGTCTCCTCGGGGATGTCGGCGTCGATCGCCTTGCCGATCTTGACGGCTGCCTCGACGGCCCCTTCGTTGAGGACGGGCAGGGCACCCGGCAGGCCGAGACAGACCGGACAGACGTGCTCGTTTGGCTCGTCGGTCGGCTCGGTCGAACACCCACAGAAGATCTTCGTGTCGGTCTCCAGTTGGACGTGGACCTCGAGGCCGATGACGGTCACGAGGTCGCCCTGCTGGACGGTTTGGGCAGTCATTGCCCGTCGATTCGGTCCGGTGGCGGTAAAGCGTAACGGGACGGAGCCGCGAGTCCCGACTCGAGGGGTTCTGACAATCTATACGGACGTTCATTACGGACTCGTGAGAACGGAGGCGGATGGAACGGTGGCAACGGCGCGCAGTGAAGACGATCACCGGCATCGTCGTGCTCGTCTTCCTCACGTCGCTGGCCTACCACTACGTCATGATCGTCTTCGAGGGCCGCTCCTCGAGTTACTTCCACTCGACGCAGGTCGTCGTCGAGACGTTTCCCGGGACCGGCTACGGTTCCGACTCTCCCTGGGAGTCGGCCGTCGGAAACCTCTTCGTCATCGTGATGGGCCTCAGTACTTTCTGCTCCTGTTTATCGTTCTCCCGTACGTCTTCCGGTCCGTCCTCGAGCGGACGCTCTCGCCGACGCTACCGACGGAGACGGAGCTCGCGGATCACGTCGTGGTGTGTGGCTACAGCGCCCGCGTCGAACGACTCGGCGAGCGAAACCAAAGCACGCCAAGCGGGGGCTGACTACGTCCTCAGTCTCCCCGATATCAGTGGTCGGTTGCTCGCACTCGACGTGCTCCGCGACGCGAGCATCTCCTACGACCGACAACTGAAGATCGTCCGGTTCGAAGCCGATCCGCTCACGGGTCGTGCCGTCACAAATACGCCGCTTCCGGAACTGAACTGTACGCTCATTGCGGTCGAGCGGTCGGACGAAAA
This sequence comes from Natronobacterium gregoryi SP2, assembly GCF_000230715.2. GTDB lineage: Archaea > Halobacteriota > Halobacteria > Halobacteriales > Natrialbaceae > Natronobacterium > Natronobacterium gregoryi. Next base: position 3,625,575 of record NC_019792.1, read on the forward strand.
CGTCACCGATCCCGCGCCATCGCCGATTTCCGGCGCGGCGACAACCTGTTGCTCGCCGGTGACGACGACGCGATCTACACGTTCAAATCAGAACTCGAGTAAGTTCTCGAGTGTCGTTGCCGCGACAGTCAGATGGAGAAAATACCGTCGTTGTTCATCGTCTGTGCTAACTGCTGTCTTCGCTACTCGTCACTATAGAAACGATCTGACCGTTCATCTCGGTGTCACTCCGTCCGAGAATCTCCGATTCGCGTGGGTACTCGAGACCAACGATTTCCGGAGGCGTTGTGGCTTTCGCGTCGTGGGGCCTGCTTCGATCACACGGTCTGCTGTGGCTCAATTAGGTCGGTCTTCGCTCCTCTCGGCCCGTAGTGTTCGCCTAGTACCGTCCCAAGCGTAGACCGACTAGTTGAGAGTTGGCCCAAACCGATCACGATTCTCGATCAGGAGTAGAGTGCACTAGCCAGAGTAGACTTGGGACGCTACTAGTGGCGGGCCAAGCCTGCACTGATGGGTCGAATCTGGCGGTGTGGCCCGATTCGACCCGTCAGTCGACGGTTGGGACGGTACTAGTGCTTTGGCAAGCCTAAACGGATGAGTGAAACCGAATGCGGTCGTCTAGTTTCACGCAGCAGTCGACGCTTGGCGGAGTACTAGGCTCACCTGCAAAAGCGTCTCGCCACGTTTCGAGTCCCGCTCGACGCCGTTTCCCGAGACGTCTCTGGGTCGTTTTGCGGGTATTTATAAACAAATAGTCACTACGGCATTCGTGACACACAAACCATAATAACTACGTATACTGGGATTCTGCTGCACCCTGTGGTACGTCTAAGTAATAGGAACAGTTATAAACTATCGACCGGTTGCTCGTGATGTGTTGGGTAGTAGCATAGAGTCTTATTGGTCGCAGTATCGTTCCGTTCCAATCGTCTATCGAATCGGCGTCGCGTTCGTTCTCGGTTCGGTTTTGGGATTGGTTCTCGGTGAGCCAGCAACCGTCCTCGAGCCGCTCGGCGACCTATTTATCAATATGCTGAGTATGCTCGTCATTCCGATCATCGTGTTTACGCTACTGATGGGCGCAAAGCGACTCTCGCCGAGTAACCTCGGAAAGATCGGCGGACAGGTCGTCGGCCTCTACGCGATCACGTCTGCTTTCGCCGTTCTCATCGGCCTCGCCGTTTCGAACTTGATCAGCCCTGGCGAGGGACTCGAAGGATGGCAGGAGGCCGAACCCGACGCCGCCGAAGCACCGTCTCTCCAGGAGGTTCTGCTTGGAATCGTTCCCGAGAATCCCGTCGGTGCGATGGCACAGGGGGACGTCCTCCCGACGATTTTCTTCGTGATTGCCTTCGGACTCGCGCTCGCGCTCGTACAGGAGAGCGTCGAAAGCGAGGACGTCACAAACGGCGTCGAAACGTTCTTCGACATCGCCGAGGCCGGCGCAGAGGCGATGTTCAAGATCGTCTGGGGCGTCATGGAGTACGGCGTTATCGGCGTCTTCGCGTTGATGGCGACGGTCTTCGGCCAGGCCGGAACCGACGCGATCATCCCGTTCGCGCTGCTGATCCTGACGCTGCTCGTTGCGTCGGTCGCCCACATCGTCCTCGTTCACTTCGTGGGGATCGTCGCACTGGTGGTCGGCGAATCCCCACGCGGGCTGCTCGTCGGCGGGAAAGACGCGCTCATCACCGCCCTGAGTATCCGTTCGTCGAGCGGAACGCTCCCGGTGACCATGGCCAACGCCGACGACAACCTCCACATCGACGAGAGTATCTACAGTTTCTCCCTGCCGCTTGGCGCGACGATCAACATGGACGGGACCGCCCTCTACCAGGGCGTCGTCGCGATCTTCGCGGCGAATCTGGTCGGCGTCTCGCTGACCGTCGGGGAGCAGTTGACGGTGGTCGCAGTCGCCGTGCTCGCGAGTATCGGTGCCGCCGGCGTGCCCGGGACCGGGTTGATCATGTTGACGCTCGTGTTGACCCAGCTCGGACTCCCACTGGCGATCGTCGGATTCGTCGCGGGCGTCGACCCAATTCTCGACCGCCTCCGGACGATGACAAACGTCAGCGGCGACCTCGCGGTGACGACGCTGGTCGCGAAGTGGAACGACGCCGTCGACTTCGACAGCGGGACCTGGGTCGCTTCGAATCGCGACTGAGACCTCCTGTAGCGATCTACAGGGTGAGCAGGCCGAGTGCCTCGAGGTCGTACGGAAGACGTTGCCTTCCGTGACTGAGCGGAGCATGATGAGTGACAGAAGTTTTGGGCGTGGGCTAAGACGAACGGGTAGTGGGAGGAGACCGGCGAGGCGAGCTCGTTCGTCATCTGAGCGAGGAGGAGTTGGATCGTCTGCTGGACGAAGCAGACGATCCAAAGGTCGTCAAGCGGCTCACCTTTGTCAAGCGTCTCTACAAGGGTGCAACGTACGAAGAAGCAGCTGACGACGTGGGGAAATCTGCGTCGACTGGAAGTCGCTGGGCACGTCGATGGAACGATGGCGGGCTGGGTCAGTTGACACCGAACTTCGGGGGCGGAAGGCCCCCGAAGCTCGGTGACGAGGAACAAGAGCGTCTTCTAGAACTTCTTCGGGAGGGACAACCCTAGAAAGCACAAGAAGTTCATCAACTTTTGGACGAAGAGTTCGATGTTGAGTACCACCCGGATTATCTCGGCCGATTCCTCCGGAATCTCGGACTCTCCTACGCTAAACCACGTCCCAAACGACCCTCCCGGCCAGAAAACGCCGATGAAATCCTCGAAGAACGCGTCGCAGACGCGTTCGACGAGGAACCAGAGACAGCACATAACAAGCGTCCTGATGCTGAGGACGAAGGCTGGGTCCTCGACGACGATATTTGTACAGATGGGGGAACTGTCGTCGGTTTTTCTGACGCTTCTCACCCGCAACCATACGACAATTCGCATCGACTGTGGTACGTCAATGATCAGACACTGGAACGACCGCTGGTGAAGCTTGACGAACCAGCGGTCGGGTGCTATACGCTTACCGGCGAAAGTGTCCTGACGTTCCCTGCAGATCAATCGAAAGAGACATCTGTGCCCTACTGGAGGAGATCCGCGAGCAGAATCCGCGTTCCCGGATTCTGCTCGTCTTGGACAACTTTTCGTCCCACATCTGTGAATACACGCGCAAGCGCGCACATCAACTCGGTATCGATCTCGTCTTTCTTCCGGTCGGTTCCCCACATCCCAATCCAATCGAGCAGGTCTGGAAAGTGCTCAAACGGAATGCTTCACCAATCGTCGTGGCGAGCGAGAGCGCGTTCCGCACTCTCGCTCGCCGCCTCTTCAACACCCTCACCGATCGACTTGGATTCGCCAAGTCTTGGATCGACCAGTTCCTCAGTCCATATTTGCAAAAGTTATCTTGATCATTATAGCGGTGGATAGCTCAACGAGGCTGCACCCACAGGACGGTTCGCGGTTGCACCTGGACATCAGTACACCAATCTGTCGTAGTCGTAAACTAACACGTCGAACTCGTCGGGACCGTCACGGGCGAGCGCGTCCTCGAGTGACGAATCCGGGGGCGAACCGATCATCGCGTACAGCACTGACGACTCGGTCGGACCCGAGTTGTCGACGTAGTCGACCCGGTAAGACTCGAATGGTCGGTGACGAGATCCACACCGTGTACGTCATAGAGCGCCGTGACTCTCGACGACGCGCCAATCTGTGCGGCCGGCGATCCGTTTGCCGACTCCGTTTCCGGTTTTGCAGTGCGTAGGCGGTTCCGGTAGGAGAGATCGAACGTGAGCGATCGACTGCCCGTCCACAACAAGGATCGGACACGGACACGATGTCGGTGCTCGACCCCGAGTACGTCCGCGACGGCGAACGGCGACCGTAGGATGTCGCCTAGATTCCGGTCAGTATCTGGCCCGGCGACATCGTCTTCGACCCCGATGACCGTACGTTCGTCGTGAACAACAAAACCAACGACGTCTCCGCGATCGACTGCGAGACCTGGACCGAGACCGACCGCTACGAGACGGAACGTCACCCGGACGGGATCGCCTCCCTCGAGCGGTAAGAGCGCTCGTTTACGTCGTCACCGAGCGTCGACGCCACCCCCGGAATTATACGTCAGTTCGTTGTCCCTCGAGGCATGGCTCTCTCGCGACGCGGGAGGGGTGGCCGGGCGACTGCAGGTGCGTTCTGGTCGCAGGTTCACCCCGTCTTCATGCTCCCGCCGCTCGCTGCGTCCCTGTTCGGCGCGATCCTCGCTCGAGATGTCGTCCTACTGGTCGCGACGATCCACGTCCTCGCGATGTTCGCGGCAGTCTACACGGCCCACGTCAAGGACGGCTACGTCGACTTCTATGTCCGTGGCGAAGACGACGGTCACCCGTTGACCGAACGTGGTTGTCGCGTCGCACTCGTCGCGTCGACGGCCGTCTTTGCGGGCTGTTGTCTCGTTCTCTACGTGCTGGTCGACGCCGTCGCAGTCGCGCTTACGGTCCCGACCTGGCTCGTCGCCTACCACCACGCGCCACAACTCGATACAAACCCCGTGACGGCGACGACGGGCTACCCGCTCGGGATCGCCCTCTCGCTTCTCGGCGGCTTCTACGTCCAGGCGGGAACGCTCACGGCCGTCGCCGTCGGCTTTGCCCTCGTCTTCCTCGTCTTGCTGTCGGGGATCAAGGTGATCGACGACGCCCAGGACTACGACTACGATCGCTCGATCGAGAAACGAACCGTCGCGGTCGCCGTCGGACCGGGTCGAGCATACGACGTTGCATACGGGCTGATGGCGACGGCGCTTCTCGTCGTGGTCGCGTTCGCGGTCGCTCGAGTGTTCCCACCGAGCGTCGTTTTGGCAGTGCTGGCGTTCGCTGCGGTTGCCGTGATCGCACGCCGGGCCGATCCGACTATTGCGACCATGCTGTTGATCCGGGGCTCGTACGTCTTCCTGGCGGTGCTGGTCGCGTCGGTGTGGTTCGAACCGCTCGCTCGCGTCTGGTGAACTGATTCGAAGCGTCAGGCGGGAGGTTCGATGTATCCGAACTGCAAGAGGATCAACATCAAGATCCACAGGGTAGCGTTCGCGGCTCCGATCGCCGCGAAAGCGAGTGGGAACCAGTTTCGCTGCATCGTCTTCTTTAGCTGAACACCGCTGTAGGCGGCGATCACTCCGACGAGCGGTATGATCATCGAGAGTACCGCGGACACGATTGCTCCCCACAGGTGTAGCGGCGTCTCGCCGTGTGCCTGTCCAATATCGTCTATCAGTGATAGATTTTCCGTCGCCATTGGCAGACCGTTGGTACTGCCCCACTATAAACTGACTGGTCAGTCAACAACGAGGGCGTCGCGTAAGAAACGGTCCCGGAGGCAGGCACACGCCGCTTACGTGCCCGTCCTGCGTCGAGTGTACGCTTCTCTTCGTAAGTTACGCCTCGAGAAAGCCGACGGAAAGGACTGGCCCGGGAATACATCGAGAGTGGGGGTTTCGGAACGGTACCTGAAACGATTCACGGGAAAGGGCTGCGTTGAATCACTAGGCGGCGTCGGGGAAGGTCAGTAAATCGAAGGAGTTGAAGCGGGAAAATTTGGTTGTCCATGACACAAATCGCCCGCTTCACCGAGCGTTGTGTCTCGATTGCTCAAAGAGTTACGGGTGAACGAGGCGAATCCGTCGCCCAGCAGGGTGGCGGTGGGTTCGCCGACTATGCCCTCGTCTCGCTGCATTGTCTCCGGATTTACCTTGGTACATTCTATCGAATGACGCTCGATCTGCTGAAGGAAATGCCACAAATAATGGGGGAGGTCGGCCTCGAAGCGGCTAATCTTCCCGCACCCTCCACGCTGTGTAAGGTGTTTGACCAGATCGAAATGAGCGTCTGTCGAGTGCTGGTGCGCCAGTCGGCGCAGTTGCACGACCTCTCTGAGCACGCTGCAATCGATGCAACGTTCTATGAAAAAATCGTGCTAGCCGCCATTACTACCAGCGAACGAATTATCGCGTTCAGACGCTCAAAGTGACAAATATCGTCGATACAGCATCGCAAGCTGTGCTCGATCTTCACTGTTTAACGACGCTAGAAGGCAGTGACGCGGATCTCTGTGTGCGGATCGTCCGCCGGAACGCGGGCGGTCTGGGGACTCTGGCTGCGATAAGGGCTCTGACAAGCAACAACTCCGCGAACGACTCCGTGGCCTCGACATTCGCCCGCTAATCAAACACCGAATCTTCGCGCCGTCGGATCACGCGCACAACGCCCGAATTGGCGAATATCGGTACGCTCAGTGGGCAATGAACGCAATCGTCAACTCAACCGTCAAGCGCTCGCTCGGGTACGCCGTGCGAGCGCGGACCTGGTATCGGGAGTTCCGTAAAATCGCTCTGATGTGTGTCGTCTACAATATCAAACGCGCTGCCAAACAGTGAAATCCACCGCCTTACACGGGTTGAACAGAGCCCCTGTTTCGAACGTCCGTTAGAGAAAGTGTTAAAGTGATTAGGTTAATGATCGATGCAGTGTGCGAAAGTGGCTCGTTCCACGCCGAGAATCACGTTACGTGAGCCCGTCGGTGTAGAGGTTGGCACCCCTCTCTCCGCGTGAACGCAGAGGACTTCCGCCTCAGCCGCAGGCGGATATCGACACTCAGGGACAGACCCGAGAGACCTCAAACACACGCAACGGCTCTCTTCGACAGGTACTGGACTCCCAACCCTTCCCCGTCCAAGACCGGAAACCACTTACTCTGGTTCGTTGGGAACAACCGTCACCGGCCGGTCACTGTCGAGGATCACTGCCTGGGCAACACTGCCGAACAGCACCTTCCCGACCGGAGTGTGTTTCGAGACGCCGAGGACGACCTCGTCGCTATCGAACTCCGCGACGGTCTCGACGATCGCCTCGGCGGGCGTCCCGACAGTCTCGTGGACCGCATACTCGACCCCGGCATCCTCGAGGACCTCGATGGCGATTTCGACCGACGCCGGTAGCCGGTCGACCTCCCTGATTGCGTCGGCCATCTCTTCGGCGTACGTCTCGAAGAAGCCACCGACCGCCCACTCAGCGTCGGGCAGCGTCACTTCCTCGTGAACGTAGAGGACGTCGACAACGTGGTCATCAGCTGCCCTCTGAACGACCGCCTCGGCCTGTGTGCGAACCCGCGACTCTTTCTCGTCGGCGGCGAGCAACACCCGATACATACGTCGTCGTTTCACTTCCAGCGATAAAACACTCGTGACGGTGGGCGTTCCGTCCACTTCCGTGGACTCATACTACATTGATATTTTCTCAGTGTGAACGCGGAGAAATCCCGAGTGGATAGAAATCAAAGATTTCCAAGCATCGCGGAATCTTCGATTTCGCTCAGCGGTGGGAGTTTCAGGTTCGCAACCACAGACGCCGCCACTTTACGAGAGTCCACATCTAACCCAGTCATCGTGGCCGGTGGCTGTCTAGTACCGTCCCAACCGTCGACTGACGGGTCGAATCGAGCCACACCGCCAGATTCGACCCATCAGTGCAGGCTTGGCCCGCCACTACGTGAGGGCACGTACCCACGCCGTGAACGGCGTGGTATTGCGCCTGTTCAGCCATACGTTGTGATAAAATTTTATCTTTATTCTCTTGGTTGTATTGATCGGTTATGGATCGCATATCCCGGGCGTGTCAACGCATCATTTGGAACGCTTGGACAGCTCTCTGGCGCTCGAGCGTCCGAACGAAGGCGTATCTCACTCTCGACGGAGCGAAAATCGCCGCCGACATCACGGACGGGGAGCTCCGCGCCGACGTGTCGGACGACCCAGCGGTAGGCCACCGGCTTGCCGATGGTTCACGCGACCCTGTCGACGAGCGACGCGACTCGAGTGGCGACTCACGGGATGTCGCCGCCCATCTGGGGGACTCGGGCGACCCAGGGGATGGGGGCGACGACGGGTCCCCGTTCGACGTGGGTGGCAGCTATGGCCTGCGCCAGCGGGTCAGTCTCCTGCTTGGCCCTTTCCTGTTCGCACTGATCTACTTCTCGCCGGCACCGGCAGGGCTCCCACCGGAGGGGAAGGCAGTTGCCGCCGTCACCGCTTGGGTCGCCATCTGGTGGGTTGGTGAGGCGATCCCGATCCCGGCGACGTCGCTGCTGCCGATCGTGCTCTTCCCGCTGACCGGTGCCTTGCCGGTCGCCGAGACGACACCGTCGTATGCCAGCCCGCTAATTTTCCTTTTTATGGGTGGGTTCTTCCTCGCGATGGCGATGCAGCGGTGGGGACTCCACCGCCGGATCGCCCTCCGTACGATCACGTTCGTCGGGAGCTCGCCTGCCCGACTCATTCTCGGTTTCATGATCGCGACGGCGTTTCTCTCGATGTGGGTCTCGAACAGCGCGACCGTGATGATGATGGTCCCTATCGCGCTGGCGGTGATCTATCAGACCGCCGATCTGGTCGACGAGACCGACCTCGATATCGCCACCGCCGAGGGTGAGTTCTCTTTCGGCATCGCCCTGATGCTCTGTATCGCCTACGGTGCGTCAGTTGGCGGCGTCGGCACACTCATCGGTACGCCGCCGAATATTCTCTTTGCGGGCCAGGCCGGCGAGTTGTTCGGAGAGACGATCGGCTTTGCCGAGTGGATGCTCTACGGCGTGCCGATCTCCGTCGTCGGGCTCGTAACTGTCTACGTCTACGTCACGCAGGTGGCGATGCGTCCGCAGTTCTCCAAGCTACCGGTCGAGGGTGAGACGATCGAGCGCCAACTCACCGATCTCGGTCCGATGTCAAGCCAGGAGCGACTGGTGCTCGTCGTCTTCGTCGGGATGGCCGCAAGTTGGATCGGCGCGAGCCTGCTCGATCAGGCCGGGGTGGTTCCAGTGCCCGACGACGTCGACTCGATCGTCGCAATCGCGGGCGCACTCGTTCTCTTTACCCTGCCGACGAAAACCGACGACGGCGACCACACGTTTGTCCTCGACTGGACGAACGCGGTCGAAATCCCCTGGGGCGTGATCCTGCTTTTCGGCGGCGGACTCGCGATCGCCGCCGGCTTCGGAGAGACCGGTCTCGCGGTCTGGATCGGCGAGCAACTAAGTGCCCTCGAGGGAGTCTCGATGGTGGTTATCCTGCTCTCTGTAGTCGCAATGACTATTTTTCTCACCGAGATCACCTCGAACACGGCGACGACCGCGATGCTGATGCCGATCCTCGCTGGCGTCGCGGTCGGTATCGGCGTCCACCCGTACGGGTTGATGATCGCCGCGGCGACGGCGGCTTCTTTTGCGTTCATGCTCCCGGTCGCGACGCCACCGAACGCGATTGTCTTCGGCAGCGGCTACATCACCATTCCCCAGATGGCCCGCGTTGGCTTCGGCCTCAACCTCCTTGGAGTCGTCCTGATCACGATCGTGGCGGTGCTGTGGCTCCCTTTCGCCTGGGGAATCGACGTGACGACGCTGCCAGCAGAATTCCTCGAGGCCTGGGGATCGTGACCTCGTCGACGACTTCGGTTGGAAACCACGCCTGCGGAGGCGATCGTTCTTTCGTGAGAGTGTGTCATACTGTCGGACAGTGGCAATACGCAGTCGGTCGCGGATTCGCGGCCGTCTTCACCGGTGACGGCCCCAGCAGAGCGACCGATCGTCACGTCGTTCTGTCCGGGAGTATCAGTGACCGAAACCGCACGATCGCTTGCGCCTCGACCGTCCTGCCAAATTACATGTATGAAAAACGATGCCGGCGGTGTGTCCCCTCCCTACTGCGCTACTCGCCCTGTGGCCTGCGTTGCTCCTTGAGGAGGGGGCTTACGCCTGCATTCAGCTAAACGCGCGGGAATCCTCACGTGGGGGGTCTCGGCTCATGCCGAACCACCACGCGAGCGACTTTTTCCTACCCGTGGATACGCCGGTTCGTGCTCGCTTCTTTGGGACTTTCGTGAGAGTGTGGTATCTCCGACCAACCGTGGTCGTCCCACTCGAATGCACGAGCCGTGCCATCGGCCGTGGTACGTCTGTTTCGTGGCGTCGGAGGACCGTCCCCCTTGTCGAAGGGTCCCGTGGCCCTTGAGGACACACTGGTACGGATTACTGTAACTATTTTCCGCCGACCGCCGACTCCGTTCTGGCGATCGGCGGTAATTGAATACAGCAAACCGTATAACAGGTCAGCGTGTCCTGATGCCGAGCAGTGTCTTTGGCCGAACCGCAGTTTGGACACGGCCGGCTTGTCCACGTTTCCGTGCGAACTTCGACCGTGATTTGTGCGATAGTGCATGGGTGAGATCCGAATCGAGTTCGACGGCGATGAACAGTACGAGCGACTGAAGAAACTGGAGCAACATCACGGGCTGACGTGAAAGGGGTTGTTCCTTGAAGGCGAGACGCGCATCCGCGAGGAGACTCCAAACGGCCAGTAGTCGGCGGTTGTTCGGCAGTGCTTATCGTTCGACTCCCAGTCTGAAGGCGAAGGGGGATGCCAACTTGTGCCACATAGAGGATGGCGTCGGTGGACTGCGTTCGACGCGAGGAGAACGCCTGGGGGACCGATCACCGAGGAAAGTCACAGCAGGCCGATATCCTCGCCGGCCGCCTGGAGCGCTTCGAGACAGGCGACGACATCGGCGGGCCGGTGTGTCGCTATCGGGGTGACCCGGAGACGACTCCGCCCGTCGTGTTTCGGCGGTTCGGTTGCCGGAGCGACGACATTTCGTTCTCTGATTCCATCGGCGAGCGCGATGGCGTCTTTCTGGTCGTCGACGACGATGGAAAGAACCTGAGAGTCGCCTCGTAGTTCGAACCCCATCGACTTGAGGCCGTCACGGAGATGGGCGACATTCTCCCAAAGCCGTTCGCGGGCGTCGGTGTGACGGGCGACGTGTAAGGCTTCACTCGCCGCGCCAGCAGACGTTGGCGCGAGTCCGGGCGAGGTGACGAACGGCGGGGCCTCGTGGACCAGCCACTCGATCAGGGCGTCGCTACCGGCGACGTAACCGCCCTGGCTGGCAAGCGCCATCGAGAGCGACCCCAACTGCACGTCGACACACTCCTCGAGTCCCTCAGCCTGGACGATTCCGCCGCCGCCGGCGTAGAGGCCCGTAGCGTGTGTCTCGTCGGCCAGCACCCACGCGCCGAACGTTGTGGCGAGGTTACAGATTGCCGACAGCGGTGCGACGGTGCCGGCCGTCCCGAAGACGGTGTCGGTTGCGATCAGCCAGGACTCGTCGTCGGCACCGTGTTCGGCTCGCATCTCGAGTTTCGATCGCAGGTCGTCGGGACTGCAGTGGTCGTAGACGACGACGTCGGCACGCGAGAGTTTGCAGCCGTCGACGATCCCTGCGTTAGTCGACTCGTCGACGAAGACGGCGTCAGGTTCGAGTGCCGTGATCGTGCCAACGCCCGCGACATAGCCCGACGAAAACGAGAGCGCACGGTCGGTGCCTGTGACCTCCGCGAGCTGGCGCTCGAGGTCGTGGTGGACGAGCGTGTCGCCGGTCACTGGCCGACTCGCTCCAGCGCCAGTACCGACGGTCGCGGCGGCCTGTCTGGCCGCGTTCTGGACCCGCTGGTTGCCGGTCAGCCCCAGATAGTTGTTCGATCCAAACACCAGCACCTCTTCGGCCTCGAGGACGGGTAGGTCGCCACCGGGCGGCGGAGCGAAGTGGACGCGCTCGGCCACTCGATCCGCAGGTGACAGCGTCCGTCGGTTCTCTTCCTCGAGAGCGGTCACCCGGTCCTCGAGGTCGAACCCGCGGTCTTCCATTCGCGTGAACGGACTCTTTGGTGTGGTTTTATTCTCACGGTTCTGTTTTGTGAATGGAAACTGATACGAATTGGACAGAACGCGGACGTAGATGCGTTCCGGCTGCAATTGGAACCGTCCCGGGATCGACGGCCACAAATGTTGGATTGTAGAACCAAGTTGGCCGTTACAGTAATGTGGTAGAACTCTAACTCATCTCAACTGGAAAAAGTCCAAAAATTAAATACGTGAGAGAATGTAGGATGCGTAAGTCGACCTATGACCGACAGTACGTTCGACGACGATGTGGGAAACGGGGGTGGGATCGACGTCGGCTCGAGTGGGAGTGAGTTGTTCGGCGGAATCGCGGAGGACGCCCACGAGGAGCCGGCGGTCGACGACGGGAAACCGGATCACGACCGGACCGTAGGCGATGTCGAAGACAGGACAGCTGCGTCTATCTTCGGCGAACTCAAGGCAGACGTCGGTAACGACGCCGACGACGTACTCGGGGACGAGAGTCCCGACGACATCATCGCGAGCGCGGACGAGCCGACGACCGACTCGGTGTGGCCGGACGACGACCTCGTCGCCGACGAAGAAGAACTCGAGACGCTTCTGTTGACTGGCCGCACGAAAGGACAGGAGTTTCTCTGGGTCGCCCCAGAAGACGCGAACGACGGCGAAAGATCCTCCGAAACAGAAACTGAAACCGGCGAGAAAACTGATCCGGAGACCGACGGTGCAGCGAGTGCTCCACCGACGGCGGCCGCCGAATCGGCCGAGATGGACGAGAACGGTTCGACCGCGGCTCCTACCGGGGTGGGGCCTGGAGAAACCGACGAAACGCGCGTCGCACTCGAGGCCGAGAGTAGCGACGACCCGGACGAGGCCTCCGCCACGAATCCCACACCCCTCGAGTCGACGTCGACTCTGGACGGCGACGAGTCGTCGGCCAGTACTGTCGGCGAGTCCGGAGCGACGACGGCGACCGAGGCAACGTCGACAGAAGAAACGGACTCGGGAGACGAAGACGAAAGCGAAGGCGAGTCGGACGACGCGACTGGGCTGGTCGGGTCACTACTGTCGACACTCAACCCCTTCTAAACTCCGGCGAACGTCGACGTGCGAGACGAACCGAAAGACCGCGATCGGATCGACTCGCAACGCTAAGCGTGACGAACCGATAGCCGTCGAACTACTCGTCTCCCACGTTTACCGTGACGACCGGCACCGGCGACGACCGGATGACCCGTTCGGCGACGCTCCCGATCAGTTCCCGGGACGTCCCCGTGCGACCGGATGTCGCCATGACGACGATGTCTACGTCGTTCTCGTCGACGTACTCGAGAATCTCCTCGTGTGGGACGCCACGAACGACCGACGACTCGACCTCGAGTCCGGACTCCTCGGCACGGTCGACGACGTCGTCGACGGCTCGCTCGCCGGCGTCGAACAGCGAGCCGTAGATGTCTTCTTCGGCGTCGTCGTCGAGTGTGCTTCCGAACGCCGGCGACGATTCGACGACGTACTGAGTGTGTAGGGTCGCGTCATATCGATCTGCGAGGTCGAGCGCGTGTGCGAGTGCGGTCTCTGATCGGTCGGAGCCGTCGGTCGGTGCAAAGACTGTATCGTACATAGGGCCCTATTCGGATAATCGACTTGAAGCGTTTTCGGCTGTCGCCAGTCACCAGGAATCCGGAACCGGGATGGCAAAAACGCGAATCGAAAGACAGGAGCCAGCTAGTACCGTCCCAACCGTGGATCGACTAGTTGAGAGTTGGTCAAAACCGATCACGATTCTCGATCAGAAGTACAGCGCACTAGCCAGAGTAGACTTGGGACGCTACTAGTACCGTCCCAACCGTCGACTGACGGGTCGAATCGAGCCACACCGCCAGATTCGACCCATCAGTTCAGGCTTGGCCCGCCACTAGAGAAACTCCGCTATATGATCGGCAACTTCCTCGGGAGTGTCACCGACCGGGACGCCGGCGTCGTTCAGAGCCGAAATCTTGCTCTCGGCAGTGCCGGTCCCGGAGCCAGAGACGATCGCACCGGCATGGCCCATGCGCTTGCCCGGCGGCGCGGTGCGGCCGGCGATGAAGCCTGCAACGGGCGTGTCGACGTGTTCGTCGATGAAGGCTGCGGCCTGCTCTTCGTCTTCGCCACCGATCTCGCCGCACATGACGATTGCCTCGGTGTCGGGGTCGTTCTCGAACAACTCGAGGGCATCGATGAAGCTCGTGCCGATGATCGGGTCGCCACCGATCCCGATCGCGGTCGTCTGGCCGATACCACGAGCGGTGAGGTTGTCGACGACCTGGTAGGTCAGAGTGCCCGAACGCGAGACGAGACCGACGTTCCCCTCGGCGAAGATGTTGCCGGGGAGAATGCCGAGTTTGGCCTCACCGGGCGTGATGAGACCGGGACAGTTCGGACCGACGAGTCGCGTATCGGTCTCCGAGAGGCGCTTGTTGACTTTGGCCATGTCCTGGGTCGGGATACCCTCCGTGATCGCGACGGCGAGATCGAGGTCCGCATCGAGCGCCTCGAAGATGGCGTCGCCCGCGAACGCCGGCGGGACGAAGACGACAGACGTGTCGGCGTTTTCCTCTTCGACGGCTTCGTGGACCGTGTCGTAGACGGGAACGCCGACAGCCTCCTGACCGCCCTTCCCCGGGACCGCACCGGCAACGACGTTGGTCCCGTACTCCATCATCTGTTCGGCGTGGAACTTTCCTTCCCCGCCAGTGATGCCCTGTACCACGACGCGCGTGTCGTCGTCGACTAAAACGCTCATTGTTCGTTCACCTCGTCAGCGTACTCGACGGAACGCTGAACCGCGTCCTCGAGGGTCTGTTCGACCGTCACGAGGTCCTCGTTCAGAATCTCCATACCTTCCTCCCAGTTCGTGCCGGCAAGCCGGACGACGACCGGCTTTGGAATCTCGTCGAACTGCTCGAGCGCCTCGTTGATCCCGCGGGCGACCTCGTCACCGCGAGTGATGCCGCCGAAGATGTTGAAGACGACCGAGTCGACGTTGTCGTCCGAAAAAACCATATCGAGCGCGTTCGCGATACGCTGGGCTTTCGCGCCACCGCCGACATCCAGGAAGTTGGCTGGTTCGCCGCCGTAGTGATCGACGAGATCCAGCGTCGTCATCACCAGCCCAGCGCCGTTGCCGATGATGCCGACGTTACCAGACAGGCGAACGTAGTCGAAGTCGTACTCGTCGGCCTTCTGCTCGAGTTCGTCCCCGCCGGCGGCTTCGTCTTCCATCTCGGCGAGTTCGGGCTGGCGGAACAGTGCGTCCTCGTCGACGTTCATCACAGCGTCGGCCGCGACGACCTCGTCGTCTTCGGTGACCATCAGCGGGTTGATCTCGACGTCGGAGCCGTCACGGCTCTCCCAGAGATCGTACAGCGTTTTCAGGATACTCGAGACGTCGCGGGCGACCGACTCGTCGACGCCCGCGTCGTAGACGGCCTTGCGGGCCTGGTAGGGATGCATGCCGAAAGACGGATCGACGTGCTCGCGTGCGATCGCGTCGGGATCTTCCTCGGCGACACCCTCTATATCGACCCCACCTTTGGTCGAAACCATCGCAACGGGCTTGCCCTCGCTGCGGTCCATCGTGATCCCGACGTAGAGTTCGTTGGTGAAGTCGACGGCTTCCTCGACGAGAACCTGCTCGACGTGATAGCCCTTGAGATCCATCCCAAGAATCGAATCGGCTGCCTCGCGAGCCTCGTCGGCGTCCGCGACGAGTTCGATCCCACCGGCCTTCCCACGCCCACCGACGTGTACCTGCGCTTTGACTGCGACTGGATACCCGATCTCGTCCGCCGCAGAAACGACCCCGTCGACGTCGGAGGCAAGTTGTGATGCCGGCGTCGGAATGCCAGCATCGGCAAAGACCCCCTTCGCCTGATATTCGTGTAGTCTCATACCCATTCGAACGGGCGTTCCGCCCTTGCTTAAATCCTGCCAGTTTCCGTTCGTCACGAAAACATCTTCGGCGAGCCCACCAGTGGCCGGCCCGAAACCGACGACGGTGACCGAAGCGTTTGACTCGAGCGAGCCCCAATCGTCGGCGAGACTCGCGGCACGCGAGGACCGGATCGAACCGCATGCAACTCACTCACGTCTCACAGCGGGGGTAACGCCGGTAATGTACCCGCCCGCTGCGCGCCTCGGTCGATGGGTCCGCACGCTCGAGAAGGGCCTTCGTATACTGGTCCACAGCAACCTCTTTATATCGATCGCGACCACGAGCGTCGCGGTGACGACGGCCCGCCTGGTCGGTCTCCCGCTCGAGGCGCTGCCACTTTTCGTCGTCTTCGCTGCGACGCTTTTCGTCTACACGGTCAACAGACTCACAGATCTCGAGGAAGACGAGCAAAACGTCCCACAGCGTGCGGCGTTTACGAAACGGTACGGACGACGCTGGCTGGGCCTTGGCTCGTTCCTCTATCTCGTTGCGGTCGTCGCCTCGCTCGCGCTCGGTCTGCCGGGGACGGGCTACATGCTGGCACCGCTTCTCGCCGTCGTCCTCTACTCGCAGGTCGGCATCAAGCGCGTGTTTTTCCTAAAGAACCTCTTCGTGGGGCTCGCCTGGGGAGCGATCCCACTTGGCGTCGGCTACTACTACGGACAGCTCTGGACCGCCGAAATCCTGTTTCTGACCGGCTACGTCGCCGCCATGATCACGGTCGCTGCAGTGATCTTCGACGTCAAAGACATCCAGGGCGATATCGAGGAAGGAATCTCGACGATTCCAAACACCGTCGGTCCAGAACAGACGCGGCAAGTAGCACAGCTCGGAAACGCCGCCGTCGCGATAGCCGTCGTCTCGGTCGTGACAGCAGGACTCGTTCCGACTCGGCTACTGGCCGTCCTCTCGATGAACGCATACGTCGCCAGCTACGTCCCGTTTGCGACACCTGACCGGGGGCCGCTGTTTTATGGGTTCGTCGTCGACGGCGAACACGTCTTCTTAGCCGGCGTCGTCGTCGGACTCGAGTGGCTACTGTGGTGACACCAGCGTTCGCGGTCAGTTCCGGTCGGTTTCACTCCAATCACAGTCCTGGCACTTCCAGCCGGTGACGAACTCGGTGACGGAAGGCATGTACCCGACTTGCAAAACGCCACCGCCGCAGTCGGGACACGCCCTGTCGGCGTCCTCGATCGATTCGGCCTCCATGACCGAGTCATCCTCGACGAGCTCTGCGAGTTTCTTGGCTGTGACCATTCGACCCTGAACGACGCGATTCTCGCTCACGTTCGAAAACCCGGGCCCGACCATCCTAAACGTTTCTTGCCCGAGGGCCTGCTTGAGGGACGGCCTGTAGGTGCGTGCACAATGGTATAGCGCTCTCGTTCCCAAAGACCAGTCATGGAAACGCGATGGGCAACGATCGACGGCGTGCGGGTACACGTTCCGGAAGACATCACTGCAGACGAACTCCGAGACCGACTCCACAAGCCCGACGATGCCGTCTTGATCGCCGTGACCGGTGACCTCGTCGCCGTCGTCCACGAGGACGACCGACCGCTCTCGGAACTGATCGCTGGCTGTGCGAACACCTACTACTTCAGGCGGGACGGAGACGTAGAGCGGACCGATATCCCTGCGATCGACGAAATCGAAACGGCGGTAACGGACCCGTCACAGGACGAGACGACGTTTCAGCGTCCCGATGTCGACCGCTGACGGCACTATTCGACTGTGACGACAGGTTCGTCCCCGAATTCAACCGTCACGTCGTATCCAGCGTACGGGAATGCGATTCGACCCGTGCGTTCTGCCCCCGACTCGGTCGTCTCGAACGCAGCAGTCAGTGCGTCCGGATCGACCGCCTCGAACAGCGGCGGGAGTTCCACCGGTTCCGTGTTTTCGAGCGTCGCAACAGCCATCACGATCCGTTCACACACTCCGTCACTGTCGGCCTCGAGAGTCTGAGTCATTGCTATCGTAGGCCACGCTCTGGCGTTAATATGTTTCGAAACTCGTATTGCTGATAGACATAGCCATGTACTCGTCCGTGAGGGGCGGCCGCCGGTTCTCACACCACGCCGAGCCGACTCGAGCAAATCTGTCGCCGACCGGAACCGACACGGAATTCGACGGTCTCGTACCGTTACTGTCGACGCGGCCGTACGCTCGCGTACCGATGACGACGAGCGAACGCGGTGCCAGCGAACGCGCTCACCCAGAGCACAGCAACCGACCGGTCTGACGGCCGGGATCGGCACGTGGCTCCTGCTCTCGGGCGTGCTCGTTACCGGAACCGGATGGATCGTCGTCCACAACGTGGTGGTCGGTGCTGCAATCGCTACCACGAGTGCAGACGCGGCGGCGTTCTCATAGGGATTATCGTACCAACCGGAGGTTTCGAAGCCCGTCCTTCGACGCTGTGTCGTGGTTCGTCACGGGAAAACTATGAACTCCTACGATACTCCCTATCAGACGAGGGTCCCCCTCCGCTCCCGACTGTCGCTGCGACGATCGTCGTCACCCTGCTGGGACTGTAGACGGCCGCGTCGGCGTTCGGCTTCGATCTCACAGCCATCCTGTTCTGGACCAACCTCGTCGTCGGTGCCGTCGTGGCAGTGCTGGGGATCGCAAGCGTCTACGCGAGCCGGCAGACGGCCGACATCTCTGCAGCCACGGCGTGATCTCCCCGTGACGTTAACACGCCTCACGTCGAACGACAGCGTATGACCGCTCACGTTCTCGTCCCCGTCGACGGATCGGCTGCTGCCGATACCGCACTCGAGTACGCTCACGAACAGTTCCCGAACGCGGGACTGACGCTGCTGTACGTGATGGACCCGATGGCCGACTACAGCCGCCGCCGATCGTTCCCAGGCTACCGGGACGACGACGAATTCACGAACGAACGGGAAAAAGGCGAACTCGTCCTCGAGAACGCAATCGAGAGGCTGCCAGACGACGCGTCGATCGAAACGACACTCGAGAGTGGTGACCCCGCGGATGCAATCGTCCGCTACACCGACGACGGAGACGTAGACCACGTCGTGATCGGAAGCCACGGTCGGAAATCCGTTGCCCGATTTTTGCTCGGCAGCGTCGCGGAGGCAGTCGTTCGCCGGTCGGTCGTGCCAGTGACGGTCGTGCGACCTGACGAGTAGCGATATCGTTCGGACGACGATTTCGACCCACGAGTCATACGGACTGCTGTACCGATGTCCCGGCGCGACCGCAGAAGTGTGCGGTCGCGCCGGAACTGACTGACAGCAAACCGTCTCAGTGTACTAGAGAGACGGTGGCTCACGAACCAGTCGACCCCGTGGCGCTTTACGTGGTTCGCAAAAGAGTGCTCCGTCTGGGATTTGAACCCAGGTCATCGGCTCGAAAGGCCGAAATGATTGGCCGGACTACACCAACGGAGCATATTGCTTCGCTCCTTGCTCCGGGCTTCGACGGCGGGCCGCCTCACCATGGAGCGTACATCGTTCGCGTCGCGCACCACCGTACGGGGCGCGTCTCGAACGCATTCGTTCGTTGCGCGGGGCTAATAAAAAACGTTCCGTTCCAGCGGCGTAGTGGCATGGGCTGACGTACCCGTCCCCGTCAGACGGATTGCTGTAACTAGTTACCGCCGATCGCCGACCCCGTTCTGGCGATCGGCGGTAATTGAATACAGCAAACCGTATCAGAGCGCGCGATTGCCCCACGACGAAACCCACCGTCTTCTCAACGTTTTTGGACCGCCATCACGACTCACCAGCCATGAAACACGTCCGCTTTCGCGATCCCGCAGGTGCCGTTCGCCGTGGCAAGTATCAGGACGGTATCGTCCACTTCGCGAACGAGAGTTACGACAAAGAAAGCGACGAGATCGATGTCCTGCCGCCCTGTGAACCCTCGAAGATCGTCTGCATCGGTCGCAACTATGCCGACCACGCCGACGAGATGGACTCCACGGTGCCGGACCAGCCGCTGCTCTTCCTGAAACCTCCGAGCGCACTCGCTGGACACGGCGACACCGTCACCGTCCCCGCGGGGAAAGACCGGATCGACTACGAGGCCGAACTGGCCGTCGTCATCGGCGAGCAGTGCCGTCACGTCCCCGAAGACGACGCCATGGACGCCGTCGAGGGGATCACTTGCATGAACGACATCTCGAACCGCGACGACCAGCGTCAGGAGAAAAACTGGGTCCGCGGGAAGGCCTTCGACGGTGCCGCGCCGCTTGGCCCGGTGCTCGCAACGCCGGACGAAGTCCCCGACGACGCCGCCGTCCGCTCGCGCGTCAACGGGGACCTGAAACAGGACGGCACCCGCGACCAGCTCATCTTCCCGATTCCGGAACTGATCGCCGAAATCACGACCTACCTCACTTTAGAACCCGGCGACATCATCGCGACCGGCACCCCCGAAGGCGTCGGCCCGCTCGCAGACGGCGACGAGATCGAGATCGAAGTCGAAGGTGTAGGAACGCTCGAGCACACCGTTTGCATCCCGTAACCGACCTGCTACTCGACCGTGAACAGGTGCCCCTCCGTGGGCACGTCGAACAGCCCGATTCGCGCGCCCGCGTCGAGCCACGCGTGTCCATAAGAAAAGGAGGCCAGAGCGTTCACCGGATCGTCGTTCTCGCGGAAGTGTCGCCCGTCCTCGAGATACGAATCGGCCATCTCGTAACACTCTGCGGCGGCGTCGTACATCGGCGTCCCCTCCCGCGGCGCGATCGTCGCCTCCGCAAGCGCCTCCGCGAGCAGTTCGCCGTAGCGGTCGGTCTTCTCCTCGAGATCGGCGGCCATAGAAAGACGTTCTCGAAGACGGCCGTAAGTCCGTCGACCGTCGCCGGTCGTCACTCCGCTCGTTCGAGGTCGATGGTCCGGTATGGCGTCGGCACGGCGTCGTACACCTCCTCGACTTCCGAATGCGTCTCACCTGCGTCACCGTCGAACTCGGTTGCCTCGAGGACGTACAACGGTGGCGAGTCGCCGAACGAGACGCCGGAGTAGGAGTCACCACTGACGCCGACGACGAAGTGATCGTCCATCTCGTAGTCGGTCTCCCCGATGTCGACCTCGTAGTCGCCGGGAATCTCGAGAATACCGACTTCGGAGTCGGTCAGATACCAGCAAAGTCCTGCGAGCGCGGTCGAAACGTCGTCGAGGTCGCCGCCCTCGAGAAGAGTGAGACGAATGTCTTTGGGGTTGCCGGACGCGCCCGAGAGCGGTTCAGGACTGTTTGGGATCGACCGGACGATATCGGCGGCGGTGCAGGCCGTTTCGGGAGTGGAGAAGTCGTACTCACCGATCTCCCGGGTAAACTCCTGGCGCATCGAGACGCTGTGACGTCCGGTCGTCGTCGACTCACCACCCTGGCCGAACGAGTGGACGACGCGCCCGTTGAGTGTCTCCCTTACCTGCGCTTCGTCGCTTAGAGCCATCTGGCACATCGACTTCCGAAGGCGAACGTCGATCGTCCAGCTTTCACCGGCAGTGGTCCCGTTGAACTGCAGGGCATACATTCCTTCACCGATGTCTCGTCTATAGGCCGCGTCCGAGTCGTCGGCGTTTTTCGGCTCGACGTCGTACTCGATCGGGTTCGGAACGATCTCACCGTCTTCGATATCGAATCGATCCGTCTCGGCGACGAACGCCTCGTATCCCATAACGAGGGGATCTATCTCCTCTGTTTCGTCCTCGATAACGACAGTGTATCGCAACTCCTCGGTCGAATCGAGTTCCGACGGATCGATCTCGAGGTCGAACTCGCGGATCGTACCGTCGGTGAGATCCTCGACGGGTTCTCTCGTCGTCTCCAGAGGCCACGGTTCGGTCAGCTCCCACAACTCGATTCGAAACTGGCCGTCGGTCAGAAACTGCTCGGGCAGCGACCCCTGTGGGATTCGCACCTCGAGTGAATCCAGCGAGTAGTCGGTCACGACGGGGTGGCGCTGTACGAACGGTCCCGCCTCGACTGTCGTCCCGGATTCGGTTTCGTCGGTGGTCGTTCGTTCCGATGACTCGTCGGGCGTAGAGTCGTCGCTCGACAGGTACGAATAGCCGGCCCCACCAGCACCCAGTGCTGCTGCTGCCAAAACCGTTCGTCGATCCATACGACAAACTCCCGATGCGGGTCACAAGTTCTTTATTGCCAAATAGTGTGGTGTGTATTAACACTCCGTAGTGGAGCGCAAGGCGTTTAGGCTCTGTTTTCCAATACGTTTCCATGAGCGACCAGCCTCGAGTCGAGATTTATACGAAGGAAGACTGTCCGTACTGCGACAAGGCCAAGGACCTCTTCGACAGCAAGGGCGTCGAGTACGAGGAGTACAACATGACCGGCGACGAGGAACTGTTCGAGGAGATGGTCGAGCGGGCCGGCGGGCGAAAGACTGCACCCGAAGTGTTCGTCGACGACGAGCTGATCGGCGGCTGGGACGACACGAGCAAACTCGACGAGACGGGCGAACTCGACGAGAAACTGGGACTCGTGACCGACGGGGGCGACGAGATCGTCGAACACCGTCCGCTGGTCATCGCCGGCACCGGGATCGCGGGTCTCACGGCAGCGGTCTACGCCGGCCGGGCAAACAACGATCCGCTGGTTATCGAGGGAGACGAACCTGGCGGCCAACTCACGTTGACGACCGATGTCGCGAACTACCCCGGCTTCCCCGAGGGAATCGGCGGCCCCGAACTCGTCAACAAAATGAAAGAACAGGCCCGACAGTTCGGCGCCGACCTGCAAAACGGCGTCATCGAGTCGGTCGACGACTCGACGCGCCCGTTCCGCGTCGAACTGACGAACGGCAACGTCTACACTGCAGACGCCGTGATCGCAGCCTCGGGAGCCAGCGCCCGCACGCTCGGGGTTCCGGGCGAGGACGAACTCATGGGCTATGGCCTCTCGACGTGTGCCACCTGTGACGGTGCCTTCTTCCGCGGCGAGGACATGCTCGTCGTCGGCGGCGGCGACGCCGCCATGGAGGAGGCAACCTTCCTGACGAAGTTCGCCGACACTGTCTACATCGCCCACCGCCGCGAGGAGTTCCGCGCGGAGGACTACTGGGTCGATCGCGTCCACGAGAAGGTCGAGGACGGCGAGATCGAGATCATGAAGAACACGGAACTGCTCGAGGTCCACGGCTCTCAGGAAGAGGGCGTCGACTACGTCACCCTCGTCGAGAACGACAAGGGCCATCCGACGGACCGACTCGAGGACCCGGAGACGAACGAGTTCGAGTTCGACGTCGGCGCGGTCTTCCTCGCGATCGGCCACACGCCGAACACGGAGTACCTCGAGGACACCGGCGTCGAGATGGACGACGACGGCTACCTCGTGACCCAGGGCGGTGACGGTGGTGGACAGACCGAGACCGCGGTGCCCGGTATCTTCGGCGCTGGCGACGTCGTCGACTACCACTACCAGCAAGCCGTCACCGCCGCCGGCATGGGCTCGAAAGCCGCGTTGGACGCCGACGAATACCTCGAGGACGTAGAGCGGGCGGAGTCGGGCGAGGCGGAAGCGGCCGCGGCGGACGACTGAGTCTCTCCGGTTGGAATTTCTGCCGTGTTGAAATGCGTATATTCCATCCGTTTCGGGAAGGATCTCACGAGGCTACCGACGAACAGTTGCTCGAGGTCGTCGCCGCAGTTGCGTTATTCCCTCCCTTCTTCGAGTGTGCCGTACCGGTCCGCAACCGTCGAGAAATACTGCAAGAGAAAAGCTTCCTGACTGCGCTCGCCGGCCTCGAGTTCGACGAGTAACTCCTCGAGTTCGTCTCGAGGCTGGTGACAGAGGTCGCCGTGGCAGGACTTGCAGACGTGTTCGAACGCCTTATCGTCGCGGTCCCAGCGGTCGCCGTGTTTGTCGTACTCGCGGGCCTCGTCTCGGACGACGTCGTCCCCACAGGCGAGGCAGGTGACCGTCTCGGTACGGTTCCGGGAGGACCACAGGGGCATAGTGTCTCCGACGGTGTGCTATTACTTAGCAATTACCGCAGCTCTCGAAGGGCCGGACTGTTCAGTCGGGCGACCGACACTCGAGGCGACAGGTCGCCGGTTACCCGTGGATGGTGGTGATGTTGGTGGTGTGAGACGGTTTGCTGTCAGTCAGTTCCGGCGCGACCGCGCGCTCCTGCGGTCGCGCCGGGACATCGGTACAGCACTCTGTATGGGTCGGACGCCCGCGATTGGAGAAGATCGTGTTGCGACGTGAGTGAGACGGATGGTTGGACCGATTTCTAGTGCAACCGCTTTGGATCGTGGGTGTACCGGAAACGAGTGCCAGTAAACAGTACGAGTAACCCCTCGGCGAGGCGTCGTCGGTCGGTCAGCCGCCGGCGTAGATCGCGTAGTTCAGCACGGCCGCGAACGACACCCAGACGAGATACGGGACTAGCAGGGTGGCCGCGAGCCGATCGACGCGATCGAAGGCGACGATGGTTCCGACGATCGCAAGCCACAGTGGGACGATCACCGCCAGTCCGAGATCCGGCCGCTGGAGCCCGAAGAAGGCCGGCGTCCAGGCGAGGTTCAGTGCGAACTGGACGGCGAACGTGGCGACCGCGATCGTCACGTCGCGGCCCCGACCGTGCCGGACGACGAGAAAGAGCGCGACCCCCAGCAGGGTAAACAGCAGCGTCCAAACGATCGGAAAGAGAACCTCCGGCGGGAAGAACCACGGGCGATCGATCCAACCGGTATCGGAACGAAACAGAAACGCCGGGGACGAACCGAGTGCGTTGACGCCGACGACGAACGCGAGTGCGACCAGTAGATCGCGGGTCGAGAGATCCGGACGGCGTTGCATAACCGATTCCATACCGCCCGGTACGTCTCGAGTCGGGGTATGCGTTCCGGCGACCGGACGGCCATCCAGGAATCGGCGGTGTAAAGCGACGGAAATCGAACGCTTAAATGGACCGGGACGGTAGAAGCCATCGACATGGACGTCAAATCCCGACATCACCTCCGGAGTGACGCCGTCTCGGATCTCGAGGACGGCCTTGAGGAGAAACTGGGCGTCTCGCCGGACGGCGACGCCTACGAGCGCGTCGAGTTCGAGGACACCGACTGGGAGGTCGTCTTGATCGACGGGGAGCCACAGGTCGCGTCCTTCGACGACGAACTGTTCCTGACGGTGCGGGGCGCGAACGCCTACGATCTCGGCAGGCGACTGGTGACTGTCGACGCGGGTGCGATATCGTTCGTTAGCGACGGTGCGGACGTGATGCGGCCCGGGATCACGGAAGCGAGCGAGGATATCGCCGCGGACGACCTGGTCGTCGTTGCCGAAGAGTCCCACGGGAAGGTGCTCGCGGTCGGCCGCGCCCGCGTCGACGGCGCGGAGATGGCTGGCGACGAGGGGAAAGTCGTCGACTCGCTACACCACGTCGGCGACGAGCTGTACGAGTTTACCGGCTGAGGTGGTTTCTGTAGGGATTTCTGGCACGACCGCAAACGGCTCGCGGTTGCGCCGTCGATGGCGACAGTGGCTCGGCTAGTCACCCGGTCTCGGCGAGGGAGTCCGCTTCGTACGCTTCCTCGTACTTCTCGAGGGTCGTCTCGTATCCCGCCATCGCGAGGTCGTAGGCTCCCCGTAGATCCGCGATTGGTGTCTCCGTTGCGTCGACCCGAAGATCGTTGTACGGCGGTGTCATAGCGTGGGTTTCGGTCGACTCGACGACGACCGCGGCGCTCTGGACGGGAAGCTCCTCGCGTTTGTCTCCACCCTCGACGTGGCCGGCCGCCAACGCGTCGATAAGCCGCTTTGCGAGCGGTTGTGGATCGTCTTCGTCGTCCAGTCTGGCCGCGTTCGGTCCCGTGGCAGGATCGGTGGTCTCGTGGACTGCGGTCGCTTCGTAGGCCTCCATCGTCGCCTCGATAACGTCTTCACCGGTGAGCAGATTGCCGGCGACGGTGACACGTTCGCCTTCGCGGTGGCCGAACCAGTCGCCACACTCCCCGCCCGAGAAGGCGAACGTCCCGTCGGCGTCGACGCCGTGCAACTGGCGCTGGGGCGCGCCCTCGTCTGCGTTGAGCAGTGCCTCGAGAGCGTCTTCGACGGTCAGCCCGTCGTCGATGTACTCGATGCCGCGTCGCCCGAGGTCGACGTTGACCAGGCTCTGGGTAGCGACGGCCCCGTTCTCGCTGACGAACGGACAGAGCGTTCCGACCCCCGGCAGGCGGGTTGTCACCGCGACCCCGAACCGCCGGTGAGAGTCGCCGGCCGGCGTCTCGTAGCTCTCGTGAGCGCAGATGCTGAACGTCATGTGCGAGGACAGACAGTCTGCGAGTAAAAAAGTCGATATTGCGGACAGTTCGTCGCCGACTACTCGAGCAGTTCCCGGAGACGGATTCCGGCGTGACCGCCGGCACCGACCAGGATGCCGACGACGTACAGTGTCGTGAGAGCGACGCCGAGGGAGGCGCTCTTTGTCCGCGAGTCGGTTGCGGCCTGTTCGTCCGAGAGCGAGCCACACCGGTCGACGATCGCACGGACTGCCCGGACAGTTCGACTCTCGGGGTGGCGTTCGAGTGTCGTCGCGATCGGTGGGCTGATGCGATAGTAGAGGTCGACCAGTCCGCGACCGATTGGCGTCGCGGACATGGAGTCGTCCCGGAAGCGACGCAGGGAGTTCAGCGTTTTTCCTTCGCCCGCCGTCGCAGTCGTGATGAAACAGCCACCTTCACTATCGGTCGTGAACGACTGTGTGAGCCCGGTATCCGCGTCGTCGTCGGCTTCGGCGACGGCACGGAACTCGTAGTCGGTTCCCTCGGAGAGTCCGGCGAGGTCGTCGTCGAACGAGCCGGTCTCGGTGAGCGTCTGGGGCGTCGTCTCGTTCGGGAGGTTGCCGCCAGCCTCGCCCCACTCGAAGTAGACCTCGACGCTGTCGGCGTCAGCGAATTCCGTCAGCGTTCCGTTGAGCGTCGCGGTCGTGTCACTGACGCCCGTCGCCGAATCCGTCGAGACGGAGAGTCCTGGCTCCGGCGGGTCGGTGTCTCCGAGCACCGCTTCCTGGGCGTCGAGCAAGCCGTTCCCCTGTTCGTTGTCGTCGAGGTCGATGTCTTCGGCGGTGTCGAACAGTTGCTCGCGTGCCTCGGTGTTGCTCTGGTCGTCGCCCATCAGGTGAGCCGCTGCACCGGCGACGTGTGGGCACGCCATCGACGTCCCCGACAGCGTGTTGTATCCGTTGTCGGTGTAGGTCGAGTAGATGGCGCTGCCCGGTGCGGCGATGTCGACTTCCGGGCCCCGCGAGGAAAACGACGAGATGTCGTCGTCGTCGTTCGTCGAGGAAACCGCGACGACAGTGTCGTACGCCGCCGGATAGCCGACGCTGTCACAGCAGCCATCGTTGCCCGCCGCGGCGACGACCAGCGATCCCTGATCGACCGCATACTGGCAGGCGTCCTCGAGCGCCTGCTGGGGGCTGTCACCGCCGAGCGACAGCGAGATGACGTCGATCCCCTGGTCTGCGGCCCACTCGACGCCCGCTGCGACGTCGCTGAAGGTACCGCTACCCCAGCTGTTCAATACCTTCACTGCATAGAGCTCCGACTCGAGTGCGACGCCGACGACGCCGACGTCGTTGTCGGGAGCGACTGCCGTTCCGGCACAGTGGGTGCCGTGGCCGTTGTCGTCGCCGTAGGGTTCTTCACAGCCGGTACAGGACGTACCGAACGCCTCACCACCGTCGACGGTCAGACTCTCGTGATCGACCTGGACGCCGGTGTCGACGATTGCGATCGAACCGCCGGAACCGGTTTCGTCTTCGTCGTGAAGGACGTCGGCACCGACGCGGTCGACACCCCACGGTACCGTCTGTAACGCGTACGCTCTCTGCTCGTCCTCGACGTACCGGACGTGTGGATTTCGCTCGAGCCCCTCGATTGCTTCCTCTGGGAACCTTCCGACGAGTACCTTGCCGGTCCGATCGAAGTCCAGTTCATGATGGACCTCGTCGGCAGCCTGGCGAACTGGCCCGAAGGGTGTGTCTGCGGTGAGTCCGACCACCTTTCGCTCGGGTGGCCCCTGTGCGATAGCCGTGCCTGCCACGCCCGTCGTTGCCGCACCCACGGCAGTGCCGCGGAGCAAGCGACGACGGGTAACGTCGTTGTCTGACATGGTTACAAGTGGTGTATGGCGTTCCAGACGCGGTCAGCTCGAGTCCCGCCTCGGCACGAGCCATGTGCCGTGACACCATACACCGAGCTAGGGGTCGACATCGACCGACATTAAAATTATCACGATATTCTTCTATTGAAACATACCACACGTAATTAGAACAGAGAACACTGGAGATGAGAAATCGATTGCCACAGTCGCTACGGAACGGGACGCTCGTCCGGTCTGGGCCGGTGACCTGCTCCCAGGGGGCGGTTCCTCCCGGCTCGATCGATCCAGTCGGCGCTGTCGCCAGTCTCGAGTCCGACCACATTCGCGCTGGTGACTCTACTCACCTGCCCGTCGTCGAGGTGAGACTCGTGGTCTTCGGTTTCCACCGTCGGCGCTTCTGACGTGCGGTTGCTCGGGGAAGCCACTGATACGGATCGTCGTAACGTTTTACCGGTGATCGCTGTCTCGTTCGAGCGATCACCGGAAATGACTGACAGCAAACCGCCTGATACGATGCGTGGAATCGCAGCGACACGCACGAGCAGGAAACGAGACGTCACTAGCCAGATCACGATGTCATCGGTGCTGGGCCGATCGGTCGGTTACCGTGACGGTCCGTCTGACGTAAGAACTATACTGGCGGCGGTGATGGATACCGGCAATGGGACTGATGAGTAAAATTCTCGGCGGCGACCAGTCACGGAACGCCGAGGAGTACGTCGAACTGGATCTCGACGACGTTGCGGCTGAGTCGGCAGCTGCGACGATGCAGGTCCACATCGCAGAGATCAGCGGTCAAGCCGACGCGATCGACATCAAAGACGCCGTCTACGACGGCGACATCGTCATCGCGGACGTCACCCGCCTCCGGACCGAAGATAGTACCGTCGAACATATCGTCGACGAGTTACGCCAGGTCGCCGAGGAAGTCGACGGCGACATCGTCAGGAAAGGCGACGACCAGATGATCATCACCCCGACTGGCGTCCGGGTCAGCCGGGAGAAACTCGGCCAGTGAACTGAACCGGACTAAAAGAGAACACCTTCGGGTGTTTCCAGACGGCGGGAATTACGACGGTGGGTTATTAGAACAGGACCATAGAATCATATATGACCGGCTTTCGAGCAACTGTCGTTGTCCGGGACCCCGCTGACTGTCCCGTTGCTAACATCTCGGCAAGCACGCAAGAATCGATCGACTCCGTAACCAGAACGAAACCCACCCCTCGAACGAACGGAAACGGAACCGAACCCGCTGGCGGAAACGTCATGGTCGAAGAGTTCGAGATCGGCGCGAACGCTTCACTCGGCGAACTCGAGAACGGCGATCTCGGCACCGACGTCGACCTGATGCCCGTCCAGTCTACCGACCGCGAGGAACGCTACCGCTTCGAGTTCGAAAACAACGGGAGTTGTGCGTGTGAAGTCGTCGAAGCGACCGGAACGCCACTCTCGTCGGTTCGAGCACAGGACGGCGCACTTCTCCTCTCTTTTCACGCGCTAGAACTCGAGGATATCTCCGGTATCGTCGGTGAACTCAGAGACGAGTTCGACGGCGTTCTTGTCGAGGACCTGACCAAAGACGAGGAAACGCCGGGCGACCCGGTCATCGTCGACCGCGAGAGACTGACTGATCGACAGCGAGAGATCCTCGAGACTGCCCACGAGATGGGTTACTTCGAGTATCCGAAAGGAGCGAACGCGACCGACGTCGCCGAAGAACTCGGCGTCGCCCGATCGACGTTTACCGAACATCTGGCTGCCGCACAGACGAAACTACTCGAGTCGATCGTCGAGGACTGATTCGGCGGCTCGATATCGCCGCAGAGACGACTGTGCGAACAGTCGCTACTGTGTGGCGGTTTCCTGGAACTCGTTTTCGGTGCAACCGCTTCGGGTCGCGGTCGCACCGGGACAGTGGGTGAGCAATCCGTATGGGCCACTGCACACCCGATCACGTTTCGACGCTGTCGCGTTCCGCGACGGCGTCTCGAGTGCGATCGGTGTGTGCATTGTTTTGTCCGGCAGTAGCAGCAGTCGGCACAGACACACGGTTTTCGACCGTGCGGTCACCGATTGCTTTTTTAGAAACTGTCGTCCGAGAGACGAGGACTCTCGTTATCGAGCGAAGCTCTCCGATTTTCGAACGGGCTCCGAAAGATAGTTTGGAATCCGTTGCGTTCCGACCGATTCTTCACCCACGTGAAGCGGCCTGTCAGTTAACCTTTAGGAGAGAAATTCGGAGCGAGCGTTCGAACAGTAACCAGTTGCCCTGAAGACGGCGTCATCTACGCGGTAAACAGCGTGGCATCGTGCCTGCTTCGATATACAAACGGTCTCAGCTACGGTCGGACAGTATAGTCGAGACACGAGGACAGAATTACGCCCGCTGCCGAAACCGACGATTCTGAATAGCACCCTCAAACAGGGGGAAACGGTAATGTTTTTCCATTGCCGACGAAAATATGAAATCATGGCAACCGATCTTCGGAAAGGGCTGGAAGGTGTTCTGGTCGCAGAGTCCGAACTGAGCTCGATCGACGGTGACGAGGGCCGCCTGATCTACCGAGGGTACCCGATCGAGGAACTCGCCAGAGAGACGAGCTACGAAGAAGTACTCTATCTCCTCTGGCACGGTGAGCTCCCGACTGAAACCGAACTCGCGGAGTTTTCCGAGGCGATAGCGACCGAACGCGAAGTCTCCGAAGACGTACTCGCAACCATGGAGCGACTCGCCGACACCGGCGAACAGCCGATGGCCGCGCTCCGAACCGCAGTCTCGATGTTCTCGGCTCACGATCCCGACGCCGGCGCCGACCCCGACGACCTCGAGGCGACGCTTCGCAAAGGCCGGCGCATCACCGCCAAGATCCCGACGGCACTCGCAGCGTTCGAGCGCTATCGGCTCGGCGAAGCGCCTGTCGATCCCGACCCCAATCTGGGACTGGCTCCCAACTTCCTCTACATGCTGACCGGGGAACGGCCGGACGACGTCGCAGCCGAAACCTTCGATCAGGCGCTTATCCTGCATGCCGATCACGGACTCAACGCTTCGACGTTTACCTCGATGGTCATCGGCTCGACGATGGCCGATATCTACAGTTCCGTCACCGGCGGCATCGCCGCACTCTCCGGCCCGCTTCACGGTGGTGCGAACCAGGACGTCGTGGACGTGCTAATAGAGATCAACGAGAGCGACAAAGACCCACTCGAGTGGGTTGAGGAAGCCACCGACGCAGGCAGACGCATCCCTGGTTTCGGTCACCGCGTCTACAACGTCAAGGACCCGCGTGCACACATCCTCCACGAACGCAGCAAGGAACTCGCCGAGAACGGCGACGACAAGTGGTACGACATCACGACGACGATCGAAACGTACCTCACCGAGGAGAAGAATCTGGTCGAGGATGGAATCGCCCCGAACGTTGATTTCTACTCCGGGTCGGTCTACTACCAGCTGGGCCTCCCGACCGACATGTATACGCCGATCTTCGCGATGAGTCGCGTCGGCGGCTGGATCGCTCACGTCCTCGAGTACCAGGAGGATAACCGTCTCATTCGCCCGCGTGGACGGTACGTCGGTCCCGAAGACGAGGCGTTCGTTCCGCTCGGGGAACGGTAGTTCTAGACGGGGTCGACTCTTTTCGATTTATCGGTTTCCTGAAATTCGTTCCCGGTGTAACCGTGTCGAGTTCGCGGTTGCACCGGGAGACTGGGACACTAGTACCGTCCCAACCGTCGACTGACGGGTCGAATCTGGCGGTGTCGCTCGA
Organism: Natronobacterium gregoryi SP2; assembly: GCF_000230715.2. Taxonomy (GTDB): domain Archaea; phylum Halobacteriota; class Halobacteria; order Halobacteriales; family Natrialbaceae; genus Natronobacterium; species Natronobacterium gregoryi. Next base: position 3,657,172 of record NC_019792.1, read on the forward strand.
TTCGACCCGTCAGTTCAGGCTTGGCCCGCCACTAGTGCTTTGGCAAGCCCGAACGGATGAGTGAAACCGAATGCGGTCGTCTGGGTTCACTCAGCAGTCGACGCTTGGCGGAGTACTAGTACCGTCCCAAACGTGGACCGACTAGTTGAGAGTTGACCCAAACCGATCGCGATTCTCGATCAGGAGTAGAGCGCACTAGTCAGAGTAGACTTGGGACGCTACTAGTTACCGCCGAGCGCCGACCTCGTTCTGTCGACCGGCGGTAATTGACTACAGGAAACCGGACACTGGTTCGAGACGGCGACGGCGTTCCTCGCCACGGAAATCGAAGACTTCCGTCCGACCCAGAGCCACGCGCCTGTATTTCTGTCGAATCGACCCCACGAGAACTCGAATCGGTTAGTTCAGCCGACACAGCCGCGGACCTGCTCCCGGAGGAATTATATTGGCGACGATGTTAGGGTGTGGTAGTGAGCGTCAACATCGACAGTCGAGTCGTCGTGCCGGGGAGCGACGACTACGTCGACGCAGCCTGGCAGCTCAAAGAACGGATCAGTAGCCAGGAGGGGGTTCTCAAACAGCGCCACGAGTTTTTTACCGACGCCTACCGCCGCTCGAAGGTCCACTGTTACGTCGTAAACGACGACCTCGTCGGGTTCGCAGCCGTTCGACGCGACGGCTACATCCTCTTTCTCGCAGTCGCACCCGAGTACAGAGGAGAGGGAATCGGCAAGCGACTGGTCGCTCGAGTTGCCGACGACCACGATTCGATTACCTGTCACGCCCGGACGAGCAACGAGAACGCCCTCCAGTTCTACGAACACCTCGGGTTCGAGATCAAACGGCGAATCGACGACTACTACGAGGACGGCGGCGACGCCTACTACCTGAAACTCGGCTCCGGCGTCGGGATTGCCGATCGGATATCGGACTTGATACGACGATAGAGACGTACCGAACGTGTCTCTTGTTTCTCGCGGAAGTCGCTACTCGTTCGACGACCTGGTCGGTTCCTGACGATCCCGCGTCGCAGAATCGTCACCAGCAGAGACGTCTCGTCCTGTGGACTCCGACAGTGCTCGCAGGGAACCGTCTCGTCGACGATCTGTTCGACAGTTTTGTGGAGTAGTATCGGTCCAAGCGCCAACTGCTGTGTCGAACTCGATCGTCTGATACGGATTACTGTAACGATTTACCGGTGCAACCGCCGCCCGGGTCGCAGTTGTGCCGGAAATGACTTACAGTAAACCGTCTGAGACTGGCTCGACCCCGCAGTTCAAGCTTGGCCGCCACCAGGCTTCGTCGCGCTGTATCTCGGCTCGCGGACGCCCGATCAACAAGAACAGTAGTAGTCCGGGTCACCGAACTCCGTCTCGAGTGCCTGCAGCGCCGGGCCGGGATCGGACGGACGATAGACGCCCGTCGTCAGCCCGCGAGACGACTCGAAGTCGCCGGACAGTAGGGCGGTCCACTCGTCGGTCGAGAGCACGTCGGGGAACGACGGCGAACGCGCGAGCAAGGAGAGGTAGTCGGGGAGGGAGAGCCAGCGGGCGTCCCGGTTCTCGTCGGGGTCGTACTCGAGTCCGACGGCGTCGGCGTAGGCAGCGTACGGCAGGTTCGAGCCGGTCTCGACGGGCATCGAGATCCACTTCCAGGGACGGGTGTTGACGTCGAGCAGGACGTATTCCTCGCGGTCGCTATCGTAGACAAATTCTGCCTCGCTGATCCCGTGGTAGCCGCTGTCCTCGAGTACCGAGCGGGCGCGGGCCACGAGTTCGGGGTCCTCGACGCGGTCGACGACACAGGAGCTGCCGTAGCCCTGCGGATACCGGACGCGGGCGTTGCCGACGACGCTGGTCACGTCCCCGTCAGGCGAGACGTAGGACGCGAACGACCGGTCTTCTCCCAGAGCGACGGGGACCTTCTCCTGGGCCACCACTCGGACACCGGCGTCTTGGGCCTCGACGACGACCTCGCGGAACTCCTCGCGGTCGGCGACTTCGACGACGTTCGTCCCGAGCAGTTCCTCGAACTCGCGCTTGCGTGCGGGTTTGACCACGAGAGGGAAGCCGAGTCGGTCGGCGGCGTCGTCGGGGTCGATCTCGGAGAGCCGGTAGGTTTCGGGGTAGGGAACGCCGAGTGCTTCGGCGGTCGCGTACAGCGACTCCTTGTCGAGGATGTCGGCGATCACGTCCCGTTCCGCAAAGGGGAGTCGGACGGCGTCGGGTTCGGTCTCAGCGAACGCGTGGACCCACTCGTCCATGCAGGGGAAGGCGACTGGCTCGTGAGCTAGTACGTCGGTGACCGATTCGATGTCCTCACGGAACCCGTCGGGATCGTCGAGTGGGAAAGTTACTTTGCCGGCGGCGACGACGGCCTCGGAAGGCGGCGCGACCCCGTTGCCGACCCGATCTAGGGCGATGACCGGCACGTCGTGGACGGCGAGCGCGCGGGCGACGCTCACTCCCGTGATGTGGGCGTTGGCGACGATCGCCGGCGGCCGATCGAACGACTGCTCCTCGAGGCGCTCGCGAAGTTGTGCGAGCGACGCGAACTGCGGGTAACTCATGGTCGATCCAGCGGATCGGTCCGACTAAAGGCTGCGGTTCCGGCGATCCTGGTCACTGTCGCTGACGGCGACGGCGACGGCGACCGAGACGCGTTCGCACGATACCGACACACGACGACCGGCAGTTTCGGCAGGGTTATACGCTCCCATCCACGATTACTCGAGGCGTATGGAGGAGCGAACGAGGGCGTATCTTCGAGGGCGGTTCCGCGACTACTATCGACGGACAGAGCTTACGCCACCGCCCGCAGCCAACGAACGCGAGTGGGGGTACATCCCCTGGACCGAGGGGCCCGATACGACCATGGTCCGCCATCGTTCGCTGCTCGAGTTAGGGAATCTCACCGATTTTCTCGTCCGTAAGCGGCCACGCCACGTCTACTTCTCGGCCGGCCGCTTTCGTGACCCCGGTGCCGGGTCGATGAACGAGAAAGACTGGCAGTCGGCCGACCTCGTCTTCGACCTAGACGCCGACCACTTGCCGAACGTGACTCTCGGCGAGGACTCCTACGCCGAGATGCTCGCAACGTGTAAAGACGCGCTCCTCCGACTGCTCGATTTCCTCGAGGACGACTTCGCCTTCGAGGAGATGGAAATCGTCTTCTCGGGCGGCCGGGGCTACCACGTTCACGTCCGCGACGACGACATCCGTCACCTCGAGCGAGAGCACCGCCGCGAAATCGTCGACTACGTTCGCGGTATCGGGCTGGACTTCGAGGAACTGATCGAGACCGAGACCGTCGCGGGCATCGGCCGGAAGACACCAACCGAGCGCCGAACGCTGCAGATCGAGGGCGGGTGGGGTCGTCGCACCCACGACCACTTCATGGCGTTCGTCGACGGGTTACTCGAGATGGACGAGGCCGACGCTCTCGACCGTCTCCAGGAGTTCGACGGCATCGGCGAAGGGAAAGCACAGGCCACCCTCAATGCCGCCCGGAACAACCGCGAAGGGCTCGAGGCGGGCAACGTCACGGTCCACACTGCCGTCGCTCAACTGGCCGAACGCTTCGCCTCGAAAGCCGTCGAACGGGACAACGCGCCAATCGACGAACCCGTCACCACCGACACGAACCGACTCATCAGGCTGCCGGGCAGTCTCCACGGCGGCAGCGGACTGAAGACGGTTCGTCTCGAGCGCGACGAGCTCGGGGACTTCGATCCGCTCGTCGACGCGGTCCCGGAAACGTTCGAGGGACAGGAGATCACGGTCGATGTCACCGACGGCGGCGAGGTGGAGCTCGGAGGAGATAGCTTTACAGTCCCTGAAGGAGACCAGTCACTCCCGGAGCACGTTGCCGTCTTCCTGATGACCCGTGGCAGGGCCGAAAAGGAGAAAGAATGAACCTAGACGAACTGCGCTCGGTCCAAAGCAAGGAGCGCCAGAAAGACAGCCTCCAGAACCTGCGCCCCTCGTTCTACCAGGAGGTCGGCGAGTACATCGCCGACCTGGAGGCGGAACGGGACCAGGTCGCCGAGCGCGCCGACGATCCGTTCTCTTCGCCCGAAGTAAGCCGCCTCACTGACGAGATCGAGACGGCCAAAGACGTCGTCGAGGCGATCTACGAGCGACGGATGGGGAAACTCGTCAAGCAGGCCAGCCTCGCCGCGGCCGGGATGGCAGCAGACGACGAGGGCCTCACCGCCGAGGAAGCCGATCTCTTTGCGGACCTCGTCGACCGCATCGAGTCGAACAAAGGTCGTGTGCTCGACGTGCTCGAGGAAGCGCAAGTCGACACGGACACCGAGAAACCGCGGTCTGTCGACTCGACTCGGCCGTCGTCCGAGCTGTCGACCGACGTGTCGTCCGCCCGTCCCGAAGACGACGCACCGCCGGCACCGCCACAGGAGCCGCCGGAGCCCGCACTCGAGAGCGAGGACGCGCCGGACCCTGCAGGCGGCGTCTCGGCCGCGGACGTCATGGGTGGGGAACCAGACCCGATCGACGACGTGGCTGATTCCGACGGCGAAACCGACGAGACGGAGTCGAGACAAGAGTCGGACGGTTCCATCGATGACGCCGATGTCGACCGCGTCACCGTCCGCATCACGCGCGACGTTGGCCCGATCCTCGGCGTCGACGACCGCGAGTACACGCTCTCGACCGACGACATCGTCACCCTGCCCGAACAGAACGCCGATCCGTTGGTCGAGCAGGAAGCGGCAGAACCACTCGAGTAGCTGTTTTTTCGAGCGACCCGCTCGGGTTGGCGGCCGATCGGACGAAGACGGTGAACGTCGTCAACGCACAGCAGCGTTCGACGGTGCCGAGGCTGCCGACGCCGTTACGTTCGACGAGACGAAGTGATGCAGCGACGTGCCGACCCAACCGCCGGACGGGCCACGGTCGTACTGGAACTGACGGGCGGTGGTCCGTTTGTCGCGACCGGCCGTCGACTCGCGGCGGGCTTACTGGAACGTCCGCCCGAGCTGTTCCTCCTCGGCAGGTTCGACTCGCTGGAACTCCTCTTCGATCTCCTCGTAGCGTTCGCGCGTTTCGGCAGTCACGCTCGGACCGACTTCCTCGAGCGCGTTCTCGAAGTGTTCCTTGCTGATGCGGACGTTGTCGACCGTGTCACCGATCTCTTCGGGGTCGACGGAGGTGATGAACTCGCGGCTAGCGGCCATCGAAGCCTCGCGGCAGACGGCTTCGATGTCGGCTCCGACGTAGCCTTCTGTCTCGGCAGCGAGCCAGTCGAGGTCGACTGCCTCGGCGAGTGGCTTGTCGCGGGTGTGGACCTCGAAGATCTTCTTGCGGGCGTCCTCGTCCGGAACCGGGACGTGGACGTGACGGTCCAGTCGGCCGGGACGTAACAGTGCAGAGTCGATCAGGTCGGGACGGTTCGTCGTCGCGACGACGACGACGTCTTCCAGTTCCTCGAGGCCGTCCAGTTCTGTCAGTAGCTGGGAGACGACGCGTTCGCCGACGCCGGAGTCGGTCTGGCCGCGGCCGCGTTCGCCCGCGATCGAATCGATTTCGTCGAAGAAGATCACGGTCGGCGCGTTCGACCGTGCCTTCTCGAAGATTTCGCGGACGCCTTTCTCGGACTCGCCGACGTACTTGTTCAGCAGTTCCGGGCCTTTGATCGAGATGAAGTTCGACTGGGCCTCGTTTGCCACTGCTTTGGCGAGCAACGTCTTTCCGGTCCCCGGGGGACCGTACATGAGGACGCCCTTCGCGGCCTCCATGTCCATCTGCTCGAAGACCTGGGGGTAGTCCAGCGGCCACTGGATCGTCTCGCGCAGCCGTTCTTTGGTGTCGTCGAGCCCGCCGACATCGTTCCAGGTGACGTCGGGCACTTCGACGAAGACCTCCCGCATCGCAGAGGGCTGGATGCCCTTGAGTGCCTCCTTAAAGTCGTCTTCGGTGACCTGCAGCGACTCGAGGACGTCGGCGTCGATCTCCTGGGACTCGAGGTCGAGGTCGGGGCGGATTCGACGCAGGGCGTTCATCGCGCCTTCGCGGGCGAGGCTCTCGAGGTCGGCCCCGACGAACCCGTGCGTGTTGGTAGCGTAGTGCTCGAGATCGACGGACTCTTCGAGGGGCATCCCGCGAGTGTGGACCTGCAGGATCTCCTTACGGCCTTCCTTGTCCGGGACACCGATTTCGATCTCGCGGTCGAACCGGCCGCCACGCCGGAGTGCGGGGTCGATGTCGTCGAGACGGTTGGTCGCGGCGATGACGGTGACGCGGCCGCGTTCCTCGAGGCCGTCCATCAGGCTGAGCAGTTGTGCGACGACGCGTCGTTCGACGTCGCCGCCGGCTTCCTCGCGTTTGGCGGCGATGGAGTCGAGTTCGTCGATGAAGATGATCGCAGGAGCGTTCTCTTCGGCCTCTTCGAAGACTTCGCGGAGTTGCTCCTCGCTTTCGCCGTAGTACTTAGACATGATCTCCGGGCCGGAGATCGTCTCGAAGTGGGCGTCGATCTCGTTGGCGACGGCTTTCGCCATCAGTGTCTTCCCGGTGCCGGGTGGGCCGTGTAGCAAGACACCCTTGGGCGGCTCGATGCCGAGTTGCTGGAAGAGTTCGGGGTGACGCATCGGGAGTTCGATCATCTCCCGGACTTGGTCGAGTTCGTCGTCTAGACCGCCGATGTCCTCGTAGGTGACGTTGGGGACGCCCTCCGCGGAGGCGTCGCCGGCAGCACCGACCTGTTCGGCCGGCGTCTCGGACATCTCGATGTTCGTCGAGTCGGTGATGACGACGGTACCATCCGGCGAGGTACTCGCGATCTTCAGCGGCACCGACTGCCCGGAGCTGGCCATCGGGCCGAACGAAAGCGAGAACGGGACAGTCTGGCCCTCGGTGACGGCCTGTCCGGAGAGCTTGTCGCGGACGAGCGGGCCGATATCGCCACGAATGCGGAGGTTTTGCGGAAGCGCAACTGTGACGGATTTGGCGGGTTTGACGTCTGCTTTCTCGATCGTGACGCTGTCGTCAATCCCGACGCCGGCCTCCTGGCGCAGGCGGCCGTCGATCCGGACGATCCCCCGGCCCTCGTCTTCGGGATAGCCTGGCCAGACGCGGGCGACGGCCTGACCGTCACCGCTACCGCTTATTACGACGTAGTCGCCGTTCTCGAGGTCGAGTTCGCGCATCGAGACGCGATCGATCGCGGCTAGTCCGCGCCCGGCGTCTTTCTGTTTGAGTGGTTTGACGGTAAGTTTCATAGATCGCCCTCCAGTTCGACAGTGAGGACCCCGTTTTTGATAAACGTGTTCGCGTCGTCTGCACTCTCGGGGAGATCGATCTCGTACTGCTCGTCTCCGACGACGACAATGACGGTGCAGTCGACGACATCGACGGCGGCGTCCTCGCGCTGGGAACCGAAATCGACCGCGAGCACCGCGCCGTCGTCGTACTCGTACCGACGGGCCAGTTGGCCGTCTTTGTCGGTGAATTGCTCGAGAGTCATGCTGGTACTAACTCGACGTAATCGCCTTTAGCACATAAATTTGTCGCCGCCGAATCGCAGTACAGCGTCGGGTGAGTCGAAAACAGCGTTGTTCGCGGTTCACAGCTATCGGCGGGCGCGAGTCGGCGACACCGGCCGCGACGTGTCACGACAGTCGAGTCGGAGGGTTTTCGGCCGGGGACGCCCGACAGTTGGACATGATCGACGACGAGACGCCGGTACTCGACAACCACCTGCACATCGATCCGGACAACCACCGTGGGATCGACGCGGTCGAGGACTTCGCTCGACTGGGAGGGACCCACCTTCTCGTGGTCAACAAACCCTCCTGGTACCTCGGCGTCGAGGCCGACGATGGCGAGGACTTCCGGCCGGTCTTCGAACAGACGATCAAAATCGTCGAGCAGGCGTCGGACGTACTCGAGGGGCGTGCCTGGCCCGTCCTTGGCGTCCATCCGGGGCTGATCTCGCGGCTCGTCGACGATCGAGGCTACAGTCCCGACGAGGCCCGCGAGATCATGCAGGCCGGGATCGACGTCGCCGCGGAGTACGTCGCAGACGGCCGGGCGCTCGCGCTGAAGTCCGGTCGTCCCCACTACGAGGTCGACGACGCCGTCTGGGACGCCTCCAACGCAGTCATGCGCCACGCCTTCGGACACGGCGGCGATCTCGACTGTGCGGTGCAGTTACACACGGAAGCCAGCGAGGAACTCTCCGGCGTCGCCGACTGGGCCGAAGAAGCCGGCATGGAACACCACCAGGTCGTCAAACACTACGCCGCTGGCCGTCTCGAGGGCCCCACGCCGAGCGTCATGAGTGAGAAAGACCGACTCGAGCGGGCAGCCAAACGCGGCGAGCCGTTCCTGATGGAGACCGACTACGTCGACGACCCGGACCGGCCAGGGGCTGTCCTGGGGCCAAAGACCGTCCCTCGTAGGGTCCGCTGGCTGCTCGAGAAAGGCAACGAGGACGCCGTCCGGAACGCCCACGTCGAGACGCCGAAACTCGTCTACGGGATCGACACAGAGAAATCCCTCGATCGGCGTTCTAACTCCGTATAGCGGCGTTCAGCACTCTTTCGGCGAAGGTAACTTTACCTCAGTGTAGAGAAAGGCATTTCAAGCGGCCGGTGTAGGTGTCTGTATGAGCAATCCCCCGACTGAGTTCTACTCGGAGGAGCGTTGGCAGAACTGGATCGATCGCATCGAGGACGAAGACATCGATCCGGAAGACGAAGACTCGGCGCGCTTGCTGCTCAACCTGCAAGACGACACGGCGATCGCGATCGCGAAGATCGTCGCCGCCTACGACGACGGGGAACTCGAGGAAGACGAGGCACTCGCCGAAATCGCAGACGTTCGTGAGATCGTCCTCGGGGAAGTCGACATCGACGACGAGGAGAAACTCATCCTCGTCGACGGCGTCCAGACGAGTCTCGTCTGTGTCTTCTTTGCTGCCGAGGAGTACGTCGCAGACGGCCCCGCCGAAGATGGGAGCGTCGGCGACTATCTCGGGGCTGCGGCCGACGCCGAGACCGAGGAAGATCTGGATGCTGCACTCGGCTACGCCGCACAGGCTGGCACGCTCATCATCGATGGCGACAAACTCGACATGCAGGTCGCAGAAGACCTCGAGTACGGCCTCGTCACCGAGTGGATCAACGGACTCGATAGTCTCCAGAGCGCGATGAGCGATCCCGAAGTCGTCGAAGAAGACGAGTGAGACGGTTTGCTGTCAGTCAGTGCCGGCGCGACCGCGCGCTCTTGCGGTCGTGCCGGGACATCGAGACAACAGTCCGTATGAGACGAACTGCAACCGTCGGTGATGGCGCAACCACGGTCCCGGACCGCAGGTGCGCCGGCACTGAATTGTAGCTGACCGCTCACACCGGTCGACCGATCGATTCCCGCTTTCTCCGTCACTCCGGCGACGGTGGCGCGTCGTTCTCATCGACTCATACGGTTTGCTGTCAGTCAGTTCCGGCGCGACCGCAAGCTCCTGCAGTCACGCGGGGACATCGATACAGCAGTCCGTATCAGGTGACCTCCTCCTCACCGTAAACGGCGAGGAGGATGTCACCTGGGCATACATATTGGATTAGCCCCTGGATGTTGCACTCGCTTTCTACCAGCCACTGGACAGACTGAGCGAGGCGTACTGAACTCACAGCGCGACTATTCCGCGGGATTCGACTCGATGTACGAGCTTAGAGGTCACTCGATACAGGTCACGTAGTCAACCCACAAGAAACATATTCGAGAGTCGGTCGAAATACGAGATAATGAACGAGAACCCAGTCATCTTCCGACTCAATCTGATTATCACACTTTTGATTACCAACCTTGTACTACTGCTGATCTTTTTTCTCCCTCTGGAATTGCTACTTCTCGGAGGAATTTTGCCCGCCTTCCTACTTCCAGTAGCAGGTCTGATAATCCTGCTTCGTATTCGGTAAGTGCACAGATGTACTGGCTGGCTGAGGTAGTGAACTGGGAACGAAACAATCGATGCCGCTGTGGTGCATCTATTCCGTATTCAGCACAACTTCTGTAGCCAATCACTGACTAAGAATCTCACCAAAGCCAACTAGTCGGAGTTACTCGAGCGCCGGGGGATCGACCGGCTCGAGCCCCCAGTCGTCGAAAAACGCCTCGAGGAAGTCGGCCCGCCCGCCGATCTCGTCGGGGGCGTGGGAGTCGGTGCCGACGGTGACGGCGATGTCGTGGTCGCGCAGGGTCTCGAGGAACGTCTCGGCGGGGTGGACGATCCCGTCGTCGGTCAGTGCTCGGCCAGCGTTGATCTCGGGGACTGTCTGGGACTCGGCGAGTGCGTGGGCGACGCGTTCGTAGTGGTTTTCGGTCGCCCGCCCGCGAAGCGGTTTGGTGCGTTCGACGAGGTCGACGTGTGCGGCGATATCGAACAGTTCCGACTCGATCAGGGAGACAAGCCGATCGAAGTACTCCTCGACGATGCGGTCGCGTTCGGCCTCCGGGCGATCGGTGAACTGCGAGGAGACCTGCACGTTCGCCCCGGCGACCTCGTGGACACTACCGACGGCGTAGTCGAACTCGGCCTCCGCGAGAAACTCGCGGATTTCGGCTTCGTCGCGTGGATCGTAGTCCATCTCGACGGCGTCGTAGACGTCGATCGACGTTTCCGCTCGCACGTGCTCGATGGCCCGTCGGCGGCGGTCGTACGTGATGTCCAGGTTGAACCCGTAGACGCTGCGAACCCACTCCATGCGATCCCGCGGCGCGACGTTGCAGTGGTCTGCGAAGCCGATCCCCTCGAGGCCGGCGGCCTCGGCGGCCCGGACCATCCCCTCGAGGAACTCGCCGTCGGAGTAGTTGGAGTGGACGTGGAAGTCCTCCATACGCCCCCAACGAGAATACTCGAGTTAGGCGTTACGCTGGCTGCGGAAGGGCCGTGGTGGCTGCAGACGGATTGCTGTACCGACGCCCCGGTGTACTCGTTTCACTTCGGTCGCGGACCGGAACTGACTGACAGGCATCCGTCTCGTACGGATTGCTGTCACTAGTTCCCGCCGCTCGCCGCTCCCGTATCCCGTTCCGGCGAGCGGCGGTAATTGGCGACAGGAAACTGTCTCAGTCTGCTGTGACGCTGCTGGACGGGGACTCGTCTTCGAGAATGCTCCGGTAGTAGGTTATGAAGTAGGTGTAGGCGTACGCTAGCATGACCGTCCCGAGAACGATCGTCACCGCGATCGAGAGATACAGCGTCGATTCGGAGGCGATCACGGTCTCGCCGGTTTCGGTGACTTCGACGGCCGAGAGAAAGAGTGCTATCCCTGGCCCCTGGCCGATTAGCTGGCTCACGAAGAAGACGATCGAGAAGCCGACGACGCTTATAAAATTGTTCCAGACGAGCCGGACGCTGTGGGGGATCGATTCGATTGCCTGGGCGTCGCTGACGACGATCGCGGCGTCGTAGAACTGGAGGAACATCATCAAAAGCGTCATGGACACGGACAGGAAGACGACACCAATTCCTATGCCGAGTGCCCCGCCGCCGCCGGCAGCCGTCCCGACGCCGACGATCACCAGCAGGATTCCGCTCACGACCGACGCTCCGATTACGATCAGCCCAAACAGCACCGTTGCACCGAGCATCGAGACGTAGTTCTCCTTACCGCCACGAACAAACGACCCGAGTTGCGTCGATCCATCGAGTCCTTCGTCGATCAGCGTGATGATGCCGCCGAGCAGGAACGGCGTGACGAGAAACGAAAGCGGATAGGCGAGCAACTGGGCCATCGGGCCCACGTACACATCCAGCAGGATTGTCACTTCACTGAGGGCCACGAAAAGCACCCCAACGAGCAGGATCGTGGGGTTTCGTCGAAGAACTGACGCTGCGGTCGATACCGAACCAATTGCGCTCATACTCGACCAATACACGACAGCTGCTTAAATACACTATCAGATTTTCTGAACGAGAAAAACCCTACGTATCTGTCAGAAAGAATCTAAGGTGCCATTCTGGAAATTAATGTGGGATACTCTACTAGAAGGTCTGCGGTTTTCGGAAGGGCGGGGAATCGCGCCACTTTTCGTTTACATCATTTCCCTGATCGGCGTGAAAACAAACTCCAGTCCCGTGCTGTACCCATATTCAGCAGTTCACTCTTGACAGTAATTCGGTAGTTCGGTGAAGTTCTGCTGAACACACAGAGCAAATGCGGCATGTAATCCGAGTCATCTACGAACGGGTAATCGCTCAGTACAGATCACGTAGGTTCCGGCGCAGCAATTGATACCCTGATAGCTACCAAGAGACGCGTGGCGAATATCGAAAAGTGAGCTACCAGTCATTGCTTTTCCAGAGTCTGGTTCACTCTGCGACTGCCCAGAACCGAACGCTCTTTGGTACGTTCCATAGTATCTCGGGTAGATCAGTTTCCGACGGCTGGTTCTCCTCAACCTCGCGCTGTCTATGTTCGATGATCCGTCGAACCTCAAATCCGGCGTCAACGAGACCGTTGTGGAGATCGGCGACCGTACGGTCAAAGACAGTCAACGTCGATTCGTAATCCTCGTCGATTGTAATCTTCCGAGGACCGGTATCGAAATAGTTCCCATCAACGGTTCCTTTGTCCGTATCGAGGGTTTCATAGACCGGATGCGGGGCGCTGAGGACGAAAACACCGCTATCCCGAAGGACACGGTGAGCTTCGTCGAGTGCCTCGTCGAGGTGTGCGACCATCTGGAACGCCCATTCGGAGGACGCTATATCGAACCTGTCGTCGGCGAGTGGGAGATCCGTCACGTCACCCGTCACGAACTGAACGTCGACGCCGCAAAACTCCCGTAGTTGTCTCGCGTGTCGGAGTTGTTCCCCGGAGAAATCAACGCCGACGACGGTTTCAGCCCCTAGTTCGGCGGTTCCGACAGTTCCTTGACCACCACCGCAGCCTAACTCGACATACTCTTTCCCCTCGACTGAAGTGAGAATTTCGGGCTGACGACCACCGGGGGCATCTGATTCGAACGGGGACGGCGTCGGTGGCAGTTCCCCGTTGCCCGTATCAGCGTTCCAGACGGCCTGGAAGTCGTCGCTCCACTCGTTCCAGAGTCGTCGATTCTCTCGTGAGTGTTCGGTCATTAGATACTCTTTATTAGATTAATTAATACTTTATAGTACCATTATGGATGATAGACATGTGACATGAGTGCCATAAACTTCTTCTGACAACAATTCGGTAGTCCGCTGATACGGTTTACTGTAAGTCATTTCCGGCACAACCGCGACCCGGGCGGCGGTTGCGCCGGTAAATCGTTACAGTAATCCGTATGAGTCTCTGCAAGAGGCAGGGCGCGACTGTTTCACCACAGCGTGATATTACAGCAATCCTATCACTCGTTCCGCGGATTGCTCGGGTGGTAGTCCGTATCGTACTCACCAGGTCGATCGTCGAGACGATCGGGGTTGATCCGGCCCGACAGCAGCATGAAGTCCACCAGCGTCAGCGCGAGCATCGCCTCGACGACGGGAACGCCGCGGGGCGGCAGGACGGGATCGTGGCGGCCGATGACCTGTTCATCTTTTAGCTCGCCGGTTTCCCAGTCTGCGGTCTGTTGGCTCTTGGGAATCGACGTCGGCGCGTGGAGGGTAACCTCGCCGTAGATCGGTTCTCCGCTCGAGATGCCGCCCTGGATGCCGCCGTGGTCGTTCTCGACGGGGGTCGGGTTCCCCTCCGAATCGAACTCCCAGTCGTCGTTGCGCTCGGAGCCCGTGTACTCGCGGGCCTCGCGTCCGAGGCCGAACTCGAAGGCCGTCGTCGCCGGTACCGACATCATCGCCTGCCCGAGTCGCGCCGAAAGGGAGTCGAACCGCGGCGCACCGAGTCCCGGCGGGGCCCCCCGTGCTTCGAAGTAGATCGAGCCGCCGATCGAGTCTCCTTCCTGCTGGTACTCCTCGATGCGCGCTTGCATTCGTTCGGCGGTCTCGGGATGGGCACAGCGGACGTCGTTCGCCTCACTGTGTTCGTTGAGTTGCTCGAAGCTCACCTCCGGGGCCGCGATGTCGTCGATCTGGTTGACGTGGGCTTTGAGTTCGATTCCGGCGTGGGCCAGGAGCTGCTTCGCAATCGCGCCTGCAGCGACCCAGTTGACCGTCTCACGAGCCGACGAGCGGCCGCCGCCGCCCCAGTTGCGCGTGCCGAACTTTGCCGAGTAGGTGAAATCGCCGTGGCTCGGTCGTGGCGCGGTGATGAACGGTTCGTACTTCTCCGAGCGAGCGTCCTTGTTCTGGATGACCATTCCGATCGGCGTCCCCGTGGTGTAGCCGTCCTGGATGCCCGATTTGATCGAGACATCGTCGGGTTCGCCGCGGCTCGTGGTGATCATCGACTGCCCCGGTTTCCGGCGGTCGAGGTCAGCCTGGATGTCTTCCTCCGAGAGCTCGAGACCGGCGGGACAGCCCGAGACAGTACAGCCCATCGCCTCGCCGTGGCTCTCGCCGAACGTGGTCACCTGGAAGAGGCGACCGAAGCGGTTGCCGTTCATTACGCCACTCTCGGGGACGGGGACACTTAGCAACCCAGGATTCCTGCAAACGCTGGCAGGGTGATCGGACAGGACCCCGAGTGATCCGGTGGACAGCACCGGTCGGGCAGTTCCCGGCGACGGACCGCGAAGCCGCGTCGGTGCTATCGGCGATCGGAACACCTGAAACGATTTACACACCAGTCGCACAGTTGTCGTGCGATCGGGTGTTCACTGATTTGCAGTGGTACGACAGTACAACGAGACCTCGCGACAAAGCGGTCGGGTGACGATGGCGATGGCCGTGTTTCGGTCGACGCCAGCCGGAATGTCAAATGGTAACTAACACCAAGACCTATGCCCGTGTCGCCCGACAGACTCCGTATGCGCGTACCCGAGCGACCAACGTTCGATGACGACGCGACCAAGGCAATCTACCAGTACGTCGAGCGTCACGGCACCGCTGCCAGACACCGCGTTCGCGATGCCGCCTCGGTTCCCGTCGGCCACTTCGAGGACGCCCTCGAGGACCTCAAGACGAAAGGCTACCTCGAGGAAGATGGTGGGACGATCACGGTCGCACTGGACGTCGGCTCGATCGAAGAGTACGAGGCCGAGGGCGAGACGTTCACGATCCGTCCGGCACGTCAGGACGACTTCGAGAGCGTCGTGGAGGCGATCCGGGACGTAACCGACGACGAAACCTACGTCGTCGCCGAGACAGTGGCCGAACAGTTGCTATACGACGAGTCGGTGTCGCGGCACAACACCGTCGAGTCGCGGGTGTTCTTCGTCGCCACGCTCGATGGTGGGGTCGTCGGGTGGACACACCTAGATCTCCCCCACGGGGAGAAGCTCCGCGAGACCGCACAGCTCACCGTCGGCGTCCGCGAGAAGTACCGGAACCGCGGCCTCGGGAGCCGACTTCTCACTCGCGGGGTCGAGTGGGCCGACGCGAACGGCTACCGGAAACTGTACAACAGCGTGCCGGCGAGCAACGACGTCGCGCTTGCATTCCTCGAGGACCACGGGTGGCACACCGAAGGAATCCGGAAGAACCACTACACGATCGACGGCGAGCACGTCGACGAAGTGCTGATGGCCCGCACGTTCTGACGCGAGCGGGACTACCGGGACGAGAATCGTTCCGGCGAACGCCGAGCTACGCCTCTTCGCGCTCGAGGCCGACTCCTGCACCCTCGAGCGTCTCGAAGAAGCCGGGGAAGGAGACGTCGACGTGATCCGCTCCTCGGATCGTCGTCTCGCCGTCGGCGACGAGGCCGGCGAGAGCGAGTGCCATGATAATCCGGTGGTCGTCACAGCCGTCGACCGTCGCGCCCTCGAGCATCGAGTCGCTCCCGTGGATCGTCAGCGAGTCCTGCTCCTCGGTCGTCTCGACGCCCAGTTTTCCTAGCTCCTCGGCCATCGCGTTTACGCGATCGGTCTCCTTGTAGCGGACGTGCTCGGCGTTCCTGATGTAGGTGTCGCCGTCAGCGACCGCGCCCAACGTGGCGATCGTCGGCAACAGGTCCGGCGTGTCCTCGACGGAAACCTCGATTCCCTCGAGAGACCCCGCCGAGACCTCGATCGTTCCGGTCTCGCGGTCCCAGTCGACGCCGGCACCCATCCGCTCGACGACATCGACGATGGCGGTATCGCCCTGTGCGCTCGGCTGTGCACCCTCGATCCGGAGCCCCTCGTCGCTCGCGATCGCGCCCGCTGCCAGCGGGTACGAGATCGACGAGAAGTCCCCAGGGACGGCGTACTCGCGGCCTTCGGGCGAATAGGACTGGCCGCCGTCGACTGCGAAGCCGTCGTCGGTGTGGCGGGCCTCGACGCCGAACGCCTCGAGCACCTCGAGCGTGATGTCGACGTACGGCGCGGATTTGAGTTCCGTCTCGAGGCCGATCTCGATCCCCTCGTCGGTGACTGCGCCGGCCATCAGCAACGCCGTGATGTACTGCGAGGAGACGTCACCCGGGATCGAGACCCCGGTGCCGGCGATCGGTCCCGTCACGACAAGCGGTGCCTGGCCGTTCCGGCGGGTGCTGTAGGCTTCGCCGCCGAGGTCGGCGATGGCCTCGAGCAGCGGGCCCTGTGGACGCGAGCGAAGCGATTCGTCACCCGTGAGGACGGCGGTGCCGTCGGCAAGCGCCGCTGCCGCAGTGACGAGTCGCATCGTCGTCCCGCTGTTCTCGCAGTTTACGATGTCCGCAGGGACGTCCGGGCGGCCGTCGAACCCCTCGATCTCGAGAGTGGCGTCCTCGAGACGCTCGACCTCTCCACCGAACAGGTCGACGGCGGCGGCGGTCGCTCGCGTGTCGGCGCTCCAGAGGGCGTTCTGAACGGTCGCGCCGTCGGCGTACCCGGCCGCCAGGATCGCCCGGTGGGTGTAGCTCTTCGACGGTGGTGCCCGAACCGTCCCTCGGACGCTCGAGGGGGAGATGGTGACGTTCATGCTCGCGGTGTGGGTCGGCGTGCCTATACCGATACCGGTACGGAGGAAAATTGAAGGAAGACGGTCGAAGGCGGAGTCGGTTACGTCCGATCGGATAGTCAACTCGTGCCGTCGATAACGTCGACTTCCCACTCGTCGTCCGGAATTTCGGCCTCGGTTTCGATTTCGACCAGCATGTCTTCGTACAGGAGTTCACTGACTCCGACCATCGTCGCCGCTGGATAGTGTGGCTGATCGAAGAATTCGCTTCGCAGGCACTGTCTGGATGAGAGTTTGAGGAACGAGCAGGTGGTGGCGAGAAGTGACTATGTAACTCGCAAACCTGCTCAGAGAAACCGTAGACGTGGATTGTGATCAGGTTTGGGAGAACGAGTGCACCCCGACACCCGTCAGGGTGTTCGGGGTGCGACTGCATTCGATTGTTCCGTCCAAATGGACGAGCATATTTATCGATAAGACTTGCTCGGGATCATAGTCAACCTGGACCGTTGGATCTTGCGAAACATTCGCTATCGCTCTTGTGGCGGAGATTGTTGGTGACTCATAGCGCAGTTTTGAGGATGGTTTTCAGCGCTTCTTTTCCCGGTTTTCGATACACGCGGCGACGGAGCTGGAAGGCTCGGAGATACGGCGTGAGCTTGTCCTTGGAGACGCCTCGATGGGGCGAGAGCCAGGATCGCGCCAGCGATCCGTGGCTCTCGCAGGTATTGACGTGAACGTCTCCGTCGGCGTATTCGCCGTCGCCGTGGACGACGTATTCGCGGTCGAATGCGTCGTCCTCATCAAGCGGTTCGTACGCTCGAAAGCCGTCGGTATAGACCGTGAGCGACTCCTCTTTACGGTCAGCAAGGAGGAGTCGAATCGTCGATTCATCAGCGGCTTTCGCTGGGATCACGTAGCGGTCGCCAGTGCCGCGATCAGCCAGAATGAACACGGGTAGCTTGTCCTGTTCGTACGATCCTCTTCCGCGCGTGGATAGGCCACGCGAGCGCGACGGACGGTCGCGCTCGCGGCCTTTGAGTCCGGCTTTCACGTACAGTTCGTCAATCTCGACTGGTCCTTCGAGTTGTGGCTGAGGCGCGTCCAGCGCTCGCAGGAAGCGCTGGACGCGCCGGTACACTGTTTTGTAGGAGACATCAATCTCTACGTCTAACTGCCGAAGACTGGTGTTGAAGCGGATGTAGGTGTAGACGGCGAGAAACCACTTCCTGAGTTCGACCGCTGAGTGTTCAAAGACGGTGCCGGTCTGATCGGTGAACGTGCGGTCGCAATTCTTACAGCGATATCGCTGAAACACCCGATAGCTGCCGTACCGAATCGCGGATTCGGCACGGCAGCGTGGGCAATAGACGCCGTCACGCCAGCGAACCTGTCGGAGCAGGTTCGCTGGCGCGACGCTCCGAGACGAACGTCTTGAGTGGAATCATGCTTTCGTCGGGTGGCGCGAACGCGCCACCCTTGCCCGCCACGACTTTCAGCTACTGCTGCGGGCTGACCAACAATCCTCTACCCATGAGCGACCAGCAAATATCCCAACCCAGCGGTGCGGTGCCGTGGGAAGCCTCGCCGTTTACGGTGAGGAGGAGGTCACCTGTGCATTACGTTCACTCGTGTGGGTAACTCTTGGGGAACGTGGGTCTGTGGGTCTGCTGTAGTAGAGTGGATGCAAAACGAGCGGCGTCGGCGAGACACGACGTGTCTCGTTCACACACCAGAAATCTCCGAATTCTGGGGACGTCCTCAGAACCGCGAGCGCTTCTGTTTGGCTGTCCAAGGGCCTGCTCTTGTGAACGCTGTCTTCTCTCCCTGCTCGCTTCGCTCGCTGCGGGAGAGGGTTTAGCGCCTCAATTCAGCTAACGCACCGGCCGGCAGGCCGGGCCCCGAACCGCTCCTGGGCCAGAACGTTATTCCAGATTTAGATAACACGTAGGCATATGGGGGAGAAGAGATTCTATCGGCGGACGATCCTGAAGCTGGCGGGTGCTGGGATCGTCTGGTTTGCCGGTTTCTCGATTTCGACAGCCGGGGACGACATAGTTGACTGGGAGGAACAGGGGGGGCTTGAAGCCGACCGGCCGATCCAGTCGTCGCCAGCCGTGGTCGACGGCACCGTCTTCGCCGGAAGTTGGAACGGCAATCTCTACGCGATGGACGCCGAAACGGGTACTGAACAGTGGCGGTTCGGAACCGACGACCGCGTCACCTCGTCGCCGGCGGTGGTCGACGGCACCGTCTTCGTCGGAAGTTGGGACGGCAATCTGTACGCAGTGGATACCGAGACAGGCACCGAACGGTGGCACTTCGAAACCGATGCCCAGGTCGATTCGTCGCCGACAGTAGCCGACGGCACCGTCTTCGTCGGGAGCAACGACGCCACTCTGTACGCCGTAAACGCCGAGACAGGTACCGAACGGTGGGGTTTCGACACCGACGAGGCTGTCCAATCGTCGCCGACAGTGGCCGACGGCACCGTCTTCGTCGGGAGCAACGACGCCACTCTGTACGCCGTAGACGCCGAAACGGGTACCGAACGGTGGGGTTTCGACACCGACGAGGCTGTCCAATCGTCGCCGACAGTGGCCGACGGCACCGTCTTCGTCGGGAGCAACGACGCCACTCTGTACGCCGTAGACGCCGAAACGGGTGCCGAACAGTGGCATTTCGAAACTGGTGACCGGGTACAGTCGTCGCCGACGGTGGTCGACGGCACCGTCTTCGTCGGGAGCAACGACACCAATCTGTACGCCGTAAACGCCGAAACGGGTACCAAACAGTGGCGTTTCGAAGCAGACGACTGGATCGACTCGTCGCCGACGGTCGCCGACGACACCGTCTTCTTCGGGACCAGGAGTCTGGAGGGCAACCTCTATGCAGTGAACGCCGAGAGTGGAGCCGGCCAGTGGCGCTTCCGCCCCGGTAGTGGACTCTTCGATCCCGATGACGCTGTCGCCTCGTCGCCGACTGTCGTCGACAGCTCCGTCTTCGTCGGCAGTGCTAACGGCAACCTATACGTCGTGGATGCAGACACCGATAGATCACCCGGCTTCGGTGTACTCGGCGCACTCGCTGGGCTCGGTGCGACGGGCTATCTCCTGAATCGTCGCTTCGACGACCGAGACGCCGAGGCGGACTAACCTGCTCGAGTCGATGTACTCGACGACATCCAAGTGTCTCTGAGCGCTTCTCTTCACGGTAGTCTCCCGGAAGCAAACTCGACACGATCGACCTCGAGTATTTACCTACCTTTCGGTATGTTCACGGGAAACGTATTTAATTCTTTGCGAACTGCGGGATATTTGATTGAAAATTCAGTTACTTTACACACCCTTTCCTATGGGTAGTCGGGTGTCTTGGCTGCTAACGCCCACCATAGATACCCGGCACCATCCATCATGATACACTCGGGGCCCACCCCCGAGCCGTGGTGCTTTTCTCGAAGAACTCCGGACGACCGCCTCCAGCGACGGCCGACTCGACGGCCCCCGGCTGGCGACGCATCGGCCGAAACCGGGACGTCGGAAACGAAATCTCGCCACGAGAGGCCCGATCAACGGGAGTTGACAAACGACCAAGAATCGTTGCGGTACAGAACGTCGATCCGCACCAGCGACTCCGTTCTGGTCGCGACGAGAAAAGAGAGTTGAGCTACGATCTCAGCAAAACCGCTATCTGGCTCCGTTCTACCGATTGATGGCTGCTTATTCGCGACAGAAGATGGGGTCGGAGGGATTTGAACTCCTTCATTCGCCTGACGGCTCATGAAACAAATCCCCCCGACCCACGCCTCGCAAACCACGCTCGGCGTTCCCACTTTTGCCTTCGTAGGGATTCGTAATCTCAGATAGGTGGCTCACGGTGCGACCGCGACACACCAGCGCTGGTCACACACGGAAGACGGCGATTCCGCACACAGATCCATGACGGAACGCCACGTACACCCACGGAAAGCACGTAGAGACTTCCTGAAAGCCAAGCGAGCTACCCTCAAGCAATCAAGCGCTCGAGCCTACGAGTACCCCATCAAACACTTCGTACAGTTCCTCGAGACGGAAGCCGTCGAATCCATGCAAGAAGTAGACGGCTACCTCATCGAACAGTGGAAACTCGACCGCCAGAAAGACGATCTCGCACCCGCCACCTTCCGCAACAACGTCAAGAAAATCAAGACGTTCATCAACTGGTGCGAAGCCTCGAGCCTCGTAACGCTCGGACTCGCTGACTCGATCGACGTGCCAACGATCTCCGAAGACGACGAAGCCAGTCACGAACACATCACCTTCCAACGAGCGCAAAAGGTACTCAACTACCTCGATACGTACCGCTATGCCTCGAGAGAACACGCATTGTTCTACACGCTGTGGGAAACCGGCTGCCGGATCTCGGGCGCTGTCGCTCTCGATGTAGGTGACTTAGATCAGACAAAGCGCAAGCTCGAGTTCGTTGATCGGAAAGAAGAGGGAACGGCACTCAAGAATGGGCGGAAGGGCGTGCGGAACGTGACGCTCTCCGAAGACCTGATCCACGTCCTCACCGACTACATCGAAGTCAACCGTCACGATGTACGAGACGACTTCAACCGGCGTCCGCTTTTCACAACACCACACAAGCGCCTCGAGCGCCAGAGGGCGTACAAAAATATCGTCGGTTACACGCGCCCCTGCCATCCGTTCTAGTTTAGCAGATCGGGGTATCCAGAAACGCCAAGCTAGAATCGTCAGTAACTAGGAATGTGAGAATCCGGTGGAGAGTGTGTACAACCCACCGGACTCAGTAGTTGTGAATCGAATTCAAAGAGCGTTTCCATCTGATGAGTTGCGCGAGCGTGCTCGCGCAACGAATCTCATCCAGCGAGAGCGGAAACTCGACGTCGTCGGCCTGTTTTACACGCTTTCACTCGGCTTCGCTGCCGGATCTGATCGATCCATTCAGGCGTTTCTCGAACGCTACGTCGAGATGGCTGACTGTGACGAACTCTCGTATGCAACGTTTCACGGCTGGTTCAAACCGGGATTCGTTGCACTCCTTCGAGAGATTCTCGATGACGCCATCGAGAATCTCGATACGGGCCAAACCGAGCTTACCGGACGTCTCAAACGATTTCGAGACGTCCTCATCGTCGATGCTACGGTCATCTCGCTCTACCAAGACGCCAGAGACGTCTATGCACTCGATGACGACCGAGCCGGGGCGAAACTTCACCTCACCGAATCGCTCTCGACGGGGCTTCCGACACGATTCCAGACAACCGACGCAACCACCCACGAACGGAGCCAGCTACCCACCGGTGAGTGGGTAGCTGGCGCCCTCATCCTGTTCGATCTCGGCTACTACGATTTTTGGCTGTTCGACCGCATTGACGCCAATGACGGCTGGTTCGTCTCCCGTGTCAAAGATAACGCTGACTTCGAAATCGTCGAAGAACTCCGGACGTGGCGCGGGAACAGCATTCCGCTGGGGGGGCAGTCGCTGCAGGCCGTCTTGGACGACCTGCAGCGACAGGAAATCGACGTACAGATCACGCTCTCGTTCGACCGCAAACGAGGGTCGGGCGCCAGCGCGACCCGAACCTTCCGATTAGTCGGCGTTCGCAACGACGACAGCGGCGAGTATCATCTGTACCTGACGAATCTGGACAGAGACGACTACCGCGCGCCCGATATCGCACAGCTCTATCGGGCGCGCTGGGAGATCGAACTGCTGTTCAAAGAACTGAAATCGCGGTTTGGCCTTGACGAGATCAACACGACCGACGCCTACATCATCGAGGCGCTGATCATCATGGCAGCACTCTCGTTGCTGATGAGCCGAGTTATTGTCGACGAACTCCAGAAACTGGACGCAAAACAGCGAGACTGCGCCGACGACGCCGAGGCGTCGTCGACGCGCCTCCCTCGACGACGCTGTTCACACGCCGTCGAACGGCACGCGCACCTGATCCAGTTGTACCTGATGCTTGATCTGGGGTACGAACTACCAGACCTTGATTCGGTGTTGCTGTGGTCGTCACGAGATCCAAATCCACATCGTCCGAGGTTACGTGAACAGGTAGAGTCAGGCGAGTTCTGGTAGAAAACTCGCCTGACGAGACGGTCTGGATCGCCCGGCCTGATCAGCGACGGCTTTGGAACGGCGGCGCACTCACGACCGCGAGTGCGCCGCCTTCGACGGGAGAGATGGTCGAACAGTAGCTGGTCTGCCGGAACAGCAGTGATCTCGGTGTGATTGTGGTCAGACTCGACGTAATTTCGGCGTGATCTTCGTCTCAGTCGGTCACTAAGCTAGAACGGATGGCTAGAACGGATGCCCCGGACGCGTGTGTGCCGGCAAATCGGTACAATAATCCGTATCAGACGTTCGAACCAGCGATACAAGACTGGTTTTTTATAAGCACCACGACCACGTACCAGGCATGCAGACCCACATCGTCCCGGTCGGCTTCGACTACGACCGGTTGATCGCGCCGCTGGTCCGCGATCAGATCGACGTCGACAGCGTCATCCTGCTCGAAGGAGCCGTCGGCAGCGAGGCCAACGTCGAGTACTCTCGACACCTCTCGGAGAAACTCGAGACGGACTTCCAGAACCTGCTCGGGGCCGAGACGGAACGGTTCGTCCTGGAAGATGTCTACGACTACGACGAGGCGTTCGAGCAGGCCTACAGCCTCATCACCGCCGAACTCGAGGACGGCAACGAGGTCTGGGTTAACGTCGCCGCGATGCCCCGCACGGTCAGTTTCGCCTTCGCAACGGCGGCAAACTCTCTGATGGTCGAACGCGAGGAAGACCGCAACGCGATCCATACCTACTACACGGCACCCGAAAAGTACCTCGAGACGGAACTCGCCGAAGAGTTGCGAAAAGGAATCGGCCTGCTCTCCGACCTCCAGGAAGGCGAGATCGACGACGACAGGGTCGGTCGTCGCCTCGAGAGTGCCCGGGACCTGCTGGCGGAGTTCGACGAGCGTGGATCGACGATCGGTGCCAAAGAAATCGGCGGCAGCCACATCGTCGAACTTCCCGTCACTTCGTTCTCGAACGTCAAACCGTTCGAGGAACTCATCCTGTTCAAACTCGGCGAGGACGGCGAGTTCGACTCCGTCTCCGAACTGGCGGCGTCGCTGGCTCGCGAACTCAACGAAGAGTACACCGACAGCTTCCGCTCGAAGGTGATCTACAACGTCGACCGACTCGGACCCGGCGGCAAGGGATACATCGAGCGCGAAGAACACGGCAAGTCCTACCGGACTCGACTTTCCCGGATCGGTGAGTTGTGGGTTCGAGCCCACTCGGACCAGGCCGAAGACGTTCTCGAGGAGTAGTGACGCACGCGCAGTCCGCTGCCGTGACCGCGAGGAGTCCCCGACAGCCCACGACCGGAGCCCCACCCGCGAGACGTAGACCCGAACGTCGACGACCGACTCCCAAACCCCGAGACGTGGACCCGAGCGGCCGTCTTCGACGCGGCCGTCGTAACTGGCGAACTCGAAACCGACGACCTCGGCTCCTGGGCCGTCACCTGCATCGAACAGGACGAGAGCACGACCGCAGTATCCGAAACCGTCGTAGCGTTCGAGTAACGAGTAACGGTCAGTCCAATTCGCCGCGAACGACCGCCCGGACCACGTCAGTCGCCCGCTTTACCGCCGCACCGCTCTCGACGAACAGCAGCGTCCGTGGCGGCTGGCTCGCTTTTAGGCGGGTTCGCAACTCGAGTCTCTCGGCCTCTTCGACTGCACGTTCCTGGCTGGTCTCGAGCTCGACTCGAGCACGATCCTCGTGTGCGAACACACGAGCGATGCGCGTGACATCGCCGTCCGACGCCAGTTCCACGTCGTAAACTCGGTCGCCGTCTACGGTCGGCTCGACGTCGGTGTCGGCGTTCGTTACGGCGACCGACTCGAGCGTGCCGTCGTCGCGGCCGTCAAGTTCCGAGGAGAGCAACTGGGCGATTCGTTTCCCGTCCGTGATCCGTTCGTCGACCATGTTCTCTCTCGACAGTCACGACAGTAACTCTCTTCGGGTCGTCGTGCAGGCTTTGGACTGGTTTCTGTCAGACGGTTTGCTGTCAGTCAGTGCCGGCGCGACCGCGAACTCCTGGGGTCGCGCCGGGACATCGGGACAGCAGTCCGTATTAGTCGTTGCCGGTGCATCCGTGACCCGAAGCGGTTGCACTGGAGGGTCGGTACAGCACCCGTATCAGTCACTCCGTTTCGAGTGCGTCGTTTGCGATCGGTGCGAGGTCCGAGACGTCGATCCCTTCGCGGCGCGCGTAGACGACCGCGGCCGCCTCGATCGTCAGTCCAAGCTCTTCTTGGAGACCATTGATCGCGCCGACTGCCTCGTGTTTCTCCATTCCTTCGGCGACCAGCGCGTCCAGCACGCGTTCGAATGCGGAGCGTTCGCGGAGAATCTCCTCGTCGGGGACGAACTCCTCCGGGACCGTCATCTCGGAGTGGTCGAAGGTCGCGACGAGGTCGTCGCCCTCCCGCTCGAGCAGTCCCTCCTGGGTGGCGACGTCGATCAGGCGTTTGGCCTGGTCTGGCGAGAACCAGTCACGATCCAGCGAGAGCGCAACGACGAACTCACCTTCCTCGAGGCAGTCTGTCCCGTGCTGGCTGAAGGGTGCGGCGACGGCGACGCGAAGACTCATCGAAAACGACTCGCTGGAGCGAGAAAATAACGGTGGCGATTACGCGCTAATCCGAGACACGACCGCCGCTTTCGCTGTTGCGGTCGGCTCGAGACGGCGGCGGGAACTCGGTCGCCGCCGTCGGCTCGGGTTCGGGCGGATCGGGGAGTACACAGCGGACAGGCTCGCCTTCGAGGTGGTCGTATCGACCCGGTTCGTTTGCGAGTGGATGCGCTGGATTCTGGTCGCTGTCGATGCGTGCCGCCCGGATTTCTTCGAATCCACTGAGGCGGGCGCGAATCCCTCGCCAGTGGTTGCGAGTGGCCGCCGGAACCGAGAGCGGCTGGGGTGGCTTCCAGTCGGGGTGGGCGGTGGCGAGGACGGCGTTGTTGACGTTGCTCGCGAGTGCGTCATGGTCGACGAGCAGGCCGACGCGGGCGTCTCGAGGCGCACGCGCCGCGAGGACGTCGAGGCCGAGGTGAAGTGCTCGGTACTCGGCGACGTTGTTGTCCGGCGGCGTATCCGCGGTCGCGATGCGTGCGACGCGGGTGCCGTCACGCGTTTCGATAACGGCCCCCAGACCGCCACCCGACTCCCGGAATGACCCGTCGGTGGCGACGTAGAAGTCGCGGTGGTGAGTCCGGGGAGGATGGGCGATATGCGGCGTGGGCGACTCGTCGAACAGGTCCCGCAATGCGGACCGGCCGTGAGCGGCCATGGTTCCACTACGCTGCCAAGACGATTTAAACCTTCGGCGGAATTGCGCGGTCGTGTTCAGTTTGTAGCATCGGTCTTGCGTAGGAGATTGTTGATGGCGAGAGCTGCGACTGAGAGTCGAAGAGAGAAGGGGCGCGTCAGCGGTGCCCGATATGTTTCCTGTGAGCCGATTCGTGTCGGAATCGGCTCAGCGGACCTGCTGCAACAGGTTCGCTGGCGTGATGGTGTTGAGTGTCCTCGCTGCCGTTCTGGTCTGACGGTCAGAAACGGCAGCTATCCCATCGTTCGCCTGTTCGGTGGCCAGATCGAGCGACTCACGACTAGCCAGCAACGACAGCAACGCCGCGTACAACAGAATTTCGACGACATGCTCCTTCGTCGTATCGAGCTCATCCAGTTCGTACCGCGTCTTCAATTCCCGGAAAAGTAACTCCACCAATTGCGCGGATGAGAAGCAGTACTTTCGGTGTGGGCGGTACAAAGGGCCAACGGCCGTTTCGGACTCTGTAACCGCAAGTCGAGGGGATGTGCGATTCTGGCAGGGAGTCGGCGGTAGTTACGGTCAGCCGTGAACAACGGCAGCGTTCGGAGAACATCGGCGGGACCCACATCCAGAACGCGACGCTGGGAACGATACCCACCGTTTCCTTACGGCACGTCACCTGACAGATGGCTGCGGTGGCATACGCCATCATGAACGACCGATTTCCAGTCGGGAGTCGGGTCGGTTCGAATCGATACAGATCGACGCGGTCGTCGGCCCGAACCGATTCCACGCGACAATATCGGACTACTCTA
The DNA here is from genome assembly GCF_000230715.2 of Natronobacterium gregoryi SP2. Classification (GTDB taxonomy): domain Archaea; phylum Halobacteriota; class Halobacteria; order Halobacteriales; family Natrialbaceae; genus Natronobacterium; species Natronobacterium gregoryi. The sequence goes on from NC_019792.1 coordinate 3,684,262, forward strand.
GACCGACACCGTTCGCCCCAGTCACTTCTCGGTCACCTCGTGGCCTCGTGACGTATCAACTCTGTGGTCTGTAGCTGGGGCGTACTCAACAGGAGGCTGCCCGTACGGTAATCCCACTATGTCGTAGTCCAAAAGTACACTATTCGTATCTTTCGTTCCTAACTATCAATAACGTATACGCTCTTCTGTAGGAGATTGTTGATACTGCTCAGCTGTCGCTGTAGAATCGAAGAGAGCAAGGACACCGCGTCAGCGGTGTCCGTTAGGCATGATCCCGCTAGATGTGTTTGGGTCGGAATCGGTCGCAGCGGACCTGTTAGAGCAGGTTCGCTGGCGTAACGGTGTTACTTGCCCTCGCTGCCGTTCTGACCTGACGGTCAAGAACGGTAGCTATGGGCACTTTCAGCGCTATCTCTGTAAGAATTGCGACCGCACGTTCAACGACAAGACCGGCACAATCTTCGCCCATTCGAAAGTCGCACTCAGAAAGTGGCTGTTCTCGATTTACGCGTTTCTCCGGTTTAACACGAGTCTTCGTCAACTTCAGATAGAGATCGACGTCCAGTACAAAACGATCTATCAGCGCGTCGAGCGCTTCACGAAGGCGCTTGATGCACCTTCGCTTGACCTTGTCGGACCGGTCGAAATCGATGAAGTCTACGTTTCTGCAGGGCTGAAAGGCCGCGAGCGCGACCAAGAGTCGCGCTCGCGTGGCCTGTCCACGCGTGGGCGAGGAACGTACGAGCAGGACAAACCGCCGGTGTTCACGATCGTCGATCGTGGCACCGGCGACCGATACGTGATCCCAGCGAAATCAGCCGACGAATCGACGATTCGGCTCCTTCTCGAAAACCGTCAGAAGGAGCCACTGACCGTCTACACTGACGGATTTCGTGCCTACGATCCACTGGCCGAGGACGACGCATTCGACCGCGAATACGTCGTCCACGGCGACGGCGAATACGCCAACGAAAACGTACACGTCAACACCTGCGAGAGCCACGGATCGCTGCTGCGACCGTGGCTCTCGCCTCATCGAGGCATCTCAAAAGACAAGCTCACACAGTATCTCCGAGCGTTCCAACTTCGACGAAAGCTACTGCGGAAACCAGGGAGAGAAGCGCTCAAACACGCTATCAAAGCGACGCTATGAGATCAACAAAGTGCTACACAAGAGCGTAACGTATATTATCGCTCTCCCTTTCACGGAAGTTGTATGACTGATGATACCAAATCACAGGTAAGTCGTCGCTCGATTCTCCGGTACACAGGTGCCGCAGCCGTCGCGGGAGTCGCCTCGACCGGAACTGTGAGCGGTCGGTTGCAAGAACTGGACGACGTGACGTTCACGCTGTCCGAGTTTCCGGACACGATCGATCCGCTCGATCACATCACCGGCGACTACTTCGACGTGTACGATCACGTCTACGAGCCGCTCTTCGAGTTCGAACCGGAGGTGGGTGTCACCCCCTGGGTCGCCGAAGAGTGGGAACCCCAGGGCGACGGGACGACCCGCGTCGAGTTGCGGGACGACGTCGTCTTCCACAACGGCGACGAACTGACGGCCGAAGACGTCGCCTGGACGATCGACCGGACGGTCGATCCCGACATCGGCGTCGCGAGCCCGATCGGTACCTTCGGCCTGGGCTCGATCGAGGGTGCGGAGGCAGTCGACGAGTACGTCCTCGAGATCAGCTACGGGGCCTCCCCGGGACTCGCGGAGTTCGAGTTCGGGAACTACACCCGTGCGATCAACCGCGACTGGGCGATCGAGAACCACGACGCCGACGAGCCGGGCGAGGCTATCTCGGGCGCTGCTCCTGAGGACTTCAACGGCACCGGGCCCTACGAGGTCGTCGAGTTTACACCCGGCGAGGAGATCGTCGTCGAGCGATTCGACGACTACTGGGGCGAGGACGTTCCCTTCGAGCGGATCACGTTCAACGCGGCGAGCGAAGCCGCCAGTCGGGTGGCGGCGGTCGAAACCGGGGAGAGTGAGCTAGCGATAAATATCCTGCCGGAAGACGTTCCGATCGTCGAAGAGACACCGGACGCCGAGATCCGGAACGTGACGAGCTTCCGGAGCATCTTCCTGCCGATGAAGAACACGGTCGAACCCTTCGACAGCCAGGAGTTCCGGCAGGCGATGAACTACGCCGTCGACAACGAGGAGATCGTCGACACGATTCTCGCCGGCTTCGGCGAACCCCGCGGGCAGCCGGTGTCACCCGGCGTCTTCGGCTTCAACCCAGACATCGAGCCCTACGAGCAGGATATCGGCACGGCCGAGAGCCTGGTCGAAGAGAGCGGCTACGGTGGCGTCGAGATCGAACTCTACGTGCCGTCCGGGCGCTACCTCAACGACGCGGCAATCGGCGAGACGGCCGGCGACATGATCGACCAACTCGACAACGTCGACTGTAACGTAAACGTCGTCGACTTCGGCGTCGTCTCCGACGCGAACCAGGCCGGCGTCGATCCCGACGAGATCGACATTCACTTCTACATGATCGGCTGGGGCGTCATCACCGGCGACACCGACTACGGCGTCTCCGGGTTCTTTACGATCCCGGACAACCCGAACCGGACGTTCGACGACGAGGAACTCAGCGATGCGATCCTCGAGAGCCAGCAGATCGAGGACCCCGACGAGCGCGAGGAGGCGTTACAGGAGGTCAACGAGTTGGCCCACGGGAAGGCACCGTTCGTCTTCCTGCACACCCAGGAGAGTATCTATGGCGTCGACCAGTCGATCCAGTGGGAGCCCCGCGAGGACGAGACGATCTACGCCTGGGAGATGGAGACGTGAGCGTGGCGCTATCGCGTTCGTCGTTTGGCCCCCGGGTCGACGACTCCATCCACTACGCGTAAAAAACGTGCCACGATCGATCCAAACACCGACAAGAGCGATTCGAGACGTGGGGAGACCGATCACCGACCGAGCGGCCGAATCGAGGGGGTGACGACCCGGAGTGTCTCTTGCAAAGTTCCTCACACGACGGATTCTCCAGGGCGTCTTCGTCCTCTGGGGTGTCGTCACGATCCTGTTCGGCCTGCGAGCGATATCGCCGGGCGATCCAGTGACCCTGATGCTCGAGGAGGGTGCCACCCAGGACCTCATCGAACACGTACGGGAACAGGAAGGGCTCGACGAGCCGATCTACGTCCAGTATCTCGACTACCTCCAGGGGCTGTTCGTCGGTGACTTCGGCTACTCCTGGCAGTCGAGTCGGGAAGTCGAGACGATGGTCATCGAGCGTATTCCTGCGACGGTCGAGCTGGCGGTGGCAGCGACGATCGTCGCGATCGTCATCGCAATCCCGCTGGGCGTGATTTCGGCGACCAGACGCAACCAGCCGTCGGACTACGGTGCGACGCTGTTCTCGCTGCTCGGAATCAGTACACCAAACTTCTGGCTCGGACTGATGCTGATCCTGGTGCTTGGAGTTTGGGTCGGACTCTTTCCGACCGGTCGCCGCGCCGTCAGCTTTCACGAAGCCGTCTACGCGCTGGTGGCGACCGGTTCGATCTCGGAACTCGGTCTCTGGTTGCGGTACATCACGCTGCCGGCGCTCACGCTCGGGACGTACTTTACGGCGCTGATCACGCGTCTCACGCGAAGCGGGATGATCGACGAGCTCGGGAAGCCCTACGTCACCGCGACGCGGGCGAAAGGGTTGCCGGACGTTCTCGTCAGGTACAAGCACGTACTTCGGAACACGATGATCCCGATCATCACCGTCCTCGGACTCCAGATGGGGACGCTGATGGGCGGTGCCGTCATCACCGAGACGGTCTTCAACTGGCCCGGCCTCGGCCTCCGGCTGGTCGACGCGTTGCACGCTCGCGACTGGCCGCTGATGCAGGGGATCATCCTGTTCATCGCCGCCGCGTTCGTCGTAATCAACATCGTCGTCGACGGGCTCTACGCGTCTCTGAACCCACGGGTGAGAGAAGAATGATCTCGGACCGAACCAGGTCGAACCTGACGGAGACGTTCACCGAGAGTTTGCTTCCGAAGCTCGGACTGCTCTTGCTGGTAAGCATGGTTGTTATGGCCATCTTCGCGCCGGTGTTGGCCACGCACGATCCGACCCGAACCGGCTACTACACCGAGGAAGGAACGGAGTATCCGCCGATCGGTTACGAGTACTCCACGACGGTCGCCCAGGAGGGCGAGTTCGGCGAAGTAACCGTCGAATCGTCGTCCGAACACGTCCTCGGGACGAACAACGTCGGGCAAGATGTCTACTCCCGATTCGTCTACGGCGCACGCGTCTCGATACTGGTCGGCCTGCTGGCGACCGCGTTGGCGTTGCTGATCGGCGTCCCGATCGGACTCGTGTCGGGGTACTACGGCGGCCGAATCGACGACGGGTTGATGCGGATCGCGGACGTAATGCTGGCGTTTCCGGCGCTCGTCCTCGCGCTGGCGTTGATCGGCGTGTTCGGCACGTCACCCGTATTCGTCCCCGATCCGGTCGTCCAGGCTGGGCTCGCCGACGGGATGCCGGAGCAGATTCCGATTCCAGGATCGGTCACCGTCGTCGGGGCGCTGGTGATCTGGGTGTGGTTCGCCCGGGTCGCCCGCGGCGAGGCGCTGTCGCTTCGCAACCAGGAGTACGTCAAGGCGAGCAAGAGCTTCGGAATGAGTGACACCCAGATCCTGCTCAAACACGTGCTGCCGAATAGCCTTACGCCGATCATCGTGCTGGCGACGATTCAGGTGGCAGTGATCATCCTGCTCGAGGCGTCGCTTGCGTATCTCGGCTTCTCCGGAACGACCCTGTCGTGGGGGTACGAGATCGAGCGCGGCCAGGACGTGTTGCGGACGCGTCCTTGGGTGTCGATCGTGCCCGGGATCGGGATCATGCTGGCCGTGATCGGCGTCAACCTGCTGGGTGACTGGTTTCGCGACGCGCTCGATCCGAACATCGAAGGAGGTGAGCGAGGTGCCTGACGCGAGCGAGGACGTCCTCCGCGTCGAGGACCTCTCGACTCAGTTTTTCACCGCCGAGGGACAGGTCAACGCCGTCCACGGGATCGACGTCCGACTCGAGCGCGGCGAGGTGTTCGGTATCGTCGGCGAGTCGGGGTCGGGCAAGTCCGTCACCGCCCGGTCGATCATGGACCTGATCGAGCCGCCGGGTGAGATCACCGACGGCGAGATCTGGTACCGCAACGAGGAGTTCGCGGAAGCCGTCGTCGAGGACCGACCGGAAGCCGTCGACGGGACCGCGGTCGAACTCCGGTCGGTGGCGGCGTCGACCCGCGAGGCACTGCGTGGACGTTCGTTCAGCATGATCTTCCAGGACCCCGAAAGCAGCTTCAACCCGAGTCTCACGGTCGGCGAACAGGTAGCCGAGGCCGTCGAAGTCCAGCGCCGGGCCAGCGCGCGACCGCGGTCGGGACGCGCCCGGACACGGCGACCGGAGTACTCGTTCGGCTCGTACGCCATCTCGATGGCCCTCCCCTCGAGTGAGTACGTGACCGGCGAGAGCCGCGAGCGGGCGATCGAACTGCTCGAACTGGTCGGCATCCCCGACCCGGCCGAGCGGGCCGACGAGTATCCCCACGAGTATTCGGGCGGGATGCTCCAGCGGGCGATGATCGCCCAGGCGCTTGCCGGCGAACCCGACGTGCTCGTCGCCGACGAGCCGACGACGGCACTGGACGTGACCATCCAGGCACAGATCCTCGACCTGCTCGAGGATCTCCAGCGAGAGACTGGGATGACGGTCCTGCTTATCACGCACAACCTCGGTGTCATCGCGCGCATGTGCGACCGGGTCGGCGTGATGTACGCCGGCGAGATCGTCGAGCGCGGGACCCTCGAAGATGTCTTCGATCGCCCCGTCCACCCGTACACGAAGGGGTTGCTCGACAGCATTCCGGCCGTCGAGGATTCGGGCGGGCGACTCCAGCCCATTCCCGGCAACGTGCCGAGTCTGCTCGATCACGAGATGGGGGATCGCTGTTACTTCGCCGACCGCTGTCCGAAAGCCATGGAAGAGTGCCTGAACCACCCACCGGAGTTCGACGTCGCGGGAAGCGACGACCACGCGACGAAGTGCTATCTCGCCGAGGTGGAGTACACCGAGTCCAGAGCGCTCTCGAAAGACTACTTCGCGGACGAGGCCGGGAGCGAGACGTGGGAACGGTCAGTCGCCGACACGGAGGAAGAACCACACCGAGCCGGACCGGGGACGGGACGGGAGGCCGAATCCGCACCGTCCAGAGACGGATCGGGGCCTCCGGGAGGTGAATCGGAGTGAGCGCCGACCGCGACCGACCGCTGGTCCGGGTCGAGAACCTCGAGAAGTACTTCTGGGAGCAGGACTCGATTCTCGATCGGCTGCTGGGAGCGGAGCCGATTCCGGTTCGCGCCGTCGACGGCGTGAGCTTCGACGTCTACCGCGGCGAGACACTCGGTCTCGTCGGCGAGTCGGGCTGTGGGAAGTCGACGACCGGCGAGACGCTGCTGCGACTGCAGGAGCCGACCGGTGGCCGCGTCGAGTACGACGGACGGAACGTCTACGCCCTCGAGGGAACCGCACTCGACGAGTTCCGGCGAGCGGCACAGGTGGTCTTCCAGGACCCGTTCTCGAGTCTCGACCCACGGATGACGGTCGGCGGCATCGTCCGACAGCCCTTGGACGTCCACGGCATCGGCACCAAAGAGGACCGTAACGATCGCGTCCGGGGTCTGCTCAAGCGCGTCGGACTCTCCGCCGATCAGCTCGATCGGTATCCCCACGAGTTCTCCGGCGGCCAGCGCCAGCGGGTCGGCATCGCACGAGCACTCGCGCTCGATCCGGAGTTCGTCGTCCTGGACGAGCCGACGTCGGCACTCGACGTTTCGGTCCAGGCACAGGTATTGAACCTGCTTGCCGACCTCCAGACGGAGTTTGGGCTCACCTACCTGTTGATCAGTCACGATCTCTCGGTCGTCCGCCACGTCTGTGACCGGGTCGCCGTGATGTACCTCGGCGAGATTGTCGAGATCGCTCCCTCCGCGGACCTGTTCGAGGACCCGGACCACCCGTACACGCAGGCGCTGCTCGACAGCGTCCCGCGGGCATCGACCGACGAGCGTCGCCGCGATCGCCAGACACTCACTGGAGACGTTCCCTCGCCGCGTGATCCACCCAGCGGCTGCCGGTTCCGGACGCGGTGCCCGATGGTCATTCCGCCAGCGGATCTGGACATCGAACAGGACCTCTACCGGGATCTAACGACGCTGCGCCAGCGGATCGAAAGACGGGATGTCTCGCTAGCGACTGTCGGCGGCGACGGCCGGTTCGAATTCGACGAGGCCGACGGCGTCGCCGACGAGGACGTGCCGGCGTTCGTGGCGGCGCTGACGGACCGACTGCTCGAGCGCGACCTTCCGCCGCCTCACGACGAAATCGTCGCGGCTGCGTTCGGGGAACTCGCCGCGGCAAACTGGGAGGCAGCCGAGAAACGACTTCGTGCGGAGTACGAGAGCGTCTGCGAACGTGCACACCCGGACCCCGAGGACAGCGACGTCGACCACCCGGTCGCGTGTCACCTCCACGACGATGCCGTCGACGGGACGGCCACATCGGGCTCGTGGCTCCGACAGTGATCGCCCGGCGGTCGACTCCCGCTCTCAGACGGTTTGCTGTACGTCGTTTCCGGCGCGACCGCGAGCACGCCTGCGGTCGCGCCGGGACATCGAGACAGCAGTCCGTCTCACTCCCGACTCGGCGCGTCCACAGACGATGGGGCCTGGCGATCGAAAACGGCCGATTCTCGAACCGTGCTCGTCCGTCCGTCTCCGAAAGTAGACGGGGAGTGGAAAGAATCACCGCCAAAATGAGATTCAAAATATATAAATAATTGTTTGACAAGCCTGTTAGGCATGCAGGGTGCTGACAAACCGAACTATGGTCGTCGAACAGTGCTGAAGCTTACCGGAGTGGCCGGTGCAGCAGGCCTGACGGGCCTTGCCGGTTGTCTCGACGATCCTGACGGAGGAGACACCGACGAACTCGTCATCACACAGGGGGAGCTCATCGACAATCCAGATCCGAACGATCATATCACGGGACCGTATTTCAACATCCTCGACGCCGTCTACGAGCCGCTGTTCGACGTCACGCCCGATTTCGAGTTCCAGTCACGTGTCGTCGACGAGTGGGAAGACACCGGCGACGGTGCAGCCGAACTCACGATCCGCAACGACGTTCAGTTTCACGGCGGCGAGGAGCTGACGGCCGAAGACGTCGCGTACACGTTCAACCGCCAGATCGACCCCGATCTCGGGGTCGAAAGCGATCAGGCAGCCGGACTGGGCGCGATCGACGAGGCCGAAGCGATCGACGACACGACCGTTCGTCTCGAGCACGGCGTTGCACCGTCGCTGGCCGAGTACGAGTACGCCAACTACGGTCGTGCGGTCAATCGAGAGTGGATCGAAGACCAGGAACAGCCGGTCGCCGGCGACTCTGCCGACGCGTTCAACGGCACCGGTCCGTTCGAAGTCGTCGAGTACGAGCCCGATGTCCAGATCGTCCTCGAGCCGTTCGAGGGGTACTGGGGCGACGTTCCCGACATCGAGCGAGTCGTCTTCAACGCCGACGAGGAGTCAAGTGGTCGCGTGAACGCTCTCGAGGCCGGCGAGACTGACATCGTCGACAACGTAAACCCCAACGACGTCGTCGACGTCGACGAAACCGACGGCATCGAGATCCGCAACGAGACGAGTCTCCGGAACGTCTTCCTCGTGATGAACTCCGGTGTCGAGCCGTTCGACAGTCAGGAGTTCCGCCAGGCGATGAACTACGCCGTCGACAACGAGGAGATCATCGACACGGTGCTTGGCGAGTTCGCAGACCCGATGACCCAGCCGATTCCCGACGGCGTGTTCGGTCACAACCCCGACCTCGAGACGTACTCCCAAGACCTCGAGCGTGCAGAAGAACTAGTCGAAGAGAGTGGCTACGACGGTGTCGAGATCACGCTCTCTACTCCCGAGGGGCGGTATCTCAACGACGCCGACGTCGCCCAGACGGCGGCTGACGATATCAACCAGCTCGACAACGTCGACTGTGAACTCGACATCGTGCCGTTCCCGGACATCTCCGACGCCAACAGCGAAGGCTACGACTACGAGGAGATGCCGTTTTACCTCATCGGCTGGGGCGTCATCACGGGCGACGCCGACTACGGTCTCGCCCCGTTCTTCGTCGAGGAAGCTCCCCAGGAGACGCTACGGAACGAGGACATCTCTGATCGGATTCTCGAGAGCCAGGAGATCGAGGACGAGGACGAACGCGAGGAGATGCTCCAGGAGATCAACGCCGACCTTCGCGAGGAGGCACCGTGGGTCTTCTTGCACTCCCAGGACAGCGTCTACGGTGTCAGCGAGGAGATCGACTGGGAGCCACGGACCGACGAGAGCATCTACCTCTGGGAAATGGACCCGTAGAACGGCGGTGTCGCAACCGCTTCTGGGCCGGGAGCGATCCGCCCCCTATCGAACTGTCAACTCATGAACTCGCCTTCGGATTACCGTCCGTCTCGTAATGTCATTCGGTAAATTTCTGCTCAAACGATCGTTGCAGGGAATCGTCGTCGTCTGGGGCGTCGTCACTGTACTGTTCGGGTTGCGAGCGATCACGCCGGGTGATCCGGTCAATCTCATCGTCGATCCGGCGGTCGACCAGGCCACGCGTGAACGGATTCGACAGGAGTTAGGGCTGGATCAGCCGATGTACGTCCAGTACGTAGACTATATCCAGGGACTTCTCGTCGGTGACCTCGGGTACTCGTATCAGGCGAGTCGTCCGGTGTCGACGATGGTCATCGAACGAATTCCGGCGACGCTGGAACTGGCAATTGCAGCGACGATCATCGCACTGGTGATCGCGATTCCGCTCGGCGTCATCAGCGGCACCCGGCGAAACGAACCCGCCGACTACGGTGCGACGACGTTCTCGTTAATCGGGATCAGTACCCCAAACTTCTGGCTCGGGATCATGTTGATCCTGTTGCTCGGGGTCCAGTTCGATCTTTTCCCGACGGGCCGTCGCCCGGTCGCGTTCCACTCCGCGATGTGGACGTTCTTGACGACGTTTTACGTCGGTGACCTGCTGGCGTGGTTCCAGCACATACTCTTGCCGGCAGTCACGCTCGGAACGTACTTTACGGCCCTGATCACGCGCCTGACCAGGAGTGGGATGCTAGACGAGTACGGCAAGCCCTACGTGACGGCGACCGAAGCGAAAGGAATTCCGGGTGTGTTGGTCCGGTACAAACACGTGCTGCGAAACACGATGATTCCCATCATCACCGTTCTCGGCCTGCAACTCGGAACCTTGCTCGGGGGTGCGGTGATCACGGAGACGGTCTTCTCCTGGCCCGGGCTAGGGATGCGGCTTATCACCGCGATCAACAACCTCGACTGGCCGCTCATCCAGGGCATCATCATCTTCATCGGCGTCGGATACGTCGTCATCAACATTGCCGTCGACGGCATTTATGCGAAACTCAACCCGCGGGTGATCGACGAATGATCTCCGACCGTGTCACGTCGAATCTCAAACAGGAGTTCCGACAGAGCCTGCTGGCGAAACTCGGACTCGTGATTCTGCTTGTCATCCTCGTGATGGCCCTGTTCGCGCCGGTGCTTGCGACGCACAACCCGAACACGACCGGCTACTTCGACGAGAGCGGAAACTCGTATCCGCCGGTCGGGATCACCGACGAGGGCCATCAGTGGGAAGACGGCGAGCGCGTGACCTACACCGTCGAGTACAGTACCGACCACCTGCTGGGAACGAACAACGTCGGCCAGGACGTCTACTCCCGACTGCTCTACGGCGCTCGCACGTCGCTTATGGTCGGTATCCTCGGCACCGGGCTGGCCATCCTCATCGGCGTCCCGTTCGGACTGGTCTCGGGCTACTACGGCGGACGAATCGACGACGCGATGATGCGAGTCGCCGACGTGATGCTCGCGTTCCCGTCGCTCGTGTTGGCGCTGGCGCTGATCGGCGTCTTCGGATCGCTCGCGATACCGATGCCCGATCCGATCGTGATGGCCGGCTTCGCGGACGGAATGCCCGAGTCGACAGTGTTACCCGGGACGGTGACGATCGTCGTCGGACTCGTCACGTGGGTCTGGTTTGCCCGCGTCGCACGCGGCGAAGCCATGTCGATACGCAACGAAGAGTACGTGAAAGCCGCGAAAAGCCTCGGGGCGAGCAACCGGAAGATACTGACAAAACACGTCTTTCCGAACAGCCTCACGCCAGTGATCGTGCTCGCGACGATCCAGGTCGCGGCAGTCATCCTCCTCGAGAGTTCGCTGTCCTACCTCGGGTTCTCCGGGACGACGCTCTCGTGGGGGTACGAGATCCAGCAGGGCCAGGACTACCTCCGGACGGCCTGGTGGGTCTCGACGGTTCCGGGAATCGGGATCGTTCTCGCAGTGATTAGCATCAACTTGCTCGGTGACTGGTTTCGGGACTCCCTCGACCCGAACATCGAGGGTGAAGGAGGTGGCGCTGGATAATCATGTCTAACGAGATACTACGCATCAACGGCCTTTCGACGCGGTTTTTCACCGAACAGGGACAGGTAAACGCCGTCGAGGATCTCGACCTGACGATCGAACGTGGCGACGTGGTCGGCATCGTCGGCGAGAGCGGCTCCGGCAAAAGCGTCACTGCACGTTCGATCGTCGACCTGATCGAATCGCCCGGCCAGATCACCGACGGCGAAATCTGGTTCGACGACCCGGAGCTAGCGGCGACGGTCGAAGACGACCAGCCCGACGCGGTCGACGGCGACTTCGTCGATCTTCGCCGACTACCAGACGAGACCCGGCGCTCGCTGCGGGGGACGACCTTCAGCATGATCTTCCAGGACCCCGAGAGCAGCTTCAACCCGAGTCTCACGGTCGGCGAGCAGATCGCCGAAGCAGTCGAGGTCCAGCAACGCGCCAGCTCGAACCCGCGATCGACCAGGGCTCGAACCCAGTCCGCGGAGTACTCGCTTGGCAACTTCGTGCTGTCGACGATGCTTCCCTCCCAGAAGTACGTCACCGAGGCGAGCAAGGAGCGAGCGATCGAACTGCTCGAGCTGGTCGGCATCCCCGACCCCGTCGAGCGGGCCGACGAGTACCCCCACGAGTACTCGGGCGGGATGCTCCAGCGGGCGATGATCGCCCAGGCACTCGCAGGCGAACCCGACGTGCTCGTTGCCGACGAGCCGACGACGGCACTGGACGTAACCATCCAGGCACAGGTGCTCGACTTGCTCGCCGACCTCCAGCGAGAGACCGGGATGACGATCCTGCTTATTACGCACAACCTCGGCGTCATCGCGCGCATGTGCGACCGGGTCGGCGTGATGTACGCTGGCGAGATCGTCGAGCGCGGGACCCTCGAGGACGTCTTCGATCGCCCCGTCCACCCCTACACGGTGGGACTGCTCGGATCGATCCCCGACCTCGAGGACGCGGGCGGCCGTCTCGACCCGATCCCGGGCAACGTGCCGAGTCTGCTCGATCACGAGATGGGGGATCGCTGTTACTTCGCCGATCGCTGTCCGAGAGCCATGGAGGCGTGTCTCGACCGTCCACCCGAGTACGACGCCGACGGGAGCGGCGAGCACGACGTGCGGTGTGTGCTCGCGGAAAGAAAGTACGACGAGTCCAGAGCCCTTCCAGACGGCTGGTTCGGGACGGACGCCGGGCGGCCACGGGACGAACAGGACCCAGCCGCCGGCGGCGAACGAGGCCACGAGGATCGACCCCGTCCGCAACTCGAGGAGTCAGGGGGTGAGAGCCGATGAGCACCGACGACGCCGACGAACCACTCGTTCGCGTCGACGACCTGCAGAAGTACTTCTGGGAGAACGATTCGCTGCTCGATCGACTGCTCGGCGACGAGCCGGTCGCCGTCCGGGCGGTCGACGGCGTGAGCTTCGACATCCGCGAGGGAGAGACGCTCGGTCTCGTCGGCGAATCGGGCTGTGGGAAGTCGACGACTGGCGAGACACTGCTTCGGCTGCAAGAACCCAGCGATGGCGACGTTCGATTCGACGGCCGGAGCGTTTACGACCTCGAGAGAGAGACCCTCGACGAGTTCCGTCGGGAGGCACAGGTCGTCTTTCAGGACCCGTTCTCGAGTCTCGATCCCCGGATGACGATCGGAGAGATCGTCACGCAACCTCTCGAAATCCACGACTGGCCCTGGACCGATCCCGAGGTCGAGACCGTGGTCGAGGTGCGGACCGACGGAATCTCGGACGGGATCGTCACTGCGACGGCAGCCGACGACATCGACAAACTGGTAAGCCCAACGGACGGCGTCGCGACGGCCCACGTGACCGTCCGACCCGACGCCGATAGCGCCCGACCGGCCGGGGACGTCGCGGACGACCACAGCGTCGATATCGCGGACGGCGTCGTCGCCGAGGTCACAGAGGATCTCACAGTCGAGGTGACCAGAGACGACGGAATCGACGTCCACGTCTCGGTCGAACGCGGGCCGAACGAACTCCGGCGGAAACGAGCGACGGAGCTACTCGAGCGGGTGGGGCTCGCGGTCGACCAGTTGGATCGATACCCCCACGAGTTCTCCGGTGGCCAGCGCCAGCGGATCGGGATCGCACGGTCACTCGCCCTCGAGCCGGGGTTTCTGGTGCTCGACGAGCCAACGAGCGCGCTCGACGTCTCTGTTCAGGCACAGGTGCTGAACCTGCTTGCAGACCTTCAAGAGGAGTTTGACCTGACGTACCTGCTGATCAGCCACGACCTCTCAGTGGTCCGGCATATATGTGACCGGGTCGCGGTGATGTATCTCGGCGAGATCGTCGAAATCGGGCCGGTCGAAGAGATGTTCGAGATGCCAGCGCATCCGTACACGCAAGCCTTGCTCGACAGCGTTCCACGTGCGTCGACCGCCGAGAAAGACCGCGACGTAGAGACGCTATCCGGCGACGTTCCGTCTCCGCGAAGTCCACCCAGCGGCTGTCGGTTTCGAACGCGCTGTCCAACGGTGATCCCACCGGCGGAAAGCGACCTCGATCAGGAACGCTTCCGTGATCTGATGAACGTGCGCGAGCGAATCGAAACTCGGGACGTCTCACTCGAGACGGTCGGCGACGACGACCGGTTCGAGTTCGAGAACGGATCGTTACCCGACGAAGAAGTCGACGAGTTCGTCGCGGCGCTGAAAGAGCGTCTGCTCGACCGTGAACTACCGCCGGCCCACGACGCTGTCGTCGAGGAGGCTCTGTCCGAACTCGCTACGACGGACTGGGAGGCCGCTGCAATGTGTCTTCGAGAGGAGTACGAGAGCGTCTGCGAGCGCAAGAACCCGCCGCTTTCCGGAGCGAACACGAGTTCGGTTCATCCGACGGCCTGTCACCTTTACGATGAGTCTGTTCCGGGAAGACCCGACTCGGACGAGTGACGACCCCACTATCCACTGACACGTAAAATTCGACACTCCTGTCTACCCGACTGTCCCGCTTCGCTACGATAGAGAGTATGTGTCACCGCCATATAGGGGGCACCAATCTGTATTGGCAGTAGGTGTAATACCGCCGGGTCTCTAGACGAGGTATGAACGAGCCCACCGACCGCCGAATGGCAGCCGCTTGCTCCCTTCTCGCCAAGGAAAAGCGCCGATATCTCCTCTACCAACTCGCCGAAGACGAGACTGCTCACATCGAAGATCTCGTGACCCAGGTCGCCGCGTGGGACGACACTGTCTCGACCGGGCAGATCTCCAGCGAAACCCGACAGCAAACCTACGTCTCGCTTGTGCACAACCACCTTCCGCGTCTCGCCGACTACGACATCATCGACTACGACCTCCGCAGCGGCGACATCGTCCTCGCGGACGGCTTCGACGACATCAAACCGCTCCTCGAGCAGTTCAAACAGACCGAAGAGAAGCAGGAACTGCGCGAGCAGCCGCCGCTGTGACGGTTTTCGCATCGAAATGCAGAGGGAAGCCAAAGCGAGAGTACTGGTGTGAGTCAGTATCGGAACGTCGGTCTCTTCCTGACGCTTGCGGCCTGCTGGGGAACGGCGTTCGTCGCGATCAGTGCCGGTCTCGAGTACGTTCCGCCGGTTCTCTTTGCAGCACTGCGGTACGACATCGCCGGGATCGTGATGCTCACTTACGCAGCCTACGCGCTCGAGGACGGTCAGTGGCTGCCGCGGGGCCGTCAAGGGTGGCTGGTCGTGGCTGTCGGTGCAGTCCTGTTGATCGCGGCCTATCACGCCTTCCTCTTCGTCGGACAGCAACACACGACCGCGGCAGCGGCCGCGATTCTCGTCAGTCTCTCACCCGTCCTGACCACCGGATTCGCGCGGGTGTTTGTTCCGTCTGACGCACTGTCGATTGTCGGCGTCGGCGGCGTCGTACTGGGGCTTGCCGGCGTCGCGGTCATCTCCCAACCCGACCCATCGGACCTGCTGGCACCTGATTTCGTCGCGAAGTTACTCGTCTTCTGTGCCGCGGCATCGTTTGCGCTCGGGAGCGTCCTCACGCGCCGGATCGATTCCTCTCTTCCCATCGAGACGATGGAAGCGTGGTCGATGCTCGGTGGCGCGCTCGTGATGCACGTGGTTAGCCTCGCGCTCGGCGAACCGATAGAGCCCACAGCCTGGATGCATCTGGAGGCACTCGGAGCGCTCGGCTACCTCGCGTTGGTCGCGAGCGCACTCGGCTTCCTGCTTTACTTCGACTTGCTCGAACGACTCGGTGCGGTCGAGATCAACATGGTCTCGTACGTCGCACCGATTTTCACGGCAATCGTCGGTTGGCTCTATCTCGGCGAAGTCGTCGACGCGACGACGCTTCTCGGCTTCGCGCTCATCGCCGCCGGCTTCGCGCTCGTGAAACGACGAGCGCTCAGAGAGGAGCTCGACCACGTCAACCGACTGTCCTCGAGACTGAGGGAGTGACCTCACCGGCGATACGAGTGACCGACGTACAGCGCGACCAGGTTGAGAACAACCAAGCCGAGAAAAGAGAGCGTCTCGAGGGCAGCCGACAGGCCAGTGAGAAGCAACGGAACGTGGAGAAACGGGAGCCCGATTCCAGCCCAGAACCCCGCCTTCCGGATCGACGGTGCGAGCGACGGGACGGCTCGTTCGAGGGGCCGGCGATGGTCGTCGTCCGGTTCGTTCCCAGACGTCCGTTCGCGGGCCACGGATGGCGACGAGTCCGACATCGAGATACCTGCTAGACTATCGCCCTCCGATCGCATATATCGCCACGACGGTTTCGATCGGTTGGAAGGGATTCACGCCAGTAATCGGTTAAAACGACGATTAGCCGGACCGTTCTACGACCCGAGATCGCTCGTCACTCGAATCGACGACCCATCACGACGATCAATCCTCGTTTGTAACGCAGTAGGTGGACCGTTCGGCGACGAGAGAAAAGCGACCGCGCCTCGAGTTACTGGAATCCGATACGGCTGCTGCGGCGACCGGTCGGGTCCGGACCGCCCGAGCCGCCCTGGAACTCCTCTTCGATGCGCTCGTAGTAGTCGAGAATCTCGTCGGTGATCGTCGGTCGGACGTTCTCCATCGCCTGTCGGAAGTGACTCATCTCGACCACATTTGCCTCTTTGTCCTCACGCAGCGCCTCGATGGCCGCCTCGCGGGCGATCGACTCGAGGTCGCTGCCGACGTAGCCGTCGGTGATCTCGGCGATTTCCTTGAGAGTGACGTCGGCGGCCAGTGGTGTGTTCTCGGTGTGGATCTCGAGGATTCGTTCGCGGCCGTCGATATCGGGTTCGCCGATCATGACCAGCCGGTCGAACCGACCCGACCGCAGGAGTGCGGGGTCGATCATGTCCGGACGGTTGGTCGCACCGATCACCATCACGTCTTCCATCTCTTCCAAGCCGTCGAGCTCGGTCAGCAACTGGTTGACGACCCGCTCGGAGACGTTCGAGCCGGTTTCACCGCCACCGCGGCCGGGTGCGAGCGCGTCGAGCTCGTCGAAGAAGATCACCGTCGGCGAGACCTGACGGGCCTTCCGGAAGGTCTGGCGGATCGCTTTCTCGGACTCGCCGACCCACTTCGAGAGCAGTTGCGGGCCACGGACCGAGATGAAGTTCGCATTGGTCTCGTTGGCGACGGCTTTCGCCATCAGAGTCTTGCCGGTGCCCGGCGGGCCGTAGAGCAAGACGCCGGCCGGCGGGTCGATGCCGAGCCGGTCGAACCGTTCGGGGTTCGAGAGCGGCCACTCGACGGACTCTTTGACCTGGTCTTTGGCCTCGTGGAGGCCGCCGACATCGTCCCACGAGATCTTGGGGAGTTCGACGAGCACCTCCCGCATCGCGGAGGGTTCGACCTCGTTTAACGCGCCACGGAAGTCTTCGCGCTTGACGATCATCCGGTCGATGAGACTCGGCGGGATGTCCTCCTCGTCGAGATCGATCTCGGGGAGGTACCGGCGCAGTGCCTTCATCGCGGCTTCTTTCGTCAGGGACTCGATGTCAGCCCCGACGAAGCCGTGGGTCTCGTCGGCGAGATGGCCGAGGTTGACGTCGTCGGAGAGGGGCATGCCGCGGGTGTGGATCTGGAGGATCTCCTCGCGGCCCGTCTCGTCGGGGACGCCGATCTCGATCTCGCGGTCGAACCGGCCCGGTCGGCGCAGGGCGGGGTCGACGCTATCGACGCGGTTCGTCGCGGCGATGACGATCACCTGGCCGCGGGCCTCGAGGCCGTCCATCATCGTCAACAACTGGGCGACGACCCGACGTTCGACCTCGCCGGTGACGTCCTCTCGCTTCGGTGCGATGGAGTCGAGTTCGTCGATGAAGATGATCGCGGGCGACTCCTCGCTTGCGTCCTCGAAGATCTCCCGAAGTTGTTGTTCGGACTCGCCGTAGTACTTCGAGATGATCTCCGGGCCGGCGATAGAGAAGAAACTCGCCGAGGTCTCGTTGGCGACGGCCTTCGCCAGCAGGGTCTTCCCAGTACCCGGCGGTCCATGGAGCAAGACTCCCTGTGGCGGCTCGATCCCCAGTTTCTTGAAGATCTGGGGGTGTTTCATCGGCAACTCGACCATCTCGCGGACCCGCTGGATCTCGCTCTGGAGCCCGCCGATGTCCTCGTAGGTGATCCCACCACCGGTCTTCTCGAAGCCGGAGATCGGCTCCTCACGGAGTTCGACGTCGGTATCCTCGGTGATGAGGACGACGCCCTCGGGTTCAGTTTCGACGGCGATCAGCGGGATCGCCTGGCCGGGAGAGCGCATGAACGGGTGGTTCGTCGAGGACATAACCGGGACGATGTCCCGGCCGACGACCGGCCGTTTGAGGATCTGTCGTTTCACCATGCCGGCGGCGTCGGAGCCAAACTGGACCGATGCCTCCTCCGGCGGCGCGAGCACGAGCTCTTCGGCTTTCGTCGCCTCGGCTTTCCGGATCGTGACGCGCTCGCCGATGCCGACATCGGCGTTCTGACGGGTGAAACCGTCGATTCGAACGGTATCCGTGTTCCAGTCCTGCCGGTCTGCCCGCCACACCTTGGCGGCGGTCGTATCCGCACCTTCGATTTCGATAATGTCGCCCGGACTCAGCTTGAGATGTAGCAGCGTGTCCGGGTCGAGTCGGGCAATACCACGACCCGAGTCGTTCGGGTATGCCTTCGCAACCTCCAATTGAACTTCGTTCATGATTCGGGATGGACGGCGATGTCAGTGATTCCGATTCGTGATCGGATAGGTTTTTTGCTCATTCGAGTTTGAGGAGTGCTACCACGTCAAGCAACGGCTGGAAGATACATAGATGTGACGGCATCGGCGGTATCGTTGTCGACCTATCTCCTGAATTTCGGTGGCAGTCTCCCGTGGCCTCGTCCGTCACGTCGACCTAGTGGCGGGCCAAGCCTACACTGATGGGTCGAATCTGGCGGTGTGGCTCGATTCGACCCGTCAGTCGACGGTTGGGACGGTACTAGTAACGAACTCACTCACGAGGACGTCAGGTGTCCCCCGTCGGGTACCCGTCACTGGTCGTCGCTCGAGGTGGAAACGACCACCGAGCCGTCTTCGCCGTCGACGCCCTGAGAACTCGAGGCGGATGTCGACTGGTTCAGCGCGGTCGACTGTTCGACCTCCGCTCCGTCCTCACCTACCGAAACCGATTGTGAGACCGACACGTTCTGCTGAGACACGTTTTGGGTGACGGAGACGCTCGTCGAACTCGAGTCCGTCGAGACTCCGTCTCTGATCGTTTCGTTCGAGACCGCTGTCTCGGTCGAGTCGCTCGAGACGGACACCTCGGAGTGTGCCGAGACGTTCGCCTCGTCACCGGCGTCGCTGGTCGTGGTGTCGACGAGTACGTTCCACATGGCTGTGTCCTCCGTGTCGGCATCACCCGTCTCGTCGATGGCCCCCGCGGGACTGCCGACGACGCCGGTGATCCCTGCCAGACAGACGAGTACGAGCACGCCGGTCGTAATTCGGTTCATGGTTTTCGAGGCACAGAGGCTGTGTCTACTCGAGGACAGTTGAACCTCGAGAACTGTTTCGTCGGTAAGCACTGGCTTCTGGGTCGGTGTGACGAGCCCACAGCCAGTCTCCAGACCGTCGAGCGAGTGCAGTCGGCGACGCGAGACGGGTGTTGCAACTCGAGGCTGTGACGTTCCACGTCGAAAAATCGATTCGGACGTCGCTATCAGCCCCGATGTTAGCCGATGAGGTTGAAGGCGGCGACGTTAGCTTCCTGGGTGGCGGTGTTTTGCTGGTCAACAGTCACGGTTGCATTGTCGGCATTCACGTCACCGCCGTCACCGCCGGAGGCGTCGACGGTATTGCCGTTGTCACCGTTGTTATTCTCTTCCATAAGTGCAAGTCCACCGTCACCGCCATCACCGGCGACACCAACGTTGGCGATGTTCACCTGTTCACCGCTCTGAGACTGGTCAACCGTCGCGTCAGCCGTCTGCTCGATTTGCGGAACGTCCGCGACGAGCTCCTCCTCGGCTGGCGGTGCGTCTTTGTAGTCGTGTGCCGCTGCGGTTCCGGCAAGCCCCATGAACGTGAGGCCGCCGACCACTGCTACCATCATCGCAAGTGTGAGTACGCGCTTCATAGTTGGAGGGTGTCATAGAACGAGTAGCACACTAAAGAGCAGGGTGAACGCTGAGGTGGATGAGTTCAGCGACCCTGCAAGATGACCCTTCGGTAGACTCGTTTTTCAATGTCGTGGAGACCGAGACGCTAGCGCTGTTCGAGCACCTTTCCTTCGAGTTTCTCGAAGAGTTCGACGTGTTCGCCCCGGCGGAGACGGGGCGAACACGAGACCACGAACCTCCAGAGCTGATGCGTGGCTTTCTCCACTGCTACTACAAGGACATCTACGGCATTCGCCCCGTTGAACGAGAGCTACGGAATACAGTTGTCTGGCTGAGCTGTGGGTTCGATCGACCGCCGTCGAGAGACGCGGTCGATCGCTTCCTCACCGATCTCGAACACGTCGTTGACGAGGTTTTCGACCACCTCGTCGAGCAGGCCGCCTTGCGGGGCCTGCTCGACTTGACCTACTCCATTGATTCAACTGACGTGAGGGCGATGCCTGCCGATCAAGACGCGTCGAAGTGCTACGATCCAACCAACGACGAGTACTACCACGGCTACGGCTGTACAATCGTCTCGACCGGGCAAAAGATCCCGATTGCGGCGGAGTTCACAGAGAGTAAACAAGCGACAGAGGAGACGGCGATGCGCGTCACCCGTGACGCGCTCGCCGTCGCCAAGCCGATTTGGATGGTCGGTGACAGTGCCTACGACACGCTGGACTGGCACGACCACCTGCTGGCTGCAGGGGTCGTGCCAGTCGCCCCGTACAACGCGCGAAACACCGACGACCCGAAAGATATCGAGTATAGGGTCGAAGACCGTATCGAACAACACAGCGAGGACGTTCAGTTGAAGCAGTCCACGTTGGATGAGACGTACAACCGCCGTACTGGAGTCGAACGAACCAACGAATCAGTGAAGGACTGCGGCCTCGGGCGAACGCACGCCCGAGGCCGCGTTCACGCACGATCGCAGGTGTTCCTCGCTCTGTGCCTTCGTCTCGTCATCGCAATTACCAACTACGAACGTGGAGACAATCCGGGAAGCACCGTGATCACGGTGTGAGAACTCTTCTATGACACCCTTTAGTTGGGTTACTAGGCACGCATCACGCGGGCGGGCCGTAACTGGGCTGCAACTCGAGTGCAGAGCGACGGCTCGTCGGGGGAGGCTCCGCCATCTCTACTGCAACTGCCGCTGTGACGCGTTGCCCAGTCGCCACTCATCACGGATTGGCACTTGAACCCGGAGAACGGTTTCAGTAGAAGTAGTGTATTAGAATCGTTGTGGGGACTATTCGGTTGTCACTCGAGAGAGTTCACAGCCGACGAACGAACTTCTGTTCCCGGTACGACGATACTATACCGGTCGTTTCTCTCAGTTACAGCCTGCGTCCAGTGACGGAAACCTCGAGTAACAGTCGAATAGTGGACTGATTACTGACAGCGGGTACCGGTTGGTGATGCCGACAGTCGTCGATCTCGACAGTTCACTGCAAACGAGACCGTAACTGCCCGTCCTCCCGAGAATCTCGTTTGCTACCAACCCACACGAAATCGGGTATCCACCGCCTGTAATTCGAAGTTTCCGCTTTCGATCTCGCTGTGTCCGGCCCCGATCGGGTAGGCCACAGCATCTCCGAATCAACTGACAGATAACAAAGTCTACCATCGAGATACGAAGGTTCACGCCGTGGAGATGCAGGAACAAAAGACTCTCACGGCTCACGTCAAACGAATCATGACCAACACGACGACGATACGTTCACAGTGTACGACGGTTCTTCTGGCATGTATAGTCGCCTTAGCGATGGTAGCCGGTGGCGCACCGGCCGTCGCAGCCGGTGACGACGCTACGGCAGAGTCAGTCCACGCCCTCGAGAACGGTGAAGACCTCTACCTGGTCTTCGGAGCCGATCTCGGCGACATGACACTCGAGGAGTATATCGAAGCGCACGCGTCCGGTGACCAGGTGGCCGACGCCGAGGTCACCCAGTACCAGGACGTCGATCAGGTGAACATCAACCAGCAGGCGAACGCGACCTCCATCTCGATGGACGGTGGTGAGGCCACCGCAGTTCAGGAGGCGACCCAGCAAAACGACGCGATCCAGTTCGGTGATGCGACGGCCTCGAACGTCCAGACCACCGAGTTCGAGGATGTCGGTACCGTTAACGTCGTCATCGGCAACGGCGACGGCAAGCACTTCGATGGCTGGGGCGTCGCGGACAAGAAAGGCGACAAAGCTGACATCGATCCCGACCAGGCCGCAGACGCCGAAGTGACCCAGGTTCAGGAGGTCGGTCAGCTGAACTACAACGAGCAGAACGTCGCCTTCGCGATCGCCGAAAACGAGAGCGAAGCGATCGCCATGCAACAGTCCGAACAGGCCAACCAGAACCTCCAACAGGGCGTTGCTAACGCGACCAACGTCTACGCGGGCGGCGAGTTCACCGATCAGTCCGCGAGTGCGTCCGTCGAGCAGGGACAGGCAGGCGACCAGCTGAACGTCAACGAACAGGACGGTGCCGTCGCGATCGCCGTCGGCGAAAACAGTACGGCGACTGCAATCCAGTTCACCGAACAGACCAACCTCAACCAGCAGATCGGTGAGGCCGACGCTGCGAACGTCATCGACGCGATGCCCGGGATGAACGTCGTGACGGCCGGCTTCGATGGCGACAACGGTATCGTCCAGACCGAGGGACAAATCGAGGGCCTCCACGGAGACAAAGACAAGAACAAGGCCAAGGACAAGGACAAGAACAAAGACCACCACAAGAAGGGTGAAAGCGTCCAGACCGCGACCAGCGAAGTGACCCAGAGCCAGGAAATCGAGCAGATGAACGTCAACCTCCAAAACACCGCGCTGGCGTACGCGACCAACGGTAGCGAGGCGACTGCGATCCAACTGTCCTACCAGCAAAACGTCAACGCGCAGGTCGGTTTCGCGGAAGCGCTGAACGTCTACGCCGGACCCAGTCACGTCCACGACGGCGTCATCGCCTCCGAGACGACCAGCGTAACGCTCGGCGGCGACGACGTCGAAGACATCGACGGGATCGCCTACGACTACGACGCTGCCCAGACCAACGACGTCGAGCAACACGCGAGCGCTCAGATCGAACAGGTCCAGTTCGTCGACCAGCAAAACGTCAACGAGCAGCAGGCTGCTATCGCCGTCGCCGAAAACGGTGACAGTGCCGACGCTGCCCAACTAGCCATCCAGGAGAACGAGAACGTCCAGTTCGCTTCGGTCGCTGCGACGAACGTCTGGGCCGCCTAAACTCGAGTTCCGTTCGCTCTTTATCGGTCGGCTTTCGGTCGACGTGGTCACTACGGATCGGCTTCCAGTCAGTTCGAACCGCCGCTACTCGTCTTCGGTCGTCTCACCGTCGGTTCGATGTTCGGCGAGGGCTTCCTCGATCGTCAACTCGCCGGCAGCGACCCGTCTGGCGAGTGTCTCGTCGATCGCCCGGTTCGTCTCGCTTTGCTCGCGGGACCGGTCTTTGATCACCTGTAGCTCGCCCGCAGTCGGCTCGATCTCACGAGCGTCGACCACTTCGCCCTCGAGTCGGGCGATGTTGACCGCCGCGAGGACGTCTTCCATCCCTCTTCCACCCGTGCCGAGATACGGTGTCGTCCCAGTCTCGTCGACGAGTTCGACGCGGACGTCCTCGAGGTCGTTGACGAGTCTCGCACTCTGGAGCCGGGAGCCGTCACCGATACGGACGATCGGGTTGGCTGCCTCGCCCACCTCGCGCTGAATGACGTCGACGGCGTCGGCCAGTGGCACCTGGAACGCGGCGACGACCATCTCACCGGCCAGTACGGCGATCCCCGGCTTTCGTCCTGGATCGACGCCGATTATCGTTCGGCCGCCGTCGCCCCGAACCGCGGTCAGTGCCTGATCGACCGCTCGACGTGGTGAGTCGGGGGCAGCGACGATCGTCGGCACGCCAGGAAAGGCTGTTGCGTGATCCGCATCAGTGACGACGACGGCAGTTTCTCCGGGGAGTTCCTGGTCGAGTTCGACGGTCGTAAACGTCGTTCCGCGGTCCCGTAGCTCGTTGACGACACCGTGATACACTTCGAAGTCCGACGTTGCGACGACGATCACGGGAGGGGCTTTGTCCCCGTACCGAATAAACGTATCCGGACGCCGGCCGCGATCAGTTCCGGGGGCTTTTTGCGCCGAACGGGCCAATTCCATCCGTGAACGACGAGGCCATTCCGACCGGCTGTGAGCCGGTCGACGACCTGCTCGGTGGCGGGTTCGAACGCGGAACCGTCACCCAGCTCTACGGGACGCCGGCCGCGGGCAAGACGAACCTCGCGCTGTCGGCTGCCGTCGAGACCGCCGCCGCAGGCGGAACGGTCGTCTACATCGACACGGAAGGCGTTTCCGTCGACCGCTTCGAGCAACTGCTTTCGGCTCGAGTAGCAGCCGACGGCGACCCGTCCCTGGAGAAAAAGAGAGGGGACGGCGGGGACGAGCCATCGGCCGAAGAGGAGAACGACGAGAAACTCGGCGTCGAGACGACCGCCTCCCGGATCGTCGTCGAAGACGCCGTCGACTTCGAGGAGCAAGCCGAAGCAGTCCGCGATGCCGAAGCGTTCGCCGAACGCGCAGACCTGATCGTCCTGGATAGTGCGACCGGCTTCTACCGACTCGAGCGAACCGATGACGGCGACGAAGGAGAAGCGCTGCGTCAGGTTGCCAGACAGGTGACGCATCTCCTCTCGCTTGCTCGCAAACACGACCTCGCGGTGGTCCTGACGAATCAGGTCTTTGCCGATCCCGACGCCGATCGCACACGCGCGCTCGGTGGCAACACCTTAGAGCACTGGACCGGAATCGTCGTCCGCCTCGAGCGGTTCCGTGGCGGAAACCGGCGTGCGACGCTCGAGAAACACCGGTCGAAACCGGCCGGAGAGTCGGTGCAGTTCAGGATTACGGACAGCGGACTCGAGGGAAGCGAGGAGAGTCAGCGATTCTGACGAGCACTCGAAAGAGCGGCTGGGTCTAGTGTCCCAACCGTCGACTGACGGGTCGAATCGAGCCACACCGCCAGATTCGACCCCGCAATGCAGGCGTGGCCCGCCACTAGTACCATCCCAAGCGTGAACCGACTAGTTGAGAGTTGGCCCAAACCAATCACGATTCTCGATCAGGAGTAAAGCGCACTAGTCAGAGTAGACTTGGGGCGCTACTAGTACCGCCCCAAGCGTCGACTGCTGAGTGAACCCAGACGACCGCATTCGGTTTCACTCATCCGTTCAGGCTTGCCAAAGCACTAGAGTTCGTTCAACTTGCGAAGGAGCTGTCCACGGTACTCCTCGTCGCTCGTGACGCCTTTGATCTCCAAGACGTTGCGCTCGAGTTTGTCGAGTGCAACGCGGAAGGCGCTTTCTGCACCGTAGCCTTCGCCGGTGCCGGCGACCTGGCCCTTGTTCGTCCGCAGTCGGATCTGACAGTGAACCAGCGGCGTCCCGCGGAGTTTCTCCTTGTGTTCCTTGAATCGGACGTGCGCGTGAAGCACCTGCATGTCGGCGTACTTGTCGGCGACACCCTCGATGCTCTCGTGAATCGACTCCCGGCTGATCGTATCCAGCAGGGAGACGTTGGTGATCTGGACGTCCATGCGTTCCTCTTCGGTGTAGGTCAGCGCCCGCAAGACGTCCGTCTTGGTGACGACGCCGGTGACCACCCGGTCGTCGTCTTCCGGCGTCACCATCAGCCCGGCATAGTCCCTGTCGAGCATCTGCTCGACTGCCTCTTTGGCCGTGACATCGAGCGTCGTCGTCGCGACCGGGCTAGTCATGATGTCGTAGATGGGGACGTCGAGCAGCCGCTGGGAGTCGCCGACGCGGTCGCCGGTCGTCGTCGTGTCGTTTTTCCTGATCGCGAAGTCGGCGATGTCGTGGGTGGTGACGACCCCGGTGAGATAGCCGCTCTCGTTGAGAACCGGGAGTCTGGAGATACCGTGTTCCCGGAGACGGTTGATCGCCTTGCCGACACCGTCGTCTTCACGGACCGTCACCGGGTCAGCCGAATAGACGTCCTCGACCGTCAGCGTCTCGAGATTGTCGAGGACTGCCTCGAGAATTGCGTCGTTGGTGATGACGCCCCAGAGTTCGTCGTCTTCGAAGACCGGAGCGACCTTCGAGTTCCCCTCGATCAGCAGTCGAGCGGTCTCCCGGATGTCTTCGTCCCGAGAGATTTGGGGGGCCGGATCGTTCCGGCTCGGTTTCGTGAGCGCCGCCACCTTCGCGTCGTCTTCGACGTGGGACTGGAGGACCTCCCGTTCGCTGATGACGCCCTCGTATTCCCCGTCGTTCGTGACGATAATTCCCTTGGGGCCGCCGTTCTCGAACGTAGAACGGACCTTCCCCATACGCGTCCCGACGTCGACTTCGATGTAATCCTCGGTGGCGATATCAGCGATATTCATCGTTACGAGTGGATGTACTGTGGCCGGGGTTTTGAAGATATTGCCTGTTCCCACCTGCCTCGGGAAGGTTCTTGAACGCCGTTCTGGTACGTGTGTTCATGGCACCCGATATCAGCGTGCTCGGTCGATACACGTATCTCGCAACGGAGGTCTTCTGGGGCGCGATCGCTGCCCTGTTGCTTCGGCGCGCGAACGCGCTTTGCAAAGCCGCCGTGACGATCCTCGCACTGTACCCGATCGCGTACGTCTGGGACCGGTACACGCTCGAAGTCGGCGTCTTCGACATCCAACTTCGAACCGGAATCGACGTCGCTGGCATCCCGCTGGAAGAACACCTGTTTATGGCCGTCGTGCCGGGACTCGTGATCGGCTTCCACGAGACGATTTTCGGGACGAACGCCGAGAGCAGCGAAATCGGCGACTAGTTGCCGATCCGACGCGTATCAGTTCCTGCAACCGACCGTCGCCCTCATACTTCAGGAGACGCACGTCTCCGTCAATGGGACGCCCTCCTCGGACGCGGGACTCGAGCTATCCGCCCGGCGACCGGACGGACCGGGGACTCCTCCGGGGACTGGTTCGACTGCTCGCTCTCGCGCTCGTTCTCGGTGCGGTTGTGGTTGCGACCGCCGCGTTCGCACCGACGATGCTGGACGAGCTCGACGACCTAGAGCGGATCGACGACGTCGAGGTCGTCGACGGGCCCAGCCCAAGCGCCGAACCGCCGCCTGCGGGCGATCGAAGCCCCGATACAGTCGATCCGGCAGATCCGGGCGAGTCGACATACGAGACGAGTGTCGAGACCATCTCGTCGGAGACGGTCGAGGACTTCGTTCACGCCGCGGTCAACGACCGGCGGGCCGACCACGGCCTCGAGCCACTCGCGTGGGACGGCACCGTCGCCTCCGTCTCGCGGGCCCACAGCCACGACATGGCCAACCAAGAGTACTTCGCACACACGAATCCCGACGGCGACGGTCCGTACGATCGGTTCGGCAACGTCGACAGTTACTGTCGAGCGTACGGCGAGAACATCGCCCTGACGTGGGTCGACCGACCCGTCGAGGAGTCGGGCAACGGCGACGTGGTCGAGTATCGGACGGCAGAAGGAGTCGCGGACGGCCTCGTCGCTCAGTGGATGAACTCTACCGCACACCGCGAGGCGATTCTCGAGGAACACGCCGGCCACGGTTGGGATCGCGGCGGCGTCGGCGTCTACGTCACCGACGAGGGCGCGGTGTATGCCTCGCACAATTTCTGCCTGACGCTGTGACGCGCCCGCAGGAATTGCGAACTCGATACCACACTCTTGATGCTACTCGTCGTATCCCACCTATGGATGTCGAGGGGATTCGGGATGTGCTTACCTCGATCTATCGGACGGCAAGCGAACGGGAAATCACGTTTCTCGCGGCCGGTTTCGCCTACTACGCGTTCGTCTCGTTGATACCGATAGTGTTGCTCGCGCTGGTCGTCGGTTCGCTGTTCGGCGGCGAGGACGCGGCACGACGACTGGTCCTCGTCGCGGGCGATTTCTTCCCTGCAGCCGGTGAGGACCTCATCACCGACGCACTCGAGACCGAAGCAGGACGGACAGAGGCGACCGTCGTCGCACTCGCAGTCGGTATCTGGGGGACGCGAAAGGTGTTTCGAGGCCTCAATCTCGCGTTCGAAACGATATACGACGATGTCGGCGAGGTCACGTTACTCCAGAAGGTACGGAACGGCATTATAGTCGTTTTCTCAGGCGTTGGTGCGCTCGTGCTGATGGTCGTCATCGGAGCCATCCTTCGGCTGGCAGAGAACACCGTCCCGTTCGCGGGGGCGATCAGTTGGATCACGCTGTTTCTCGGGCTCGTCTTCGTCTTCGCGCCGATCTATTACGTCTTGCCACCGATATCGGTCACGGTAAGGGAGATCGTCCCCGGGGTCATCTTCACGGCTATCGGTTGGTCCCTCCTGCAAGTTGGCTTCCAGTTGTATACGAACGTCGCCGGCCAGTACCAGGCCTACGGTGCCGTCGGTGCCGTTCTCCTCTTCGTTACCTGGCTCTACTTCGCCGGAATCATCATGCTGATCGGTGCCGTCCTCAACGTCGTCTACTCTCGGCCGTCGCTCGCAGCCTGACGTTCGGCTCAACGCGTACAGGAGAAAGATTATGTTCACTCGAGTGTCTACTCAACACGATGAGCGACGATCGATCGCAGCGGGACGACGAAGACGACGGTCTCGCAACTGGCGGCATCTCGACCGGCGGCGGTCCCCAGCGCGTCGTCTCCGACGGAAGCGTCGACGACATCCTCGAGTCGCTCGACGAGCCGGAAGCGGACGCAGACTCGAGTCCGGCGATGGAGCCAGGCGACGAGATCGAATCGAACGAGTCCGACGAGACGGGCGAAGACGGATCGAGTGAGGTCGACTCCGACACTGGGTCCTCGATCCAGCTCGGGTCCGCAATCTCGAGTGAGGCCGACGGATCGGACACTCCCCCGACTGGCTCCGGCAAACAGGCATCGGCCTCGAGCCAAGACTCTACCGCCGATCCCGACGAACTCGCTGCTCGCATCGAGAGCGGTGACGTTACCGGTGCCGACGTGCGTGCCGCCGAAGCAGGGGAGGGCCGCGAGTCCACGCCGGAGATCGACGAGGTGGACCTCTCGCTGGACGACCTCGACGTGGGAGACGGCAGTAAGTCTGAGACGAGCGACAGCGACGCTACCAGCCCACTGGCCGGGTCGGTCGGTCTTGCTGACGGGACAGACGACCAGATGCCCGAGGCAGCCGACTCACAGACGGCCGAGACGAACGACGAGACGGCTGGGCTACTCGATCGTCTCACCCGACTCTTCTCGAGGTGAGGTCGGTCCGCTAGTGGTTCTGGACACTGCTCGAGTGTGACGAGAGACTGGTTCGAGACGACGTGCTGTGGTCGGGTGAGCAGATTCGACCCGCATTCGAGGACCTGCGCCGTTCGATCGCAAAGCCTCGGTCCGGTTCGAGTTGAATGGTGGTTGTGCGACGACTCTTTCGCTCACTGGTTCGTCTCCGCGATCGTAGCGCGACACGTTACGCACCGCTCGTCGCGTTGTATCGTCGAGAACTGAGTTGGGGCAGATTTGAACCACGGCCGTTTCGTTTTGCTCCACTCTCTGGCTCAAATCTGCCTACCGTAGCGAATTTGCTGCTCGCGGATTTGCTCGCAGCAAAATTAGTGGGTTGGGACAGATTTGAACCGAAGGAAGACGTTCTTGCTCGCTCACTTCGTTCACTGCGCGAGTTGCGACTTCTAGGGTTCAAACTGACATAACAATTTCTGACGAACGCACTCCCCACTGCGTTCGTCGTGTTAGTTCGTCAGAAATGGGTTGGGGCAGATTTGAACTGCCGGCCTCCTCCATGTCAAGGAGGTGTCATAACCAGACTAGACCACCAACCCGCCTGGCTTCGGCGTCTTGCTGCACTCAGTCGTAGCCGGCCACCGTAATTGAAGGTTTCGGATCGAACGCCGTACGGGAATTCACCTCATGCACACCCTGGCCCCGACACGCTTAAGTTGATGTACTTATTTGCCCATTATAAGACAACTACGTACATTGGTGTTCAGTATGAAGGAGTACGTTGAACGAATCACGAACGGCGGAGATCTCAGTCAGGCGGACGCTCGAGCGGCATCGACGGCCGTCTTTCAGGAGGCGACGGACGCCCAGATCGGCGCGTTACTTGCCGCGTTGCGAGCGAAAGGTGAAACGGAAGCCGAGATCGCTGGCTTCGCCGAAGGGATGCGCGAGGCGGCACGGACCATCTCGCCCGGTCGCGAACCGCTGGTCGACACCTGTGGAACCGGCGGGGACGACTACGACACGATCAACGTCTCCACGACGAGTGCGGTCGTCGCCGCCGGCTCGGGCGTCCCGATCGCGAAACACGGCAACTACTCGGTCTCTTCGTCGTCGGGCAGTGCAGACGTGCTCGAGGTCGCCGGCGTCGACGTCGAAGCGGAGCCGCCAGCCGTCGAGGATGCCATCGAGGAAGACGGCATCGGATTCATGCTCGCTCCTGTTTTCCATCCCGCAATGAAAGCCGTCATCGGACCGCGCAAGGAACTCGGCGTGCGGACCGTCTTCAACGTGCTCGGACCGCTGACGAATCCTGCAGGCGCGGACGCACAGGTCGTCGGCGTCTACGATCCAGCCCTCGTTCCCGCACTCGCGGACGCGCTCGCGCGGATGGACGTCGAGCGTGCGCTGGTCGTCCACGGTTCCGGTACCGACGAAATCGCGATCCACGGCGAGACGGTCGTCGCCGAAGTAGCAGGCAACACTGTCGAGGAGTACACCCTCGAGCCCGCGGACCTGGGACTCTCGAGCCACGACATCTCGGATATCGCGGGCGGCACCCCCGAGGAGAACGCGGCCGACCTGCGCGGGATCGTCGAGGGCGACGTGACCGGGGCGAAACGCGACGTCATTCTCGCTAACGCTGGCGCAGCGATCTACGTTGCCAGCGAGGCGGACACCCTCGAGGAAGGCACAGCGATCGCTCGCGAAGCGATCGAGGAGGGCGGCGCTGCGGCGAAACTCGAGCAGCTCGCGGCACCGAAACCGGAGGCACGATGAGTGGGCCACGGGTCAAGATCTGTGGAACGACGAACGAACCGGATCTCGAGACCGTCGTCGATGCCGGCGCGGACGCCGTTGGGATCGTCTGTGACGTTCCCGTGGACACGTCACGCGAGGTGGCGGTCGAGCGGGCGACCGAACTGGCTGCGACCGTCCCGCCGTTTGTAACCGCCGTGCTCGTGACGATGCCCGACGACATCGCGCACGCGATCGACCTCGTCGAGACCGTCGGCCCCGACGCCGTCCAGATCCACGGCGGCTTCGAGCCCGGCAACCTCGAGACCGTTCGCTCGAGGACGGACACCG
This sequence comes from Natronobacterium gregoryi SP2, assembly GCF_000230715.2. GTDB lineage: Archaea > Halobacteriota > Halobacteria > Halobacteriales > Natrialbaceae > Natronobacterium > Natronobacterium gregoryi. Next base: position 3,715,734 of record NC_019792.1, read on the forward strand.
ATGTCCTGGTCGCCGTCGACGCGGCCGCGCCGACGACAGCCAGGCGCTACGACGGAGTCGTCGACGCGCTCGTGATCGACTCGGCCGACGACGACGGTGCCGGTGGAACCGGCGAGACCCACGACTGGGAGCGAACGCGGGCGGTCGCGGACGGCCTCGAGTCGCCGGTCGTTCTCGCGGGCGGATTGACACCCGACAACGTCGCAAACGCCGTCGAGACGGTCGATCCCTTCGCGGTCGACGTCGCGAGCGGCGTCGAGGCCAGCGGCGGCGTCAAAGACGAGTCGGCAGTCGAATCGTTCGTCGAACGCGCCACGACCGCACGCTCCGCGATGGAGTCGAGCCCATGACGACGTTCGACCTCGACCGTGAGGCCTTCCGCGAACACGTCGACCGCGGGGATCGACCAGTCGTCGTCCGGACCGTCGCGACCCTCGAGACCGAGACGACGCCACTGGGTGCGTACGCGGCGCTCACTGGCCGCACACCCGAGAGCGACCGGGACCGATCGCCGTACGCGTTTCTGCTCGAGAGCGCGGAGAAGACCGCATCGAGCGACCCGGACGGCGCGTTCCGCCCTAGTTCGGCGGGCGCGGAGCGCCACGCCCGCTTCTCGTACGTCGGTTACGATCCCGAGGCCGTCGTCACGGTCGGCCCCGAGAGAACGGATGTCGAGACGCTGTCCGACGACGCTCCCCTCGAATTGATCGACACCGAGGTCGGGGACGACGCCGACACCGTCGATGCGCTGCGAGCGGCGATGCCCGACGTGCGGTTCGAGAACGCGCCGAATCACGGCCGTCAGCACCTGACCGGCGGCCTCGTCGGGTTTCTGGCCTACGACGCGGTCTACGACCTCTGGCTCGAGGAGGTCGGCCTCGAGCGACCCGACTCGCGGTTCCCGGACGCGCAGTTCGTCTTGACGACGAAGACGATCGCGTTCGACGAACGCGAGGGCTCCGTCTCGCTCGTCTGTACGCCGGTCGTAGCGCCCGGCGACGATCCGGACGCGATCTACGACGAGATGCAGGCCGAGGTCAGGGAGGTGGCGGAGACGCTGCGGGAGGACGGCGGCGACGGGCCAGAGACCGACGGTTTCGTCCGCGAGGACGAGGCCGCGGGCTCGAAAGCCGACTACGAGGAGAGCGTCCGGAAAGCCAAAGAGCACGTCCTCGACGGCGACATCTACCAGGGCGTCGTCTCCCGGAAACGAGAACTGTACGGCGACGTCGATACGCTCGGGTTCTACGAGGCGATGCGGGAGGTCAACCCCTCGCCGTACATGTACCTGCTCGAGCACGACGACCTGACCGTCGTCGGCGCCAGCCCGGAAACGTTAGTCTCCGTGCGCGGGCGTGAGGTCATGTCGAACCCGATCGCGGGCACCTGCGACCGCGGGACGAGCCCCGTCGAAGACCGCCGGCTCGCGGGCGAGATGCTGGCCGACGAGAAAGAGCGGGCCGAACACACGATGCTCGTGGACCTGGCGCGAAACGACGTTCGCCGGGTCTCCGAGGCCGGGACGGTCCGTGTCGACGAGTTCATGAACGTTCTCAAGTACAGCCACGTCCAGCACATCGAGTCGACGGTGACGGGCCGACTGGCGACGGATTCCGACGTGGCCGAACCGTGTTCGACGGCCCGGGAGAGTTCGTCTCCCGACGCGTTCGACGCGACGCGGGCCGCGTTCCCCGCCGGGACGCTGTCGGGCGCGCCAAAGGTTCGTGCAATGGAGATTATCGACGACCTAGAGGCCGAACCGCGGGGACTGTACGGCGGCGGCGTCGGCTACTACTCCTGGACGGGCGACGCGGACTTCGCGATCGTCATTCGGACGGCGACGGTAGAAAGTGTCGCGGCGCCACGCGCCGCGGAAAAGCGAGCGAGGAGAAACGACCCGCGAGCAGCCGTCGACGACGGACGAGACCGGATCACCGTCCAGGCCGGTGCCGGACTCGTCGCCGACAGCGATCCCGAAAGCGAGTACGAGGAGACCGAGAAAAAGATGAGCGGCGTCCTTGCTGCACTCGAGGAGATCGAACGATCGGCCGACGAGACCGATTCGATCGGCGACTGCGAGCCACCCGAACCGGAGGTGCGTCGATGATGTCGGCCACGACCCAGAAGGCCGACGGCGGGACGACTCGAGTCCTGTTTGTCGACAACTACGACTCGTTTACTTACAACCTCGTCGAGTATGTCAGCCAGCAGCCAAACACTGAGACCGAGATCGTCAAGAACACCGCCGCACTCGAGGACGTCCGCGCGGTCGATCCAGACGCGATCGTCGTCAGTCCGGGCCCCGGCCATCCGAGAAACGACCGCGACGTGGGCGTGACGATGGACGTCCTCCACGAGATCAGTCCCGACGTTCCGACGCTTGGGGTCTGCCTGGGTCTCGAGGCGGCAGTCTACGCCTACGGCGGGAACGTCGGCCGGGCACCCGAGCCGATCCACGGGAAGGCCTCGGCGGTCGACCACGACGGTGCGGGCGTCTTCGAGGGGGTAGAACAGCAGTTCCGTGCTGGGCGGTACCACTCGCTGGTCGCAACCGAGGTGCCCGACTGTTTCGAAGTGACGGCGACGGCAGAACACGGCTCAGAAACGCTCGTAATGGGCGTTCGCCACCGAGAACACCCGATCGAGGCCGTCCAGTTTCATCCGGAGAGCGTGCTTACGGCTGCCGGACACGACGTCGTCGAGAATTTCCTCTCGATTATATAACGGCGAGAAAGGGAGTTGCTCGTTCCGATCAGACGCCGGGGAGCAACTCGAGGGTCCCCGTCGCGTACATCGCTGCCAGCACGACTGCAGCGACGATACCGACTCGGACGGCGAGTTTGATCGCGATTCGGATCGCAATGACGGCGACCGCGAAGGCCGCGAGGGCAGCCAGCACGAGGAGGGCCGTCGAGGATGTCAATGGCTCGAGCATACCTCCACTCCGTCCCCCAGTGCCGTAATCTTTCTGGATGTCGTGACTGAATCGAAAGCGAAGAGGTCACCAGAGTGTCTGAAAGAGAAAGCCGCAGGAGGGCGAGGTGATGAGTGACAGTTTCGTCCACTTTCAGGGTGCTCTGTAAATCGTTAAGGCCACCGCGGACGTAGGACCCAACGAGGAAAGACACGGCCGTCTCGCCGGCCGCGGTCGACTGTCGAACAAATTCCACAGAGACATCTATGAAAGCCACGTTGCACTAATCCAATAAAAATGGGACAGCTAGGACAGGTTTATGAGGGATGCACGAATACCGAACCTTCGTTACGAATGATGAGAGCCAGGACCCGGACCCACGGCAGAATCGTCACCCAGCGAGGGGTTAGCAGCGAGGTGTGTCGCGCATGAGCCAGAGCGACCTCAGCGCGGAGGAACTCACACTCCCGATCAAGCGAACTGAAGGAGAGACTCTCGAGGAGCGGCTGACCGGCAACGCCTACCACAATATCCTCCCGGCTCGGTATCTCCGCAAGGACGCCGACGGGGACCTCATCGAGGAACAGGAGGACCTCTTCGAGCGCGTCGGGAAGAACATCGCGCTCGCGGAAGCCGTCTACGAGGCCGAGAAACAAGGCGTCGAGATTACGGTCACGCCCGATCAGCTCAAGCCCGACCACCCACGGCGCGACGAGCTCGCCGCGGACGTCTTCGGCGCGGGCGTCACTGCCGACGACGACGCCGAAACGACACTTTCCGTCTACAACGTCAACAAGTTCGCCTACGAGACCGTCGTTCCCGACCTCCCCGACGACGTGCAGCCACACGTCGAGTCGGTCGCCGAGGAGTTCCAGGGGATGATGGCAAACCTGGATTTCATGCCGAACTCGCCGACGCTGATGAACGCCGGCGACGAGCTCCAGCAGCTCTCGGCGTGTTTCGTCGACTCTCCCGAGGACGACATCGACGACATCCACCAGACCGCCAAGGAAGCCGCACAGGTCTTCCAGAGCGGCGGTGGCATGGGCTATGCCTTCTGGCGGCTCCGCCCCTACGGCGACGCGGTCGGCTCGACCGGCGGCATCGCCTCCGGGCCGATCACGTTCATGCGCACGTACGACCAGATGTGCGAGACAATCGCCCAGGGTGGCGCGCGACGGGGCGCACAGATGGGCGTCATGCGCGTCTCCCATCCCGACGTCATCCAGTTCATCCACGCCAAGAACAAAGATGTCTCGCTGGCAGAGACGCTGCGGCTCAACGACCCCGACGACTACACGCACACCTCCTTCCAGGACGCCTTAGCGGAGGCCCGTGAACTCATCGACGACGAGGGTCGAGTCCCCAAACACCTCCGGAACGCCGTCGAAGGCCACCTCTCGAACTTCAACATCTCCGTCGGCATCACCGACGACTTCATGGAGGCCGTCCAGAACGGCGAGAAGTTCACGTTCACCAACCCCCGCACCGGCGAACCACATATCGCGACCGAAGAGACCAAAGAGCTCTACGAGATGTTCGGCCTCGGCGAACACGTCGAGGTCGGCGAAGAACTATCAGTTCCCGCAGAAGAACTCTGGGACGACATCGTCGAGGGCGCCCACGAGAACGGTGAACCCGGCGTTATCTACCTCGAGCGCGTCAACAAACAGCACTCGTTCGATATAGATAAGCACCCCGAACATAGAATATTAGCGACAAATCCCTGTGGAGAACAGCCGTTGGAGGAGTACGAGGCCTGTAACCTCGGTCACATCAACCTCTCGACGCTCGCGGACCTCGAGGCGCCCGACTGGCGCGTCTGGTACGACGAGCACGGCGACGAGTACGACTCGATCGAGGAGGCCGTCGACGCCTTCCTCACGGAGGCAGTCGACTTCGAGGAGTTCGACCACCGTATCGAGATGGGGACGCGCTTTTTGGAGAACGTCGTCACCATGTCGGATTTCCCGGTCGACAAGATCGAACAGAAGGTCCGGGAGATGCGCAAGATCGGGCTGGGCATCATGGGCCTCGCCCAGTTGTACATCCAGCTCGGAATGGAGTACGGTAGCGACGCCTCCAACGAGGTCGCACGCCAGCTGATGACCCACATCAACCACACCTCGAAGTGGGCTTCCCACGAACTCGCCGAAGAGCGCGGGAGCTTCGAGGAGTGGGGCAAGTCCAAGTACGCGAGCCCGACCGAGTACCGCGAGTGGTTCGAGCACCAGACCGGCCTCGAGGCCGACGACTGGGCGGACGGGTTCCCGATCCGGAACCACAACACGACGACCATCGCACCCACGGGCACGACGAGCATGGTCGGCAATACGACCGGCGGCTGTGAGCCGATCTACAACGTCGCCTACTACAAGAACGTCTCCGACGACGTCCAGGGCGACGAGATGTTAGTCGAGTTCGACGACTACTTCCTCCGTGTGCTGGAGGACAACGATATCGACGTCGAGGCGGTGAAAGAAGAGGCCCAAGAGCAGATGGCAACAAACCAGTTCAACGGCGTCGAGGGCCTCTCGACCGTTCCGGACGCTATCGGCGAACTGTTCGTCACGACCGGCGACCTCTCGGCGAAAGAACACGCCGGTATCCAGGTCGCCTGCCAGGAGGGCGTCGACTCCGCGATCTCGAAGACCGTCAACGCCCCCAACGACTCGACGGTCGAAGACGCCAAAGAGGTCTTCGAGTACATCTACAAGCACGGCGGCAAGGGCGTCACCTACTACCGCGACGGCACCCGATCGAAGCAGGTGCTGACGACCCGTGCCGACAACACCGAGTTCGCCGACGAGACCGAAGCCGCGGAGACGCTCGTCGAACAGATCGACGAGATCTTCGGCGGCCTCGAGGAGTTCCTCGAGAGTGAAGAGGTCACGGACGTTCTCGGAGAAGGCGTCGGCGAGGTCGGTGGCGACGGCACCGAGCCCGTTCAGGTCGACTTCACCGAGAAACGCGACCGGCCCGACGCCCTACAGGGTGTTAGCCAGCGCATCGACACCGGCTACGGGAAACTCTACGTGACGATCAACGAGGACCCCGAGACCGGGCAGCCGTTCGAACTGTTCGCGAACATCGGTCACTCGGGTGGCTTTACCAACTCCTTCACCGAGGCGCTGGCGAAGGTCATCTCGACCTCGCTGCGCTCGGGCGTCGACCCAGAAGAGATGGTCGACGAACTCTGCGGTACCCGCAGCCCGAAGATCGCGTGGGACAAGGGTGAACAGATCCAGTCGATTCCCGACGCAATCGGCACCGCGCTACGACGCTACCTCGACGACGAGATCGACAAGCCGTATCCGACCCAGCAGACACTCGAGGAGTCGGCGGAATCGCCGGGATACGACGGTCCACAGACCGACGGTGGCACTGGGACGGCACCTGCCGCGAACGACGCGGACCCGAACCAGAGCCAGGATGCGACCCAGGATCTCATCGATGCTGGTGAATCCCCCGAGTGTCCCGACTGTGGCTCGCTGTCGCTGTACTACTCCGAAGGATGCAAAACCTGCGAATCCTGTGGCTGGAGCGAGTGCTGACGTAGTCGCCTCCTGACTGCCGTCTCTTCTCTCGGCGAACGCTCGAAGCACTTAGCACGCCACAACGCTAACAGCTGCGTATGGGAGCCGACGACGCTGGCAAAGAGACCGGTGGCCGGCCGTGTCCACAGTGTAGTAAACCGTTGTACGAACGCCACTGCAAGTACGTCTGTCCACAGCACGGAGTCGTCTACGACTGTTCGGACACGTTCTGGTAGCAGGAGTAGTTGGATCTCCTGATATAATATTCCATTGCCAGAACGTATTTAGCCGTGAAACCCCCTCGATTCAACGATGCGAGTACCTACGGGCGTACCGGGGTTCGACGAGCTGGTCGACGGTGGACTGCTGAAGGATCGGCTCTATATCATCAGCGGCCCGCCAGGTAGCGGAAAAACGACCTTCTGCGCGCAGGCGCTCACGAAAGGCGCACTCGAGGGTGAAACCGGCCTGTATCTGAGCATGCACGAGTCGAAACAGGAACTCGTCACCGACATGTCGAACTTCGAGTTCGGGTTCGAGCAGGCGCTGTCCTCGGGCAAGTTGAAGTTCCTCGACGTCTTCGACGCCGAGACGAAACGGCTGCTGTTGTCTTCCTCTCACTCCAACGCGGATCGGCCCTCGAGCGTCGAGAACCTCTCGAACAAGCTCGTCTCGTTCGTCGAGTCGAAAGGCGTCGACCGCCTGGTGATCGACTCGACGATGCTGCTCGAGTACTACTTCTCCGACGAGACTGGGGATCTGGTGACGTTCCTGACGAAGCTCAAGCGGGCCGATGTCACCGTCTTGCTGATCTCCGAGATGACCGATCCGACCTCCTACTCCGACGGCCACTATCTCGCCCACGGCGTCGTGTTCATGCACAACTACCTCGAGTCGGGGGGGATGACTCGCGGCCTCCAGCTCATCAAGATGCGGGGGACGCCGATCGACTGTGACATCCGCGAGGCCGAGTTCACGGAGAACGGGCTCTGTGTCGACCCGACCGAGAAGATCAAGTCCTGATGTACGAACGCAACTTCGGCACCGATTGGGAGACGCTCGAGGATCGCGACCACGTTATCCGTCGGGCGTTCGCACTGGGAGTTGCGGAACAGTTGGGATCGGAGCACCCCGGAGAACTGGAGCGGCTCACGGAGGCGGTCGATTCGACGTACGATCGGAGTTTCGTCGAGATTGCTTACCAGAAAGGCAAGGAGAAAGCAGGTGCAAAGCGGCCCCGCGCCGAGCGCGACGAAGACATCTGGGAAGAACTCGTCGAGGAGAAGACGACGATCGATCCGAGCGAGACGCCGGCGTCGACCGAGTTCGACGAGACGTTCGGACTGCCGCGGCCGCTTCGCGGACTCGACATCGACGCATTCTACGTCGACAGTACGCGACGGATTCGCCGGCCGACGTTTCTCGAGCGCCAGGCTCCAAAGCCACGGTCGAAGTCGGCCCAGGACCAGACCGAAGAGGACCGCGAAGACGACACGTCTTCGAACTGGTGGGATGCCAACGTGAAGCGAGACATGGCTTCGGAAACCGACGGAAACCGCGACGCCGAGAATTGACGACGGAAACTGCTTAACCGCCCGGCGGGCGACTCGAGGACTGTGACTGGTGATTGCGTCGTCGACGCTGCAACAGACGGTACGTCGGCTGTGCGAGCAAGACGACGGCACCGAGTGCACACGCGACTGAGAGTGCCAGCCCGACTTCGCCGAGTCCACCGGTCGTAGCCGTCGAAGCTGACGCGCCGACGACGACCGCAGCGACGGTCCAGGGTACCTCCCCAAGTACGGTCCCTGTCACGAAGTGCCGGAGTCGGACGCCGCTAATCGCCGCAGCAGCAGTCGACACGTCCGACGGTATCGGTGCCAGCCGCGACGCCGTGACTCCTCGAAGTGGACCGGTAGTCTCGTAGTATCGGGCGACCACGTTGCCGGCCCGCTCGAGAATATCGTCGTCACAGGCCGTCCCTCTGCCGTCGTCGGTCGTGAGCCAGCGAACGGCGAGAAACACCGGGAGGACGGTCACGACGACGCCGACGAGAGCGACCGGAACGCCGAGGGCGACGCCGTAGCCGTAGCCGACGACCATCGCGAGCGGCGTCGTCGGCCAGGCAAACGCCGGCCGGATCAGATAGAGGCCGGCCACGGCCAGAGCGAAGAGAGACGGATCGTTCGAGATCGACTCGATAATTCCAGTGGCTGCCGACGGCGACAGCAAGAATCCGGCAACGACAACCACGCCGGCGACGACGACTCCAGCTATCGCCCGGCGCGAGACCGACGGCAACGACATCGATTCGAGTTCTGCCTCGAGTGTTGAAGGCTTTGTGCTCGCCGGCCGAGCCCAAAAGACAGTAGTCGGTACGGACCGACATCTCGGTCGATGCCTGGCGACGACGGGAGCGAGACGGAAGGCGACGGCGGCGGCCGTGAGTACGACGACGACCGGGTCGCACTCGGCCTCGCTCTGCTCGAACGACTCGAACACGAGTCACTTCCGCTTCCAGCCGTCGTCGATCGGATCGAAACCGTCACGGCAGATCCAACAGTCACTCGAACGATCCTCGACGAGGCCGAACTCCGTGGGATTATCGACCGTGAAGACGGTATCGTTCGCCCGAAGAGCCGCCAGTACGTGCGGTTCGGTAGTGAGGTGATCACCAAGGAAGGCGAGTTCACTTGCAAGCGTTGTGGGTCGGAACTGTCGACCGGTCACTTCGTCGACCTCGAAGCGGGCGAACTCGGACCCTTTGGCTCGTCGTGTATCCGGAAGGTGACGGGAAGAGAGTGAGACGGTTTGCTGTACGTTATTTCCGGTGCAACCACGTCGCTTTGGGTCGTGATCGGGCTGAGAAACCGTTACAACGATCCGTCAAAGTCGAACGCTTGCGACCGGACTACCGGCCCTGGCGGAGTTCGGCGATCAACTGCTCGATCATCTGTCGTTGCTCGTCGATGACGTCACTCTGGCGCTCGACGGCGTCCTCGAGTGCGTCGATACGCTCGAGGAGTTCGGGGTCCGTCTTCGTGGTCTCCGCGTCGCTTGCACTCGAGTCTGGGTCAGCTGTCGCCGGTGGCTGCGTCCGAGAGTCAATATCTTTCGATTCCGCGTCGAAGACGTTTGCGGTTTCGACGGTTGCGGGCTCGAACTCGTCGTCGATCTCTTCGGTTCGAGACTCGGTACGTTCGGGTTGCTGTTGACTGTCCGTCTGTGTCCGTCGCTGGGTGGTCGATCGGGGCTGTTCGGATCGGTCACCTGTCGTCTTGACGTCGGCGTTGTCGGCAGCGAGCGGGTCCGTGGTCGACTCCGTGGTCGGCTCCGCGCTTGCGTCGTCCTCCGCCGTCGTCACGTCGGGTTCGACGGCGTCTTGCTCCGAGGAATCTGACGAAAGCGGGTCGACGCTGTCGCCAAAGTCCATCGAAGCAGTACGGTCTTCGGACCCGTCGTCCCAGTCTTCGTTCTCACCGACCAGCTCGTTGAGTTCCTCGAGTGAGTCGACATCGTAGTAGTCGAACAGCGCTCGCTTGAGTCGCTCGCGGAGGTCGTTTGCCTGCTCGTTGGGAGCCTTGATCCGCTGTGGGCGGCCGTCGACGGTGAGAACGATCTGGGTTGCGACGCTACCATCCTCGAAAGCGAGTTCGGTCACATCCGAGAAGTGATACTCCTGGTAGTCCTCGTCCCAGACTGCCCCGCCGATGTGTTTGACGAGCCGTTCGCTGGTGATGATCAACGTGAGTTCACTAAACCGGTATGTTTGGACGACCGTCTCGCCTGGTTCGGTAATTTCGTTACCGTTCAATATACCGGCAAGCACCGGATGGAGGACGGCGTCGGTCTTACTCGAGGGAATCGTGAACTTCTGGGTGCCCTCGAGTGAGTACTCGAGGGTGAATTTGGTCTTTCGACGGCCTTCCGAGAGTGTCAGTCGGTCGGCGTCGTGGCTATACTCCTCGACCGATTCGTCGCTCAGGAGTCCGTCGGCACGGTAGACGAGTGTACGCGTAGAGGTAACGAAAAGTTCGTCGTCGCCGCCGAGAGAGACTCGCGCTGCGATCTCTTCACTGCCGAGAGTAGACTGGACGATGCCGGGAACGCTCATGGCGAAACGTTTCGCAAGGCCCTGTGATAAATCCGTGGGTCCCCGTTGCACAACGATCTCGAATGAGAAGGTTAAAGAGCCAAACCGCACAACGGAAGAGTGAGCCCGGGTGGCTTAGCTGGACATAGCGCCGCACTCATAGGGTTCAGAGATTCGGTGCGGTACGCCTTGGAAGCCTCCGTGTCCCCACGAGGACCGCCGAGCCTCGAACCTGGGACATGCGGAGATCGAGGGTTCGGAGCCCTCCCCGGGCACTAACGTTCTACGCGATGTCACGAACGGAGTGAGTGACGAGTCTGTAAGTCAGTGCCCGCGAGGCGACGAACCCGTAGGTCTTCACCGAGCGCAGCGAAGTGAAGGCAGGAACGACTCGCTTCGCTCGTCTTTCCGTGGTTCGGAGCTCTCCCCGGGTACTACCCAGATTCGTTACATGCCCACATGAGGAACTCTCCTTACCGGGAGTCCCATGTGTCTGTTCGACACGATATTTCCCACGAACTGGAACCCGCGGTCGATTTAAGAGAGCGTCGTGCCAACAGTCGGCTGTCATGACGACCATCGAGCGACGGATTAACCTCCGTAACGACCTCGGACACGACGTTCCGTCCGAAGTGCCAAACGAGGCCGCTCTCCAGGTGGCCTACGGTGAGGGGAGTCGACGGACGGTCACGATCGAACACGGGCAAGACGAGTGGGTCCTCGAGTTCGAAGATGGGCGCTGTGTCGACCGAGATCCGCCGACGCGCCCGCTTCCGGAGTGGATCGACGACGCGCTGGATCTGGTGAGCGGAGAGCTACGGTAAGGCCGCTCCGGGTGTCCGTCGTTTTCGCGTCAGAGACACCGTCTCGCTGACGTCTCTCGACAAAACATCTAATGAGTGTTATATCAGGTGTTGGATTATCTGACTCTTGCCGTTCATTCGATTGGCAACAACTCGTGGTGGCTACGGGCCGGGACAATTCGACCGATATGATTCACGGGTCGAAATGGCGAATCGAGACTTAACACTTAATTGATGATGCACGGATTGTCGGATAGGTCGTATGGGAGACTCCGTCATCGCGGACTTTACCGGCCGGGTCGTTACGCCCCGAATGGGGGGCAACAAGCCGGTTCGCTGTCGAGTGCTCCTCACCCACGACCGGCTCGTCGCGGTCTCGAGCAACGAGAAGGTCGCGATTCCGGCCGATCGGATCGTCCACGTGTCGATGAACTCGATTTCGGGGAAGCTCGAACGGTTCTTCTCGAACACGATCACTATCAAGTACAGGACGAAAAAGGGCGGTCGATCGCTCCACATCGAAAAAGAGGGAGCGATGGCCGAGAAGTTCCGGCTGCTGTTGACGAACCTGTTGCTTCGCGGGACGACGGTCGTGCTGTACCATCCAGCGAGACGCAGTGGCCGGATGCTCGAGCCGTCACCGCGGCGAGCCAAGATTTCAGCGAAACGCGGCAAAGCGGTGTTTTCCACGAAGAAAGGGTCGCTCTCGATCGACCTGTCTTCGGTCGTCCATCTCCGGTACGAGACCGAGGAGACGTTTCGGACCAGCTACCCGTCCGTCGAGTGGACCTACCGGAACGGGACACGGCCGACGACGACGATCGTTGCTGCCCCCGACACTCGGAAGCTACAGCTTCTCGGGCAGTACCTCCAGAGCGACTACCGTGACACTCGCGGGAAAGCGGAAAAGCTCGCGCTCTCGACGGCCGAAGAGAACGCGCTCAGCGCCATCCAGGTCGGACTCGAGCCCGATTCTATCCCGAACGTGCTTCCGGAAGAAGCACCGTCGACAGCCGACGTGATCGAGACACTGGGCGAGAAAGGACTCGTCGAACGCGGCAAGGGTGGGTTTCGGACGACGATTCTGGGGGAAATTACGCTCCGCGCTCGCTAGTACCGTCCCAACCGTCGACTGACGGGTCGAATCGAGCGACACCGCCAGATTCGACCCATCAGTTCAGGCTTGGCCCGCCACTAGTACTCCGCCAAGCGTGGACTGCTGAGTGAACCCAGACGACTGCATTCGGTTTCACTCATCCGTTCAGGCTTGCCAAAGCACTAGTACCGTCCCAAGCGTGGATCAACTAGTTGAGAGCTGGCCCAAACCAATCACGATTCTCGATGAAAAGTAGAGTGCACTAGTCAGAGTAGACTTGGGACGGTACTAGTACCGTTCCACGCGTCGATCGCTACGTCGAACCGGCCCCATACGGTCGGGTTCGATACAGCCGTGCAGGCGTGACCCGCCACCGGTGGCAGTGTAAACACGAACTGGCAGGTGAACCGCCTCGGGGTCAAGCCCCGAGGCACTCGCCTTGTTTATCTGTAAAAACGGTAACTGGCCGCCGATCTCGCGTCCCGGCGCTAGAGGGGCTAGTACCCGATCGCGACGCCGTCTTTTCTCGGCTCCGTCGCTCCAGCGAGCGTGTCACCCTGCCGACGGACGAGTTGTGCGCCGCCAAACATCACGGGCGGCAAGATGCCGACATCGTGGCCTCGCCGCGCGAGTTTTGCCTTCTTCGGCAGCCGTTCCTCGACGCCGACGGTTCCGTCCTCGCGGTAGCGCCACCGTGGTGCGTCGAGTGCAGCCTGGGGAGTCATCCCGTAGTCGACGAGGTTCGAGACGACCTGGACGTGGCCCTGGGGCTGCATGTATCCCCCCATGACGCCGAAGGCCATCCAGTCGTCCTCGTCCAGTTTCGCGACCGCCGGCACAAGCGTGTGAAACGGCCGTTTGTTCGGTTCGAGGCTGTTGGGATGGTCGGGGTCGAGCGAGAACGAGGCACCGCGGTTCTGCAGCGCGATGCCCGTCTCGCCCGCCACGAGTCCGCTCCCGAAGCCGGCAAAGCGGGAGTTGATGTAGGAGACGAGATTCCCTTCCTCGTCGCCGACGGTCAGCAGGACGGTGTCTGCGTCCTCGGCATTTGCGTTCGGGACACCGACCTCGGGGTTCGAAATCGGCTCGTCACCGATCGCCTGTGCGCGCTCGCGGGCGTAGGACGTGGACTCGAGCGGTGGGATCTCCGCGAACTCGGGGTCGGTGACGTAGTGGTGGCCGTCGACGAACGCCAGTTTCATCGCCTCCGTGAAGGCGTGGATTCGGTCGGGCGAGTCGTACTCGTACTCGCCGGCACCGATCTCCTCGGCGACGTTCAGCGCCTCGAGTGCGAGCAGCCCCTGGTTGTTCGGCGGGAGTTCGTAGATCTCGGCTCCGTTGTAGGTCGTGCTGACGGGGTCGACGAACTCGGGTTCGAAACTCGCCAGGTCGTCGTGGGTCATGAAGCCGCCGGCAGACTGGATCTCCGCGACGATCGCGTCGCCGATCTCACCCTCGTAGACGACGTCGGCACCGTGTTCGGCGATTTTCTGGAGCGACTCGCCGAGCCGCGGGAGCGTGACTGTCTGGCCCGGATCGGGGCTCTCGCCGTCGAAGAGGTAGGCCTCGCGTGCGTGATCGTCGGTAAACAGCTCCTCCGCGCCCGTCCAGTGGTGGGCGATGACCTCCGAGACGGGATAGCCTTCCATCGCGTAGTGGATCGCCGGCTCGAGAACTTCTCTCAGACTCAGTCGTCCCAGTTCCTGAACCGTCGTCTCCCACCCGCGTGCGGTACCGGGAACCGTGACGGCGTGTGGTCCGAGAAACGGCATTCCGAGTTCGTCGGTGTCCTCGTCGCTGTCGACGGCGTAACCGCGGGATTCGGGATAGTACGGCTCTAGGTCGTCGGTCTCCTCGAGTGCTCCTTTTACGTTCTCGATGGTCGCCTCTGCGGGAGCGTGACCACAGGAGCGCATCGCTCCGACCTCGCCGTCTGCGGTACGGTAGAGCGCGAAGACATCGCCGCCCAGTCCCGTGGAGGTCGGTTCGACGACGTTGAGCGTGGCTGCAGTGGCGACTGCGGCGTCGAAGGCGTTCCCACCGTCACGGAGCACGGAGAGGCCGGCTTCCGCGGCGAGGGGCTGGCTCGTCGCGACCATTCCCCGGTTCCCGTAGGCTGTCGAGCGTCTCGAGTCGAAGCGATCCAGATCGATAGAGTCGTCCATAGGCGTGTGAGTGTAGACGACACCCAAAAACGCTAGTGAAGCAGCCGCTTTCTGCCGGGTTCTCACTCGAGTGTGAGCGGCACGTGCTCGGCCAGATAGCCAGTCGACTCGTCGTCGTCCAGCCGATCGATTCCCGCCACTTCGCGGAACTGTAGCCCGCGTTCCATCTTCGTTACGACCGGCGTCTCGTAGTGGTCGGCCTCGTAGCCGAACTCTTTCTCCTCCTTGCGGCGACGGTCGACGAATTCGCGGTGGCGCTCGAGACGGGCCCGTCCGACCGACCGCGAGAGATCGGGTGCGGCCGCGACGCGGTCCTCGAAGACCTCGAGAAACTCCGACTCGAGTTCGTAGCCGACCGAGTTCCGGCCGGCACACATCGCCGCAAGCGACGTGGTGCCGGTCCCCCAGAACGGGTCGAGCACGGTGTCGCCGTAGGCCGAGTACATACAGATCAGCCGATAGGGAATCTCGAAGGGATACGCAGCCGACCGATCACGAAGTTCGTCGTCCTCGAGGACCTGCAGTTCGCCCCTGACATCGGTCCAGACGTCCGAGAACCACTGGTTTCGCTCCTCCCAAAAGTAGGCCGCCTCGTAGCGACGATCGGCCTTCGGCTCGAAATCGCGTTTCTCCCCGCCCTTGCGGAAGATCAGGACGTACTCGTGCTCGAGCGTGACGTAGGCGTTCGGTGGCAGCGTACCGCTACCCATGAACTTCGCGGCACTGTTGGTCGGCTTGCGCCAGAGAACGTCCGGCAACGGATCGAACCCTCGCGACTCGAAGGCCTCGAGCACACGGGCGTGGTTCGGATAGACCCGAAAACTGTCGTCGATCGACCGCGTCGCGTCGCCAACGTTGATACAGGCAATGGCCCCGTCGACGAGGACCCGCTCGAGTTCGTCCCAGACCCGATCGAGCTGGGCGTGCATCGCCTCGAACGCTCGGCGACCGTCCCCCGACTCGAGAGCGTCGCCGACGGCAGGATCGAGATCGGTAAAGAGGTCGTCCCACATCTCGATCATCGGATACGGCGGCGACGTGACGACGAGTTCGACGGTGTCATCTTCGATGCCAGAGAGATCGCGGGCGTCGCCGACGAAGACTCTATGGGTCGTCTCCATTGGTTTCACACTGTCGGCGTCGCCCTCTTAGCTCCTTCGTGACCGAGAGACGAAACCGGGCCGGCCACAGACCGACGTGAGAGAAACGAGAGAAAACTACCCTTCGGTCTCTTCGGTTTCGTCTTCCCCTTCCGCGTCGCGCTCGTCTGTCTCTTCGGCTTCGTCCTCGTCACCGCCGACGTCGGTCGCTGGCTCGAACTCCTCGATCGGCTCCCACTCTTCCTCGTCGCTCTCGCTCAGACGCCGCCGAAGAATCACGGCACCGGCAAGAATACCCAGTCCGAGCAGGATTCGTGGAAGCATCGAGGACCCATCCTCCTCACCCTCGTCTTCCATCTCCATCAACTCGCCCTCGTCTTCGTCTCCGTCTTCCTCAGTGAGCCCGTCCGTCCGCTCGACGGCCTCTTCGACGACCTCGGGTTCCTCGAGTTCGTCGAGAGAGCGCTCCAGCAACTCTCCGGACTGCTGGCCAACGAGGTAGCCGACCGCCGCACCCAGACCGAACACCGCACCTGCAAGCGGGAGTCGACTCGAGCGAGGGGAGCCTTCCGTCTCCTCGACGGCCTCGAGAATCGACTCACGCAGCGGACTATCGAGTCCCTTGCCGACTGCTTCCTTGACGACGAGTTCGGACAGCGTCTTGTCCTGTTGCTCCGTTTCCGGCATAATCCGCACGGACCACTTCGGTGCATATAATCCTGTTCAACGTTTCGACTGATTCAGCGGCCAATGACGGCGTTATCGATTCCCTACTCACCGAAACTGGCGTTGGACGGTGCCAGGTGAGGAAGTAACAGAAGTGTTACTACCGAACGAAAGCGAGCACGGTGTGGTAACACGACCCCCGAACGCGCCGTTCCGGAGTCGGTATCCGAGCGGGCGTCCTCGAGACGAGCCGAGATCATCGATCGAGTGGGGACGAGTCCAGAAACAGCAGGTTACCCACCTATGAAGTTTCGAACGGAGCCCGTTCGAATCGAGTAATGTCTTGCATAACGAAACGGGTAGTCGACTATCGGAAAGTATGAGCGTCATTCGCCAACCCGGCGTGCTCGGGCGAACGACCCGACGCCGCGTCGTCGGCACCACCGCTGCGATCTCGACGGCCACGCTCGAGTCGGTCGCCGTCGGGCTCTGGTTCTGGCTCGTCGCCGACGCACAGACGGCGTCGACGGCGCTCGCCGGCCTCGGGATTCTCTTCTGTGGCGCGCTCCTGCGAGCAGGTCTCTTCGAGGCCACCGTGAGTACGCTGGGTGATCTCCTCCAGCCACGCCGGCTCACCGCTGCGGTCGGCTTCACCGCCGGCTGGGTCGTCTGGCTGCTCGTCGCCGACACCATCGGCGGTCTGGCCGGCGTCGTCGTCGCCAGCGCCGTCCTGATCGGGTTCTTCGTGGGACAGTTCGCGTTCGAGCGACACGTCTTCCGAATCGACGCCGACGACGTTCCGTCGACCTCGCTTCTGATCCCCGCTGGATTGCTCTCCGTCGGCGCAACGACGTTGCTCGCCTCGAGTCGACTCATCGAGTGGACGCTCGTCTCACCGCCGATGTCGCTCGAGGTGACGACGTTCGTGATCCAGCTCGAGGCCGTCCACCTCGGGATCGTCGCCTTCGCGTTCTGTGCCTTCCTCGCCCACCAACAGCGGTTCGATCGGCTCCTCGCGAACGGCTGCTGAACGATCAGTAGACGATCGGTGAAACTCGTGTTTCGTATCGGTGAAAGACTTATCAGGGAAATTACTCTGCTAAAGGTATGGACCGGACAATCCGTCGGGCTACTGCGGACGATATTTCCGGGATTCAACGGGTGGTTGCCAATTCGTGGAGAGATGCCTACGACGGCCTGATTAGTGAGGAACAGCTGGTCGAACTGACCGACAGGCCTGCCGAGTTCTATCCGGAAGAGCGGTTCCAGCGAAAACTCAACGACGAGGAACTCCTCTTTTTCGTCGCTCTCGCCGGCGACGAGGTTGCAGGACTGATCAACTTCTGTTGGGGAGAGGACAATACACACGAGTTCGTCGAGTCGGATGGCTGCCAAATTCGATCGCTCTATCTCGACCCGAGATTCTGGAGAGAAGGGATTGGGACGTCGCTGTTCGAAACCGGACGCGAAGCGATCCCGGGGGAGATCGACGAGTTGTTCGTGGAAGTTCTATCCGCCAACGAACGAGGTCGTGCATTCTACGAGTCGATCGGATTTACCCAGATTGACCACCGGACGGTTACATTATACGGCGAACCGCTGGAGACGCAACTGTATCGACGAGAGACGTAAATCTGGCTGCCGTTCTCGTGGCGATCGCACGACGGCTGTTCGATCGGAATGCAGCGACGGTCAGCCGCTACTTCCCCTCCGCACCCACGTTCTGGTCGCTCTCGAACGAGTCCGGTTCCGGTTCGATGTTCGCGTACTGGACCGCCCGCCGGCCGAGCGTCACGACCCGCTGCTCGAGTTTCTCGTCGACGAACGAGCCGTCCTCGAACGCCGACCCGGAGTTCGGGATCGCCGCCTCGTGTGGGATCACCCACGCGTTCAGCGCCCGACAGACCGACCGCAGGTGCTCGAGCGCCAGCACGGGAAAGGCCCCACCGGAGACGGCGAGCAGCCCGACGGTCTTGCCCTCGAACTCGTCGAACCCGCAGTAGTCGAGCGCGGTCTTCAACGGTGAAGAGTAGGAGCCGTGGTACATCGGCGAGCCGAGCACGACGGCGTCGGCCTCCCGGACGCGCTCCGCGAGCAGGTCGGCGTCGCCTGCCTCCTCGCGGTCGCAGTCGGCGTCGAAGGTGGGGAGGTCGTACTCCCGGAGATCTATCAGTTCGGTCGTCGCCCCCGCTTGCTGGGAGGCCTCGAGCAGTCGCTCGAGAGCGATCCGGGTCTTGCTCGCTTCGCGGAGGCTGCCCGAGATGGCGACGACGTGAACGTCGGACACATCTTCGACAACGGGAGCCAGCAGGAAGATAGTGTCGCCGACGGCGTCAGCGCCGCAGTCGTGCGACGACCTCGCCGTCGCTCCGGTCGACGTCGACGAGTTCGTCGTCTTCCAGATCGGTGAGCAGCCCAGCGAGCCACTCGCGGCCGTACTCGCCGTCGGGCGCGTAGTCGACGCGAATTCGCGGGCCGAGTTCGTCTAACTCGAGTTCGTCGTACTCTTTCAGCGTCGAGATAACGCGACCGCGGAACTGGCGGCGGCTCCCCTCGAACGACGGCTGGGTCGGGACGTCCGGTGCGGTGAAGTCGCCGCTCTCGTAGGCCGAACACCACTCCCGCCAGGGACAGCCGGCCTCGTCACAGCTGGGCGTCTGCTCGCAGGCGACCCCGCCCAGTTCCATGATCGCGTTGTTCCAGACCCGCGAGCGTCCGTCGGGCATGAGCCCGCTGGCTTTCGCTTCGAAGATCGCGTCGTCGTCCGACACGTCGAATGCGCGATAGAGGACGCGCTTGACGTTGGTGTCGACGACCGCGTCACCGTCGTTGAACGCGAAACTCGCAACCGCGTTCGCCGTGTAGGGACCGACACCCATCAACTCCTGGAGTTCCTCAGGCGTCTCCGGAAACTCCCCGTCGTAGTCGGTCTCGACCTGGGCGGCTGCCTCGTGGAGGTACTTCGCCCGGTTGTTGTAGCCCAGACTGTAATCCGTCCAGAACCCCACCACATCGGCCCGGTCGGCCGCCGCCAGCTCCGCCGTCGTCGGCCACCGCTCGAGGAACTCCTCCCAGGCCTCGAGGACGCGTCCGAGTTGGGTCTGCTGGCTCATCACCTCGCTGACGAGGATCTCGTAGGGGTCGTCGGTGCGTCGCCACGGAAAATCGCGATGGTCGTCCTCGTACCACTCGATTAGCGCTTCGCGGACGGCCTCGAGATCGTCGGGGAACGCCGGCTCCGGTGGGGCCTCCGTCTCGGTCATCGACGGCAGTTGGGCAACGGACGGTTTAGGGGTGGTGGTCCTGCTCGAGTGATCTCGAAACGATCGGACACTCGATCGCTCACGCCCTCCTATCGTGGCGACGCTTCGTCGCCACGTCCTTCCCAGCCGACTTCTGCTCACGGTTCGCGACACTCCGTCCCGCTGTTCACGTAGCCCTCACACAGGATCGACCCGCGGCCCACTCGCCGTTCACCGCGACTCCGTACGTGCCACGCCAACGAATCCTCCAAAATCCTAAGCCCACCCAACCACTCCCTCGAGACATGCAAACGCCAGCACAGAACGCACGCCTGGCACTCTTGCTCGAGGTCGCGGGCACGCCCAAACCGGGCAACGTCGACCGCCGTCGCGACCTCGCGGACCTCCGATTCGAGCACTTCCTCGCGGGGACCGTCGGGACCGAAACGGGGCTCGAGATGGCCCAGGACGGCGAACCCGTCGGACGCGCGTTCGAGCGAGCCGTCAAGGGAATGGCCGCCCAGGGTGGCGACAACACCCAGTTCGGCGCACTGCTGTTGCTCGTTCCGCTCGTTCGAGCGGCCGCGGACCACGAACGGCTCTCGCCGTCGGCCGTCGACTCCATCGTCGAGGAAACGACTGTCGCCGACGCCGCCGGCTTCTACCGGGCGTTCGACCACGTCGACGTCTTCGTCGCCGATCCGCCCGAAGAGATGGAACCGCTCGACGTTCGGCGAGGATCGAACGCGGTGCCGGAACTCGAGGACCGCGGACTGACGCTTTCGGACGTGATGGACCGTAGCGTCCCGGGCGACGACGTGGCACGCGAGTGGGGAGAAGGGTTCGAACGCTCGTTCGCAGCAGCCGACCGACTCGTCGAAGCCGGCGGCCCAGCGACCGACCGTGCCGCAAGCGTCTTCCTCTCTTTGCTCGCGGACCGACCCGACACCCTCGTCGCGAACCGGAGTGGCGAGGACGTCGCCCGAGAAGTGAGCGAACGCGCCGACGAGCTAGTGGCACGAAACGCCCTCGAGACCGACCGCGACGCCGTCGAATCGTTCGCGGCCGATCTCGTCGACCGTGGCATCAATCCGGGGACGACGGCGGACGTTACCGCTGCCGGACTCTACATTGCACTCGAGCGCGGAGAGATAGAAGTATGACCGACGACCCAGCGTGGCCGGTCTCCCTATCGGGCGTCACCGAAACCGTCGTCACGACGCTTGGGCCGAACGGCCTGTGGAACGCCGCCCCACTGGGCGTCTTCGCCGACAACCCCGCCACCGCGACGACCTGGGGGCGGACGCGAACCCGTGGCAACTTCCACCGGCAGGGCGAAGGCTACGTCCAGTTCGTCGACGACCCTGTCGTCTTCGCCGACGCCGCGCTCTCGATCGACGAGCACGACACCCCCATCCTCGAGTCCGCCTGCGCCTGGGCGCGCGTCGAGGTCGAATCGGTAGAGACGGGACGCGAGAACGGGACCGAGTGGGAGGAGTGGCGACTCGAGCCCCTCGAATCCGCAATCGAGAAAACGACAATCCCGACGATCGACCGTGGGTTCGGGGCCGTGGTCGAGGCCACCGTCGCCGCCTCCCGGCTGGATGTCTCCGGCTACGCCGAGGCGGAACTTCGCGACCGACTCGAGTACGTCGCCTCGGTCGTCGACCGGGCCGGCAGCCCTCGAGAGAAGGAAGCACTCGAGCGGATTCGTGCTCACTCGGAGTGGTAACAATCAACACATCTAGCTCATCTTACACTTCCGCGAGTTCATAACCCATGCCGGGGCCACCGATGGTATGGCGTTACACTTCAGACGCGCGACGACCGTCTTCAGACAGACGCTGCCGTTCGTCTTGCTCAGAATCGGCGTCGGGCTGGCGCTCGGACTGTTCACTATTATCTACTTCGGGGTCGTCGTCTGGATAGGGACGCGACTGCTCACGACAGGAACGATTTCCGGCTGGATCGCCGGAATCGGAGCACTCGTCGCGATTGGCCTGTTCGTCTGGGGCTGGCGACTCGCCAGCACGTACGTGCTGTACCTGGTCAAAGCCGGCCACATCGCCGTCATCGCACACGCGGTCGAAACCGGTGAAGTACCGGACGAACAACTCCGATACGGGAAAGCCCAGGTCACAGACCACTTCGCCGAGGCGAGCGCACTGTTCGCTCTCGACAAACTGGTGAAAGCCGCCATCGAGCAGTTCAACGACAGCGTCGTCTCGGTCGCCGACCGACTCGGTGCCGTCCCGACGCTCGAGAAACTCGTCCGCGTGGCCGGCAAAGCAGTTGCAGTCGCCGCCTCCTACGTCGACGAGGCGATCATCGCGTACCTGTTCACCGAGCGAGCCGGAGACGACCCCTGGCAGTCGGCGAAAGACGGTGTCGTGCTGTACGGCAAAAGCTGGAAGTCCGTCCTCGGCTCGACGATGCTGATCGTCGTCGGCCTGTACGCCACCGCCGTCGGACTCTTTCTGGTCTTGAGTCCGATCGCGGGCGTCCTCGCCGGGCTGTCGCCGACGTTCGAAGTCGCAGGCTGGGTCGTCGTCGCCGGACTCACACTCACCGTCTACGAAGGCCTCCTCAAACCCTGGGTCAAAACCGTCGTCATCACGACGTTCCTACTCGAGTCGCGTGACCGAACACCCGACGAGGCGATGGCTGATCGGCTCGCCAGTCGTTCAGAGACGTTTCGCGAGTTGAGCCAGCAAGCCGACGACAGGACGGCAAGCGACGCTGACAGCCGTCGGCAGCCGATCACCGAAACCAGCCCCCCGTAAACCGCCCCAGAGCAAGACGACTCGAGAAGCAACAACTTCCGTCCGACTCCCGAGACGCCCGCCTCGCTCATCTGTCGAAGACGGACGGCTGCGTTGGACGACCAAAGAGAAAGGGATTAAGACCCTCTGGACGGAACCCCCCTACATGGCAATCAAACCGGCCTACGTCAAGAAGACTGGGACCCTCCTCCTGGAGCGGTACCCGGACGCGTTCACGACCGACTTCGAACAGAACAAAGACAGCGTCGCAAAACTCACCAACGTCGAATCGAAGGGCGTCCGCAACCGCATCGCGGGCTACGTCACGCGAAAGAAAAGCGCTCAGGTCCCTGCCTAACACGGTTCTTCTGTCTCGAGTTCAGCACCCGGCAAGCGACCAGTATCGAAGTGGAGTCAAGTCGACTCGAGTCGAAATCGTTAGTGGTCGAAGCCGGGCTCCATGTAGACCGCGGCGACCAGCGACGTCACCGACACCAGAAAAAGAAGCATGAAGCCGGCCAGTCCGGATACGACGTCCAGGTCCATTCCCACCACCACGAGCTCGCTTCCCTGGTAGCCGGTCCAGCCAACGACGATCGCGAGGAGAAACGAGATCGCCGCGAGCGCAGCAGCGCCCATACTGAACCGGGTATCGAACAACTCCGCGTCGCTCGAACTCGCAGTCGCGTTCGTCACCGCGACCACCACGCTGACTCACAGCAGGCACCCGTCTCGAGTTGGTGTTGTCGTTGCATCGATCCCTAGCTGTCACTCCGATTTCTTAATCTCTTCTATATGGAGCTCCGACAACCGCCTGCAGCGCGAGCGTGACCGTCCCCTTGTCATGGCGGAACCTCGCTCCAGCGAGAGCGTCGTCACACCTAGTGACACTGTCACGCGTGAGTCTGAAACCCAAACGGTTTTGCGGACACGACTCCGAGAGACGGAAAATGCCAGCACGAGTAGGCGTACTCGGCGCAACCGGTGCCGTCGGACAACGACTGATCCAACTTCTCGACCCACACCCGGAGTTCGAAATCGCTGCAGTAACTGCGAGCGAATCCAGCGCCGGCAAGACGTATCGACACGCAGCAAAGTGGCGCGTTGACAGCCCCATTCCAGAAGACGTCGCAGAGATGACCGTCATCGCGACCGATCCCGACGACGTGCCCGAGGACATCGACCTCCTATTCTCGTCGCTTCCCTCGAGCGTCGGCGCGGAAGTCGAACCCGCGTTCTGCAAAGCAGGTTACGTCGTCTCGTCGAACTCCTCGAACGCCCGGATGGCAGACGACGTCCCATTAGTCGTTCCGGAAGTCAACGCCGACCACCTCGACCTACTCGAGGTCCAGCGCGACGAGCGCGGCTGGGACGGTGCGTTAGTCAAGAACCCCAACTGCTCGACGATTACCTTCGTCCCGACGCTTGCCGCACTCCAAGAGTTCGACCTCGAAAAAGTCCACGTTGCCACCCTGCAGGCCGTCTCCGGCGCAGGCTACGACGGCGTCAGCTCGATGGAGATCATCGACAACGCCATCCCCCACATCGGCAGCGAAGAGGACAAACTCGAGACCGAATCCCGGAAACTGCTCGGCGAGTTCGACGGGGCCGAACTCTCCCACGACGAACTGTCCGTCTCCGCGTCCTGTAACCGAATTCCGACGATCGACGGCCACCTCGAGAACGTCTGGGTCGAGACCAAAGACGACATCTCGACCGCGGAAGCCGCAGAAGCGATGGAGTCGTATCCCTCACTCGAACTTCGCTCCTCACCCGATCAGCTCGTCCACGTCTTCGACGCCCCCGACCGCCCACAGCCCCGTCTCGACCGCACGCTGGGTGACGGAATGGCAATCGCAGCAGGTGGGCTACAGGAGACGCCATTCGGGCTGCAGTACAACTGCCTCGCCCACAACACCATCCGCGGGGCAGCCGGCGCAAGCGTACTAAATGGCGAGTTACTCCTCAAGAACGGCTACATGTGACCTCCTCCTCGCCGTGAGCGGCGAGGCTTCCCACGGCACCGTACCGCTGGGTTGGGATATTTGCTGGTTTGCGACTCGTCGGTATGACGGGCCGATGGCGTTCACGAGAACGGCGTTCTCGTGCAGCCCATCAGAAATCAACGATTTCTGAGGACGGGGCCACACCGCCGTTACTCCTATCCCGGCAGGGGACTCGGAGTTATCTTGACCGAGACACCACAGCGGTTCGAGAGTGTGTTTCGAACGTTCTGGGCCTCGGAGTCCCGATATTGTCCGATTAGGTGGGCGGTCATGCCGCCTCGGTGTACGTCATACTACGAGACGATTCGACTTAAATATCCGTATAGCTGCTGAACGTGGTCTGTGTCGGCGGTGTCGGATTCACGCCCGTCGTAAACGACGGGATTCTCTCCTTGGAAGAAGATAGCACTGACCGCGTCGACTGCTGTGTCGAACCAGCCCACGAAACCGGGGTCGTCCCAGCAGATTCCGAGTCGTGGCGACACGCCACTTGG
Source organism: Natronobacterium gregoryi SP2 (assembly GCF_000230715.2). GTDB lineage: Archaea > Halobacteriota > Halobacteria > Halobacteriales > Natrialbaceae > Natronobacterium > Natronobacterium gregoryi. The sequence continues at coordinate 3,740,611 of NC_019792.1, forward strand.
CACGTGATGGCGCGTCTAACTCTCCTTCGTCACGACCACGGCCGTCTCATACCGACACATCTCGACGGATGCGAGAGCGACGCACCGTCAGTCAACCCGCCAAACGCTTCGAACAGGCGTCCCGACGATCAAGTGCTCGACTGCGATTACAACACCCGATTCTCGAGCATCGCATCCGAATCGTCACCGTATCGGCGAGCGTTTTCGGCGACGATATCGGCGAGACGGTCGTAGTACTTCGGCGTGTGACCGGCGTTGTGTGGCGTGATACGGACGTTCTCGAAGTTCCACAGCGGGTTGTCCTCGGGCAACGGTTCCGGGTCCGTGACGTCTAACGCCGCCCCTCGAATCCAACTCGATCGAACGGCCTCGACGAGCGCCTCGGTGTCGACCACTGGTCCGCGAGCGACGTTGACCAAGACGGCCTCCGGATCGAGCGTCACCAGCGCGTCCCGGTCGACCAGCCCGCGAGTCGTCTCCGTGAGCGGACACGCGAGTACGAGGTAGTCCGTCCTGGCGAGTGCCTCGTGGAACGGTCCCTCCTCGAAGCCGACGACCTCGTCGGTCGGCCCACCCTTCTCGGGCGTATAACGGACCCCGATCGTCTCGACACCGAACGGCTCAAGCCGGTCACACACCGCCTGACCGATCGCCCCCAGACCGACGACAGTTACCGTCGACCCCTGGAGTTCCGCTACCTGGTAGTGTCGCCACTCCCGGCGACGCTGTCTTCGATTCCCGACGTAGAACCGTCGGGCGAACCGAAGCATCGATCCCAGCACGTGCTCACCGATGTTCGGCCCATGAACACCCGACGCGTTCGTCACCGCCACGCCACGCTGCTCGAGTCTGTCCACCGGAAGATGCCCCGTTCCAGCGTACGCACACGCAAACACGCCAAGATTCTCGGCACGCTCGAGGAGAGGTTCCTCCAGCACCATTCCAGTAACGTACTCGGCGTCGCGAATCAACTCACGCTCGGCCGCCGGAGTCCGTGCCAACGACACAGTCCGATCGGAGAGTCGATTGCGCAATGCCGTTGCGTACTGTTCGATCGGCACACCGTGTGTCCCCTTCCGGAGAACGAGAACGTCTGGTTTCGAGTGGGAGTCACCCATGTACGTGCTCTCGAAGAGGACGATCAAAAGCGTTCGTCCCGTTCTCCAGCATGCATCCCGACCGATCGAACCACCAACTCCCCACACACCATTGGCCACGAATTTCACGCAGTTTAATATGGTCCGAAGACTCCCAACGGAGTATGGAACACGTCGACGTTGCGGTCGTCGGTGGCGGTCCAGCGGGTGCCTCTGCAGCCGAGCGAGCGGCATCCCACGGTGCCAAAACGGTGCTGTTCGAACAAGGCGTCCCACGAGAAGACCGCGAGGATGTCGGCCCCGACTCGACCGACGCCGCCGGCATGCTCGACTACTGGATCGACATCATGGGCTTTGACTACGAGGAAATCCCCAACGAGGTGATCCACCAGGAACTCAACGGAGCCGAGTTCGTCGGCCCGTCGACGACAGTCGAGCTGACAACGACCGGGATCGACGCCACCTATCCGAAGTTCGGCTACACCTTCCACCGCGCTCGCATGGACGACTGGCTCCACGAGCGCGCGGCCGAGGCAGGTGCCGATCTCCGAGTCGGAACCGGCGTCTCGGACCTCGAGACCGACCTCCGGGCCGACAGTCCTGCCGGCCCAACCCACACGCTAACGCTCTCGAACGGCGACCAGATCGAAGCCCAGTACGTCGTCCTCGCGGACGGCCCCCAGCGACGCGTCACGCTCGAGGCTCTCGACCAATTTACGCCGCCGGGCCGAAGCGTCTCCGACCACCTCTCACCACCGGAAGCCAACCACATCGCTTATCAGGAGTATCGAGAGTTCCCTCCCGAACTGTTCACGGAGTTCGAAGACCAACTCACGTTCTGGTGGGGCCACATGCCCGGCAAAACCGCGTACCCGTGGGTCTTCCCCAACGACGGCACGGTCGCCCGCGTCGGCCTGACCATGCCCATCGGCATGACCCTCGAGGACATCGAAGACCCTGCATCCTACAAGCTCCTCCGCCCCGAAGACGACCAACTTCCATCCGGCTCCGAATACGTCAGCCGACTACTCGAACTCGAATACGGCGACGAGTACGACATCGAGGAAGACATCCCGGTCGTCGAGGACCGCGGCAAGTCCAGAGGAACCGAGACCTACCCGATTTCCTCCACGCAACCGATCGACTCCCCCGTCGGTGCAAACATCGCCGTCGCTGGCGGCGCGATGGGAACCACCTCCGCGTTCCACGAGGGCGGCTACCACGTCGCCGTCCGCTCGGGCAAAATCGCCGGCCGACTCGCCGCGACCGACTCACTCGAGAACTACAACGACCTCTGGAAACAAGCCATCGGCAGCGAACTCCTCCGGAACGTCTCTTTCGCCGACATCGTCGAGGGCTACGGCCCCGACGACTGGGACTGGGCCTTCAGCGTCGTCAACGACATGCAAGGCAACGGCGACGACAACGTCTTGATCTCGAAAAAATACTCGGCTGGCATCGACGCGACCAAAGTCCTCGCACAGTACAAAAAGCGCAAGTTCACCTACCGAAACGGCCGGTACGTCCAATTCCCGGAAGACGACTACGTCTACTGATACGGTTTGCTGTAAGTCATTTCCGGCGCGACCGCAGGAGGGTTCGCGGTCGCGCCGGTAAATCGTTACAGCATTCCGTATGAGACGACCACTCGAGTAACCGCCCCCGCAAGAAGAAGAAAACTCCCAGACGCGACCCACAGCCCGATTTCAACATGCTATGGATGCAGGGCGAGTCACTTGACAGCAACGGCAAGTGCTCCTACGTACCAGAGCAGCCAGGTGACGGCGAGGTCGAGGCTCCAGAACCGGATCCGAAGACGTACAACGACCCCAGCGACGAGCGATGACGACTGTCTGATGAACTTACCGAGTCGGGAACGGATCTCCCGGCGGAAATCCTCGCTTATTGACTGGAAACAGCCTCAGTGAGTTGATTGCATCCGTGGCTTCTCGGTCGAGAATCGACGGAAGCCTCAGGAAAGGGTTAAACAACTCACGCTCCTATGGAGAGTGCGTGCCTTTAGTCCCCGTCCGAGCAGACCCAATCGGGTGCGATGACAGCACGGCGAACCCGGGCACGCGACAGTAACTCGGTGGGCGTCGCCCACCCGATCGAGGAGCTCGCCGCTTCTCCGCCCGGCACGAGGGTTAGCCAGCCGACGCGGCACGCCGCTACGGGATGACGCTGGACGTTAGTGTTCCGGGCGATACCGTTTTGTCGACGACGAGTGGCTTCTCTCGCCTGAGGAAGTGTTATCACTGGTCTTGTGCAAATACGAAAACCCCAGACAGCCATCGCTATGGCTGTCTGGGGTAAATGAACGAAGTATGAGTGGGGCGGCGAATCGACGTTCCCAGAGGGTCTCCCACTCCAGTAGTTGCCGATACGCGGGCGGGCTTATCTTCCGTGTTCGGGATGGGTACGGGAGGAACCCCGCCGCTCTGGCCGCCTAACGCCGACTCGCGGAATCGAACCGCGACCATACCAAGGTCGGTCAGGCGAAACCGTCTGTACGTGTAGTCCAGTTTGCGTCTGGACCCGTTCCCGGGTCACAGATCCAATGCGATAAGTTATGAGTGGTGGCTCGGCCGATTAGTGCTCGCGGGCTCAACGTCTCGTTGCCTCGACGCGTACACCCCGAGTCTATCGATCTCGTCTTCTACGAGTGGCCTCCGTGGTTCCTCGTTTCCAGGTGGGTTTCGAGCTTAGATGCGTTCAGCTCTTACCCCGTGGCGCGTGGCTGCCCGGCACGTGCTCTCTCGAACAACCGGTACACCAGTGGCACCCATGCGTAGTTCCTCTCGTACTATACGCACGTTCCCGTCAGGAACCAATTAACACCCCCAATAGATAGCAGCCGACCTGTCTCACGACGGTCTAAACCCAGCTCACGACCTCCTTTAATAGGCGAACAACCTCACCCTTGCCCGCTTCTGCACGGGCAGGATGGAGGGAACCGACATCGAGGTAGCAAGCCACCCGGTCGATATGTGCTCTTGCGGGTGACGACTCTGTTATCCCTAAGGTAGCTTTTCTGTCAGCAATTGGCCGCATCAAGCAGCCTAATTGGTTCGCTAGACCACGCTTTCGCGTCAGCGTCCGTCGTTGTGCCGGACACTGTCAGACTTCCGTATGCTCTTGCGCTCTATCCCGAGTCTCCGACTCGGGTGAGGAAATCTTGGGGCGCGCTCGATATCTTTTCAAGCGCGTACCGCCCCAGTCAAACTGCCCGGCTACCAGTGTCCTCCGCCAGGAGTGAGAGTCGCAGTCACCATCGGGTAGTATTTCAATGCTGGCTCGGTGGCCCGCTAGCGCGGGTACCTGTGTACCGCCTCCTACCTATGCTGCACAATGGCGACCACGTCTCAGTGACAGCCTGCAGTAAAGCTCTATAGGGTCTTCGCTTCCCCTTGGGGGTCTCCAGACTCCGCACTGGAACGTACAGTTCACCGGGCCCAACGTTGGGACAGTGGCGCTCTCGTTTATCCATTCATGCAAGCCGCTACTGAAGCGGCAAGGTACTACGCTACCTTAAGAGGGTCATAGTTACCCCCGCCGTTAACGGGTCCTTCGTCCCATTGTACTGGGTGTTCAGATACCCGCACTGGGCAGGATTCAGTGACCGTACGAGTCCTTGCGGATTTGCGGTCACCTATGTTGTTACTAGACAGTCGGAGCGCCCGAGTCACTGCGACCTGCCCCGTCGAGGGCAGGCATCCCTTATTGCGAACGTACGGGACTAACTTGCCGAATTCCCTAACGTCGGTTATTCCCGACAGACCTTGGCTTTCGCCGCCACGAGTACCTGTGTCGGATCTCGGTACGGACAGTGTGCTTGCCTTTTCACGGGCTCTAGGTTGACCTGACTTACGCTATCCTGCCGTTCGCTCGCTTCCTGCCATTACGGCTTCCACGAACTTTGACAGTTCGACTGGGCGAAAGCCCAGCTCAGGCGGCCCCAAAGCGTCGGCTTTGAGTGCACACTGGCACAGGAATATTAACCTGTTTCCCTGTTGTCGCATTCGATCTACGGTACGACTTAGGACCGGCTAACCCTCAGCTGATCAGCATTGCTGAGGAACCCTTACTCGTTCGGTCGTCGAGGTTCTCACCCGACTAACGCTGCTACTATGACCAGGATTATCGTTACTGAACGGTCCACACGACTTCTCAGCCGTGCTTCCACCCGAACAGAACGCCGACCTACGCGATTGCCTTCTAACAGGCACGGCTAGGTCTCGGTGGTGGACTTGAGCCCCGATCATTTTGGGCGCCCCGAACCTCGGCCGGTAAGCTGTTACGCTTTTCTTAGAGGGTAGCTGCTTCTAAGCTCACCTCCCGGCTGTCTAGGGCTCGGGACCACCTTCGATCGCACTTAGTCCACACTTGGGGACCTTAACCCAGCTCTGGGTTGTCTCCCTCACGGTACACAGGCTTACCCCGCGCACCGGACTCCCTGCGTCGAACGGCGTTCGTAGGTTCGGAGTTGGACAGGGGGGCGCACTCCTCTCGGAGTGCGGTCCCCCAATCCGTCGCTCTACCCCACGAACTACCTCGGCAGAGGTCATGCTTCGACATGTTTCGGTCGGAACCAGCTGTTTCCGGATTCGATGGGCCTTTCACCCCTAGACGTAGGTCACGCGAGGGTATTGTAGGACACCAACGCTATCGGGCCTCCACGTGCCTTTCGGCACGCTTCACCCTGCCCACGCCTAGATCATCCGGTTTCGGGTCGTGTCCGATTGACTCCCCGCGCTTGAACACGGCGGCCCTCACCTAACGGCTGCGGCCATGTCGGTTTCCCTTCGCCTTCCCCGATAATCAGGTTAGACTCGCCAATCAGACACACTCCCTGGTTCGTTTTTCAAAACGTACGACGGAACACCGGCTTCCTGACGCTTCTACTGGTAGCTCGCGCTACGGTCGTTTCTGTCAGGACCTTTCGTGCCCCGTCGCTCTATCGCCAACTGATTTCACGCCCTATTGCACCTCCCTTCTTGGGGTGCTTTTCAGCGTTCGCTCACGCTACTTGTTCGCTATCGGTCTTGAGGAGTGTTTAGTCTTCCCAGTCGATGCCTGGGACATTCACGAGGAATTTCCAATCCCCGCTACTCTGGAGCTGACTCGTTCCTTACTAATCGACAGTACGGGACTGTCACCCTGTCTCGTGCTCTGTTCCAAGAGACTTCGTGTCGATGGTCGGGAAGTGATCGTCAGTCCGAACACCACATTGCCCGAAGGCTTCGGTTTGGACTGTATCGCGTTTATTCGCCATTACTAACGACATCACATTACGTCTTCTTTTCCTGCCGGTACTGAGATGTTTCAGTTCTCGGCGTTCCCCATTGCGCGAAGCAATTGCGGTGGGGATTCCCATTCGGAAATCCTGTGTTCTTTCCCTCCGTGCGGGTCCCACAGGCTTTTCGCAGCTTGGCACGTCCTTCTTCAGCTCTCAAGCCGAGCGATCCACCAGCTGGCACAGTAGCCACGTTCATCGGATCGGCGTGACATCCGAAGATGCCACGTAGAGTGACCCGGGAACGGATCCAGTGGACGCCTGGACTACACGTACACACGGTCTCATCTGCATCGCTGTCGACTGCAGCGTGCATTAACCCTTCCCACCCGCGTTTGCACGGGGTGGTGCATCGGTTGCGGTCGGATTGAATCGAGTGTCGTCTCCCACTTAAGGGACACGATTGGCGATTCACTCCGAGTCATGGACCCACTGGGATTCGAACCCAGGGCATCCTCCTTGCAAAGGAGGCACTCTCCCACTGAGCTATGGGCCCACCCCTCTCGCGGCTTCGACCGCGAGAGGGAACTAGGTGGTAGCCTCGACAGTTCAAAGGTGCCCGATCGGCCGACGATGGGTCGATCGAACGCGGACTGCGTGACCCAAAAGGTCACGACTTGTGGGCTGGGGCGACGCCCCAGTCCCGGTCTGTGGAGGTGATCCAGCCGCAGATTCCCCTACGGCTACCTTGTTACGACTTAAGCCCCCTTGCGGAGCCCAGATTCGACCGCCGGAAGGCGGCCTCATCCGGACCCCACTCGGGTGCTTTGACGGGCGGTGTGTGCAAGGAGCAGGGACGTATTCACCGCCGTCTTCTGAACGGCGATTACTACCGAATCCAGCTTCATGCAGGCGAGTTTCAGCCTGCAATCCGAACTACGACCGAGTTTCGGAGATTACCGTCCCCTCTCGGGGTAGGGTCCCACTGTCTCGGCCATTGTAGCCCGCGTGTCGCCCAGCACATTCGGGGCATACTGACCTACCGTTGCCCGTTCCTTCCTCCAGTTTGGCACTGGCAGTCCTCCTAATGTACCCAACCACCACAAGGGTGTTGCTGGCAATTAGGAGTGCGGGTCTCGCTCGTTGCCTGACTTAACAGGACGCCTCACGGTACGAGCTGACGGCGGCCATGCACCTCCTCTCAGTAGCTCCAGTAAGCTCATCACACTGACGTTCATTGCTACTGTCGATGCTGGTGAGATGTCCGGCGTTGAGTCCAATTAAACCGCAGGCTCCTCCGGTTGTAGTGCTCCCCCGCCAATTCCTTTAAGTTTCATCCTTGCGGACGTACTTCCCAGGCGGTCTGCTTCACGGCTTCCCTGCGGCACAACACAGGCTCGTAGCCTGTGTCACACCTAGCAGACATCGTTTACAGCTCGGACTACCCGGGTATCTAATCCGGTTCGTGACCCGAGCTTTCGTCCCTCACCGTCGGATCCGTCTTCCTGCGGCGCTTTCGCCACCGGTGGTCCGTCCAGGATTACAGGATTTCACTCCTACCCCGGACGTACCCCGCAGGTCTTCCGGTCCCAAGCCACACAGTTTCCACCGGACGCCTCCTCGTTGAGCGAGGAGATTTCCCGACGGACTTGCGTGGCCAGCTACGGACGCTTTAGGCCCAATAAGAGCGGCCATCACTTGGGCTGCCGGTATTACCGCGGCGGCTGGCACCGGTCTTGCCCAGCCCTTATTCTGCGACCTCCTTACGGTCGTGAAAAGCGAGGACTATATGCCCTCGCACTTGGAGTCCCCCTATCGCACTGTCGTGCAGTGTAAAGGTTTCGCGCCTGCTGCGCCCCGTAGGGCCCGGTATCTTGTCTCAGATACCGTCTCCGGGCTCTTGCTCTCACAACCCGTACCGATTACTGGCACGGTGGGCCGTTACCCCACCGTCTACCTAATCGGCCGCAGCCACATCCTACAGCGCCGGAGCGTTTCGAGCTCTCTGCACTTCCAGCATGAGAGCCGTATGCAGGATTAGCCTCAGTTTCCCGAGGTTATCCCGCTCTGTAGGGTAGTTTGGCCACGTGTTACTGAGCTATCTGCTACGGGTCTAACCCGTGCAACTAGCATGGCTAAATCGGACTCCAATAGCAATGGCCTCCGGCAGGATCAACCGGAATGCTCTTTTCCCCGACGCGTGTCGGGGAGGTATTGGCGGTGACAAGGGTGTCACACTCTATTGTCCACGTTCGATGACACCAATCGAAGACCGATCAGGCGTCACCGAACTGTCGAGGCTAACATCAGATCCCATCTGTACGGAAGACCGCAGGGGTGGAATCCTCATCTCCTTCGGACGATATCCTAGGTCTCGAGGGGTACTTAACCCCTTCGAACCCTGACCGTCCGGGTCGACGAAGCCAGTCGGCCTCGCCGAAGCGTTCGTGTTCACATCCAACACCACGTATGTACTTAAGGGCGTCGGATCGTCATCGAGCCGGAATTCGCATCTGGCGCGACAGTCCACGATCTCAACTGAACGCCCTGGAACGTATAAAGGCATCGGTTCGGAACCAGACCGTGGTTCACGGCAACGCCCCCAGACGTGATCGAACGGGAGTTGGATGTCATGCCTACCTCCGTGCCATCAGGCCGGAGGGAACGTGGCGAATGTGCCACGTCGTTCGCGTTCATACGAAATAGCGAGTGCATATATAAGCCCGTCGAACGAACGTCGCTTCGAAATCCGCTACCATGGGGCTCCTTTGCAAAACACGTCCGTCCGATTGCTGTTCGATAAATACTCGAGAAGCAGCCACGAACACCGTAAGTCCGTGGCGACGAGTTCCGATACGATTTACCGACGTGACGAGAACCAATACGTATGAAACGCGAGGGGTTCGTCACGCTCGCCGTCATCGCCCTGGGCATCGTCTTCATGAGCTTCGTGATCCGCGGTATCGGTCAACTTCTCCCTTTCATCGAGAACGCGTGGTTGGTCTCTATCCCAGTCGCAATCGTTGGTTTCTTGCTGCTCGTGTATCTGTTCGTGCGCGCAACACTGGATGCAGTCGGCATCTGGGAAGTCCACTGAGTCGAGGCACACGATAATTCGCCACACCAGCGACCGGTGCCCAACAGAGGGAAACCGTTTTTCGACCCCCGGGCCAACTCCGGGGCATGAGTGTAGATCTCGAGGAGATACAGGAACTCGGGCCGGTGGATCGCACTGCCTTTTTCGAGCGCGATGCCGGTATCGAGGCGATCCGGGGAGATGTCAGCGAGATTGTCGACCGCGTGCGGGAAGAAGGCGACGTCGCCGTCCGCGAGTTTACGAGCGAGTTCGACGGCGTTGAGGTCGGGAATCTCGAGATCACCGACGAGTGTGAGCGTGCCTACGACGAGCTCGAGGGCGACGTTCGCGAGGCGATCGAGACGGCTGCGGCGAACGTCCGGGAGTTCCACGAGGCCCAGGTTCCTGCGGACTGGCGCGAGACGTTCGACGAGGGGCGAGAGCTTGGCCGCAGGTTCCGGCCGCTCGAGCGTGTGGGTGTGTACGTTCCTGGTGGATCGGCGGCGTATCCCTCGAGTGCGATCATGGGGGTCGTCCCGGCGGTCGTGGCGGGTGTCGAGCACGTGACGGTCGTGACGCCGCCGGCCGAGGAACTGAATCCGGTGACGTTGGCTGCGATTCACGTCGCGGGCGCGGACGCGGTTTACAGCGTCGGTGGTGCACAGGCGATTGCGGCGCTCGCGTATGGAACTGAGACGGTGACGCGTGTCCAGAAGATCGTCGGACCTGGAAATAGGTGGGTTACGGCGGCCAAAGCGGAGGTCCAGGGCGATGTCGAGATCGATATGCTGGCCGGGCCGAGCGAGGTCGTGGTCGTAGCGGACGAGACGGCAGATCCGGAGCTGGTGGCGTCGGAACTGGTTGCCCAGGCCGAGCACGATCCGAACGCGTCGGTCGTCGCAGTTACTGACGACGAGGCGACTGCAAAGGCAGTCGTCGAGGCAGTCGACGAGCAGGCTAGCGCGCGCGAGCGCAAAGAAATAATTCGAGAGGCACTCGAGAACGACGCGAGCGGGGTCCTGCTGGCTCGGTCGATGAGCGAGGCGATTCTCTTCACCGAGGAGTACGCTCCCGAGCACCTCTCGATCATTGCCGATGACGACGAGAGAGTTCTCGAGCGCATCGACAGTGCGGGAAGCGTCTTCCTCGGGCCGAACACGCCCGTGGCGGCGGGCGATTACGCCAGCGGAACGAACCACGTTCTGCCGACCAACGCCAGCGCACGGGTGACGGGCGGCCTCTCGGTCGAGACGTTCGTTCGGTCGTCGACCGTCCAGCGACTGTCGGGAGAGGGTCTCGCGGAGATCAGCGAGACGATCACGACGCTTGCTGAGGCGGAGGGACTCGAGGCTCACGCCGAGAGTGTCCGCAAGCGATTGGATCGGTGAGTGCTAGAGGGGGTCGTGTTCTCTCGGCACTGTTGGCCCCAAAGAATACCCGGTGACCGTAGCTACGCTCGGTATGGATGACTTGCTTGAACGGTTCTTGAGTGTCGGCAGCACTGCGAAACGAGTTTCGTCGGGCCAGGCGGAGTTGCTCGAGAGTGACAGCGACGATCGGCCATCTGATCACGGCGGCAGGCGTGGGCGACTCGAGGGCGATGCCGAACCGACGTCGGCTCGGGCCGACGGGGGGACGGTCACGCAGCGTGAAGTCGACTCGGACGACGGTGGCGACGAGACGCTCGGCGGCCGTAACTCGAAAGCCGAGGACATAGACATCACTACCGACGCCTTGCTGGAGACGCTTCCCCAACCTGCGTTCATTATCGACGCGGCCCATCGAATCGTCGGCTGGAACCGCGAGCTCGAGGTGTTGACGGGGGTAGACCGCAAGGAGGTCCTCGGCGAGACCGACACCGGATCGTTCTTCCGCGATGGTCGGAGCGAGACGCTCGCCGACGTGGTCGTCGAGAACCCAGACACAGCCCACCGTGGGACCGACGCGGAGCGATCGGGCCGCGGTCAGCGGGCCTACGAGGTCGAACGCGAACTGACGAACGCAGAGGGTGAGACGGTCTACGTCCACTCGACTGCGACGCCGATCTATCAGCAGGATCGTCTCCAGGGCGTGATCCAACTCGTCCAGGATAACACCGAGGTTATTCGGCGTCGCGAGTCGATGGCCGACCTCGTGACCGAGGTCGTCGATACGGGCCAGTCGCTCAACGACGGTGATCTTTCGGCTCGCGTCGAGTACACGGACGACCACGACGTTCTCGACGAGGATATCAGACAGATCACAGACACGATAAACGGCATCGCCGACCACGTCGAGACGACGATCAACGGGATTGGCGACCAGATCGAGAAGTTCTCGGTGGAGGCCGAAGAGATCGACGAGACTGCGAGACGTGTCGACGAGCAGGTGAGCGAACAGACCGACTCGATTCAGGAGATCGTCCAGGAGATAAGCGACCTCAGCGCGACGATGGAGGAGGTCGCCGCGAGTTCTGATCAGGTATCTGCAGCCGCGGAACAGGCACAGGCTGCGACCGAAGACGGTGTCGAAGTCAGCCAGGAGGCACGCAAAGAGGTAGACACCGTTTTGGAGGCTTCAGAAACACTCGTCGAGACGGTCGATCAGCTAGCGGATCGAATGAACGAGATCGACGATGTCGTCGAAGTGATAAGTGATGTCGCCGATCAGACGAACCTGCTGGCGTTGAACGCGAACATAGAGGCAGCACAGGCTGGTGAGCACGGTGACGGGTTCGAGGTCGTCGCCAACGAAGTACAGGCGCTTGCAGGCGAGACGAAAGAACACACACAGGAGATCTCAACCAGTATCGAACAGCTTCAGTCGCGGACGGACGAGACTGTTGCAATCACCGAACAGACGAACGATCGGGCGGCAACGGCAAGTGAACAGGTCGACGCGGCGATCGCACGCCTCGGGGAGATCGCGGAGGCCGTCGATGAGGCCGCCCACGGGATCGACCAGATCGCGGAGGCGAACGACGACCAAGCAGCGTCGGTCGAGGAAGTCGCCTCGGAAGCTGACGGCGTCGCTGACGATGCCAACCGGATCGAGCGCCAGATCGGCGAAGTGACAGAGCGGACGACCGCCCAGCGAGACGCCATCGAGGACGTGGTCGAGTACCTCGAGGAGATGGCTGATGGGGATGCCGTCGATCGTTAGCGGGGCGTCAAGGTTAACATCGTTGCGCTTGAAAGAGAGGGTATGAGCACGGACAGCATGGACGGAGGGAAGGCGGAGACGCGTCCCGAGATCGAGGTAACCGAAGACGCGGCCGAACAGGCGCTCTCCCTGCTCGAGAGTGAGGGGCTCGACGAGACCGAAGCGGGACTTCGACTCTTCGTCCAACAGGGTGGCTGTGCAGGGCTCTCCTACGGGATGCGGTTCGACGACGCTCCCGACGACGACGATACGATCTACGAGCACCACGAGCTTCGCGTGTTCGTCGATCCGGCGAGTCTGAAGTACATCGAAGGTAGCGTCCTCGACTACGAGAACGGCCTCCAGGCCGAAGGGTTCCACGTCGAGAACCCGAACGTCGTCAGCGAGTGTGGCTGTGGCGAATCATTCCGGACGTAACCGGGGTTGTGAGCTGTGAACTGATTGTCGGCTGTTAACTACCGTCTGTGGGTTGTGGGCCGACTTTCGCTCGAGAAACGCGAGCGGCTAGTCCTCGAGTTCGAAAGCGACAGTTACTTCGGCCTGATACTGCCGTTCGTCTGCGGTCGCGACTTCGACGCCGAATTCGTCCACTTCTACCCAGTGGACGTTCTCGAGGGTGTCTTCGGCGCGATCGATGGCGTCGTCTGTTGCGGCGTCGAAGCTTTCCGAACTGGTCCCGATCAGGGTGATCTTCTTGAATACCATCGCCCGTGTGCGTACAGTATCGTTCGTATTCAATGTATGGCTAGTGATACCAGCAGGCATTGTATTCGATACGCCGCCGATCGAAGCCGACCCGAGACTGTTCCCGTGCAACGCGGCCCGAGCCCGTGATCGAGACGACGGTGCCAGTCGCCGATGCGTGAACGTTTTTGCGGCTCCCGGTCTCAGGTTCAGCCATGTTAGATAGTGACGGCTCGATCGACGTGACAGAGAGCAGCGAGCTGACCCCGCCAGACCGGACGCTGATGGGGCCGGGGCCGAGCGACGTCCATCCGCGCGTGCTTCGCGCGATGAGTACGCCGCTCGTGGGCCACCTCGATCCGTCTTTCGTCGAGATCATGGACGAGGTCCAGGAACTGCTCCGTTACACGTTCCGGACCGACAATCAGTGGACGATTCCCGTCTCAGGAACTGGTTCGGCGGCGATGGAGGCTGCGATCAGCAACGTCGTCGAACCAGGTGACACGATGCTCGTCCCGACGAACGGCTACTTCGGGGGCCGCATGGCGTCGATGGCTCGGCGGGCAGGCGGCGAGGTCGTCGAGGTCGACGCGCCGTGGGGCGAACCGCTCGCTCCGGCCGACGTGTCGGACGCGCTGGCCGAACACGACCCTGACGTCTTCGGGTTCGTCCACGCCGAGACCAGCACCGGCGTCCGCCAGCCGAACGTCTCCGAACTCACCGCGGCGGCTCACGACCACGACGCGCTGGTCATCGCAGACACCGTCACGTCTCTCGGGGGAGTAGAGCTCCGGGTCGACGAGTGGGACATCGACGTCGCCTACTCCGGACCACAGAAGTGTCTCTCTTGTCCGCCGGGCGCGAGTCCACTCACCCTCTCGGACGAGGCCATGGACAAGGTCCTCTCCCGGGAGACCGACCCGCGCTCGTGGTATCTCGATCTTTCCCTGCTCGAGGGGTACTGGGGCGACGAGCGGGCGTACCACCACACCGCGCCGATCACGAACGTCTACGCGATCCGCGAGGCGCTCCGGCTCGTAGCCGAGGAAGGTATCGAGCAGCGCTGGGAGCGTCACGAACGCATAGCGAGCGCGCTGAAAGCCGGCGTCGAGGCGATGGGCCTCGAAATGAACGCTCCCGACGACTACTGGCTACCGAGCCTGAACGCTGTTTGTATCCCCGACGGCGTCGACGACGGTGAGGTCTGTGACGCACTGATCGAACAGTACGACCTCGAAATTGCGAGTGGCCTGGGCGATCTGGATGGGGAAATCTTCCGGATCGGCTGTATGGGACACTCTGCACGACCGGAGAACGTGATCTTCGTGGTGACGGCGCTTGGCGACGTCCTCGAGTCGATGGGCGCGGACGTTGATCCGGGCGCTGGCGTGTCGGCGACGCGGCGTGCACTCGAATAACAGGGGCTGCCGTTTTTACGCCGATACTCGCGGTCCTGGTGGTGCTCGTTCGACCTGATAGTCGTCTCCGTCGACGACGATGATCGCCCACTCGTAGCTGGGGTCGGCACTTTTGAGCCGTTCCTCGAGACCGTCGGCGTCTTCGGGTTGTGCGACGAAACAGTGGAAGTTCCCGTTCGTCGAGGTCGGAAGTGCTTCGTTCTCGAGGACTGTGTTTACGTGGACGACTTTCCACGCTCGTTCGGCTCGGAACGCCGGTCCGTTTCCTTCGACGGTGTATCCAAGCTCGGCGAAGATCGACCTGGCCTGCTCGACGATTCGCATGTTAACAGGACCCATTCGTATTGGCATACAGTACCAAGCATTATAACTCTTTGTGTATGCACAAGATCGAGCCAGACACGTTCGACAATATCCAGTTACGATAGTCAAGAGCGATCGATCGACAACCAAATAGTCGGAGACGTAATCGATAACGAGAAGTTACGTTTTCGTGGCAGCGGGTCAGAATTCGGCAGAGGCGACCGTCAGTCGCTTCCGACGCGACCGTGGCTATCCGACCGGTCGGTCGGTGCAGAAACACGTTTTACTCGTGAGCGGCGTCCCACTGGGTCGGCTTTCGGAAGTTCTCACATCGGTTGCACTTGATGCGACCCATCGCGTCCATCGCGTTGTCGAAGCTTTCGCAGTTCGTACAGAACCAGCCGTACCGACGGTCACCGTTCTGGGATTCGTAGGCGACGAGAAACGGACCCTTCGACCCGTTGTCGCCTTCGGTCTTGGAGACGTAGACTGTCTTTCCGTCTTCGGTCTCGGTCGATTGCATACTCGCTTCTAGCAGTCGTCTGGATAAAGAATTGTTCGCCTGTCCGGTTACCGATACCAGTTCGGGAGAACCCAGTATGTATGCGTCCGTTACCCACGAAGAGCCGTCGTACTGAAACCTTTACCCACGCGGAAATCGTTCGATGGGATAATGGCGCTGGTCGTGGTTCCCGTTCGGTACCCGTTGACGAACCGGTCCCGCAAGACGCTCGAGCGGGCGATCGAGGTCGCCGAGGAGCGGGACGCGGCGTTGACGGTTTTACACGTCGATCTCTACCAGAACGGGAAGAAAGTGACGCGAATAGATCTGAAAGACGCCGTCGAGCGGACTGCCGGGCCGATCGAAAACGCTAGATACGTGGTTCGGACCGGGTTTCTGGTCGAGGAGAGCATTCTTGACGAAGTGGCGGCGGAGGGCGCAGACACCGTCGTGATCGGAGACCGGAGTGCCAGTCGGTTCCGACGCGTGTTCCGTCGTCTCACGAACAATCCGGATATCAACGATTTCCTCCGGGAGCACCTCGAGTGTGAGGTGATTACCGTCGAGGCGGGGACGTCCTCGCGCCGTAGTAACGGCTGAGACGGTTTGCTGTCAGTCAGTTCTGGCGCGAGCACGCCTGCGGTCGCGCCGGGACATCGGCACAGCAGTCCGTATCAGTGACTAGTATCGGCGTCTCGGACGACGAAGACGGGGATAGAGGCGTTATCGACGACCCGTTCTGATACACTCCCGAGTGAGGTGACCTTTTCGCGTGGGCTCTTGCCGCGCGTGCCGATGACGATCAGGTCGATTCCGTGCTCGTCGGCGTAATCGAGGATCGTCTTCGCGGGCGTCCCCTCCCGAACTTCGCCGGTCGTTTCGAGTGTTGCCGCCGACGCTCGATCCTCGACTTCGGCGATCGCCTCACGTCCGTCTTTCTCGAGCGTCTCCGTGAGGTCTGTGGCGTTGTCGGCAGCCGCGGCAGTGATGCGGGTGTCGACGACGTACAGCGAGTGGACTGTCGCGTCGTTGTCGGCTGCGATCGGGAGCGCGTGTTCGAGTGTTTCCAGCACGGTGTCGCTTCCGTCCGTCGGAACGAGCACGTCGTCGTACATACGTCGTCGTTCGGACAGAGTGAGTATAAAAGCACCCGAAAGTCCCGGTGTCACAGAAGCGATTACTCCCTCCGCTCGGTCTGTTCGTTCCCCGTGTTCGTCTCGAGCGAGCCGGTTGCACGTGGTCGTCCTCGCTTCGGCTCGGTCGGCGAGTCACGATCCGACTGGCCGTCGACGACCATCCGCGCGACGCCGCTCGTTTCGTCGAAGACGTGGTGGCGATGCGGGTAGGCGAACTCGACGTCGAGGTCCGCGAACCGATCTCTGATCGCCTGCTGCACGTCGGACTTGACGACTGCCTGCTTGTAGGGGTGGTCGATCCAGAAATAAAGCGTGAGGACGATTCCGTCGTTGGCGTACTCTTCGATCGCACAGATCGGTGCTGCGGCGTATCGGGCGCTTCCGATCCGGATGTCCGGACCACCCGTGATGACATCGTCGACGTTTCGTGCTCCTCGTTGGGCGTGTTTCATAGCAGCCTCGAGGTCGCTCTCGTAGGTGATCTCGAACTCGACGGAAATTCGCGTTCGTTCGTCCTCGGCAGAGTAGTTGACGACGTCACGTTGTTGGATTTCGGAGTTGGGGATGACGATGAACGTGTTCTCGAGGGTGAAGATCTTGGTGTACCGGATCGTGATGTCTTCGACGAACCCTCTGTGGCCTTCGTCGACGACTTCGATCATGTCTCCGATCTCGTAGGGCCGATCGGCAAGGACGAAAAAGCCGTTGATGAAACTGCTGACCAGCGGTGCGAGGACGACGGCGATGACGGCCGAAATCACGGTCACCGAGAGGAATATTTCGCCGCCGCTGACGCCCAGGACGTACGCGGCGAAGACGACTGTAACGAGCAGGACGGAGACTCTCACCCCGCGAAGCACCGTTCGCGTGATGCTAGGTCGCTCGATTCGCTGGGCGATCGTTCGACCCACCATCCGGACGACGAGTTTCGAGACGAACCAGCCGATCACGAGAATGATAAACGCGAGTGCGAGTTCCTCCGCTGTGGGAAACGACCCGGAGAGATCGACGATCCCGTCGGTTACCTCGACGGCAGGGCCGGATTCGTTCTCCTCGCTTTGGAGAACGCCATACATAGAAACACACTCACTCCCGCCGTGGTTAAGGGTTCTGACGGACTCTGCCGTGGCGCAGTAGCGTCGTCGTCGCGTCGCGTTCGACGAGCTAGTAGGCACTGCGAGTTACTGTCCACCCAATCACACGGGGTTGTGTGATCGGTGTGCAAGCGATTGCAGTCGTGAGGGCAGTTGCAGTGGCTGCTAGTCACCATTCGAACGGAAACAACGCGATTTCGAAAACAGGTGCTACTCGGTGCATAATAAATCACTTAGCCATCGGGATTGTAGAGCCGATATGGCACCAGACGAACTGCGCTCGACGGTCGAGCGCGTCGGAGACCGGTTCGACCTCGGCGAGTACGAGATCGACGCCTACCTCACCGTGTTAGAACAAGGCCAGCTTACGGCAAGTGAGATCGCAGACCGGACCGAGATCCCACAGCCCCGCGTCTACGACACCGTTCGGAGTCTCAGCGACCGCGACCTAGTCGAACTGCGGGAGTCCCGTCCGATGAAAGTCGTCGCACTCGATCCGAGTGAGGCATTCGACGACGTCCAGAACTCACTCGAGCAGATGATCGACGAACTCGAGGCCCGCTACACGGCACCCGCTCGCGATACGGAGGCGGTGTCACTGGTCAAGTCTCGGTCGACGATCCTGCGGTACTTAGAGGAAGTCATCGATGCTGCGGAGTACGAACTCTCCCTGTCGCTGACGCCGGACTTGCTGATCCGGTTCGAAGCGGAACTTGAGGAAACTATCGCGGACGGTGTCAGCGTCGACCTGATCGTGACGCCCAGAAGCGAAGCGCCAGATCCGAGCGAGTTCGACTACCTGTCGGTCGCGACTAGTGCTCGCGCACGCCGTGGCATTACGACGCCCGTAGTCGCCGTTGCCGACGGCAACTACTCGGTGTACGCGACCCAGGACGCCCTCCGTGATGACCAGGATCGGTACGGTGTCATCTTCAATCGGTCGGCGCTTGGCTTTCTGGTCTCGGGCTTTTTCGGGACCGTTCTCTGGACGACTGCAGAACAAGGGCTCGCAGAAGACGGTGCCAGTCGCAGCTACCCTCGCAAGTACGCCTCGATCCGCCGTTGCGTGAAAGACGTCATCGACGAGGGTGGCGAGTTCTACGCGACGATCGATGGACGTGACGTCGAAGTCGGCAGTACCGAGGTCGTCAGAGGCCAGGTCCTCGACGTCTCCTTCGAAATCAGCGAAGAAGTCGCGAGCATGACCATCGAAACCGAAGACGGGCAGGAACTGACCGTCGGCGGGCGCGTCGCTGCCCTAGAAGACATAGAGGCCCACCAGATCCACATCGGCCGGCAGGAGCCCCCATCGCTCGAGAAGTAGTCGCCGCGACCGTTGTCGGTTCGTCGGGACGCCGTCGACCGCCGCCGGTAGTGACGGCCCCGTATTTCGCGGCTTCTCGATCCGTTCCGGCCGACGACGCAGTGTTCGGCACGAGAGCCGAGATACGTCTATCTGCTGGATGACGCCTGCCCAACCCCGGTTTCGATACGGCGTGGCGATCACGCTCGCCGACCGCCCCGTCTCAGACGGTTTGCTGTACGTGAATTCCGGCGCGACCGCGAGGATCAGACCCGCGGTGCGGAACCGCTGGGCGGGTTCGTCGGCATCGGCAACTACGTCGACAACCTCACCGAATACGAGGCGGAGGCCCCACCCTCAAGGAGCGCCGGGCTTCCGGCCTCGGCGGAAGCACAAGCGAGTAGGGTGGGGAGGAAGCCGACACGGTACTGACCAGCCACCAAATTGTCGCCTGCCAACTCCTAATCATTAAGTAACTACAAGCGCATATGTGAAAACACAGTGGAATACCGTCGTACCGCCGTTATCAAGCTCGACACACCCGAAGGCGCAGATACGCACCTTCGAGAGACTGTCGAGCAATTCAAATACTGCGCCAACACCGCGAGTGAGTGGTGCTGGCACGGCGATGACGGCTACCACGTCACTTCGAAAGCGAAGGCCGAACGCGCCCTCTACGACCAGCTACGTGAGGACACGGAGCTGACCGCAAATCTTGTCCAGAAGGGGATTCGCCAAGCCGTCGAATCCGTCAAAAGCGGCGTCGAACGTCTCAAAAACGACCAAGATACGTCTCGTCCGACGTTCACGGCGGATACTGCCGTCTACGACAAGCGAAGCGCAACGTTCCATCGTGACCACGTTTCGCTCTCAACACCGGACGGACGGATTGAGTGCGACTACATTCTACCTGACGATGCCGATACACCGCCGACAAAGTACGTCACAGACGAAGACTACGAGTTTCGGCGGGCGACACTCCATCGGCGTGACGGCGACTGGTATCTCCATGCGTCGATGCTCAAAGAGGACGACGACACCGAACCCACTACCGGGCACAGCACCGTCCTCGGTGTGGACCTCGGTGTGAACCAACTCGCGGTGGCTTCGACCGGACGGTTCTGGTCGGCAGACGAGTTCAACCACTGGAAGCGAGAGTACGAGAAACGGCGTAGCAACCTCCAACAGTGCGGAACGCGAGCGGCACACGACGCGATAGCAGGCGTCGAGCGCAAGGAGGACGGACGCTTCGAGATATTCCTGCATCGTGTTGCCAACGAGATCGTCGCAGAAGCAGTCGAACACGACTGTTCGCATATCGTGTTCGAGGACCTGACCGACATTCGTGAGAACGTCCCAGAAGCATCGTGGCACCATCTGTGGGCGTTCCGTCGCCTCTACGAGTACGTCGAATACAAAGCCAGAGAGCAGGGCGTCAAAGTCGTGCAAGTGGACCCACGGAACACGTCAAAACGGTGTTCGACCTGTGGGTTTACCCACGATGATAACCGCCACGGCGAAGACTTCGAATGTCAGGATTGTGGCTACCAGAACCACGCCGACTACAACGCTTCCAAGAACATCGGCTTGCAGTATCTCCGGCGTCGGCAAAACGCAGACGACGGAGGCGCACCCGTAGACGTGCGCTTGAATCGCGGGACACTGAACGTGAGTGGAGAGTACGATCTTCCCGCCTCATCCGAGGCGTAGAACGGGAGTCCACGCGAAAGCCCTACCCTCAACGAGCGAGCGGGGCCATAGCCCCCGAGCGAAGTAGGGTAGGGTGGTTTACTGGGAACGCTCGCCTCGCAGGCAGTTCGTCGACGTCTCTCCCAGTGGTTCGTTCTTCTTCCTCGAGTTCGGGACCTCTATCCTGCAACAGGCACTCTTCGTCACGATCGGGTTCGCCGTCGTCAGTGTCTTCTTCGAGACGGTGATCGGCTTCGGGCAGGCGTACGTGCTGGATCAGGCGTTTCGGGGGCGACACTGGGTGCGGGTCGCGACCATCCCGCCGTGGGCGGTGCCGGTCGTCATCCAGGGGGTGGTCGTCTTCCTGCTGTTCCAGCCGGAGGTCGGCTTCGGTACCGAACTCGGCCGGTGGCTCGGTATCTTCGGGCCGAACCCGCTGGCGGACAGCCAGGACGCGTTCGTCATCGTCCTCGTCGCGGACATCTGGAAGTCCGCGGCGTTCATGACGTTTCTCATCCTCGCCGGCCTACAGAGCATCGACCGAAGCCTCTACGACGTGGCTCGCGCCGCCGGAGCGAGTCCGTGCCAGCGGTTCCTGGCGCTCGTGTTTCCGGCGTTGCTGGTCGCGATGCTTTTCAGGACGATGGACACGATGCGCGTGTACGGACTGATCGAGTCCAGCGTCGCCTCGAACAGACAGCCGAAATCGGTCAACTCGAGGGGCTGTTAGAGCGGATGCCCGACGAACTCTCCGGTTGTCAACGCCAGCGCGTCGTGGTCGTTCGTGGGACCGTCTGCAACCCGGACGTGTTTCTGATAGACGAGCAGCTTGCCAATCTGGACGCGAAACTGCGGGTCCACATGCGGACGGAGTCCCAGCGGTTCCATTGCGAACTCGAGACGACGGTCAGCTACGTCACTCACGACCAGGCCGAGGCGATGACGATGTCCGGTCGGATCGCCGTCCTGAGCGAGGGGCGACTGCAGCAGATCGCGCCGCCACTCGAGTGTTACAACGCGCCTGCCAACCGGTTCGTCGCGGGCTGTATCGGCTCCCCGACGATGAACTTCGTCGAAGGCGAACTGGTCGCAGACGGCCTCGAGACGAGCAAC
Organism: Natronobacterium gregoryi SP2; assembly: GCF_000230715.2. Lineage (GTDB taxonomy): Archaea > Halobacteriota > Halobacteria > Halobacteriales > Natrialbaceae > Natronobacterium > Natronobacterium gregoryi. The sequence continues at coordinate 3,762,403 of NC_019792.1, forward strand.
TTCCGGGTCGACCTCGAGCCCGACGAGCTCCCGAGAGCGTCGGTTGGCGACACCATCACGCGCGTGATCAGACCCGAAGACATCTCCACCGTAGATCAAGCGAACGAACTGCCTGGAGCCACCGACCAGGTCGACACACGGACGGACGTCCTCGAGCCGATGGGTGACGAGGTGGTCGGCTACCTGTTGCTGGCCGAGGAGGCTGGTCGGTCGATGGCAGAGGACCCGGCGACGGCTCCCGACCAGCTCTTGGTGACCGTTCTACCGGACACGGAGAGTCGCGAAGAACAGGACATCGAGGTGGTCCTGGACCGATCGAAAGTCCACCTCTTCGTATGGGGACCAGCGACGCGTTGCGCCACGGACTGGTCGACCGGTCGGAACTGGGGCCCGGCGAACGGACGAGAACCGACAGTTGATCCGTCAGCGACGATCGAATGGCCGATCGTTTGGCGACGGAACAAAGACAATCCCGCCCCGAATTTTGTATAGCGGTAAAGGGTGTATGGGGCCGAAACTGGACAGTCACGGCACGAAAAATGACAGAAAAAAGAACAGAAATTAGAACGGGAATCGTCGGCCTCGGCAACATCGGCCAGTACCACGCGGAGCGACTCGTCGACCTCGGCGTCCCGCTGGTGGGGGGAATGGACGTCGCCGCCGACGCACGCTCACGATTCGCCCGACGGTACGACGTCGACGTCTACGAGGACCACACCGAACTATACGAGACCATCGACGCCGTCGTCGTCACCACACCCAACAAGTACCACGAGGAGTACGCCGTCGACGCCTTAGAGCAGGGACTCGACGTCCTCCTCGAGAAGCCACTCGCTCACGACATAGAGAGCGCGCGCCGGATCGCAAAAGCCGCAAAAGAGGCCGACAGCCACTGTATGGTCGGATTCAATAACCGGTTCGCAAACACGGTCCAGATCGTCAAGAACCGCCTCGACCGAGGGGAGCTGGGGACCGTCACCCACATCGAAGCCAACTACGTCCGTCGACGCGGCATCCCTGGTCGCGGCTCGTGGTTTACCAGGCAGGGAATCGCCGGCGGCGGCGCGCTCATCGACCTGGGCGTTCACGCCGTCGACCTCGCGCTCTACCTGCTCGAGTATCCCGACATCGACGAGGTAACTGGCACCACTCGCAGCGAGTTCGGTTCCCGCGAAAAGTACGCTTACCTCGAGATGTGGGCCGACGACGCCGGCCCTGGCGAGTTCGACGTCGACGATTCAGCGAGCGCGTTCGTCCGCTGTGCAGACGGACAGACCATTTCGCTCGAGGTCGCCTGGGCGACGAACCGGCCGGAAAACCACGAGTTCGTGCTCAGGGGGACCGAATCGGCCGCACGATTCGACCTGCTCGAAGGGGACCTCACCTTCCACTCCGCGAGCAAAGCGGGACCCGACCACCTCGAGAACACGGCGATCGAGACGCGCCAGAACGACACGCACGTCGACGAACAGCGAGTCTTTTTCGATCGGATCGGTACCGACTCGGAAGACGAAAACAGCGTCGAACAGGCACTTGCCGTCCAGAAAGTCGTCGACGCCATCTACCGCTCGAGCGACAACCGAGAGACAGTCAATCCGTGAGTCGGTCGGAGAGCGATCCCGATTCGTCCGAGGGGTCGCTGACGTCGACGCGACCGTTGCCGCGGACGACGACGTCGTACCCCTCGTACTCGAACGCGACGACCGCTCGGGACTGCGTAGTCGTCGAAATCAATTCGTCGAGGGCTTCGGGATTGACCACAGAGTAGAGAGGGTCGTACTCCGGAGGTGCGATGTCGGTCGGGTCGACGCCTTCACGAGTGGCTATCGCGTCGATGATGGCCTGGCTCGGAACACCCGAGCCGTCCGTCGTCGACCTATCCTTGGAAGAAGGCATACCGGCAGTTAGTAGAGTCGGTCAAATAAGGATACTGGCACTTCTCACTCACTACGGTCGTCGGTCGACGGCCGATGGCCGCACTCGCCGTCAGACGGATTGCTGTGTCGGTTTACGGTGCAACCGCGCCCCGTGTTGTGGTTGCACCGGTACATCGTTACAGCAAGCCGTATCAGTCCTCGTCCTCCGCCGGCGTGTACGTCGACAACTCCAGTGCGTGGATGTCGGTCGTCATGTGGTCGTCGAGGGCGTCGTAGACCTGCTGGTGTTGCTGAACCAGCGAAAGCCCCTCGAACGCCGGAGAGACGACCGTCGCCGCGAGGTGGTCGTCGTCGTGTTCGTCGCGAGCGTGCGTGACCGTCGCCTCGGCGTCTTCGAGTTCCGATTCGATGCGTTCCTCGACGTCGTTGGGATCCATACGGGATAGATCGGACGCTCGAGTCAAAAGCGACCCGGTCCCGAGAAACGGTCGTCGTTTTTATGCGTTTCCGGTTCCCGCTGACCGGTATGTCTCTGGCAGCACGAACGCGACGCGCCGTCGAGCAGCACCCGTTTCTCGTAACGGCACTGCAAGCGGGGGTCGTCAACTACACCGCCGCTGCCCGGTTTCTCGACCTCGAGGGAGATACTGACGCCGTCTCGACGGCACTGCGCCGGTACGCGGAGGAGTTACCGGCGTACGAAACCGAACCGTGTGACGTCCAGGTGCGAATGGAAAGCGGCGTCGGACCGGTCGGTGACGGGGGCGAGCCACTGCTCTCGGTCGGCAACACGGCGTTTGGGTTCGGCGGCGACGGCGACAGAACGGCGATCCTCGCGACCGGTGAAGTCGAGCCACTGGCACTCGCCGAGATCCTGCAAGTACTGGCTCTCGAGGGAGTCGATCCGACGGCTGCTGCGGTCGGCGAAGAGACCGTTCTCGTCGTCGTGGACCGCCTCGACGGAGCGAACGCGGTTCGTGCCGTCGAAGCAGCACTCGAAGATGTCCCGATCGCCGCCGAATAGCGGCGATCGGTCCTGGGAACCACGTATTGACAGCGCTTAACTGCCGGCCGCGGATAGACACTAGTAATGACCCTACACGTGACGAACACGTTGACGGGGGAGAAAGAGCCGTTCGAGCCACAGGACCCAGAGAACGTCTTGCTCTACTACTGTGGTCTGACGGTCTCCGACCCGCCCCACCTGGGCCACGCCCGCTCGTGGGTCCACGTCGACGTCATGCACCGGTGGCTCGAGTATCTCGGCTACGACGTCCGCCACGTCGAGAACTTCACCGACGTCAACGAGAAGATCGTCGCCCGCGTCGGCGAGGACGACTTGGGCGAAGACGAGAGCGAGGTGGCAACGACCTACGTCGAACGGACGCTCGCGGACATGCGCTCGCTGAACCTCCTGCGTGCCGAGGTCTACCCCCGCGTTTCCGAGCACGTCCCCGAGATCGTCGATCTCGTCGAGACGTTGATCGAGAAGGGGTATGCCTACGAGTCCAACGGCTCGGTCTACTTCGACGTGACCCAGTTCGACGACTACGGCAAACTGTCGAATCAGGAACTCGAAGAGATCGAGTCTCAGGGTGATCCCGAGGAACGCACCGAGAAGTGCCATCCTGCGGACTTCGCGCTCTGGAAGGCCGGCAGCGTCGACCCCGACGCGATCGAGGACCACCGCCACGAAGATGCAGCCGACCCCGAACACGCCTGCGAGACGGCGCTAACGTGGGACTCGCCGTGGGGTGAGGGCCGACCCGGCTGGCACGTCGAGTGCTCGGCGATGAGCATGACTCACCTCGATGAGACCCTGGATATTCACGTCGGTGGCCGTGACCTCGTCTTCCCCCACCACGAAAACGAGATCGCCCAGTCCGAAGCCGCGACCGACAAGCAGTTTGCAAACTACTGGCTCCACTGCGAACTGTTCCAGTTGGACGACGAGAAGATGTCCTCGAGTCTCGGTAACTTCGTCACCGTCGACGAGGGCGTCGACCAGTGGGGGACGAACGTCCTGCGAACGTTCCTCACGGCAGGCTCGTACAACAGCAAACAGCTCTACTCCGACGAGACGATTGCCGAAGCCAAAGAGCGATGGGAACAACTCGAGCGCGCCCACGAGGCCGCCGTCGCGGCCATCGACTCGCCGGATGCGGCGACGAAGGTCGACGACGAGACGCTCCGTGCAGCCGTCGACGAGGCCCGCGAGGAGTTCACGACGGCGATGAACGACGATTTCAACACCCGCAAGGCCCAGTCTGCCTTGCTGTCGATCGCGACTGCGATCAACCGCCACCTCGAGGACCGCGATCGGTACGACTACCGCGGGCTCCGGGAGGCCGTCGAAACGCTCGAGGAACTGGGCGACGTGCTCGGACTCTCCGTTACCGGTGACACGACCGGGTCGGCCGACCTCGCGGGCGACGTAGTCGACCTCGTCCTCGACGTTCGCGAGCAAGAACGCGAGGCGGGCAACTACGAGCGTGCCGACGAACTCCGCGACGAGCTCGAGGCGCTCGGTATCGAAGTCCAGGACACCGACGGAGGACCGACCTACCGACTGCCATCGGAGTGATCACTCGATCGCGGTCTGTCTGTGCCGGACATCGCCACCGCAGTTTGGACACTCGCCAGGATTTGTCGCGGCGGTGACGATCGTGCCACACTCGAAACACTCGTAGGTACTCTCCGCACCGGGATCGTACTCGACGTCGCGGATCGTCTCTTGCAAGACTGCTTTCGACGCGTCCTCGTCGAGCGCCTCGATGACGTCGCCGGCCGTGACGGCCCCGAGTAACTCGTCGTCCTCGTCGAGGACCGGGAGTGCCATGAACTCGTGTCGAGTGAAGATCTTCGCGACGCGAGCGACCGGATCGTCGGCTCGAACCGAGATTACGGGCTCGGTCGCGAGCGACGAAATCGCCGTCCCCGGATCAGCGTTCAACAGTTCCCTGAGCGAGACGACCCCCTCGAGCGTGCCGTCTTCGTCGACGACGTACGCATAGTAGACGGTGGTGTCCGACTCCGAGGGTGTGGTCCGTATCGTGTCGATCGCATCGTCTACCGAAGCCGCCTCCTCGAAGGATGGGACGTTGGTTTCGAGTATCTCTGCAGCAGTCGATGAAGCCATGCAGGGTCCTTTGCTCCCCGTACAAATAGTGGTATGTGTTCGGAACGGTTCGACCGGCGAACGACCGGGGGCATGCTCCCGGCCCGAGACGCCACTTACGGTTGGTTCGACGGCATCGCGTCACCACCCGATGACTCGTCGTCCGTTTCGGTCTCGTCTATTGGCGCGAGCGTGACAGTCCCCGTCCCGTCGACTCCGACGGTGTAGCCAGCGAACGTGAATACGACCGTAACCTCGCCGTCGGCCGACTCGATCAATGTATCGAGAGCGTCGGGGTCGATCGCCTGGTACAGCGACGGTTCGAACGTCATCGGATCGACCCCCTCGGCCTGTGCGATTGTTTCGACGACGGCGGCACTCGGCCGCTCCCCCCAAGCCATGTGCGGTGGGACGGCAAGTGAACCGATAAGAGAGACGACCGTTCTCACCTCGTGGGAAGCGAACGACGGCTCGATCGCGAGACGGGACGACGAACACACCACGCGAGTGCGTGACGGCGTCGCCGGAAATTCGGCGGAGTCGAAGTCAGCCGTCTCGCTGCACGACCGGCAGCACGGCGTTTATCCACCTGCCAGTCGTGGACTCCGTATGCACCGCCGACTGTTCGTCGCGACGGTCGGAGCAGGCGGAGTCGGCGCGGTCGCCGGTTGTCTCGACGCCCTCGGCGACGTGACCACGCATACGGCGTCGCCTGCAGCCGTTCCCGATTCGGTCGCGACCGAGGCAGGCTACGAGTATCGCGGGACTGCAGAGACCGTCGAAACCGAATCGATCGCGAGCCAGACCGTCGAAGTGACGAACTACGTCAGCGAGTACGCCCGGACGGTCGACCTCCCACTCGACCGCCTGGCCGACGGGATCGAAGCCGGCGTTTTTGGGCTCGTCACGACGCCACGTCTCAGCGTCGCCGGCGAAGCGTTCAACCCAGTCGCCGACGCGTCTCGTACCGAACTCGTCGACCTCGTCCAAAACCAGTACGACGACCTCGTGGTCGCCGACGAACCCACCAACCGACGAACACTCGAGACGCTCGAGCAGTCGATCACGGTCGACAGCTTCGAAGGCGAAGCGTCCCTGCTCGGAGACTACGATGTCGACATCTTCGTCGACGTGACCCGACTCGACCACGACGGCGATCACCTCGTGCTCGTCGGTATCTACCCCGACTTCCAGGGGGTAGATCGCGGAGCCGAACGAGAACGCATCGACGTGTTGCTCCAGGGAGTCGAACACGGCGACGACGTCGATGTCGCTGTCGACCTCGAGTCCCGGGACGCACTACTGTAACGACGTCCCAGCACAACCGACGGAATCGCGGTCTCCACGTCACCGACGGACAGTCGTCCGCATCAGAATCCGAGTGCCGTCGCGATCGATACGCCACTTGCAAGCGCACCGAGCAGGTAGCCACCGATCGCGCCGCCATTGAGCAGCGGCAGCCCCGCGTGTGCCCGCCCTTTGATCACCATGTACATCAACACAACCAGCCCGACTAGCGTCCCGAGTAACGCGCCCAGTGCCGGCACGTTCAGCGCGATCAACGGCACCTCGAGCGGTTCCGTCTCGAGGAAGAACGCTGCGCTGACCACGAGAATCGTCGGGATGACGGCGTCACCGAGTCCGATGAACAAGGCGTCGCGCTCGAAGTCGCGGTCGCCTTCGCTCTCGGCGGTTTGCTCGACCGCGTCGGGGTCTGGTGTGAGACCGGGTTCGGGGCCGGGGCCGGAACTCGAGGGAACGACTTCGTCTCCGTCGGTTGGGTTCGCGTCCGTCTGTGGTGACGTTTTCTCAGCCGACTCTTCTATGTTCTCGGGACCGGTCGTCTCGAGGTAAGTGTAGGAAAGCGTCAGTGGCACTACGAGCACCACAGGAATCTTCAGGTCCATCACGCCCTCGGCGAGGTCGAGCATGTGTTCGGTTCCGTAGACGCTGATGGCGTCGTAGACTGCGAGGACGGCCAGCAACAGTAACGCCGGGAGGAGTCCAAAGCTGATGCCAAAGAGCGCGGCGGCACCGGCACCCATCAACACGCCCGTGGCGTCGATGACGTACCACTCTGGATGCACCAGAAGCGCAAGCCCCACTCCCACCGACGCGAGTCCGGCGGCGACGTTTACCGAGCCGACCGTGACGATCGGCGGGACGAGCTCGGCGAAGACGAACCAGGCGAGCATCACGCTGACGCCGACGATCAAGGCCCGAATCAGCCACTGGGCGTCGTACTTGAACGCGCCGAGCATGAGTGCAGTTGCAGCGAGGATGATCGCGACGTAGAGGAAACTGTTCGTCGGGTCCTGTGGATCCTCGACCGCCTGGTACTCGGATTCGTAGAAGGGCTCGATCAACGCTAGCGCGCCGATCTGGACGGCCAGAAAGAGCGCCACCGTCGCGCTGACGGCGACGTAAATCCGCGTCCGGTGATTCATGCCGCGGCGTTTGTACCCAGGCGGTATGGGTGTTTTCGTTCCCTCTCGAGAATCGTGTTCGGACAATCCCCTGTGGTAGCAAAGTCGTCTGTGACCACCACGAAAGCCCGTGACTCGCTCGACTCTTCGGGCCCAGCGACCGCCTGTGACTCGCGCTGGCATTCACTGTGCTCCTCACTTCGTTGCGGTGTTATGTCGGCCAGGAGAGTTCGAGCGGGCAGGCGGCTCGCCGACCGCCTATAAGATGGTTGCTCGAGACGCTGTCGGCGTCTCGTGATGACGAGAGACCTCCAGTCTCTCGAACCACGGCTCCACCGCCACGCGAGTCAGTTCCTTTCATTCCCGCCCTGTGGTTGCTCGACCGGTCAGCCGACACGGGTGGGAACGAAGGGGCTTCCGTGAGTGTTCAGGGAATCAATACCTCGGGCCACGATCCACACAGTGTCCGTCTCGTTCCTAGTACTCCGCCAAGCGTCGACTGATGAGTGAACCCAGACGACCGCATTCGGTTTCACTCATCTGTTCAGGCTTGCCAAAGCACTAGCGAGCGTACAGTGTCGATCCGACCAGCGACGGCAGGTGGACGTCGTCGTTCGGCGTCACCGCCAGATAGGGGCGGTCGACGGGCCCGAAGACGTCGACGACGCGGCCGACCTCCTCGAGAGAGTCGTCGAGGACTGTCGTTCCGATCCCCTGGCGGTGGTCGTCCTCGTCAGCGGCGTCGTCGGTCCGCAACACGGCGAGTCCCTGTGCAGTGCGGACGACGGTACCGACGCGACGCATCGTCACTCGCGCATCGCGACGACGTACGCCGCCACGGCCTGAACGAGGTCGTTTTTCGTCGAGTCGTCCGCACCGCGAACGACGACCCGGCCACGCTGGGCCCAGTGCTCTCGAGAGTAGGACTTGTCGCGTTCGATCGTGGCGTCGTACCCGATCTGCTGGACTGCCTTGGCAATTTCGTCGACCGTCGGCTCTTCGACGGCGAGATCGCTAGAGACACGACGACCCTCCGACCTCGAGAGAGAGGCGTCGAGGTAGGCGGGCCAGATGACGTTTTCGACCATATCATCCCGTCCGTAAGGCTGGGATAAAAAACGGTCGTTCGCCGACTTGGCTGGCACCACAGCAAACAGGTCGTCGTCGGCCAACTCGACTGATAGACGCCTACCGTCGACGTATTGGTCGCTGCTCGTCGTTCGCCACGCGATCGGCGGGAAACAGTGACAGCAATCCGCCTCAGACGGTTTGCTGTCATACGGTTTACTGTAAGTCAGTTCCGGCACAACCGCGACCCGGGCGGCGGTTGCGCCGGTAAATCGGTACAGTAATCCGTATCAGTCATATCCGGCGCGACCGCGCTCCTGCGGTCGCACCGGTACATCGGTACAACATTCCGTATCAGTCTTCGAAAAGTCCGTCGACGACTGTCTCGATCAGTGCGTTTCGAATTTCGGGATACGCTGGAGTTCCCTCGTGGGACGGAAACTCCTTGCACCGAGAGACGAACACGAAGGTTCGAATGAATTCGCTGACGATAGCCGGATCATCGTACTTGAACGACTCCATCTCGACCCACTGTTTGGCCCCGACGAAGACGGTGTCAAATTCGGCGGAAAGCGCTTGCTGGTTCAGCTCCGAGAGTTCCGTTTCCAGCGTTCGAATTTCGTTTTCGACGATGAGATTCCTGATTATCGGGTTCGTCTCGACTTCGTCGAACGTCTGCTGGAGGGTAATTCGAACCTGTTCGCGTGGGTCGGACACGGTCTGGATCTCCGCCTCGAGGTCGTCGGTGAACCGTTCCACCTCTCGATATAACACTTCCAGGTAGAGATGTTCTTTCGAGTCAAAGAACTGGTAGAACGTGCTCGTGCCGATACCGACTTCCTCGGTAATATCCTTGATCCGCGTCCGCTCCAGTCCGTAACGGACGAATAACTCGCATCCGCTTTCGATCAGTGCCGTTCTGATCCGCTCTCGTTCGTCGTCACTGAACCCTTTCATTTGGTGAGAGTGTCGTCGGGCCAGTATAAATCAGTTCGTCTCTCCGGAGCTGGCGTGGGCCGTGCTCGGCAAACTGGTCCGCTGCCACTCGAGGCCCGGTGATCGAACCCGCCAGCGCGCGAGCGGGCCGATCGAACTGGTAGTCCCGTCCCACCCGTCGACTGCTGTGGCGGCCCGGCCCATACGGTTTGCTGTCCATCAGTTCCGGCGCGACCGCGAGTCCCCCTGCAGTCGCGCCGGTACGTCGGTACAGCATTCCGTATCACACGACCGGGGTTGGCCAAGCAGTGCAGACCTGACTCGCCACTGCCTTTCCGTTGCAGTTCGTGACCGGTTCTCGAGAAGACGGGGGTGAGTGGACGCGGCTCCCGTGTGGTGTCTCCGGAACGGTTCACGGTCGTTTGCTCGGAGGAAAGCCACCGGTCCCACGCGAGTTTCCCCAGCATGCTTCGGTGCGGACGATCGGTTGACATCGACGCTCAGCCGGAAATAAGAATCCAGGAATGGAAAGCTTTTTCATTTTTCTATTCTCACCGTTGTCCATGGTGCCCAGTAGCTGGACACAGTATCTTACGTGCAACTCTGCGTACTATTCCGTTGCAAAGGCCACGAACGAACGGCAACGAGAAGCGACGAGCGACCGAAAGAGGAGATAAGATGCGGGTACACTCCGTTTTTATTGTCGCCCTAACGCTGTTGCTGGTCTCGTCGGGCGTATTCGTAGCCGGAGCCGGCACGGGACAGGCCGACGAGACACAGCCCGAGGACCCAGAGGAACTGTACGAAGAAGGGTACGAAGACGGAATAGAAGACGGACAGCAACTGGCACAGGCCCAGAGCCCGCTCCCAGCACACGGTGAACCGGACCTACGTCTACACGCACCGAACCCGATCGTTCAGCCAGGAGAGACGAACGAAGTACCCCTCGTCGTGACGAACGACGGCGAACTCGAACGAGGAACAGACGACGTGCGCGACGCCGTAACGACGGCACGAAGCGTCGAAATCGACGCCAACGCCGACGACACGCCACTCACAGTCAAAAGCGGCACTTTGGCAATCGGGCCCGTTCCCGAGAGCCAGCCAAACGACGCTGCACAACTCGCAGTCGACGTTCCCGACGACGTCGACGCAGGTACGTACACGATCGACGTCGACATCTCCTACTCCTATACGTGGCGTTCAACCTCGGGGAGCAGCGTCTACGAACGTTCGACGACAGACCGGACGTCGATCGATGTCACCGTAGACGACGATGCGCGGTTCGAAATCGTCGACGTCTCGACCGATGCACAGATCGGTGACACGGGGACACTGACGACAGCTATCAAGAACGTCGGAAACGAAACTGCGACGGACGTCAACGTCGCTCTGGAGTCGATGAGCAGTAGCCTCTTGTTCGGTAGTCTGGAACACGAAACGACGACGCCACAAGACACCGCGATGGTCAACGAACTCGAGCCCAACGAGACGGCAACGGTGCGCTATGACGTGTCCGTGATGCCAGACACGAGCGAGCGATACTACATGATAGACGGCACCGTCTCGTTCAAAACCGCAGACGGTCTCCAGCGGGCCGACGACAGTCCGAGCGCAGGTGTCGCTCCGATGGCAGAACAGCAGTTCAGCATCGGAGACGTTCGGTCGGATCTCCACGTCGGTGAGGACGGCGATCTTCGCGGTGTACTCACGAACGACGGCCCAAGCAAAGCTGCAAACGTCGTCGTCCACTTCACGGAAGAATCGCCGACGATCATCCCAATCGAACCGAGCATCGCGGTCGGCTCACTCGAGCCAGGTGAGTCCGCGTCGTTTACCCTCCCGCTCGACGTAAGCAGCGAGGCCGAACCGATCGACAGAGTACTCGATCTCGCCGTACAGTACCGAACCTCGGACTTCGAACAGCGGATGGACGACGATCTCGAGGTCGTCACAGCGGTGAGCGAACAGCGTGACGCGTTCACGCTCGACGTTCTCGACCGAGAAATCACTGCCGGCGACGAAAAACACGTCGACGTCGAGGTGACGAACAACCTCGACGAGGCAGTGACGGACATCGAAGCGAACCTCTTCGCCAGCGATCCGCTCGATAGCGACGACGACGAAGCGTTCGTCGAATCACTCGAGCCCGGAGAAACCGCCTCGATAACGTTCGAACTCGAGGCAGATGCTGGTGCGACCGAAAAGACGTATCCGATCTCGTTCGACTTCCGGTACGACGATGCGTCCGGGACGAGCCAACTGTCCGACACCACCCGAGTCGCCATCGACGTCCTCGAAGGCGGCGCTGGACTCCCAGTCGGACTGATCGTTACGCTCACCCTTCTCGGGACAGGTGCTGGCGCGTACGTCTATCAGCGGCGATGACGGCACTCAACGAACGGATCGAAAAGGCGACCGAGCGCCTCAGCGAGACGATCGTCTCTCGTCCGAAAGCGGTCGTCGTGGCCTTCCTGCTGGTGACCGCCGTCCTTGCAGCCGGTGTCCCACTCGTCGAAACGGAAACCGACATGACCGAGGCGTTCACCGACGACTTAGAGGAACAACAGGCCTACGACGCGATCGAAGCGGAGTTCGGAACGTCCTTTATGGGCGACGAGGAGAGCACACAGCTCATCCACAGGGGTTCAGACGTGCTGACCCGCCAAGAGCTGCTTGCCAGTCTCACTGTTCTCGAGGAAATCGACTCAGATCCCGAGTTACGCGCTGCATCCGCGGACGGGCCGGCACCGATCGTCGCCCAAGCACTCGACGAGAACGCCCAGACGCCGGCACAACAGCGCCGCGTCCTCGAGGACGCGACAGAGAGGCAGGTCAGAGAGACTGTCCGCGCGCTGAGTGACAATCCTGGCTTCGTCGGGGTTCTCGCTGACGATTTCAACGAGAACGAAGCCACGGCTTCGGCTTCGATAACGGTCGTTTCTCACGACGTCCCGTCGGAGTTCGGACAGGAGGATCTGACTGATCTTCAACTGGAAGTACAGTCGGTGGCCGAAGACGAATCCGCAGAGATCCTCGTCTTCGGGGAGGGGATCATGTTCGACGAGTTCGAGAACGTTATCGTCGACTCTTTGGCGATCGTGATGCCCGTCGTCGTGCTGTTGATGCTTGCATTTCTCGTCGCAGCGTACCGAGATCCGATCGATCTCGCACTTGGTCTGTTCTCGTTGCTGTTGACCGTCATCTGGACGTTCGGGTTCCTCGGATACGCAGGAATTCCGTTCGATCAGCAACTGATTGCCGTTCCTGTCTTACTGTTAGCAGTCGGGGTCGACTTCGGGATTCACATCATCAATCGCTATCGTGAGGAGACGATACAGGGATACGAACCACTTGCGGCGATGCAGACGGCGAACAACCAGTTACTCGTCGCGTTCGTAATCGTGACAGTGACGTCAGTGTTTGGCTTCGGTGCAAACGTCGTTTCGGACCTCGAGCCCATTCAGAACATGGGTATCGCATCGGCTATCGGCATGGTGTTTACGTTTCTCATCTTCGGAATTTTGCTACCCTCGCTGAAGCTCATCGTCGACGACGTCCGGGAGCAGTACGGCGTTCGAGAGTTCAACGCCACACCGATCGCTTCGGAAGAGTCGTCGCTCGGACGCATTCTGACCTTTCCGGCGAAAGCCAGCGAGTATGCACCGACGATCTTCGTCGTCGTCCTTCTCGTCGGCGGAGCCGGAATGGGCGTCTACGGTGCCGGCGTCGATACGTCGTTCGACGAGGAGGATTTCCTGCCGCCCGAAGAACAAGAGTGGTACGTCGAATCCGCTCCGGAACCGTTTGCGCCGAGTGAGTACACCTTCACCGAGACTATAAACACACTCGAGGAACGGTTCGACGCGAATCAAGACGAGACGGTAACGGTGTACGTCGAGGGGCCCTTCGAAGAAGACCACGCGCTCGAGGCGTTACACAGGGTAAACGAGGACCCACCGGATAGCTTAGCCGTTGCATCTGGCGGTGAAACTGACGAACAGAGCATTATCACGGTGATCCAGGCGTACGCTCGACAGGACGAGGAGTTCGCGGCACTCGTCGATCGGAACGACCGAAACGGCGACGGGATTCCCAACCGCAACCTCGATCGGGTCTACGACGAACTGTTTGCGTCACCGGCTGGTCACCAGGCGGAACAGTATCTCACCGACGACCGCCGCAGCGCACAGATCGAGTACGTGATCGATAGCAGTGCCTCTCAGGAAGACGCGGCCGAAGACGGGGCCGCATTCGCCGACGAGTTCCGCTACTCGGCGACGGCAACCGGAGATATCGTCATCTTCGACGCAATTACGGAGATGATCTTCGACTCGGCAATCCAGGGATTGCTCCTCGCTCTCGGGCTCTCTGCGGTCTTCCTCGTGATGATCTATACGATACTCGAAGGACGGCCGCTGCTCGGTGTCGTGAACCTGTTCCCGATTGCAATCGCGGTGGCGTTTCTCATCGGGACGATGCGGTTCCTTGGAATGCCGTTGAACGCGTTGACAGCGACTATTCTGGCTATTTCGATCGGTCTCGGAATCGCCTACACTGTCCACACGACTGCGCGGTTCATCGACGAGTACGACGTCGGCGACGACCCTGTCGACCCACTCACGACCACGTTGTCCGGAACCGGCGGTGCGCTTACCGGGAGTATGCTCACCACGTCGCTTGGGACTGGTGCGCTCGCACTCGCAATCACTCCCGTCCTCGGCGACTTTGGCATGCTGATGGCATCGAGCGTGTTCTATTCGTTCGTGGCATCCGTCGTAGCACTACCGCCTGCATTGCTCCTGTGGTCGAAGTTTGCCAGCGCGGACGGGAGACTACGCAAGTGGCTCTACAGTCGGTAACGCCACCGACTGACGGTTCGCTACGTCAATTGTGTGGTCGTCGGTCACCGACGCCGTCGCGGCGGCCGGCTGTTCGCTGTGACGACCTCGCGTCGAGTCGAAAAGAAGCGGCTGCCGTTCCGGCCCGTTACTCTTTCTCTCTCGAGCGGACGACCGCGAGCGACGTCAGCAGTACGGCCACCAGTGCCGTAGAGGCGGCGAATCCGGGGATCGAGTCGTCGTCGGCCTCACCGGTATCTGTGCCGTCAGCGCCCGCGTCATCGCCGTCGCCTGCATCGAGTGCACCTGCAGGCATGTCGCCGTAGTGGTCGATTCGTTCGTCGTCCGCGAGACCGGACTCCTCGTAGGCATTCGGATGAACGTCTTCGACGATGCCCGCGATCGCGACGACGACCAGCGGTGCAGGCTGGCTCATGTAGTGGTCGTTGACCGCGACGAACTGTTCGTCTTCGTAGGCTGAGGTCGCCATCACGCCATCGCCGACTGGTGGCTCGCCCCAGGTTTCGCCGTAGACGATCCAGTCTGGGTCCTGTTCGACAACCTGCTCGGCGTCGACCATATCCCAGCCTTCGATACCGACCTCGGCACCGAGGTTCTCGAGGCCGGCAGTCGTCAGAATCTCGTGGGAGAACGAGCCCTCACCAGCGGTGTATCCGTCACCCATCGCGTAGTACGCGAGCGGGCGGTCTTCGTCCGCGAGCGCCTCGTCGATCTCTTCGAGGGTGTCGTCCATCCAGTCGATCGTCGCTGCAGCGCCGTCGCACTCGCCGACGATTTCGCCGGTGAGCCGGACGTTCTCCTCGACGCCGTCGAGTGAGTCTTCTGTCGGGAAAACGAAGACGGTCAGGCCGGCGTTCCGGAGCTGGTCGACCACGTCGTCGTCCTCGAGAGTGTTGCCTGCGAGCACGACGTCGGGTTCACGGTCGACGACCGCTTCGGTGATCGGCGTCAGGTCGTCGTCCTCGCTGATGTCGAGGTTCTCGTCGGGCTCGAGGTAGTCGGTGTACTGGCCGACCGGCATGCCGACGAGTTTGTCTTCGCCGCCGATCTCGAACACCGACTGGGCGTCGCTCGGTTGGAGGGCGACGACGTCGTCGGGTTCTTCCTCGACGGTGACGGTCTCACCTGTCGCGTCGGTCTCTTCGAACGGGAACTCGCAACCTGGCGCTTCCTGTGCGCCGAGGGCGGCCAGCGACCCTGCCGTGGCGTCGCCCGCGCTCGAGCTTGCACCGGCTGCGACGCCTGCTCCCGCGGCCGGGGCGGCTGTAAACGCGAGGGCGATCGATACTGCGACGATGACGGTCAGTGACGTTCGCATCGACGGGACACACGCGCGACCCCAACAAATATTTGACTAATGAAATCGAGATTTCAGACGTGCGACTTTCCGGACGGCTCGTCGCGTGGTGTGTGGCGCTTTCGGTGTTACTCGTCGGGACTGTCGTAGCCAGCGCCATGCTCGGCCCCGTTCGAATCGACCCGGTCACCGTGTCGAAAGCAGTACTCAACCTTACCGGCGTCGTCGCCTACGACGTGCCGTCGGCCCACCAGACGATCGTCGCCGACGTACGACTGCCACGGATCGCGCTCGCGGCCGTCGTCGGCTTCGCGCTCGCGGCCGCCGGTACCGTGATGCAAGGCTTTTTCAGGAATCCACTCGCAGATCCGTCGATAATCGGCGTCTCGACAGGCGCTGCAGCCGGTGCAGTCGCGGCCATCGCGTTTCCGACAGTGGTGCCGTTCTCGAGCGTGCACGTCCCTGCGTTCATCGGTGCAGTTGGGACCGCGTTTCTCGTCTACGCTATCGCGACCGAAGGTGGACGGACTCCAGTCGCTACCCTATTGCTCGCTGGCGTCGCCATCCAGGCGTTTCTCGGTGCCTTGATATCGTACATGCTGGTCCACAGCGGCGAGAACCTGCGGGAGGCCGTCGTCTGGATGATGGGCCACCTTCATCGAAGTAGCTGGAGCGACGTCACGTTCGCCCTCCCAGTCACGATTCTCGGCGTGTCCGTGCTCTGTGCGTACACGCGAGAGATGAACGTCTTGCTTCTCGGCGAGGAAGACGCCCACCACCTCGGAGTCGACGTCGAGCGAACCAAACTCCTCTTGCTCGCAGTGGCGAGCATCGTCACGGCCGCCGGCGTCGCCGTCGCCGGCGTCATCGGCTTCGTCGGCCTCATCGTGCCCCACATACTGCGCCTGATCGTCGGTCCCGACCACCGAATCCTGTTGCCGACCAGCGCCCTCGCTGGTGCCTCGTTCCTCGTCGCAGCAGATACGATCGCCCGACTGGACTCGCTTGCGTTCCCCTTCGGCCTCGAGGTCGGGACGCCTATCGTCCCAGTCGGCATCGTGACGGCCGTTCTCGGCGCGCCGTTTTTCCTCTACCTGCTCACCAAGCGAGAGGTACACGAACTATGACAGAGACGCCGTCGACCGACGCCCGAACGCTTGAGCCCGCGCCGATCGCCGTCGACAGCGTCTCGGTTTCGTTCGGCGACATTTCGGTGCTGGAAGACGTCTCCGTGACCGTCGACCCTGGCGAGTTCGTCGGGCTCGTCGGGCCAAACGGTGCCGGGAAGACGACGCTATTGCGGACCATAAGCGGGACACTCGAGCCCGACTCCGGCTCGGTGAGCGTCGACGGCGTCGATCTTCAGGCTGTCTCCTCGAAAGCCTCGAGTCGCCTCGTCGCAGTCGTTCCGCAGGACACGACACTCTCGTTTTCGTTTCCCGTCGCGGATGTCGTCGAGATGGGAAGACACCCACACCGCTCGCGGTTCTCACCGCCGTCGCGGGACGATCGGGAGATAGTCGAGCAAGCCCTCGAGCGGACGCGAACAGCCGACTTCGCCGACCGGCCGATCGACGAGGTAAGCGGTGGCCAGCGCCAGCGAGTCGTCATGGCGCGGGCGATCGCCCAGGAGACGCCTGCACTGCTTCTCGACGAGCCGACCGCAAGCCTCGATATCAACCACGCGATCGAGACGCTCGAGTTGGTCCGGGAACTGGTCGCCGACGGCCGGACGGCAGTCGCGGCGATCCACGACCTCGACCTCGCGGCACGCTACTGTGATCGACTCGTCATGCTCGCCGACGGTGGCGTCAGGGCCGTCGGTCCACCGTCGGCGGTGCTCACGAGAGAGGCACTCGCGGACGCGTTCGACGCGAACGCGACGGTCGTTCCGAACCCGGTGACGGGGACGGAGACCGTGACTGCGCTGCCGAACGCGGTGGATTCCGCCGTCGACTCCCACGAAGCGGCCGATCGGAACGGCGATCGGGCCGAGACGGTCCGCCTCGAGCACGACGGCGGCCGGGAGACGCACGCCCACGTCGTCGGGACGGGAACGACCGCTGCAGGGACGCTCGCCCGACTCGCAGCTGCCGACCTCTCGATTTCTGCTGGGCCAGTCACCCACGGCGTCGTAACCGAGACCGCAGCGCGACTCGAGGCCGAAACGATCACGGTCGACCCGCACACACCGCTTTCCGATTCACAGCGACGGGCACTCGAGGACGCCGTCGGCGACGCCGACGTGACCATACTCGCCGATCCCGTTGTCAGTTCTGGCAACGAGTGTGTCCTGGCGGCCCTCGAATCGGCGTCGCCGCTGGTCGTCACCGATCGTCAGCCCCTGGAAGGCCGACTCTTCGCCGGAGAGACGGCACGGGCTCGGTACGATCGACTCCGTCGCCGAGCGCTCGAGACGTCTCCGGAGACGGTACTCGAGGCCGTCCAGTGTGTCCTGGATGGCGACGAGAGTGGCAGCGACCGCGACGAAGCCGGTGTAACTCCGGGCCTCGCCGAATCGGAGTCAGAGTCCGTTCGAACCAGTCCGAACTCGCCGCTGTCGACCGACTGACCGCGTCGGCGATCGAGTTTCGACCGTGGAACCACAACGGCAAACTGAACGGTTTTTTACCCCTCCGTCACCGAGTGGACGCCAATGACTGCGAGCGAGTACGACTACGACGAGCTCGGACTCGTCGCCGGGCTGGAGATCCACCAGCAACTCGAGACGGCGACGAAACTGTTCTGCCAGTGTCCGACCGAACTTCGCGAACCCGAGGAGGCCGAGCGAACGTTCACCCGCTATCTGCATCCCACCCGGAGCGAACTCGGCGAGATCGACGAGGCCGCCTTAGAGGAGAGCAAGGTCGACCGCGAGTTCGAGTATCTCGCGTACGACTCGACTTGTCTCGTCGAGGAAGACGACGAGCCACCGCAGGAACTCGACGAGGAGGCTCTAGAGGCCGTCCTCGAGATTGCCCAACTGCTGGAGATGGAGCCGGTCGACCAGGCTCACGTCATGCGAAAGATCGTCGTCGACGGCTCGAACACCTCTGGCTTCCAGCGCTCGACGCTGGTCGCAACCGACGGCGAGATCGAGACGAGCGACGGCGCGGTCGGCGTCGAAGACCTCATGCTCGAGGAGGAAAGCGCCCAGCGGGTCGCAGAGACCGACGACGGGGTGCGCTACAGTCTCGACCGGCTCGGTATTCCCTTGGTCGAGATCGGCACGAAACCCGACATCTCGACGCCCGAACAGGCGCTCGAGGCCGCCGAGCGGATCGGCATGCTGCTTCGCTCGACGGGGAAAGTCAAACGCGGCCTCGGGACGATCCGCCAGGACGTCAACGTCTCGATCGAGGCGGGGGCTCGCGTCGAGATCAAAGGAGTCCAGAGTTTAGACGACATCGACGACATCGTTCGTAACGAGGTCGCTCGGCAGGTCGAACTGGTCGAGATCGCGGACGAGCTTCGTAATCGCGAGGCAAGCGTCGGAGACTCTCAGGACGTGACTGACGTGTTCGAAGGGACAGAAAGCGGCGTCATCGAGGGCGCGCTGAGTTCGGGCGGCTCCGTGATGGCTGTCCCACTGTGCGGGTTCGACGGTCTCGTCGGCCACGAGATCGTACCCGACCGCCGCCTCGGGACGGAGTTCTCCGATCACGCCAAGCGCCACGGTGCCGGCGGGATTTTCCACACCGACGAACTGCCGGCTTACGGCGTCACCGAGCACGAAGTCGATGCCCTGCGCGAGGCAGTCGGTGCTGGTCCCGACGACGCCGTCGCTATCGTCGCCGACGACACCGATACGGCCGAGACAGCGATCGAGGCCGTCGTCGAACGCGCCGAGACTGCCCTCGAGGGCGTTCCCGAGGAGACCCGCGGTGCGAACGACGACGGGACGACCCGCTACCTGCGTCCGCTGCCCGGGGCGGCGCGGATGTATCCCGAGACGGACGTGCCGCCGGTCGAGCCCGACCCGAGCGACGTGCCCGAACCTGAACTGCTGACCGAGAAGGTCGAGCGCTACCAGGACGAGTACGACCTCGGGGAAGGGCTGGCCGAACAGGTTGCGTACGGCAAACACATGCCGCTGTTCGAGGACGTCGTCGTCGACGGCGTCGATCCGACGCTTGCGGCGTCGACCCTCGAGTCGACCCTGACCGAACTCCGCCGGGACGACGTGTCAGTCGAGGTCCTCGGAGACGAACATCTTCGCGGCGTGCTCGAACTGGTCGAAGACGGCGAGTTGCCAAACGAAGGCGTGCCGGACCTGCTGACCGCGCTGGCCGAAGAGCCCGACCGAACCCCGGCAGAAGCAGCAGAAGAAGAAGGACTCGGCGGCGCAGACGAGAGCGAAGTCCAGGAGGCCGTCGCCGAGGTCGTCGAACGAAACGAACAGCAGGTCGAGGAAGAGGGAATGCAGGCGTTCTCCGGCCTCATGGGCGAGTGTATGGGTGCCCTCCGTGGAAAGGCAGACGGCGACCTCGTCAGCGAGTTGCTACGCGAGGAGATCCAGAAGCGGGCCTGATCCGTTCGTCGCTCGAGGTTCTACGTGTCTCGAGGTTCTACGTGTAGTTTCCCCGTTCGGGCACACCGGGCACGATCACGTTCCGGGGACCCCGATGGCGTCGTACGTCGTCAGCTCCGCGGTTGCCAGGACGTACAACACGACGAGGACGGCGATCCACGCGACCAGCGTGATCCCCGCAGCGTCGATCCAGCCGCCCGGGTACCGGCGTTTGACGACCGCGAGATAGGCAAGCAGGACGATCGCCGGCCCGAGAAGCGGGACCCAGCCGAAGAAGAAGCCGACGACACCCCAGACGATCGCACCGAGCAGTGCCGTGAACACGGCGTATGTGTAGTCACTGACGTCGGCGATGAGCCACGCGCCGACGTGGATACCGAGCGCGCCGATTAGGAGGCTGACGACGAAGACGACGAGGCTGTCGATCATGACGGTCTCGTTCGTATCGTTTTCGGTACGAAAACAAATAGTTGGCTGGTCTCGACGGCCGACACCGGTCGGACGGCCGAGACAGTGCCCGAGTAGTCGTCGCGTGCGGAGAGCGGTCCGACAGCCTCGTTCCTCAACATCCACCCGCGCTGAAGGGCGGCGCTTTCTCCTCGATTTCCGTAACCGGACCAGACCAAAGCCGTCGACTCGAGTACCCGCTACTCGTCGACCAGTTCCTCGAGTAGCGTTTCCAGTTCGTAACTCTGCAGTGCATCACGCTCCTCGATCGCCGAGATCACGAACGTCGAGTCGGTTCGGTCGACGCCCTCGAGTTGCTCGAAGTCGGCGATGAGGCGTTCGACGGTCTCGCTGCTGCTCAGTCGGGCGACGACGATGAAGTCGGTCTCGCCCATAGTGAAGTAGACATTCGTGACGCCCTCGATCGTCAACAACCGGTCCGCAAACTCCTCGTAAGAACCTCGGTAATCCGCGTGGACTTCCACGAGGACTGTCACGCCGAGACCGAGCTTCTCGAGGTCGAAGTCGTAGCGGTCGTTCGTGATGACCCCCTCCTCGCGGAGATTCGAAAGCCGATAATGAATCGTCGAGACAGGAATATCGGTCTCCTCGTGGAGGCGTTCTGGGCTTCCAGTCTCGAGTTCCGAGATAGCTTTCAACAACCGTACGTCGCGTTCGTCCATGCGTTGACGGTCACGATAGACCGGAATAAATAGTTCTCGACATATAGTCTTGCCCATTACTACAACCACGGCCATTTTTATTGAACTGAGTTCGACTACAGTCAGTTTTCACAGATCTCACTCAACTATCTCGCCCTTCTATTGTAGAAAGTACTAAATAGATGCGGCAATTGTGAACTATACATGACTTTACTCGGGTCTATTCCAGACACGTACCGAGATGGGGTGCTCTTTTCGATACTGGCGCTCTGTTGGGGGAGTTCGTTCGTTGCAATCGAAGTCGGCCTCGAGTACGTCCCACCGCTGCTGTTTGCCGGGCTTCGCTACGCGCTGGCAGGTGTGGTCGTCCTCGGCTATGCAGCCGTCGTGACCGACAAAACGTGGCCCACCACGTTTGGCGAGTGGCTTGCAGTCAGCGTCGCCGGCGTGTTCGTCATCGCCCTCTACCACGGGCTGTTGTACATCGGCGAGTTGTACGTCTCGGGTGCCGTCGCCGCGACGGTCGTCAGCACGGCTCCGATCCTCACGGTCGTCTTCGCCAGCCTCCTGTTTTCAGAAAAGCGGCTGGGACCGGTCGGGATCGTCGGCTTCATGCTGGGACTCGTCGGCGTCGTCATGGTCGTCCAGCCGTCACCAGGAGCACTCGGCGGCGAAATGACCTACGGAGCCGCGATCGTCTTCGCCTCGGCAATCGCGTTCGCGCTCGGGGGTGTCCTCGTCAGACCGATCGACTCGAATCTCCCGATCGAGACGCTACAGGCCTGGGCGATGTTGCTCGGTGCCGGCGTGTTGCTCGGGTGGGCCGGACTGCGGGGCGAATCAGTAGCCACCATCGAGTTGACGTCGACGGCAATCCTCTCGTATGCCTACCTCACCTTCGTCTCCGGCGTCTTCGCCTTCCTGCTGTACTTCCAACTGCTCGACCGCAGCGGGGCGATCCAGGTCAACCTCGTCGGTTACGCCGAACCCGCGGTCGCGATCGGCGTGAGCTGGCTCGTGCTCGGCTCTGTCGTCGACTCGTTGACCATCGTCGGGCTGATGACGATCCTCGTCGGCTTCGTGCTCATCAAACGCAACGCGATCCGCCAACTTCTCCGCCCACACTTGACGACACACCGAACGGACCGGCCACACACCCCGGCAACCTCGAGCAATCACGCGGCAGCGAAAACAGACGGTGGAACGACGACGGAGACGGAGTCCGAGTCGGACTGAGACGGTTTGTTGTCCGTCACTTCCGACGCATCCGCGAGCTCAAGCGGTTGGGCTGGTAGCTCGCCAGCAACTCGGACGGGTTTCCCCCGGTTCGACTGGTGCGAAAGGACACAGCTGTCACATTAGTCGAACGTGGACGGTCGGACGACCACCGATCCGAATCGGCGTCGACGCTCCCTAGTGGTCCGTCGTGAAGGCCCAAGACTGTCCGCACTGCCCCTGAATCGACTACTTGGTCGTTGCTAGCACGGTCCCCACTAAGGTTTATCAACGAGAACGTGGCCGATTCGAACGATGACCGGAGCGCCACTCACGACCGTCTGTCACGTCCGTACACCTCTGCTGCTGGAGCCGATGGACAGCCAGGTCGAGACCCTACAGGCGTGTGAATCAGAGACACAAATCGACGACCTGTTGCTCCGGAGTTGGCCGAAAGAGGTCACACGGTCGGAGAACAGCCCCCACCAGGAAGTCCTCGAGACCTACGAGCGCTTCCGGTCGTGGGCAGACCAACGCGGCGTGAGCGTTCGCCCACCGTTCCGGGAACGAACCAGGACCTCCCCAGTGACCGGCGAGACACGTGAGTTGCTGGTGACGCCGCTTCTCTGTCTCGAGATTTACCACGACGACGAACTGATCGGTGTCTTTCCCCACTCCGAAGGCGAGGAGACCTATACGACCGACGAGGCAATCGCCGCCCTCCGAACGGGCGAGGTGCCGACGCCACTCGGTAAACCACCCACCGAGGCGACAGGCGAGAACGATGGATTCTGCCCCGACTGTGGCGCCTCGCTGGTCGACGGGCAGGGACTGTTCATCTGTCGGGAGTGTGGCTGGCTGGGGACAGTCGACGGGAGCGGACGGTTCGTCTCTCGAGAGGCGGAGTCTCGAAAAATGAAAGCAGACACACCCACGGTACAGTAGGACGGTCGGCAGACAGAGTCGCGAGGTCAGTCGTTCGTTTCGACGCTACCAGACCAGTAGTCGTTACTCCTCGACGAGATCACCGCTGTACTCGCCCTCGAGTGCGACGGTTGCGCCGTCACGAACGACCTCGAACGAGTCAGCCTCCGTTCCAAACGCCGTCTCGAGGCGGTTCTCGTCGACCCGCTGCTCGTCAGCGTAGATGACGGTCGTTCGCGCCACCGCGTCGCCGTCCTCGAGCATCGAGAGTTGCTGGTAGGCACCTCTTGCACCCGTGAACCCGTCGAAAGAGAACGTCAGAGTGTCAGCCTCGGCAGGACTCTCGAGCGTCTCCTCGTCGAACTCGCCGTCGGTGGTAGACAGTCCAAGCGTGATCCCGGCAATATCGCCGGTCCGAAGGAGTCGTGCGAACTCGTCGTTTCCCGAGGATGCGGCGTTGCGGTCGCCGGCGGCCGTTGCGACGGTCCGTTCGACGGCCTCGGCGGCGTCGAACTCGTCGTCGGTCTCCAGGTCCGATCCGCTGTAGGAGAAGACGTACGCGTCGTCGGTTACACCCACGACTTCGTCGGTCTCCGGGAACTCGTAGACGGCGTACTCGTCTGCCGTCGATTCGGACTCGTACCCCCACTCCTCGAGAGCGTCGGTGAAGCCGTCGACGTCGTAATCGCCGACAAGAACGTAGACGCCGTCGACGAAGACGAACGTCTCCTGGCCGTCGGTCGTCCGGTTGTGCTCGACGAAGGCGTCGTAACTCGGAGAGTTCGTGAGGAGTGTGAGTCCGAACACGCAGTGTAACGCGACGACGACGAGGTTACCGATCAGCGGATCGGTGGGCTCCTCGACGTCACCCGCATCGTCGGCGTCCAGCAAGACGTTCATCGTCTCGAGGTCGATCGTCCCGTACAGGTACTCGGAGCCGTCTCTCTCGGGAAGGACTCCGGCGTACGACGGAAGGGAGCCGTCGTCGACCGTCGTCTCGCCGTCCGTTCTTTCTTCGGGTTCGTCTTCCGACTCCGGTTGCTCGCTCGAGTCGGAACAGCCGGCGAGCGACACCGTTGCTACGCTTGCACCGAGAAGAGACAGGGCAGTTCGTCGATCGATAACAGTCATCGACTGATTGTCGAGAGCAGACCCCCATCACTGTAGTGGTCTTTCAGGTCGTTCACACTGTTTGTGAACGATTTCTAGTTGTTCGTACCAGTAGCAGTCACGAAACTACTAAGTCTGAATAGACTAGAGTAGACTGTAACTAGTGGCGGGCCAAGCCTGAACTGATGGGTCGAATCTGGCGGTGTGGCCCGATTCGACCCGTCAGTCGACGGTTGGGACGGTACTAGTAGCGTCCCAAGCGTGGACCGACTAGTTGAGAGTTAGCCCAAACCGATCACGATTCTCGATCAAGAGTAGAGCGCACTAGCCAGAGTAGACTTGGGATGGGACTAGACGAATCTGTTAAGACTGGAACTAGATACGTCTGTAAACTAGACTAGAATAGAACTAGAGCAGTTACTAAGAGAGCCACGACGAAACGGAGAAACCAGGGGAGCAGAACCTCTCTCGAGATCGTCTCGCCCCTCGTTTTCTCTCGATGTCAGGCGTCTTCCTGGTTCGGTTCCGGACGTTCGGTCGCCCGTCGGAGCAATCCGAGGAGCGTATTGGCCTCGCGGGCCGTCAGATCGGCCCGGCCGTACACCCGCCGAAGCAGTCGCATCGTCTTCTCGCGTTTCTCGTCGGGGTGGTTGATCTCCTCGAGTAGATCGGCCCACTGGTCGTAGAGTCGGTCGATCGTCTGTTCGGGTGCTCGGACGCGTTCGATGTCTGGAAGTTGAGTGTCTTCGTCGGCGAGAGTCAGTGTCCGGAGTTCGTAGAGGGTGACGGTTGCAGCCTGGCCGAGATTGAGTACGGGATACTCCGCGCTAGCGGGAATCGAGCAAATCTCGTCGATATCGGCGAGTTCCTCGTTGGTCAAACCGACTCGTTCGCGTCCGAAGACGAGTGCAGTCGGTGCGTCGACCGCCGGCAACCGATCGGCGAGTTCCGCCGGCGTCGAGAACGGAAACCGAACGTGACTCCGATCGTCCTCGTTCGTGACCGCGGTACAGCCGATCGTGTGATACTCCGAGACGAGTTCTTCGAACGTGATCTCGGTCGCGTTCGGGAGGATATCTTCTCGAGCGTGCCCGGCAAACCCATAGGCTTCACCATCGGGATCGAGCTCGGGCGGATCGATCAACAGCAGGTCTTCGAACCCGAAGTTCTTCATCGCTCGAGCGATCGTCCCGACGTTGCCCGGCGATTGGGGGTCGACGACGGCAACCGCTTGCGTTCGACGGTTCTCGGACGGCGTGTCGCTCATCTGTTCGAACTGGATGCGAGAGAGCGGTTACCGGTTTCGGTTCTCTCGGCCGAGGACACACACCACCGTCGCGTTTGTAAGACTACTAGTGAGTGTGGGGGGTTTGATCGACAACACACCACCGTCGCGGGTGAAAATCAGCTTCGTATAGCTACCGAAATCGGGAAAATCGCCTTTTCGATCGAACCCCACCCACCCTCTCGCCGTTACATCC